>NZ_BAAACA010000066.1:249590-323104 GCF_039521265.1 Streptomyces crystallinus | reverse complement strand
GAGCTGGGTTCTCCGGCTGCGGCCAACCCCCTAGGGGCGCGGGGAACTGCGCGACCAGCCACCCACGACCCGCAGACGAAGGCCGGGCCCGAAAAGGGGCGCGGGGAACTGCGCGACCAGCCCACCACGCACCCGCAGACAAAGGCCGGGCCGCTACTCACCCGCAGACAAAGGCCGGGCCCGGCTACGCCACCCAGTGGGGGCGGTCCAGTTCCGCCGGGGTCGTGGGCAGGCCCGCGGACAGCGTCGAGGCCAGGCGGCGGACCGCCTCCCGGGTGACCTCCGCCGGCATGCAGTACGGCAGACGCAACCGGTGCTCATGCGTACCCGGGTCCGCCGCGAAGCGGGCACCCCCCTGGAGCCGCACCCCGTGCCCCAGCGCCGCCCGGCACAGCGCGCCCGCGATCGGACGGCCCAGGTCGACCCAGAGGGTGAGGCCGCCCGGCGGCAGCTGCCAGCGCCACTCCGGGAAGTGGTCGGTGAGCGCGGCCGCCAGGGCCGAGCGCCGCTCCCGCATCTGCGCCAGCCGCCCCACCAGCACCGCGTCCATCCCGGGCAGCAGCTCCAGCGCCACCAGCTGGTCCAGGACCGAGGACGCCATGTCCCGGTGGATCCGGGTGGCCGCCAGTTCGGTGATCAGCCGCGAACTCGCCCGCACCCAGCCGATCCGCAGCCCGCCCCAGTGCGTCTTGCTCAGCGAGCCGACCGTCACGACCTGCTCCGCCTCGCCCGCCCGCGCCAGCGAGGCGAGCGGCGCGGGCGCGGGCACGTCCAGCGCCATCTCCGCCATCGTCTCGTCGACCAGCAGCCACGTCCCCGTGGCCCGCGCCGAGCGCAGCAGCCGGGCCCGCTGCTCGGCCCCCATCAGCGCCCCGGTCGGATTGTGGAAGTCCGGGATCAGATACGCGAGCCGGGGCGCGGTCTGCCGTAGCGCGCACTCCATCAGCTCGCCGTCCCACCCCTCGTCCGTCACCGGCACCGGCGTCATACGCAGCCCGGCGTACCGGATCGCGTCCAGGCCGTTCGCGTACGAGGGACTCTCGACCAGGACGCGGTCGCCGGGGCGGGCGAGGAGGCCCATCACGAGGGAGAGGGCCTGCTGGGCGCCCGTGGTGACCAGGATCTGGTCGGGGAGCGTGGGCAGCCCCCGCCGGGTGTACCGCTCGGCGACGGCCGCGCGCAGCTCCGGCAGACCCAGCGGGTGGTAGCCGGGGGTGCGCAGATGACCGGTCAGCCGCGCCCCGGCGAGCGCCAGCGCCTCGGCGTACTCGGCCTCCGGCGCGGCCGGTGCCGCCATCGCCAGGTCGATGGTGTCGGCGCCGTCCGGGAAGCTGGCCACATTGGCCGGGCGCTGGCCGGCCGGCAACTCGGTCCAGGTGCCCGCGCCCCGCCGGCTCACCGCGTACCCGCCCTCGCGCAGCAGGTCGTACGCGGCGGTCACGGTGGCCCGGCTCACCGCGAGCGCCCCGGCCAGCTCCCGCTCGGCGGGCAGCCTCGTGTGCAGCGGAATGCGCCCGTCGAGCAGGAGCGTGCGGACGCCCTGGGCGAGAGCGCGGTAGCCGGGGCGCTCCCCGGCCGTGGCGGCGACCAGGGTGGCCAGCTGTCGGCTGCCCAGGGACCTGCTGCTGTCGGCAACCCCGCCCAAGGAGTGGACCGTTCCCATCCCTGCCATACCAACTCCCTTGGATTGGCCCTGCTGTCCAGGCCAATCAGCGTACAGACTCCGGAGGTGTCAGCGCATTGGTCTGGTACGGCCGGAAAGGGCGAGAACCATGCAGGGCGAGAAGACGGTCACGGGCACGGTGACGGACCGGTTCGAGCGGGAGATGCAGCGCCGCCGCGAGGAGCGGCCGAGGCCGGTCACCTTCGGCTGGCTGCGGACTCTTCGGACGAGGCGGGGGCGGGAGCGGTGAGCGGGCGGCACGGGGGGCCGGGGCGGGTGGTCGTCGGGGTGAGCGGCTCGCTCGGCAGCCTGGCCGCCCTGCGCGTCGCCGCCGAGCAGGCCCGGCGCGGCGGCCGCAGACTCGTCGCGGTGATCGCGTGGGAGCCGCCCGAGGGCGAGTACCTGTATCTGCGCCACCCGGACCGGGCATGGGCGGCGCACTGGGAGCAGGAAGCGCGCCAGCGGCTCGACGGGGCCTTCGCGGACGCGTTCGGCGGGCTGCCGCTCGGCGTCGAGGTCCGCACGGTGGCGGTGCGCGGGCGGCCGGGGCCCGCGCTGTGCACGGTCGCACACCGGGTGGACGACCTGCTGGTGGTGGGCGCGCGCACCGGCGCGTGGCGGAGCCGGGTACGCCGCTATGTGCTGCGGCACGCCGAGTGCCCGGTGCTGACCGCGCCCGCCCCGCGCGCCCCGAAGGGCGTGGCCCGGGAGCTGCGCCGGGCCACGGCACAGGACTTCGCGCTACGGGTGTGAGTCCCCGGCGGCTCGGGGGGCTCACACCCGGCGCTGGTCCCGCGAGACCGGGCCGGCGGCTGCGCCCCGGCTCCGGTCCCCGCCGTCCTCCGCCCGCGACGGCTGCGGCTGCGGCTCAGCCCCCGCCCCGGTCGTCCTCCGCCTCCGGCGGCAGCACGTCTTGCGGCGCGTTCCGGGTGAGCAGCGCGAAGAGCTCGGCCGCCGGGTACGCGCGGTCCGCCTCGACGCCCGGCGGCGCCGGGGCCGCCGGGACAAGGGTGTCCGCGCCCGGCGAGTGCCGCCAGACGGCGATCAGATGGACGGCCGGCAGATGCAGCAGCCGCACCTCCGCGTCGCCCGGCTCCCGTCCGGCGGCTTCGAGGGCGGCCGCCGTCCCGGCCACGAACGGCCCGTAGTTGAGCTGGCTGAAGACATGGCCGCCCGCCTCGTCCCGTACCGTCTCGGCGAGCGCGACCGGACCGGAGTCGTGCTGGACGAGATAGCGCCAGGCGACCGGGCGGGCCCCGGCGAGGCCGCCCGGCAGATCGCCGAGGCCGATCACGTACATCTGGAGGGGGTGCGCGAGTCTGAGCTCGTCGGCCGTGGCGGGCAGCAGCGTCGCCGCGGTGCGGACCCGGCCGAGGCCCGCGAGGAGCTCGACCCCGGCCTCGGCGGCCGAGCGCGACTCCGGGGGTGGCTGCGGTACTTGAAGCGCCATGGTCCGTCCCTATGCCCGGGTGTAGTAGCTGTGGGTCCAGGTTCCACTGCCCTGGTAGCTGGTGGCGAGCGTGTTGTAGACCTGGTCGGAGCGGCCGTAGATCGGGTCGTCGACGGCCACGATCGCGTCCGAGCCGCTCAGCGGCGCGTCCACGCCCATCGCGGTGAGGAAGTGCCCGCCGCCGGTCGACCAGCCGATCCGGACGCACAGCGGGCGGCCCGCCTTGATCTCGGACTCCACCGTCGCGAAGTCCACCCGGTTGGTGACCATCCGGTCCAGGTGGCCGACGATCCGCAGCGGGTTGTCCAGCGGCTGCTGGGAGTTGCAGCCCGCGCCGCTCGCGCCGCCGCCGCAGCAGTCGGTGCGCCCGGTCTGCGAGTTGGCCACCGCGCACTGCGTCCAGGTGCTGCCCGCGTCGTAGAAGCGGGCGATGCTGGTGGACACCGCCGCCCAGCACCAGTTGGTCTGCTGCTGGGCCTGCATGGTGAAGGCGAGCCGGCCGCCGTCCCAGAGCCGGTAGACCGGCTTGTCGTCGAGGACGGTGATGTCGGTGACGATGTGCAGCGGGGCGCCCCAGTCGACGGTGACCACGAAGCTCACCCCGTGGTTGGGGTCGTACGGCGGGGAGTGCGGGCTGATGTTGCTGACCCGCACGGGCGCCGCGCCGACGAACCGGGGGCTGTGTTTGAGGTCGCCCGGGTCGACGCTGAACTCGGAGACCGTGACGATCACCGTCGAGTCGTGGTCGATGATGCCCCAGTTGAAGTTCAGCGTGGTACGGCCCTGGAGGCCGGCCCAGTACTGACGTGCGGTGCGCGGCATCGGCCCCCCTCAGCCGTTCTGGTACTCGATGGCGACCGGCGGGCCGTCCAGGACCGTGATGTCGGTGACGATGTGCAGCGGCGCGCCCCACTCCACGTTGACCGTGAAGGTGACCCCGTGGTTGGGGTCGTAGGGCGGCGAGTGCGGGCTGATGTTCTCCACCGTGATCGTGGCGGCGCCGACGAACCGGGGGCTGTGCCGGGGGTCGTTGTTGTCCACGCTGTACTCGGACGCGGTGATGATCACGGTCGAGTCGTGGTTGATGATGCCCCAGTTGAAGTTGAGTCTGGTGCGTCCTTGCAGATTCCACCAGTACTGACGGGCGGTCTGTGGCATGCGGAGCCTCCGCGCGGGTCAGGCCGGACACATGCCGCATGCATGCCCTTCCGCGTCGCCCGTGACGCGTGTGCGTAGAGGAAATCAGCCCTGCTGCCGGATCAGTCGGCGCGCGACGGCCGCCGCGACCGCCGCCGTGCGCGACTCCACTCCCAGCTTTGCGTACACATGGACGAGATGGGACTTGACGGTCGCCTGGCTCAGGAAGAGGCGTTTGCTGATCTGCTGGTTGGACAGGCCGTCGCCGACCAGTTGCAGCACCTCCAGCTCCCGGCGGGTGAGCGCCTGCGCCGGGGTGCGCATCCGGTCCATCAGCCGGTGCGCCACCGCCGGGGCGAGCGCCGACTGACCGGCGGCGGCCGTCCGCACGGCCGCGGCCAGCTCCTGTGGGGGCGCGTCCTTGAGCAGATACCCGGCCGCGCCCGCCTCCACGGCCGCCAGGATGTCGGCGTCCGTGTCGTACGTGGTCAGCACCAGCACCCGGGGCGCGCCCGGCCGGGCGGTGATCGCCGCGGTGGCGGCCGAGCCGTGCATCCCGACGCCGAACTGAAGGTCCATCAGCACCACGTCGAAGCCGCCCGAGGCCGCCAGCTCCACCGCCCGCTCGGCGGTCGCGGCCTCCCCGGCGACGGAGAAGTCCGGCTCGGCGTCGAGGACGGCCCGCAGCCCCGCCCGTACGATCGGATGGTCGTCGGCGAGCAGCAGCCTGATCGGTGTCGTGCTCATCGCGCACCCCGCTCCGGCACCGGCACCGGCAGCGGCAGGGTGATCGCGACCGCCGTGCCCTGACCCGGTGCCGACTCCACGCTCAGGGTGCCGCCGAGCGAGCGGGCCCGTGACCGCATCGCCGGGAGCCCGAAGCCGCCGGGGCCGGACGGGCGCTCACGGCCCGGCTCGAAGCCCTTGCCGTCGTCGACGACATCCAGTGCCACCGAGGTGTCCATGAAGCTCAGGGTGATCTCCGCGCGCTCCGCGGCCGCGTGCTGGACCGTGTTGGCGAGCGCCGACTGGGCGATCCGCAGCAGCGCGACCTCGTACGGGGTGGGCAGCTCGACCGGGGTGCCGCTTATCCCGAACCGCACGGCCGGGCCGGGCGTCGAGGCGCACAGGCGCTCCAGGGCGCCGGGCAGCGAGGCCCGCTCCAGGCCGGGCGGGGTCAGCGCCTGGACGAACCGGCGGGCCTCCGCCAGATTGTCCTGGGCGGCCGTACGGGCCTGCTCCACATGGGCGCGGGCCGGGTCGTCCGGCGCCAGCGCGCGCTCGGCGGCCCGCAGCAGGAGCTGGATGGAGGACAGACCCTGGGCGAGGGTGTCGTGGATCTCCCGGGCCAGGCGTTCGCGCTCGGCCAGCGTGCCCGCCGCGCGCTCCGCCCCGGCGAGCTCGGCGCGGGTGGCGACCAGCTCCTCGATCAGCTCGCGCCGCCGCTCGCTCTCCCGGTACAGCGCGTCGTATCCGAACACGGTGGCCACGGCCACGGCGGCGCCGAGGAGCGGCCCGATGAAGGTGCCGGGTGTGACCTGCCCGCCGTGGAGCAGGAAGCTCGCGATGGCGGCGCCCGCCGTCGCCGCGACGGCCGGCAGGCCCCAGCGCGACGGCAGCAGGTGCAGCTGGAGGAAGTAGAGCGGGAAGGCCACCCACAGGGCGTCCGGCGACAGCGCGAGCAGCACCAGCCAGACGGCGCACAGTGCCGCCAGCCACGCCGCGCCCGCTTCGGTACGGGGCCGTACGGCGGGAGTCAGCACCCCCGCCGCGTACACCGCGGCGGTCGCGCCCACCGCCGCCAGCGCCGCCGGGTCGCCCGTGGAGCGGGCCGCGACGAGCGCGAGCAGCCCGGCGAGCAGCGCGTGCAGACACAGGCGCAGCAGCCGGGCGACCGGGGTATGGGGGCGGGGGTCCATAGGTCTTCCAGCGTAAGCGGGCCGGGGGCCGCCCGGTCAACCGAAAGTTTGATGTGCGGATGCGTCCTTCGATCCGGTCGACGTGTGCTGTGGCGCGATGCCCCGGCGCCGCCGGGCCGCGAGGCTGGAGCCATGTTCGTCGCATGGAGAGACCTCCGGTTCGCCAAGGGCCGGTTCGCGCTGATGGGGACGGTGGTGGTGCTCATCACCCTGCTCGTCGGCCTGTTGTCCGGGCTGACCGCCGGGCTCGCCCGGGACAACACCTCGGCCGTGCTGGGCCTGCCCGCCGACCGGCTCGCCTTCGCGGCGCCGCCCGGCGGCCGGGCGGTGTCGTTCACGAGCTCGGTCCTCGGCCCGTCCGTCTGGGCGGGCTGGGGCCGGGTGCCGGGGGTGCGCGGCGCGGAGCCGATCGGGATCTCCACGGTGAACGCCAGGGCGGGGGAGCGGACGGAGGCGGTGTCGGTGTTCGCCGTCCGCCCCGGCTCGGGTCTGGCTCCCGTACGGGAGGGAGCCGTCGTCCTCTCGCGGGGCGCGGCGGACAAGCTGCGGGCGGCCGAGGGCGACACGGTCGTCGTGGGCGGCCGGGCGCTGGCGGTCTCCGCGGTGCGGGGCGAGGACTCCTACAGCCACACCCCGGTCGTCTGGACGGCGCTCGCGGCCGGGGCGCCGGCCACGGTGGTGGCGCTGACCCTGGACGACGGTGTGGACCTCGCGGCGGCGGACCGGTCGCTCGGCACCACCACCCGTACGCTCGACGGCGCGCTCGCGGCCCTGCCGTCCTACCGGGCGGAGAACGGCTCGCTCCAGCTGATGCGCGGCTTCCTCTTCGTGATCTCGGCGCTGGTGGTGGGCGCGTTCTTCACCGTGTGGACGATCCAGCGCAGCGGGGACATCGCGGTCCTGAAGGCGCTCGGCGCGTCCACGCCGGACCTCCTGCGGGACGCGCTGGGGCAGGCGGTGCTGATGCTGTGCGCGGGGACGCTGGCCGGGACGGGGCTGGCGGTGGGGGTGGGCGCGGTCGTGGCGGGCGCGGTGCCGTTCGTCCTGGACGTGCGCACCACCCTGCTCCCCGCGCTCGTCCTGATCGTCCTCGGCGTGCTCGGCGCCGCCCTGTCCATCCGGCGGATCACCGCCGTCGACCCGCTGACCGCGCTGGGGAGTGCCCGATGACCGCGCCGCTGCCGCTGCCGCTGCTGCTGGATGGTGTGACGCTGACGTACCCGGACGGGGACGGGCGGCTCACCGCGCTGGACGAGGTGTCCCTGGAGGTGCCGGCCGGGACGCTGACGGCGTGCGTGGGTCCTTCCGGCTCGGGCAAGTCGAGCCTGCTCGCCGTGGCGGCGACGCTGATCGCACCGGACCGGGGGCGGGTGGTGCTGGCCGGGGCCGACACGGGTGCGCTGGGCGCGGCCGAGCGGGCGGCGCTGCGGCGCTCGCGGGTCGGGATCGTCTTCCAGCAGCCGAACCTGCTGCCGTCGCTGACGGCGGCGGAGCAGTTGCAGGTGATGGCGCATCTGGCGGGGCACCGGCCCGGGGCGGCCCGTGCGCGGGCGCTCGCGCTGCTGGACGCGGTGGGCCTGGCCGGCCAGGCGTCCCGGCGCCCGCACCAGCTCTCCGGGGGCCAGCGCCAGCGGGTCAACATCGCCCGGGCGCTGATGAACTCGCCGTCGGTGCTGTTGGTGGACGAGCCGACGAGTGCGCTGGATCATGAGCGGGGGGTGGCTGTGCTGGACCTTCTGGTCCGCCTCACGCGGGAGCTCGGCACGGCGACGGTGCTGGTCACGCATGACGCGGGGCATTTGGGGCGGGTGGATCGGGTGGTGGAGATGAGCGACGGGAGGTTGTGCCCGGCCTTCGTCCGCGGGCCGGTGGCGGGCTGATCGCGCAGTTCCCCGCGCCCCTGATGTTGCCCGGTCTTCGTCTGCGGGTGTGTGGCCGGTTGCTCGCGCAGTTCCCCGCGCCCCTGATGTTGCCCGGTCTTCGTCTGCGGGTGTGTGGCCGGTTGCTCGCGCAGTTCCCCGCGCCCCTCAGGTAGTCCGCCGCAGCCAGAGAACCCAGCTCAGCCAGCTGCTTTCAGGGGCGCGGGGAACTGCGCGAGAAGCGGCCACACACCCGCGGACAAAGACCGGGCCCATGAAGGGGCGCGGGGAACTGCGCGAGCAACCCACCACTCAGCCGCAGACAAAGACCGGGCCAAGAAGGGGCGCGGGGAACTGCGCGACCAGCCGCCCACACACCGCACCCGGAAAACAGGGCTTCAGCCCTGCCCCGTGTTGGCCAGGGCAGCCGACAGTTCCTCCGCCACCCCCTGCAGGATCGGGACGATCCTCTCCGTCGCCGACTCCGTCACCCGCCCGGCCGGGCCGGAGATGGAGATCGCCGCCGCCGTGGGGGAGTTGGGCACCGACACCGCCAGGCACCGGACCCCTATCTCCTGCTCGTTGTCGTCCACCGCGTACCCCGCGTGCCGCACCTGCTCCAGCGCGTCCAGGAAGCCCTCGGGCGTGGTGATCGTCTTCTCGGTCGCGGCCGGCATGCCGGTACGGGCGAGCAGCGCGCGCACCTCCTCCGGCGGGGTGTGCGCGAGGAGCGCCTTGCCCACGCCCGTGGAGTGCGGCAGCACCCGTCGGCCCACCTCGGTGAACATCCGCATCGAGTGCTTGGAGGGCACCTGCGCCACGTACACGATCTCGTCCCCGTCGAGCAGCGCCATGTTCGCCGTCTCGCCGGTCTCCTCGACCAGCCGGGCCAGATACGGCCGCGCCCAGGTGCCGAGCAGCCGCGACGCGGACTCGCCGAGGCGGATCAGCCGCGGGCCGAGCGCATACCGGCGGTTGGCCTGCTGGCGGACATAGCCGCAGGCCACGAGCGTACGCATCAGCCGGTGGATGGTCGGCAGCGGCAGACCGCTGCTGGCGGAGAGCTCGCTGAGGCCGACCTCGCCCCCGGCGTCGGCCATCCGCTCCAGAAGGTCGAAGGCGCGCTCGAGGGACTGGACGCCACCGCTGGCGGCGGATGGCTTGGAGGCGTCGGTGGTGCTGGCGCTGGACGTCGGCACGGCGCGGTCCTTTCAGCTGGCAGGCGGGGCAGCAGCCTACCTGTGTGTTCTTCGCCGTACAGTGCGTACGTAGGGCGTCCTGGCCGGTCACAGTGGGTTTGTCCGTTCCGGCCGGGCACCCCGTGGCGATAGCTACATTCTGGGAAGTGAAAGTCTAATTCCATTCTGTGGAAACCTCCAAGACCCACGCCGTCGGCCGCCGCCGGACCCCGGACACCCTTGACGGCTCCCTGATCGGCGTGAAGACTCCTTCAACAGTTCGTTGAATTTTGCTCGTCGCACTCCGCCGGGGTTCTCCCACCGGCGTGGACGTGCACTCCATCGCGGAAGTGAGGGCTCGGGTGTCCGACGTCAACCTGGTACTGCGCTCGTCGCGGGTCATCACCCCCGAGGGCACCCGCCCCGCCTCGGTCGCCGTGGCGGGCGAAGTGATCTCCGCCGTGCTGCCGTACGACGCCGAGGTGCCCGCCGGGGCACGCCTGGAGGACCTCGGCGACGACGTGCTGCTGCCGGGACTCGTCGACTGCCACGTCCATGTGAACGACCCCGGCCGCACCGAGTGGGAGGGCTTCTGGACCGCCACCCGGGCCGCCGCGGCGGGTGGCATCACCACCCTCGTCGACATGCCGCTCAACTCCCTGCCGCCCACCACCACGGTGGCCAACCTCCGCGTCAAGCAGGAGGTCGCCCGCGCCAAGGCGCACGTGGACGTCGGCTTCTGGGGCGGCGCGCTGCCCGACAACGTCAAGGACCTGCGCCCGCTCCACGACGCCGGGGTCTTCGGCTTCAAGGCGTTCCTCTCGCCCTCCGGTGTGGAGGAGTTCCCCGAGCTGGACCAGGACCAGCTGGACCGGTCGCTCGCCGAGATCGCGGGCTTCGGCGGACTGCTGATCGTGCACGCCGAGGACCCGCACGAGCTGGCCGCCGCGCCGAGCACCCCCGGCCCCAAGTACGCCGACTTCCTCGCCAGCCGCCCGCGCGTCTCCGAGAACACGGCCATCGAGGCGCTGATCGCCGCCGCCAAGCGGGTCGGGGCGCGGGTGCACATCCTGCACCTGTCCTCCTCCGACGCGCTGCCGGCGATCGCCGCCGCCAAGCGCGAGGGCGTCCGCGTCACCGTGGAGACCTGCCCCCACTACCTCACGCTGACCGCCGAGGAAGTCCCGGACGGGGCCAGCGAGTTCAAGTGCTGCCCGCCGATCCGCGAGGCCGCCAACCAGGACCTGCTGTGGCAGGCGCTCGCCGACGGCACCATCGACTGCGTCGTCACCGACCACTCGCCGTCCACCGCCGACCTCAAGACCGAGGACTTCGCCACCGCCTGGGGCGGCATCTCCGGCCTCCAGCTGAGCCTGTCCGCGGTGTGGACCGAGGCGCGCAGGCGCGGCCACACCCTCGACGACGTGGTCCGCTGGATGTCGTCCGCCACCGCCGGACTCGTCGGCCTGGACCGCAAGGGCGCCATCGAGGCCGGCCGCGACGCCGACTTCGCCGTCCTCGCCCCCGACGCGACCTTCACGGTCGACCCCGCGGCACTCCAGCACCGCAACCGCGTCACCGCGTACGCGGGCAAGACCCTGCACGGTGTCGTCAAGTCGACCTGGCTGCGCGGCGAGCGCATCCAGCAGAACGGCACCCTCACCGAGCCCACCGGCCGCCTGCTCGAAAGGAACAACTGAAACCGTGAGCGAGATCCCTTCCTTCACCGGTGACGCCAGCCCGTACGGCGGCGGCGACCCGTACGCGGACTACCGCACCGCCGACTTCCCGTTCACGCAGTACGCGGACCTCGCCGACCGGCGCCTGGGCGCGGGCGTCATCGCCGCCAACGACGAGTTCTTCGCCGAGCGCGAGAACCTGCTCAAGCCCGACGCCGCCGAGTTCGACCCCGAGCACTTCGGCCACAAGGGCAAGATCATGGACGGCTGGGAGACCCGCCGCCGCCGCGGTGTCTCGGCCGCCGTGCCGCACCCCACCGACGAGGACCACGACTGGGCCCTGGTACGCCTCGGCGCTCCCGGTGTCGTACGCGGCATCGTCGTCGACACCGCCCACTTCCGCGGCAACTACCCGCAGGCCGTCTCCGTGGAGGCGACCTCGGTCGCGGGCTCCCCGTCGCCCGAGGACCTGCTCGCCGACGACGTGAAGTGGGTGACCCTGGTGCCCCGTACGGCGGTCGGCGGCCACGCGGCCAACGGGTTCGCCGTCGACGTCGAGCAGCGCTTCACGCACCTGCGCGTCAACCAGCACCCCGACGGCGGCATCGCCCGGCTGCGGGTGTACGGCGAGGTGGCCCCGGACCCGGCGTGGCTCGCCGTCCTCGGCACCTTCGACCTCGCGGCACTGGAGAACGGCGCCCAGGTCGAGGACGCCTCGGACCGCTTCTACTCGCCCGCCACCAACACCATCCAGCCGGGCCGCTCGCACAAGATGGACGACGGCTGGGAGACCCGCCGCCGCCGCGACAAGGGCAACGACTGGATCCGCTACCGGCTGGCGGCGCAGTCCGAGATCCGCGCGGTCGAGATCGACACGGCCTACCTCAAGGGCAACTCGGCCGGCTGGGCCGCGCTCTCGGTGCGCGACGGCGCCTCGGGCGAGTGGCGCGAGGTCCTGCCCCGCACCCGCCTCCAGCCCGACACCAACCACCGCTTCGTGCTGGACGCCCCCGCAGTGGCCACCCACGTACGCATCGACATCTTCCCCGACGGCGGCATCTCCCGGCTGCGTCTGTTCGGCTCGCTGACGAGCGACGGCGCGGCGCGGCTGACCGCCCGCCACCAGGAGCTGGGCGGCTGACGACACCCGCCCCTGCGCGGGGCGCCCCGGCCCGACAGCACCGGGGCGCCCCGCGATACAGCTGACTCGGCGGCTTTCGGCCGCGGGTTGTCCGTGGCCGGTCGCGCAGGACGCAGCCGAACCACCGCACCGCCGCCGGAGCGCCCCGCGTCGCCTTTCGGGCTCGGCCCCGCGGCGAAAGTCTCGACCCGTACGACTTTGGTAGCGCGACCCGGCCGGAACCCGCCACGCCGCCCCTGACCTGCGTAACTTGGACGGCATGACACGCGCTGGTCCCGAATACCGCTGGCTGCTGCCGTCCGCCGTCGTCGCTCCCGAGCTGCCGGGCGACCGGTCCGGCCGCAACCGGCCGCGCCGTACCGTACGGGACTGGATCGTCGACCTCTGCGCCTTCGTCTGCGCGGTGCTCATCGGCATGCTCGCCGCCGACGCCATGACCAAGGCCGCCGACTACTCCGAGACCCTCCAGGCCGCCGACCAGCTGGTGGGAGCGCTCGCCTGCTGCGCGCTGTGGCTGCGCCGGCGCTGGCCCGTCGGCCTCGCCTGGGTGCTGGTGGCCGTCACCCTGGTCGCCCCGGTCGCGGCCGGCGCGGTGCTGGTGGCCCTCTTCGGTCTCGCCGTGCACCGGCCCCTCAAGCCCACCGTCGCCACGGTCGGCGCCGCGGCCCTGCTCACCTCGTGGGTGCAGCCGGTCGTGCGCCCCGACCCGACCACCGGCCTGCTGGCCAACGCGATCATGGGCTCGCTGATGGTCCTCCTCGCCATGGGCTGGGGCATGCTCGTACGGGCCCGGCGCCAGCTGGTGGCGGCGCTGCGCGAGCGGGCCGTGCGCGCCGAGGAGGAGGCCGCGCTGCGGGCCGAGAACGCCCAGCGCCTCGCCCGCGAGGCCATCGCCCGCGAGATGCACGACGTGCTGGCCCACCGGCTCACCCTGCTCAGCGTGCACGCGGGCGCCCTGGAGTTCCGGCCGGACGCGCCCCCGGCCGAGGTCGCCCGCGCCGCCGGGGTCATCCGCGACAGCGCCCACGAGGCCCTCCAGGACCTGCGCCAGATCATCGGAGTGCTGCGCAGCCCGGACGAGGGCGCCGAGGACCGGCCCCAGCCGACGCTCGCCACCCTGGACGCGCTGGTCGCCGAGTCCCGCGAGGCCGGGATGAAGGTCACCCTGGACAGCCGGGTCGGGGATCCCGAGGCCGTCCCGGCGGCCACCGGGCGCAACGCGTACCGCATCGCCCAGGAGGCCCTGACCAACGCCCGCAAGCACGCCCCCGGCGCCGAGGTCACCGTGACCGTCACCGGCCGTCCGGGCGACGGCCTCGCCGTCGAGGTGCGCAACCCCGCACCGCTGGGCGAGGTGCCGAGGGTGCCCGGTTCGGGGCAGGGGCTCATCGGGCTGACCGAACGCGCCACGCTCGCGGGCGGGCGCCTGGAGCACGGGCGCACGCCCGGTGGCGGGTTCGAGGTCCGCGCCTGGCTACCGTGGCCCTCATGACCATCCGGCTGCTGCTCGTCGACGACGACCCCCTCGTCCGCGCGGGACTCACCTTCATGCTCGGCGGATCCGAGGACCTGGAGATCGTGGGAGAGGCCTCCGACGGCTCCCAGGTCGAGGAGCTGACCGACCGGCTGCGCCCGGACGTGGTCCTGATGGACATCCGGATGCCGGGGGTCGACGGCCTCACCGCCACCGAGACCCTGCGCGCCCGCCCCGACGCCCCCGAGGTCATCGTCCTGACCACCTTCCACGCCGACGAGCAGGTGGTACGGGCACTGCGCGCGGGCGCCGCCGGGTTCGTCCTGAAGGACACCGCGCCCGCCGAGATCGTCGCGGCCGTACGCCGGGTGGCGGCGGGCGAGCCGGTGCTCTCCCCGGCCGTCACCCGCCAGTTGATGCGGCAGGTCGCGGGCGCCCCGGAGGGGGGCGACGACCGGGCCTCGCGGGCCCGGGCGAGGATCGGCGAACTCGCCGAGCGGGAGCGCGAGGTGGCGGTCGCCGTCGGGCGCGGCCAGTCGAACGCGGAGATCTCCGCCGCGCTCTTCCTCAGCGTGCCGACCGTGAAGACCCATGTCTCGCGCGTGCTGGCCAAGCTGGGCCTCAACAACCGTGTCCAGATCGCCCTGCTGGTGCACGACGCCGGACTCCTCGACGAGGACGGCGACGTACGCTGAAGCGGACCACCGGAGGGGGAACACCGTCATGCCGTTCGTCGATCTGCGCGACCACGAGGACTTCACCGCCGACCCGTACCCGTACTACGCCAAGCTGCGCGCGGAGGGGCCGGTGCACCGCGTCCGCACCCAGGAGGTGGACGAGGTCTGGCTGATCGTGGGACACGACGAGGCGCGGGCCGCGCTCGCCGACGGCCGCTTCTCCAAGGACTGGCGGGCGATCGCCGAGCAGCCCGACGAGTTCGCCGCGGTCAGCGCCAACATGCTGGACTCCGACCCGCCGCAGCACACCCGGCTGCGCAAGCTGGTGGCGCGGGAGTTCACCTCGCGCCGGATCGAGGCGCTGCGCCCGCGCGTGCAGGAGATCGCCGACGGGCTGCTCGACACCATGCTGGCCGCTCCCGGCCGCAGTGCCGACCTGGTCGACTCGTTCGCCTTCCCGCTGCCGATCACGGTCATCTGCGAACTGCTCGGCGTGCCGGACCTGGACCGGGAGACCTTCCGCCGGCTCTCCAACGAGGCCGTGGCCCCGACGGCGAACGACGGCAGGGCCGCCCAGGAGATGGGCGCCTACCTGGTCGGGCTCATCGAGGACAAGCGCGCCACGGCCCCGGCGGACGACCTGATGAGCGCCCTCATCCGCACCCGGCACGAGGACGGCGACCAGCTGTCCCCGGACGAGCTCATCGGCATGGCCTTCCTGCTGCTCGTCGCGGGCCACGAGACCACCGTCAACCTCATCTCCAACGGAGTACGGGCCCTGCTAGCCCATCCCGCGCAACTGGCCGCGCTGCGCGCCGACTTCGACTGGCTGATCGACGGGGCCATCGAGGAGATGCTGCGCTACGACGGCCCGGTGGAGACGGCCACGTACCGCTTCGCGCGCGAGGACGTCGAGTGCGGAGGGACCGTCATCCCGGCCGGGTCGCCGGTCCTGATCGGCCTCGCCGCCGCCGGGCGCGACCCGTCCCGCCACCCCGACCCGGACCGCTTCGACATCCGCCGCACCCCGCAGAGCCACCTCGGCTTCGGCCACGGCATCCACTACTGCCTGGGCGCCCCGCTCGCCCGGATGGAGGGCCGCATCGCGCTCCGTACGCTCCTGGAGCGCGCCCCGGGCCTCGAACTGGCCACCGGCGCGGGCTCCTTGGAGTGGCTGCCGGGGATGCTCATCCGCGGTGTGCGGCATCTGCCCGTGCGCTGGTGAGGCGGGGCGTTCACGCCTTGCGGGCGGCCGCCGCCCGGCGGCGGTGCTCGCCGCCCAGCACGAGCGCGGGCCACTCGTCCCCGTACGCGCCGCACGCCGAGACCGACCACAGCGACCACTGCTGCGGCACCGAGTAGTACGGCACGAGCAGCCGCGCGGTGCGCAGCCGGGACACCTTCACCGGGACGAGGGCGGGCAGTACGTCCGGCTGCTCGCCCGCCAGGATCGCCCGGCGGCAGGACGGGCAGGCGGGCCGGCGGTCCGCCGCCGCCTCGCGCGGCCCGGTCCGGCGCCGGGCCCGCTGCCGGTGCTGCTTGCGCGCGGGCGGCCCGCCGCTCTCGGCCGCCGCGTGCAGCGGGTTGTAGTAGCACCGCTCGGGCGGCCTCGGCGCCGGCTGCCCCGCACGGCGCGCGTGCAGCGCGGCGAACCGCACCAGGGCGCGCTCGGCCAGCACCGCGGCGGCGGCCAGATCCGGCAGGTCGGCCGCTTCGTCCAGGAGCTTGCCCGCGGCCTGGAAGGCGTCGAGCACCCAGGCGTAGTCGCGCTCGGCCCCGCCCGCCCCCACGGGGAGTTCGGCCACCCGCAACACGTCACCGACGGCCGCGACCCGCGCCGACACCAGCCGCTCCAGGCGCTCGCGAGCCGCCCCCCACTCGTCGAGAACCCGCTGCTGCTCCTCCTTGGACGGCTCCCACGCCCCCCGCGCGGGCACCTCCGGCCGCAGCGCCCCCACGAACCACCAACGCCTCAGCACCGAGCCTCCCCTCGCCGTGACCAGGGTAGAAGCCTCCCAAGCTACTGGGGAGTTAAGGTGTGCCGACACCACGGCGTGTGCCCGCAGGGGCGCACTACGTCCTGAAGGGACCCGCGTTGACCAGCGATGCCATTGTCGATCTCGCCGCCCTCGGCGAGGACTTCACCCGTGACCCGTATCCGGTCTACGCGGAGCTGCGCGAGCGTGGGCCGGTGCACCGCATACGGATGCCGGAGGGCTCGGACGCCTATCTCGTCGTCGGGTACGAGGTCGGGCGAGCCGCCCTCGCCGACCCCCGGCTCTCCAAGGAGTGGCGCAACGCCTCGACCGGCCTCGGGGTGAAGCAGGTCGCCTCCGGCACCACCATGCTCAGCTCCGACGCCCCCGCCCACACCCGGCTGCGCAAACTGGTCAACCGGGAGTTCACCCCGCGCCGGGTCGAGCGGATGGCCCCGCGCGTCCAGGAGATGACCGACGCGCTGCTCGACACCATGCTCAAGGGCCCCGGCCGCAGGGCCGACCTGGTCCAGGCGCTGTCCTTCCCGCTGCCGATCACGGTCATCGGCGAGCTGCTCGGGGTGCCGAGCCTGGACCAGGACAGCTTCCGGGAGTGGTCCAACGTCTCCGTGTCGGCGCCCGCCCTCGCGGACCGGATGGCGGCGGCCAGGTCCATGTCGGAGTATCTGACCGCCCTGCTGGCCGCCAAGCGCGAGAACCCCGGCGGGGACCTCATGAGCGCGCTGATCCACACCTGCGACGAGGACGGCGACCGCCTTTCCGGCCCCGAACTGCTTGGCATGGCCTGGCTGCTGCTCGTCGCTGGCCACGAGACGACCGTCAACCTGATCTCCAACGGCGTCCTCGCCCTGCTCAGCCACCCGGAGCAACTGGCCGCCCTGCGAGCCGACTTCGACGGGCTGATCGACAACGCGGTGGAGGAGATGCTGCGCTACGACGGCCCGGTGGAGACCCCGACGTACCGCTTCACCACGGAGCCGGTCGACATCGGCGGCACGGTGGTGCCCGGCGGCGGGCAGCTGGTGCTCGTCGCGATGGCCGACGCGAACCGGGACCCCGCCCGCTACCCGGAGCCCTCCCGCTTCGACATCCGGCGCGACGCGCGCGGCCATGTGGCGTTCGGCCACGGCATCCACTACTGCCTGGGCGCCCCGCTGGCCCGCCTCGAGGCGCGCATCGCGATCCGCTCGCTGCTGGACCGCTGCCCGGACCTGGCGCTCGACATCCACCCGGCGGCCGTCACCTGGCGCTCGGGCATGCTGGTGCGCGGCCCGGAGAGCCTACCGGTGCGCTGGTGAACGCCGGCTCGTGAACCCGGAGAGCCTCAGTCGGTGAACTCCGCGAGCGCCACCGGTCGGCGCTCGTGCCGTGAGCGCTCGCACGCCTCCGCGACGCGCAGTGCGTGCAGTGCCTCCCGGCCGTCGCACGGGTTCGCCAGCTCGCCCTGTACGACGTGGACGAAGGCGTCGAGCTCGGCCCGGTAGGCGTCGGCGAACCGCTCCAAAAAGCCGGGCCAGGGCTTGTTGGGAGCGCCGGGTGCCCCGGGCTCGGCCGAGGTCAGCGGGGTGCGCTCGCCCAGTCCCACGGCCAGCTGGTCGAGTTCGCCGGCCAGTTCCATCCGGACGTCGTACCCGGCGCCGTTGCACCGCGTCGCCGTCGCCGTGGCGAGGGTGCCGTCGTCGAGGGTGAGCAGGGCCGCGGCCGTGGCGACGTCCCCGGCCTCCCGGAACATCGCGGGTCCCGCGTCCGAACCCGTCGCGTACACCTCGGTCACCTCGCGGCCGGTCACCCAGCGCAGACTGTCGAAGTCATGGACCAGGCAGTCCCGGTAGAGCCCGCCGGAGAGCGGCAGATACGCGGCGGGCGGCGGCGCCGGGTCCGAGGTGACGGCCCGTACGGTGTGCAGCCGCCCGAGCCCGCCCGCCCGGACCCGCTCGCGGGCCGCCGCGTACCCGGCGTCGAAGCGCCGCATGAACCCGATCTGGAGGACCGTCCCCGCGCTCTCGACCTCGTCCAGCGCCGCCAGCGTCCCGGCCAGGTCGAGCGCGATCGGCTTCTCGCAGAACGCGGGCAGCCCGGCGCGGGCCGCGCGGGCGATCAGCCCGGCGTGCGCGGCGGTCGCCGAGGCGATCACCACCGCGTCCGGGCCGGCCGCGAAGAGCCCGTCGACCGTGGTGGCCGTGGCCCCGGTCCGCGCGGCGGCCTCGGCTGCCCGCGCGGGGTCGGTGTCGGCGACGAAGAGCTCGGTGACCGAGGAGTGGCCGGCCAGCACCTCCGAGTGGAAGGTGCCGATACGTCCCGTTCCGATGAGTCCGATACGCATGGCCAAAAGGTGACGGTGCCCGGCCGTCCTGTCAAGAGTTTGTCCTGACAATCAGACTTCACGACTTCCCGTCAACATGGCCCGCGCACTACGCTCACCCCGTGTCCAAGCAGCCCAGAACCGTGCCGGATCCCGCCGTGCCGCTCCAGCTCAGCGTGGACCGCACCAGCCCGGTCCCGCTCTACTTCCAGCTCTCCCAGCAGCTGGAGGCGGCCATCGAGCGCGGCACCCTCACGCCCGGCAGCCTCCTCGGCAACGAGATCGACCTCGCGGGCCGCCTCGGCCTGTCCCGCCCCACCGTCCGCCAGGCCATCCAGGCGCTGGTCGACAAGGGCCTGCTGGTGCGCCGCAGAGGCGTCGGCACCCAGGTGGTGCACAGCCAGGTCAAGCGCCCGCTGGAGCTGAGCAGCCTCTACGACGACCTGGAGGCGGCCGGTCAGAAGCCCGCCACCAAGGTGCTGCGCAACACCCTGGAACCGGCCACCGCCGAGGTGGCGGCGGCGCTCGGGGTGGCCGAGGGCGACGACGTCCATCTGGTGGAGCGGCTGCGGTACGCGCACGGCGAGCCGATGGCCCAGCTGCGCAACTACCTGCCGACCGGACTGCTGGCGCTGGACACCCCGCAGCTGGAGGCCACCGGCCTGTACCGGCTGATGCGCGGCGCGGGGATCACCCTGCACAGCGCCCGCCAGTCGGTGGGCGCCCGGGCCGCCACCGCCGCAGAGGCCGAACTGCTCGCCGAGGCCGTGGGCGCGCCGCTGCTGACCATGCAGCGCACCACCTTCGACGACACCGGGCGGGCCGTGGAGTTCGGCACCCATGTCTACCGGGCCGCGCGCTACGCCTTCGAGTTCCAGCTGCTCGTACGTCCGTGACGTCGGCGGGCGTGCCCCCGGGGTGCCCTTGGGGACGCCCCCGGGGGTGCCTCCGCGTAAGAATGTTCGGACAAAGTATTGACGCGTCCGTCCGTACGCCGCTAGAACTCACGTGCCGCGACCCGGCGGCCCAGGCGGAAGGCGGACCCCATGCGCATACCCCGCACGGCAGCCACGGCGACGGCCCTCGCCGCGGCCCTCGTACTGACGGTCGCCGGATGCAGCGGCTCGGGCGGCAAGAGCTCCGAGGACAAGGCCGACGACAGCGCCCCGGGCAGCGGCAAGGGGGCCTCCACGCCCCGGATGAAGATCGCGATGATCACCCATTCGGGCCAGGGCGACACCTTCTGGGACATCGTCCAGAGCGGCGCGAAACAGGCCGCCGCCAAGGACAACGCCGACTTCCTCTACTCCGCCGACAAGGAGGGCCAGCAGCAGTCGCAGCTGATCCAGGCGGCCATCGACCAGAAGGTCGACGGGATCGTGGTCACCCTGGCCAAGCCGCAGGCCGTACGGGACGTCGTCAAGAAGGCGGTCGCGGCGGGCATCCCGGTCGTCACCATCAACTCCGGCGCCGCGTACTCCAAGGAGCTCGGCGCGCTCGGCCACATCGGACAGGACGAGGGCGTCGCGGGCGAGGCGGTCGGCGAGCAGCTCAACGCGAACGGGAGGAAGAAGGCCGTCTGCGTCATCCACGAGCAGGGCAACGTCTCGCTGGAGGAGCGCTGCGCCGGGGTGAGGAAGACCTTCAAGGGCCCGGTCGAGAACCTGAACGTGGACGGGACCAACACGCCCGCCGCGACGTCCTCCATCGAGGCGAAACTCCAGGCCGGCAAGGACATCGACGCGGTGGTCACCCTCGGCGCGCCGATGGCGGCCGCCGCGGTCAAGGCCAAGGGCGGCGCGGGCAGCTCCGCCGAGGTCGACACCTTCGACCTCGACGCGGCCGTGATCAAGCAGTTCAAGGCCAAGGAGATCGGCTTCGCGGTCGACCAGCAGCCCTATCTCCAGGGGTATCTCGCGGTCGACGAACTCTGGCTGAAGAAGACCAACGGCAACGTCGTCGGCGGCGGCAGGCCGGTCCTCACCGGTCCCGCGATCGTCACCGAGAAGGACGTGCCGGCGCTGGAGAAGTACACCGCTCGCGGTACCCGATGATCCGCCGCCGACCTGATGTGACCCATACTTGGGCGGCCGGGGCAGGTCCGCACCAGTCCCGGGCGCACCTGGGAGTACAGCAAGAGGAGCACGGCGTCGTGGCAAGGATTCGGACAGGGGTACGCGCGGTGGGCGCGGTGCTGGCGGCGGTGCTCGGTGTCTCCCTGGTGGGATGCAGCAGTACCGGGGGCAAGCGCGCCGAGGACGCGCGCAAGGCCGCGGCGGCCCAGGGCAAGGCGGCGGTGAACACCCCCCGCTGGAAGATCGCCATGATCACCCACTCGGGCGACGGCGACACCTTCTGGGACATCGTCCAGAGCGGCGCCAAGCAGGCCGCCGTCAAGGACAACATCGACTTCCTGTACTCGCACAGCGACCAGGGCCAGCAGCAGGCGCAGTTCGTGCAGGCGGCCATCGACCAGAAGGTCGACGGGATCGTCGTCACCCTCGCCAAGCCGGACGCGCTGAAGGACGTCGTCGCCAAGGCGGTCAGGGCGGGCATCCCGGTGATCACGGTGAACTCCGGCTCGGAGAAGTCCAAGGCGTACGGCGCGCTCACCCACATCGGCCAGGACGAGACGATCGCGGGCGAGGCCGTCGGCGAGGAGCTCAACAAGCGCGGCAAGAAGAAGGCGCTCTGCGTCCTGCACGAGCAGGGCAACGTCGGCCACGAGCAGCGCTGCGCCGGCACCAAGAAGTCCTTCAAGGGCGATCTGCAGAACCTCTATGTCACCGGCACCAACATGCCCGACGTGCAGTCCTCCATCGAGGCCAAGCTCCAGGCGGACCGGTCCATCGACTCCGTGGTCACCCTCGGCGCCCCGTTCGCGGACACCGCCGTCAAGGCCAAGAACTCCGCCGGCAGCTCCGCCGAGGTCGACACCTTCGACCTCAACGCCAAGGTCGCGGCCGAGCTCAAGGACGGCACCCTCGGCTTCGCCGTCGACCAGCAGCCCTACCTCCAGGGGTACGAGGCCGTGGACCTGCTCTGGCTCTACAAGTACAACGGCGACGTGCTCGGCGGCGGGATGCCGGTGCTGACCGGACCTCAGATCATCACCAAGGACGCGGCCGCCGAGCTGGAGGATTACACGAAGCGGGGGACCCGATGACCGCCACTGCACCAGCGCCCGCGCCCGCGAAGGACGAACGGCTGATCCACCGGTCGGTGCTGCGCAAGCTGCTCGGCCGCCCGGAGCTCGGCTCGGTCGTCGGCGCCGTCGCCGTCTTCGTCTTCTTCTCGGCCGTCGCGGACAGCTTCCTGCGCGCCTCCAGCCTCTCGACCGTGCTGTACGCGGCGTCGACCATCGGCATCATGGCGGTGCCGGTGGCGCTGCTGATGATCGGCGGCGAGTTCGACCTGTCGGCCGGTGTGCTGGTGACGACGTCGGCGCTCGTCTCGTCGATGTTCAGCTACCAGATGACGGCGAACATCTGGGTGGGCGTCGGCGTCTCGCTGCTGACCACGCTCGCCCTCGGCGCCTTCAACGGCTTCATGCTGACCCGTACCAAACTGCCCAGCTTCATCATCACGCTCGGCACCTTCCTGATGCTGACCGGTCTCAACCTCGGCTTCACCAAGCTGATCAGCGGCACGGTCTCCACCAAGTCCATCGCCGACATGGAGGGCTTCGGCTCTGCCAAGAAGGTGTTCGCCTCCCAGCTGAGCGTCGGCTCGGTCGACCTCAAGGTCACCATCCTGTGGTGGTTCGGCCTGGTCGCGCTGGCCACCTGGATCCTGCTGCGGACCCGGTTCGGCAACTGGATCTTCGCGGTCGGCGGCGGTGCCGACGCGGCCCGCGCGGTCGGTGTGCCGGTCTACAAGACCAAGATCGGCCTGTATATGGGCGTGGCGTTCGCCGCCTGGGTCTCCGGGCAGCACCTGCTCTTCTCGTTCGACGTGGTGCAGTCCGGCGAGGGCGTCGGCAACGAGCTGATCTACATCATCGCGGCCGTCATCGGCGGCTGTCTGATCACCGGCGGCTACGGCTCCGCGATCGGCTCCGCGGTCGGCGCCTTCATCTTCGGCATGACCAGCAAGGGCATCGTCTACGCCGAGTGGAACCCGGACTGGTTCAAGTTCTTCCTGGGAGCGATGCTCCTTCTGGCCACCCTGCTCAACGCGTGGGTGCGCAAGCGGGCGGAGGCCACGGTATGACGGACGCGACCCTGACCGAGCGGAGCGCCCTGGTGGAGCTCGACGACGTCAGCAAGTACTACGGCAACATCCGCGCCCTCGAAGGCGTCTCGCTGGAGGTGCACGGCGGCGAGATCAGCTGTGTGCTCGGGGACAACGGCGCCGGCAAGTCCACCCTCATCAAGATCATCGCGGGGCTGCACCGGCACGACGCCGGCGCCTTCCGCATCGAGGGCGAGGACGTCTCGCTCAGCAACCCGCGCGAGGCGCTGGACCGGGGCATCGCCACCGTCTACCAGGACCTGGCGGTCGTCCCGCTGATGCCGGTGTGGCGCAACTTCTTCCTCGGCTCCGAGCCGACGAAGGGCAAGGGCCCCCTCAAGCGCCTCGACGTCGACCTGATGCGCCGCACCACCCGCTCGGAGCTGCTGCGCATGGGCATCGACCTGCGCGACGTGGACCAGCCCATCGGCACCCTGTCGGGCGGCGAGCGCCAGTGCGTGGCGATCGCCCGGGCGGTCTACTTCGGCGCCAAGGTGCTGGTCCTGGACGAGCCCACGGCGGCGCTCGGCGTCAAGCAGTCCGGCGTCGTGCTCAAGTACGTGGCGGCCGCCCGGGACGCCGGCCTCGGCGTGGTCCTGATCACCCACAACCCGCACCACGCCTACCTCGTGGGCGACCGCTTCGTCCTGCTCAAGCGCGGCACCATGACCGGCAGCCATCTGCGCAGCCAGATCACCCTGGACGAGCTCACCCGGCAGATGGCGGGCGGCAGCGAGCTGGAGGAGCTCAGCCACGAGCTCCAGCGGGCCCCCGAGCCGGACCTCGGCGCCCGCCCCGCCGACACCGGTAAGTAGCGGCCGGGGCCCCCGGGGCGGCACGGGCACGCGAGGTCGGGTCCCGGCCGGGGTGGCAGAATCGGGCACGGCGGGCGCCGTCCGCCGCCGGCCACCCCGGCTCCCCGAGACCTCCAGGGACGACACCAGTCGTGCGAGCACACCAGGACACCCCCCTCCCTCGGCGAAGGGGTGCGGCCCGATGAACACCTACCGAGGCTCGGCCCGGGCCACCGTCCTGCGCACCGTCGGTACCCGCGAGCGCCGCTCGCACCTGACCGCCCCCCGCGTCCCCACCGTCGGCATCGACATCGGCGGCACCAAGGTGATGGCGGGCGTCGTCGACGCCGACGGCACCATCCTGGAGAAGATCCGCACCGAGACGCCGGACAAGTCCAAGAGCCCCAAGGTCGTCGAGGACACCATCACCGAGCTGGTCCTGGACCTCTCGGACCGCCACGACGTGCACGCGGTGGGCATCGGCGCGGCCGGCTGGGTCGACGCCGACCGCAGCACCATCCTCTTCGCCCCGCACCTCGCCTGGCGCAACGAGCCGCTGCGCGACGCCCTCCAGTCCCGGCTCGCCGTCCCGGTCATGGTCGACAACGACGCCAACACGGCCGCCTGGGCCGAGTGGCGGTTCGGCGCGGGCCGCGGCGAGGACCACCTCGTCATGATCACGCTGGGCACCGGCATCGGCGGCGCGATCCTGGAGGACGGCCGGGTCAAGCGCGGCAAGTACGGCGTGGCCGGCGAGTTCGGCCATATGCAGGTCGTGCCCGGCGGCCACCGCTGCCCCTGCGGCAACCGCGGCTGCTGGGAGCAGTACAGCTCGGGCAACGCCCTGGTCCGCGAGGCCCGCGAGCTCGCCGTCGCGGACTCGCCGGTCGCGTACAACATCCTGGACCGGGTCAAGGGCAACATCCCGGACATCACCGGGCCGCTGATCACCGAGCTCGCGCGCGAGGGCGACGCCATGTGCGTCGAGCTGCTCCAGGACATCGGCCAGTGGCTCGGCGTCGGCATCGCCAACCTCGCTGCCGCCCTCGACCCGTCCTGCTTCGTCGTCGGCGGCGGGGTGAGCGCGGCCGACGACCTGCTCATCGGTCCGGCCAGGGACGCCTTCAAGCGCCAGCTCACCGGCCGCGGCTACCGCCCCGAGGCCCGGATCGCCAAGGCGCAGCTGGGCCCCGAGGCGGGCATGGTCGGCGCCGCCGACCTCGCCCGCCTCGTCGCCCGCCGCTTCCGCCGCGCCAACCGCCGCCGCGTCGAGCGCTACGAGCGGTACGCCCAGGTCGCCGAGGCCGTGCGCAGGACGAGCTCCACCCGCGCCACCCAGGAGTCGCCGTGATGACCCCCGCGGAGCGGCCCGCCGTGCCGCGCCAGTCGCCGTCCCCGGACGAGAGCCGCCCGCCGGAGGACCGCCGGCACATGCTGCGCCGGCGCTGGCTCACCGCGATCATCATCGTGCTGCTCATCGGCGTCCCGGCCGGCTATCTGGCCATCTCCGCCGGGCAGAGCCGTGACAGCGGCCGCGACAAGGAGAGCGAGGCCTCGGCGACCGGGCTCCAGAACGACTGGCCGTCCAAGACGCAGCGCCGCATCTACGACGTGCCGGTCCCCTCCGACGCCACGGACGTCCGGTACTTCGAGACCAACAGCTGGGCCGTCAGCAAGCTGTTCGTGTCGTTCCGCACCACCGCGGCCGGACTCGCCGAGTTCCTGAAGGACTCCGGCACCAGTACGGCCGCGCTGCGGCCCGGCGCGGTGGCGATCAGCGCGGCCGACGGGAAGAAGGTCGGCTGGACGTTCGCCTCCGGCCACGACTGGGCGGGTACCCGGCACGCCCAGAAGGACCCGCTGCCCACCCAGGACATCACGGTGGACGAGAGCGACCCGGACAACCCGGTCGTCTTCGTGGTCTCCACGGCCACCCCGTAGGACGGGCACCGGGACGAGGGCAGGACCGGAAGCACCCCTACCGCGACCCCCTGACCGGAGCCACCCACTCCGCTCACTAGTCTGGAGCGAGTGAGCGAAGTGACTGAGACGCCTGAGACGACCGCGACGCCGGAGCAGCCGAAGCCGCCGACCCTCCAGTACCGGATCGACGGCCCCGACGACGCCCCGGTACTGGTGCTCGGCCCCTCGCTCGGGACAACATGGCACAGGTAGGCCAAACCGTCTTCTGGCGTCCAGGTGGTCCAGGGCGAGGCCGTTTGCGCAGGTCGGGGCCTTGGGGTCCAGGCGTGTCGACGGTGTCGGTGAGACGCTTGTGAGATTTGGTGACAGAGGATGAGGCCCTCGTCGGCAGGTGTCGGCGGGGGCCTCCGCGTTCGGTCGGTCGGCTCGGGAGGGCACCGGAAGGCCGGGCTTTGAGGGCGCGTGCCGGGTCGGGCGGGCGCGCGGCTGCGCGCCGGTCTGGCTTTCGGGTTGCGCGGAGTGGGGTGTGCTTCGCGAGGAGGCATTTGTGCGGAGACAGCAGTGTGCTGACGTTGGGCAGCTGGGAAGAATGGCAGTGATGCTGCCAGCAACCGGTACCCCGGCTCCTGAAATTTTTGGCCGACGTGCCCTAACGATCCTACGTCGATCACCGGTGCGAGGCAGTACGCGCAGGACCTGTCTCGGGGGCGTGTGTCTAAAGGACTGCCTTGCATGAGGAAGGTGCACCGTCTCACTGGTGACCGCTCCTCCGGGCCAGCTCTGACGCTGCCGTGCAACTCCCGAAGGTGGTGGATGAACGATCGTGGCGAGCGCTGTTCCCCTCAATTCCCCTGAGGATGCTGAGGAGGTGATTCTCGGTGTCGACACGCACCGCGATACTCATGTAGCCGCTGTGATTTCAGTGATGGGGAAGACTCTTGCCGTACAGAGCTTCCCGGCTACCGCGGTCGGATATGACCAACTCGTTCGGTGGGCAGGCGGGTTAGGTGCTGTACGGAGTGCCGGGGTGGAGGGATCAGGTAACTATGGGGCGGCCCTGTCCCGATACCTGCTGTCGCGGGGGATCGACGTGCTCGATGCCCCCGGGCCCGGCCGATCGGCGCACCGCCGACGGAGTAAGTCTGATCAGGGTGATGCACAGGCCGCTGCCCGCGCTGTGCTCAGTGGCCGCGCCTGCTCTCGCGTTAAAGCGGGGAATGGTCCGGTGGAGATGGCCCGTATGTACAACGTGGCAAGGGACTCTGCGGTCAAGGCCCGTACTCAGGCTGTCAATCAGATGAAGGCGATCCTGGTCACTGCCAAGCCGGCCTTGCGGGAAGAGCTGGCTAGTTTGCAACGTCGAGCGCTGATCCGAGCGTGTGCGAACCTCGGTGAAGATGGCATGGGCGGCGACCCCGTGGTGCGAGCTACGAGGTTCACGCTGCGCTCGCTGGCTGAGCGAATCGAGCACCTCACCGTGCAGTCCCAAGAGCTGGAGCGGCGTCTGGCCGAGGTGATCGAGTCCCATTACCCATCGTTGTTGGCTGCGGCAGGGGTCGGACCGCGGAGCGCCGCCGTTCTGTTGATCACCATGGGGGACAACGTGGACCGTCTGCGTGGTGAGGCGTCGTTCGCTGCGTTGTGCGGGGCAAGCCCGGTTGAATATTCCTCCGGCGGCAGATGCCATCGTCGGCTCAACCGCGGCGGAGATCGGCAAGCCAACGCGGCCCTCTATCGCATCGTGCTGACCCGGCTGCGCTGGGACCCACGCACCCAGGCGTATTACGCACGGCGTGTGGCGGAAGGAAAGACCCGGCGCGAGATCATCCGTTGCCTGAAAAGGTATGCGGCGAGGGAGGTTTACCGCCTCGTCCTGGGGCACCGTCGGGGTCTAGGTGAGCCTCCGTAACCCGGTTCGGGAAGACGAAGGAGGCCATTACCCACCTCCTCAGACCGTCCTGAAAATTTGCCCCGCTCGCCTAAGCGGGGAGGGGCGGGACGCCGCGGCGCTCGCCTCGGCGAAGTTCGGAGCACGCCCGCGTTGGCATGTAGGACGAACGTCCCGCTCATCGCAGACGACCCGCGCCGTGCGACCGGCGCTTCGGCGGACCGGAGGAGGAAGGCCGGGTCGGCCTGAACGAACTCGGTCGGGCAGCTAACGCGCCCGAGGAGTGTCGGCGTCGCGGCGCCCTCGACGGCATCCAGCCGCAAGCGGCACGATGACCTGATCGTGTCGGGCGAGGCGAGGCCCCGATTTGGCTGTCGTGCCGAGCAGTTGGGGCGGAGAGCAGGTGTTGTCATGTTGTACGGCCCCACCTATGAGGAGCAGACGTGGATGCCACGAGAGAAGTCGTGGCGCAATCTCAGAGGGATGCGGGCGTTTCCTCCTGGTGCTGCAAGCACGGGAGTCCGTCATGCTCAACGGGCAGAGGTGTTCCGAGCCGCACTGGAACAGTCGGAGCAGCTCTTTCGCGCAGCTGAGATGGTAGGCCCGGAAACGCGCCCGATGCTTCTTTTCTATGGGCTCTCCCAGGCAGGCAGGGCGCTGGCAGCAGCTTCGCCCGAACTGCCCGCCGCCGAAGCTGGCAGACAGCCCTGGCAGCTCAAAGGACACGGCATCGAGACCATTCCGCAGGGCCCTCTCAAAGACATCACTGTGACACCACCCAAGACACCGAATCCGCACGGCGCGACATCGTTCGACGGCGTTGCCCAGGCGTTGGGATGTGAGGGCCTGCCCAGACGTGGGGCGCGGCTGGGTGACCTATGGGCCGCTCTTCCTGACACCCGGTATGTACCTCTCGAAGACGCACCCCCATATCCAGCCCTCTATGTGCAGACACAAAGCCCTTATGCCCCGCCCCTGCGCTCGGGGTGGTCCACGGTCGACCTCTCCGGCTGCCCTCAATCACTCGCAGACATAACGGACAAGAGCGTCCAGGAGCAGCGTATTAGCGAGTTCCTCTCTCACTACCCCACCCTAGACGGCTGGAGGTTCCAACCGCCCGACGGCGCTGGACGCCCCGACACCTCACACACCACCCCCGGCTCACTGCCCAAAACGCTCTACGTCCCCCGCCATCCAAATCCTCATACCCCCGTGGAGAGCCTCCTCGCCACCCCGTACCGAGGAGGAATCCACTACCTGCTCCCCGCGATACCGGGGAACCGGAAGCCCCTCCACCCATTGCTTATCTGGTGGGGAGTGCTCTACGGACTCGCCAGCGTTGCCCGCTACGAACCCCAGAACTGGTCCAAATCCATCAACATCGACAAGAAGAGCGATCGCACGGCTAACGCGATCGAACACCTGCTTGAGATGGCATTGTCTGCCATCCCTGAACTGATCACGCGCGAACTCCACCGGCTCCTCGGCTGAACACCGCCATCGGCAGACGCCACCCCGCGTCCGAGGTCGGCCACTGGCCGGAGCCGCCTCATCCCATTGCGTCGCTCCGCTGGTCGGGCAAGGCTCCTTCGTGGCTCCCGCGTGTACGGCGGCCGAGCTCGTTCGCGCGGGGGTGGCCTGCTTCGGCCAGATGCCCCGTCAGGACCCGGGCCATTTTGGCCCTGGTGGTGGGTACCCCTGTGGGCGTGCAGCTTTGGGGCCGAAGGGGTGGGCTCGGCGACGCCGGGCAGAGGACGTGGCCGGACACATGCAGACCCTGGTGGACCGCCGAAGGATCATGTCGCAGAGGTGGCAGACGGAGCCCGACCGGGCGGTAGGAGTCGTCTCTCCTGTCAAATACGCCGGGAGGGACGCGTTCGAATACCCGGTGGATACGATCAAGGATTTCCGGAAACGGCTGGGGTCGCTCACTGCGGGCGACATCGTCCGGACGAATGCGGCCAGGGAGGTCTTCTACCTGATGGGACGGCTGGAGCCGGGGCCCCGCTCGTAGGGGCAGTGGTGCCTCTTCCGGCATCCAGGTGCCCGCGGCTGCCGAAGACGCTGCTTTCCAACCAATACCTCGGCTAACAACAGGGGGGCGCGGGCCTGCCTTGCCATCTCGGTTGTGACGAGCTCAGTGCCGAGCGCGTGCGCCGGTGCGTGGGCTGACGGGTTGGTCATGCCGCCAGCCCAGCGGTTTCTTCGAGTTCGAGGATGTCGAGCAGGGATTCTCCCCAGGTGGCCCAGCGCACGAGCACCCACCAGCTGAGCAGGATGATGTCCTGGTGCTGAGCGAACTTCGCGGCGGGTTTGCTGAAGGTGCTGTTGGTGATCAGGATCGCGATATCAGCGTGGTGTACGGGGCCGGCGATGCCGTTGAGTTCGCGGACTGCTGCGATTCCCACGGGCGTTTCTTTCGTGGTGTGCTTGCACTGGACGGCCAGCTTGTCCCCGCCGGGCGTCGTGGCGATGACGTCGACGCCCCCATCGTTAGGGCCGCCGTGCCACTGGTTGACGTCCAGCCCGTCGCGGGCCACCAGGTCGGAGATGAGCCGCTCGAATTGGTGGGGGGACATCGCACGGATCTGGCTCAGGCTCGTGCTCGCCGGTGAGGCCAGGAAGAACTGGGCCTGCTGCTCCTCGAAGGCCAGGGCGTGCAGCTGGTGGCGATCCTCGGCGAGGAGTACGCCGACTCGGGCTGCGGATTCGGCTTGGTGGCGGAGCAACTCCGCGATCGCGTCGAGCTCCGGCGTGCTGTGTGGGTGCTGGCGGTACCGCTCCACCCGCTTCAGCATGTGCACCGACCGGAGTTTCTGTTGGTGTTGCTCGGCTTCAGTGACGTCCTTGCGTGCCCAGGTCAGTTCCTGGATCAGGAGTCGCCGCAGGCGCCTGGCGGCGAGAGCACAGCGAGCTGTGGTGCGGGTGCACTTGGGATCACCGAGTGACGGGTCGTGCTCCGCGCGGCGGTGGGCGTGGTGGTGTTCGCGTTCGAGGCTGTCGCAGTGCGCCTGGAGGACGAGCAGGGCCTGTTCGAGCAGGTGGTCTTCGTTGTTCCAGCGGACGGCGGCGTGCAGATGCTCGTCTTCGGCGACAGCGATCCGACGCTCGAGCATCTCGTTGAGGAGCTCGTCCTGGTAGACGGGTGCTGCGGCGCGGAGGGCAGCGGCGTGAGTCATTGGACGGTCTCCGTGTTTGTGTGTGCCTCGCAGGACCCGAGGACCGTCTGGAGGGGAGAGCACCACGTTGCCCAGCGCTCCAGGCCCTCGCGGCCGATGAACTGCATGTCGTGGCTCTCGGCGTAGCGCTGTGCGGTCGCAGAGAAGCGGCCGTTGGCGACCACGACGACGGCGGCTCGGGGGAAGTGGCGGCGTGCGAGACCAGACAGGTGGTGGACCTCGGGAAGTCCGAGGGCGGGCAGGGGCGGTGGTCTGAAGTCGGCATGACCGGTGACGGGCAGGTGCCTGGGGAAGAAGACCACGGGCCGGCCATCGGGCAGGGAAGCGGTGACGGGCTGGTCCCGGCCGTCGTAGCCAGGCACGGGGTGCGGCGCGCCTTCGGAGAGATCGGCGATCAGGTCGAAGAAGTCCTCCCGGAGCTGGAGGTCGATTGCCTCCAGCGCGACCCCTTCGTGCCTATTGGCGGCCCGTTTGCGGAGCTGTTCGTCCAGGGCCAGTTCGTGCAGGATCTGTCTGTTCTGGGATTGCAGGGCGTTGACTCTGGTGCGGGCTGCGCCGAGCTGGTGCTGGAAGCTGATGAGCACCTCTAGCAGGGACGGCTCCGGTTCCTGCGCTGCGTGGTGGCCGCGCGCGATCTGGGACCGTACGCGGCCGGCTTCCTCCACCGCCACCGTGGCCTCCGCCACCTCCCCCTTGAGAGCGTGCGCGAGCGTACGGGCCGCATCTCTGGAGACTTCCTGGATATGCCGTGAAGCGGGATGAAACGCCGAACCGGATGGTGCATGATCTCGCTGCTCGGCGTCGTCCCTCGCGATGGTGATGTCGTCCAGATGCGCCGTCAGCCGGTGGAAGATCTCGGAAGCCATGTCCCACCTGCTGGCGTGGAAGAAGGCTGCGTGCAGCTCGGCCGCACCCGCCGCTGCTACCGCCCGGGACAGCACGGCATCGCGTTCGGTGTCGCTTAGCAGGAGCTGGATGGCATGCTTCGGTAAGTCAGTGGTCACGGCGGGACTCTACTGAGCGGCACTGACAACGCCTGCAGCTTTCCAGGGATGGTGTCTCCGCCCCGGAAGACGCCGATGGTCGTCTTCTCATCCCTGCAGAATCGGCCTTCGACCAGTGTGAAGTGCTGGTCGGGACGACAGGATTTGAACCTGCGACCCCTTGACCCCCAGTCAAGTGCGCTACCAAGCTGCGCCACGTCCCGATGCCCGTCTGACCTGAGGTTTCCCTGGTCATGCGTGCAGGAGAACCCTATCAGGGGGCCTGCGCATCCAGCCCCGATCATTCGAGGGCTTGGAGACCCTCGGGCATCAGAGTGACAGGTCCGGTGTGGTGGCGGGTGGCTCAGCCATGGGTTCGCTACGGTAGGCGCACTTGGCCAACACCACCAACTCTGGACACCCCGTGCCGACCTGTGGGTGTCACATGAGAACGCCGTCCTTGCGTACGCGCAGGTTATCCACCGGTCTCTGCACACCAGCACGTCAGCACGAGCGCACCTCTTTAGCCGGGTCGGCGGCGTTGAAAGGGGAAGTGCGCGATGTACGGCAACGCATCACTCGCTACGGCGGTCAACCAAATCAATGGCGAGCCGCGGGAGAAGGCCCGACGCCGCATCGCCGAGCTGAACCGGTGGGACCGGCTGATTCCCTCGGCCTCGGCCCGCCAGGCGCTCCTGGAGTCGCTGATCTGGCAGGCGCTCGGCACGGTAGATTGCCGGGCATCCTTCAGGTGTGTGGTGGAGGTCGCCGTTACGCCCCAGTTCCTACAACAGTGTCATGCAGAAGCCCTCTCCGGAGCACCTTCCGGTGAGGGCTTCCGTGTGGGGCGGTCAGGCTGGCATGGAACCCACGTCCTGGGTTCGGCTGTACTCGGGCTCGCCGCTGTCGAGGACGCGGAGCAAGGATGCGGTGACGACGCGTGTGCTGCGGCCGATGCGCAGTACGCGGCAAGGGAACTCCCCGCGGCGAACAAGGTCGTAGCCCTTCGCCCTGGAGAACCCGAAGGCCCGGGAGGCGTCTTCGACGCTGCCGGTTCCGCCCCAGGTGGCGCGGATCTGCTCGGGGCTGTGCTGGGCGTCCGTATCCGATATCGCGTCGTTCTGGCTGTGCATGTGTGACTCTTCGGTCCTTTCGAGACGGCTTCGATTGCGGAAATATCCCCGGACTCTGTGATGTTGCCCTCTGGCAACGTGATTGCGGAGGGGGAGTGGTCGGTCTGAAGCTGTTCAACACGGCGGGCTGTGTGAGTGAGGTCATGCCGCGTCTGGCTGAGGTCGAGGCGGATGTGCAGGATCTCGTCGAGGCGCACATGGAGACGATGCTGGGGGTCAGGTTCCTGGCAAGCGAGTTCGTCATCGACTGTGTCGATGGCGGGCGGATCGACTCGCTGGGGCTCGACGAGAACGGGGCTCCCGTGATTGTCGAGTACAAGCGCGGCACCGACGCCGGCGTGATCAATCAGGGTCTCTACTACATGGCTTGGCTGACGAACCATAAGGACGCCTTCCGGAATCTGGTCCGCGACCGGCTCGGCGCCGCGGCTACGTCCCAGATCCTGTGGAGCGCCCCCCGGCTGATCTGCGTGGCCGGCGACTTCACCCGCTACGACGCGCACGCCGTACGCGAGCACCGGCGCAGCATCGACCTGGTCCGCTACCGGTACTTCGGCAGTGACCACTTCGGCCTGGAGACCGTGGCCTCGGTCACGAGGTCCCGGTCCAAGGCTCCGCGGGTACGCCGCCGCGCGAACGGGGCGCCGCTGGTCCGGCAGCATGGCAGTGCCATGGCCGAGCTGGCCCAGGCGGTCGACGAAGCCCTTGTCGGACTCGGCGACGGCGTCACCCAGGTACAGCGCAAGCAGTACCGCGCCTACCGACGGCTGCGGAACTTCGCCAGCGTCTGCCCGCCGCAGCAGACCAAGCTCCTCGTCTACCTCAAGGCAGACCCGAACGAGGTCGACCTCGTCCCCGGCTTCACCCGGGACGTGACGGGGCTCGGCCACCACGGCACGGGGGACCTGGAACTGCAGCTGCGTACGGAACGGGACCTGGAGCGCGCTGGAGACCTTCTCCGCCTCAGCTACGCCGCGGCATAGAGACCTCCTGCCGGGGCGTCGGCCCGAGCGAAGTGTGGAGTTGTGGGCTGTCGTCGTGGCGCTGCCTTTCGAAGTGACGGGCAAGGAATGGCGGTGGACCACTAATGGTCCGGACGATCCCCGGTTTTGCTAACCGGGGATCGTCTGCTATGTTGCGACCCCTTGAGCGGGCGGCAGCACGGTCCTCATCCAAGGAGCCGGGAAAGGTCGACGGCCTGTTCCTCCGGGGTGCCCAGGGCGGTGGTCACAGCAGGCGTAACGTGCAGGCTCACTCTGACTTCCGGTGAGTCGACTGGGCCGTGGAAGCGGATACGCCGGTTGATCCACTCTTCGAAGAGGGCGATTGGTTCATTGTCCAGCTGTGACTTCCATGACCCTTCGTACCAGGCGATCGCGTGGCGGTTGCACTGAATGCAGAGCAGGCCGCGCACGCATGCTGAGCAATAATTTGCGGGCTTATGTCCACTCATGCAGCTGTGGGCGTGGTCCAGGTGCCAGCCGGTCTGGCCTGGGTTCTCCGTCCCGCAAAGACAACGGCCGCCTTGAAGAGTGAAGATCGCATCGCGGGCGAACTGTGAGATCCCACGACCGTAGTGCACAATGCACAGGCCACGTGAGTGTGGCCCCTCACCACAGTTTCCGTAACGGCAGGTAGGCCCCCATTCTGCCTGTGACTTCCACCCTCGTATGGGTGTCAGTGGCCGACCGTCCGACCACTGCTGGTAGTGGGTGGCGCAATATCCTCCAGCCGAGTGTGGACGGCCACAAGGTGGGTCGTCGAACTTGCACGTGGTGTGAAGGCCGGCTGGCAGCTTGGCCCTGATCGGTCTTAGCGGGACGCCCTTACGTGCCTGCTCGTAGTGGGTCTTACAGAGCGGCGTCCCATTTGAACGAGCACGTACAAGACGCCCGCACGGCCGGAACGCACAGACATCGCTCTCCCTATCCTTCACGTCGTGACTCCCAGGGCCCCTCTGGCCCTACCGAGTTCGGAAGGAGCAGATCTAACCGGTCGGAGGTTGTGTCCATGGCCGAGATTCTCTCAACGAGGCGTTCTGCAAGGCTGTCGAACTCAGATGTTCGCCGTCGGCACAGTTCAACACGCTGGCCTTGATAGAGAATCTGTATCACACAGTGGTGGTGCTGCGGCCCGGAGTCGCAGAGCTAGCGCGACCCCGCATCGCCTTCTGTGACTCGACGACCCTGCCGTGGTGTTGCTGCCGTTCGGAACCGCAGAGGGGGCTTCGGCGGGGCGCAGGGCGACCGGCCTGGTGTGGTCTCGATGGTGCTGCAGTTCTGCACTGCAGAGGTAGCCGGTCCGGCGTCACGGCTATTACGTAGGCCGGGTAGCCGTGGTGGTGCTGGGGTTAGGGACCGCAGATCCAGATCGTGGATGGCTGCGAGGGCGAGCTGGGTGAGGTGGCTGTGATGGTGCTGCGGTTCGTGACCGCAGAAACATGTGACGAGGAGCGTCACATGGGGCGCTTCGTCGAGCCGCGATGGTGCTATGGCGTGGGACCACAGAGACAATTGGATGAATTCTCCGACATGCCGCGGGAGGTGATGCCGCGGTGGTGCTACGGCTCGACGCCGCAGAGATGATCTCGAATCCGGCCGAAAACGACTCGCCGGGGATCTGCCCGTGGTGATGCTGGTGTTCAACGCCGAGACCGAACCAATCTCGACACCGTCAAAAATCGCAATGAACCCGTGGCGGTGATGTGGCTCGGTGCCGCAATTCAGCGTCGTCGACCACAAGGTAGTCGATGCCCGTGTCCTCGGCGTGATGGTGCTGCGGTGCAGGCCGCAGGAGTGTTGTCGCCCGGCAGTGACCAAGCCGCCGTCATCACCCTTGCCGTGGTGGTGCTGCGGTTTGAGACCGCAGAAGCAATCCATGAGGACGGCGCCGGATGCATGCAATTTACGCTGCCGCGATGGTGCTGCGGTTCGAAACCACAGAGGTAGCACGCGGTCAGACCGCACAACACGACCACGCAGGTGCCGTAATGGTGCTGCGGTTCGAGACCGCAGAGGCAGGCCAGCCCCCAGATTCCCACCGCGATACCGGCGTTGCCGTGATGGTGTTGCGGCGCGTGGCCGCAAAGGCAGGCGAAGCTGACGACGGCGGGAAACCCCGGGGTCCAAGTGCCGTGATGGCGCTGCAGTTCGGAACACAGAGGTAGCAGGTCGACCTGCTACACGTGGGCGGGCGGTGCCTCGCTGTCATGGTGCTGCTGTTCGAGACCGCAGAGACAGAGCGCGATGAGGCGCAGCTCATTGAGGACGACATCCGACCGTGGTGGTGCAGCGGTTCGGAACCGCCGAGATGGGCCAGCGAGGCCAGCGCCAGGGGGGCCATGCACACGCTGTGGTGGTGCTGCGGTTCGGGACCGCAGAAACGAACAGGACAGCGCTCGCGTTAGTGGTCTGCGTCCAACTGCCCTGATGATGCCGCAGTCAGTGTACGGCTCCGCAGAGGGAGCACCGTGACGCCGTGCGCACGGTGAAGGGTTGAGGCGCCGTGATGGTGCTGCGGGGTGTCCGCAGAGACGATGCCACTGTACTGCTCGACCCGGCCGCAGCCGGCGTTACCGTGATGGTGCTGTGGTCCGTGACCGCACACGCAGCAGGCGAGGAGCGTCGCATGTGTCGCTCCGTCGACGGTGGTGGCGTTGCGGTCAAAACCGTATCGGGCCGTGACCAGGCTGCCGTGCCTGCCGGTCAAGTCGCCGTGGTGAGGCTGGGGGATCGGGCCCCCAGAGGCAGACCATCATCCCTGAACCGAGGAGCATGGTTGTGGTGCCGCGATGGTGCTGCGGTTTGAGACCGCAGAGGCATCGTGCACCCTTGGGACGCTGGCGCTGCTGGATCTGCAGCCGTGGTGGTGCTGCGGGGCGGAACCGCAGAGATAGCGGAGATGTCGAGCGGAGCCGTTGTCGGCCCGTCGCCGCGGTGGTGCTGGGGTTCGGAGCCGCAGAGACAGCAGATGATTCGGCCGCGTCGCTCGCCCCAGACGTCGCCACGGTGGAGCTGCGGTTCGGGACCGCAGAGACAGCAGGCTGCGGGCTCGGCTCCGCCGCATCCTGGGCTGACTGCGATGGTGCTGCGGATTGGAACCGCAGATACGAGCCGAGGGTTCCTGGGCAGTCGAAAATGATTACGTCTCCACGATGATGCTGCAGCGTACGGCCGCAGGGAGTGCAGTCCGAGGCAGCGTCCATAGTGTACGAAGTCCTCGCCGTGATGGTGCTGCGGTACAGAACCACAGAGGTAGCGGTGGCGCGCCAGGTTCTGCAGCGCGAGGGCGAAACTGTGGTGGTGCTGCGGTTCGGAGCTCCAGAGAAAGCGTCTAGCATGCCCCGCCCCTTGCGTTGAAGACCATGCCGAAATGGTGCTGACATTCGGAGCTGCGGAGATAGATCCAGCAGCGGGCGATCGCCGTGGTGCAGGAGCAGCCGCGGTAGTGCTGCGGTTTAGAACCGCAGAAACAAGAGGCCAGTGCCATCGCCCCAGAGAATGCGGGTTTCCCGCCGTGATGGTGCTGCAGTGCGAAACCGCAGAGGTAGAGCCATAGCCGAGGAAACACAGTCGGGGATTTTTCAGCCGTGGTGGTGCCGTGGCTCGGGACCACTGAGACAAGAGCTCTGGGGGCAGTATCCAAGACTCGACATCCCAGCCGTGATGGTGCTGCGGCTCCGAACCGCAGATGTAGTGGCTGAGATTGCGCATTTGCTGGACGCCCACAAGCCGTGATGGTGCTGCGTGTCGCTGCTGCAGGGGAGGGTTGGTCGGTGATGGTTCATGGGTAAGTGCGCTGGCTGAGTTGAAGGGGGCCGTCAGCTTGTGGGAGGCGTGTACGGGGAGCAGCGTAGATAGCGGTGACGCCGAGGTTCTGGAGTTTGGCGGGGTCGGGGTGCAGGGTGCGCACGAGGGGGTGTTCGAGGAGGGTGGTGATGCTAGTTGTGGTGAGTGGAGGTCGCCAAATGGGCCAGGTGAGTGCGCCGTTCGGTGTGGCGCGGCCCCAGCTGGTGGTCTGTGCGTAGGTGCTGTTGCCGGTGAGGCGGAAGGTGGCGAACCCGTGGAGGGCGAGCCAGGTGGCACCGGGAACGCCCTGTTGGGTGGGTTTGCCTTGGCTGACCATATGGGCGTCGCCGGTGGAATGGTGGTCGAGATTGGCGCCGGCGTAGCCGTCGACGCGGCGCCAGGCGGTGAGCGCGGCGAGCAGGTGGGTGGGGTCTTTTCGGCATTCCTCGGCGGCTTTGGTCCAGTTGTTGGCCAGGGTCATTTGTCCGCCGCGGCCGAAGAGCGGGGTGCTTGATGTGTAGAGGTCGGGCTGCTTGCCGCGTGTGGAGCGGGACTTGCCGGTGTTCTTCTCGATTGGGGCGATGCTCAGTTGGTTGACGAGTGCGGTGAACCAGTGGGCGGTGGGGGTGTTGTGTTCGCGCTCGGCTCGGGTGTGGGTGCGCAGGTGGTGCAGGGCGGTGTCGATGGGCATGCGCAGGGCGTCGCTGGGTCCGCTGCGGGGCAGCGAGAGGATGCCAGGAACCAGCGGCAGGGGCTCCTTGGCGGGGTCGTCGGGTAGCTGGGTGCTCAGCAGGTCGGCGAGGGCTTGATGGGTGAGGGGCTGGCGGGTGTGGAGGAGGGCGGGTGCGTCCGGGCCGCGCCAGGAGAGCCGGGCGGGTTGGTCGAGGAGGGGGGCGGTGAGCTGGAGGATGCCCAGGGCGGCGAGGAAACCGAGCGGGGAGTTGCCGACCAGGGCGGGCAGTTCGAGTTCGCGGTGGGTCATCGGGGTTAGCTGCCTTCCTCGGAGCAGGCCATGTCGGCCAGCCGTACGACGGCTTCGAGCAGGGCCAGGCCCCAGGGGCCGTAGCGGTGGTTGAGGGCGTGGAAGCGGTCGGGGCCGGTCCAGTCGGTGCCCATGGCGGCGCTGTTCACGGTGATGTGCTGCTGGTCGGGCATGAGGCAGGTGACGTTGACGGGGGCGGGGTCGGTGACTGGAGGCAGGAGCGGCCGGGCATGGCCGTGGTGAGAGGCCACCAGGTGCAGGATGAGGTCGGTGTCCAGGCCCTGGGTGTGGGAGGGGTGTGTGGTGAGCCAGTTCTGTACGGCCAGGGCGCTGAGTGCTTCGTGACGTAGCTCGGGGTGCCAGTTGGCCAGGCGGGCGGCGCGGCGGCGGCCCGTATGGTCGGCCGGGTCCATACCGGACTTGGCCAGGGGCTCATCCAGGGATTCGGCGAGGAGACGGTCGCCGGCGCACAGCATGCACTGGAAGCGGGGATGGTGTTTGCCGCAGTCGTGGGCGTGCGCCCCGGTCTCCACAGCAGCCACCAGGGGTGCGGGTAGTTCCAGGCGTACGGCGAAGTCGGCGGCGCGTGCCGCGACGGCCTTGCCGTGCTGGGCCAGGCCGACGGGGCGAGTGAGGGAACTGCCATCGGCGTCCTCGTCGTTGACGCCGGCGGTGCGCTCGACGCGGTCGCCCTTCGGGCGGGCGGGGACCAGGAGCAGGCGTGATGGGTCGGTGGCGTCGAGGATGGCGTGGCCCGTACGGGCCGAGCGCCCGTCGGCGGCAGTGTCCCAGGCGGTGATGGTTCGGAGCTGGCTGAGGCGCTGGTGCAGGTCGATGGTGTACGAGCCGGGCGTCGGCGGCCCGGAGTCTGCGGCCGGGAGTAGGTTCAGGAGCTGGTCGAGGAGTTGGTGGATGATGTCGGTGATGGACTCGTCGTCCTCGCCGGCCAGCAGTTTCTTGGATGCTCTGGTGATGGCCGTCGCTGCCGCCTGGGTGGTGGTCTCGTCGAATCCGCCGAGCAGTGCCAGGGGGCCGGCGTCCAGGCGGGTCGGTGCGCTGTCTGTGAGGGGCGGGAAGTCGCCGAGGTCGACGACGGGGGCGCCGGGGGTACCGGTCCAGCCGTAGGCGTCGTGGCCGCTGTAGTGCGAGGGCAGGACGACGATGCTGCCGGGACGGATGTCGCGGGGGCCGGTCGCGGGGATCCACTGGTTGTCGCGGTCGTCGTAGCGCAGTGCCGGAGCCATCGTCTGGCTTTTCTTGGCCGCGGTAGGTGCCTCCGGGTCCGGTGTGCCTTCCAGGTCGCTGGTGGTGTCGTCGGCGGTCGGCTGGGTCAGGAAGCGCCGCAGCTGCCGGGCGGGGAGGGCGACGGTTTCGCCAGGATGAGGTGGGACTTGGGTCATGCGAGCGGCCCACTTCTCCCAGTCCGGCCTGCCCCCCAAGGTGGGGAGGTCGCTGCGCCACAGGACCTGGACGTCTTCGGGCGTGGTGCTCAGGCCGTGGAGGAACGGCGCGGTCGGCTGGTCGGGCACCGGGGTCGGGCTGGTGCGGGTCCAGGAGTCGAGCAGGGTGCGGTGCAGGACGGGAATGCGCGGTGCGGGCACATTCAGCGACGCGGTCTCGGCGTTTGCCATCAGGACGGGCAGCGTGGTCGGGTTGATGACCAGTCCCTTGTGAAGGCTGTGCTGGAGGTTCTCGGCGCAGGTGGTGAGAGGGGCATGGGAGGTGAGCCATTCCCAAGTCGCGTGGGCGGCTGGGCCATAGACCGGGATGTCCTGCGGATCCGGCGCTGCGGCGCGGATCGCGACCGCGGGAGCCCAGGGGAAAGCACCGGTGCGGTCCAGACGGCCCAGGCGCTGGATGAGCGCCGCCGCAGCGGCGTTCTCGCTGATGAGTCCCGCGAAGGACACATCTACGCCTACTTCGACGGTCTGCGTCGCGACGACCACCAGGGGCCGGTTGTGACCGGCGTTGATGCCCTGGAACAGCTCGCGCATCTGGCGGCTGTTCAGCAGGCGCTCGCGATCCTCGCCGCGGCAGCGGCCTGTCAGCAGGACCAGATCGATGTCGTCGCGTGCGGACAGGCGTTGGAAGGTTGCTCGGGCGGTGCGGATGGTGTTGGCGATGACGCCGAGCACGGGGCGGGCCACGAGCGGCAGCATGAGGTCCGTGGCCTGTTCGGTGGCCTGGGCGAAGGCGAGCGCGGAGTTCTTGGCGAGGGTGCTCGCATCCCACAGGGTCAGCCGCCGCTGGGCGTTGAGACGGTTCCCCGCGGCGGGGTGCTGGCGATCCGCGCGGGTGATGCTGTGGCGCGGGCGCGCGGGATCAGCAGCGCCGGTGGCGGAGAGGCTGACGACCTGCACGCCACGCCGGCCAAAGTCTGGGTGGGAGGCGGTCTGTTGGTAGGCGGTGCAGTCGGCGGCCGTTGTGAGCAACGGCAGGGCGATGTGCGCCTCGTCCACCGCCAGCAGCGCATCGGTGCCGCACAGGGCCGCATCGATTGGCCGCATTCTGGGGCTGGTGTGGTAACCGCGGAAGAGCAAGCGGCTGCCGTACTGGTCCACGGTCGAGGTGATCACGGCGGGCTGGACGGGGGAGCGCAGCCAGCGTGAGGCCCAGTCCACGCCACCCCGCATCCGCACCGCTTCCAGAGGTGTGCTCACCCCGCTCAGTTCACGCAACGCCTGGGCGACTCGGCCCGTGAGGGAGCCGTACGAGGCACCTTGCAGAGCGTGCTGGACGGTGCGGGCGTGCTCGTGCGCCTGGTCGACTACCAGACGGCGGTCAACGACGAAGAACAACCGCAGCGGCACACTCCGCTCCAGCCCGCTGGCGCACTGCCAGGCGAGCAGGAACAGCCAGATATCGATCAAGCTGGTTTTGCCCAGACCGGTCGGCACATCCAGGTCCCGCCATTGCCCCGTCTGAGCGACCTGCTTGAGGTAGGCGTCCTGCCACGGAAAGGGACGGTAGCCGTGTACGGCTTGGACGAAGTCGGGAAAGTCCTCCGGGGTGAAGCTCATGCCTCCGCCTTCCAGGCGTCGGAGGGCACGCACAGGCCCAGGCCGAAGGTCTTCTTGCTCCCCAGCACCACCGGACCGGTGACAGGCTGAGGGAAGGCCAGACGTACATGCCGGACGGGAAGCGGCCGTTCACCGTCCTTACGACGTACCGCACTCGAGCAAAGGCTGGGTGCGCCGGGCACGAAGGCGCCGGTGCGCAGGACCTCCACTGCAACAGGTGTGGGCAGGCCGGCCAGACGACAGCTGGTGGCCACCGAGCCCTCGACGTCGTGACCCCGGGGGAAGCGATCCAAGACCATGGGCAGCGCCGTGGTCCACTGGCGCGCGGCCCGCGTCCATTGCTCCGGCATCACCGACTTGAGGGAGGCAACTTCCGTGTCGCCAGCGCGGACATAGGTCAGCGATACGGGGCGTTCCAGGCTGGGCAATTTGAGCTTGCGTAGGCCGCCGCCCATGCGTAGGAGCACGGCCAGGAGCGCTTTGCGGTGCGCGGGATCCAGGTCACTGGGCAGTGCGACCGCGACTCCCCGCAGTCGGCCGTCGGCGTGCGGGTGGCCGACGAACGGCAGCCCTAGGTAGGCGCAGAGGCGGCGCTCGTCTCCCTTTGTCTTGTGGCCGTGGACGGCGACCATGGCCTCGACGTCGTGTCCCGCCTCCGCGAGCAAGCCCATCGTCTTCTCCCGCAGCGCGCCGGTCGCCGCAACCGTCAGCGCGGGGTCCAGGGAGAACCGCGGCGGGAATGCGAAGGTCATCAGGTCTTCGAACGGTCCCGCTTTGGGCTCCTGGGTGGAATCCGGCGCGGTGGCTCCCTGGCGGATGTAAGGGAACATTCGGGCCTGCTGCCAGCCCGGCTCGCCCTGCTCATGTGCCAGACGCAGCCGCTGCAAGTAGCCCGGGTAGGGCGCCCGCAGAGAGCACACATCGGCTGTCGTGCCGGCTGCATCGCTGGGATGCCACGTTTCCCACTCGGTGCTGCGGTCCTTTGCCACGGAGTGCTCTGATGTGTTGGCGGTGACGAGGGCGTGGCCGCCGGCCCGGCCGATGTAGGGCACTGTCCTGGCCAACTCGGCCAGGACGGTGAACACTCCCCTTGGTGGCTCTGATGGCCATACGAACTCCAGCCGAGGCTGAGCCAGGGAGCGCTGCGGCCACGCTTTCGGTTTGCCGCCGTTGGTCCGTCCGGGCAGCACCGCGTGACCGGGCTTGGCTGCCGAGGCGTTCGTCGGCACCCAGGCCATCCGCGGGATCTCGGCCTCCGTGGTGCGAGTCGGAACGCGTAGTGCCGGGAGCGGCTGCTGCTCCAGCCAGGACAAGGCGGCGTCCTGGACAGGATCGGTGGGATCAGCCACAGACACCAGGGCGCAGAAGATGCGGGAGGGGTGCGGGGGCCACTCGGCGTGGCTGCGATCGAGGGTAGACGCCTGGTAGGAAGCGTCTAGCAGGTCGACGGTGATGCGAAAGGGCATCGGGTCACTCGCTCTCGGCTTCGCCGACCCCGGCGATTACATACGACTTGTCGATCGCCTGCTGAAGGCTCGGGTTGGGGTGCACGATCAACGGTTCTGTCGCCCACTGCACGCCCGCAGCATGGGCTCGATCGCGTGCGATCTCGAACAGCTCCAATGCCTGCTCGTGAGTGGACAGCTCCAGCGCATCGAGCACGGGCTCCCCATCACGGCCGCGCTGGACCCAATCGATGCGCTCGGACACCAACAGCAGTTCGCAACCAGAGCGCAGGTGCAGGGCGGGGGCAGCGAAGGCGAGCCGGTCGCCCAGGAGGGCAATAGCGGCCACCAGGGCCCGTGCAGCCTGCGTTAGCTCGTCCCTGACGGGACCGAAGCGCAGCATCGCCAGTTTTGCCAGGCTCAGCGAGGCGCTGCGCTGTACAGAGGTGACCGAGACGCCGCCCAGTCCCTCCGAGGGCGGAATCATGCCGTGCCCGAGCTCCGACATGCGCGCCGTCTTGACGCCCGCCTTCGGCTTCTCGGCGAGCGAGGGAATCCAGCCGGTCTCGGTCAACTGGACCGTCTCTCCCGCCAGGTTGAGACGGTCGAAACGCCCGGCGCCCCGGACACCGACCAGCGGCTTGATGCCGATCATCTCGGACCGATAGGCACGGGGGATCTTCACCTGAATACGACGCTTGCGGTGCGAATCCCACGCTCCGTAAGCGAGATCGCTCGGGGCCAGACGCAGGTACCCGCTCATGTCGCCGGGGCAGGCGTCGCGCAGCGCCATACCCGGCTCCGTTGCATCGAAGGCAACGCCCGCACCGTCGACAGAGTCTCGGAAGTACGCATCTCGCGAGCGATGCGGGGCTTCCAGGCTAGTCATTCGCACCGGCACCCCCAGAGACTCGGTCGCCATCTCCAGATGCGGAATGAACGCGGCCTGCCGCCGAATCGCATCCAGCAGAGCGGTTTCGCACCGGTTGGCCTGTGACTGCGGCTGGTCGAGAAGAACGACCGAGGTCTCAAGGCCGTCCACGTACCGCCGCTCGACAAGGTGGGTGGCGGCGTTCGTCTCCCTCCCCTTCACCGTCGGAGGGGACACAGGCGTCCCGACGCCGGCCAGCGGTTCGTAATGCGCGGTGATACGAATCGCACCGTCTGCCGACCGCAGGCTCGCAGCGTCCAGCAACCGTTCGTAGACATCCTTCATGGCGGAACCTTCCGTTGCACGGGGGAGTGTGTGCCCCAGCGCGACGGACGAGAACGCGGGCCCGCCGGTCGAGGCAGACGTCATGCAAGCAGCGACGAAGACGCGCAACAACGATCACTATCGCGGCGAAAATGACACGCTGTCAGTGCCAGTAGGTAAGGTGCCCAGCCGCGCATCGCGAAAGCTCGTGGGTACTGTCGGGCTGAGGCCCCTGGGGCGTCTTGCGGCACCGGTCTATGAGCAGGCTGCGGGCGGTCCTGCACGTATCTCGCTGTGTGACAACACCCCTAACCGAGCCTAGAAGGCGGGCGCGGGCTGCTCCTCTGACGCGCTGTCGTGGCGCTGGGTGCTACAGCACGGCACCGGCAGCGATGAGCCAGGCACCGGCGGTGTCGGCATGAATGTTGTCTCTGCGGTATCCGTCCCGGGGCGAGCTAGGTGGCTACCTTCGGCTCAATTTCAATGTGACTTGAATCACGCAAAAGGTTAGATCTGTCCGGAGTGTCGGGTTTGCGATGTGCCTCCGCGACCTAGGCCGGGGCGGGGCCGCTGGGCATCCGCCAGCGGTGGCTCGATGGTTTGCCGAGGATGTAGTGCGGCGTTGCGGCGACAAAGTTGGGGACGATACCGATCGTGGCCCAAACCTGTGATGAGGATCTTTGAATTCGGCGCCGACGGGAGGCTTGGTACGTTCTGGCGCATGACGCTGCGTTCGATGGATTTGCGTAAAGAGCCTGTCGAAGCCGTACTGGACCGCGTGGGGCGAATGCTGGGGGTACGCCTCGACCGCGAGACTGTGGTGCGTAAGCGCCGGTCTGTAGGGGCGCATACGGACCGCGAGACGTGGGTGCGCATCGAGCGGCGTGGGATGGATCGGATCGGGGTTCAGGGTGGGGACGGCACCGCGTCTGCGGAGGCTCTGCGCGGGATTGCCAAGCCGGCCTGGTGCGCCGGTGTCGCGTGGCGGGACGAGGCGGAGCCGATGATGTGGCGGGCGGACGAGACGGGACTGCTGCCGGGTGCCCCGGTGGGGAGCGCCGTGGTGGCCAAGGACCCGGGACTGTCCGAGGAGTGGTGGGCTTCGCTGAACGTCTCACTGGAAGCCCTTGCCGCCCAGCGCACGAACCGGATCGCGACACCGGATACCGAGACCCTCACGCAGGAACTGATCATGACAACGATCCACATTGTCTTCCCCGGGATCGATACGGCGGTGAGCGATTGGCGTCCGGCCCATGCGGATCTCAACTGGGCGAATGTGACGGCGCCGGTGTTCTGCGTGTTCGACTGGGAGGACTGGGGCATGGCTCCGCGCGGCCTGGACGCGGCAAATCTGTGGGGAGCCTCCCTTGCCGTCCCGGCTCTGGCCGACCGCGTTCGCACCGAGCGGCGCAAAGATCTGGCGAGCCGGGAAGGCAAACTGATGACGCTCTTCGTCGCCGCGAAGATCCTCGGCCCCTACGCTGATCCCGACGACCCCCGCCTGGCCTTTGCACGGAAGACGGCAGAGCAGATGGTGCAGGAACTTCAGGCAGGCTGACGGGCTTTGAGGAGCTGCCGGTACTCCTGGACCACCTTCTCGTCTATCTCGCACGCCAGGGCTTCGGTCAGCTCCCGCAGGTGGTCGACGTTGTCCGTGCCGACCGCGACCGCGTCAATCGTCCCGAAGGCAACCAGGATGCCGAGGCCCACCCACAACATCGCGGTCTGCGCAGGGGCAGGGGCTCACCGACTGCGCCCGGGAAGGCGCGGGGTTGGTGGTGGTGCTGCCACCGGAGCAGGAGCGTGAGCGGTGCGGAGCGCTGTCCTGCCAGTTGCCGGTCGTACGAGCCGGGCGCCTTGCCCATCAGCCATTTCGAAGGCGATGTCCTGCACCAGGCCCGTCGGTGCGTGCGCGGACAACTGGATTGCCCAGGTGGGCTGGTGGACGGTGTGGCCGCCCCAGACGGTCCATGCGGGAAGGAAGCCGTTGGGGTTCTGGGTGGCGAAGGCGTCGAACTGTACGCCGCCCTTGTCGGCGCCGGGGGCCTCCCAGGCGATGTAGCGCCCCTTGATGGACTGCTTCCAGCCCGCATCCGTGAGTGGGCGGGTCGCCTCTGCGATGGCGGCCTCGGTGACACGGGTGGACGGGCCGCGGCCCCCCACGTTCTCGCTGGCGAGCGTGTCCAGCAGGGTGCTGATGATCGCGGTTGGCGTGGAGGCGGTGGCCGTGGCGTGCCACAGGCGGTCGCTCACCGGGGTTTCGTAGGCGGCGACGGTCCAGTTGATGTCGCGCGGCCCGGTCTCGTGCTCGAACTCCACCCGCAGGGTGAGGGATTCGTGGCTGGCGATGGTGGTCCCGTCGTAGGGGCGGTACTTTTCCCAGGCGGGTTGGGAGTTGAGGAAGTCCTTGAGGACGGCTTCGTGGTCGCCGGGGTCGGTCGCGTACACGGGCACCCACTCCGGCTCCGCCGCCTGCGGTTCCGCTGGCGCGTCAGCTGCGAGGGCTGCCTTTGACGTCGATACGCCGGCGAGAACTTCGGCGGCCTGCCGTTCTGTGTCGGTGGGCGGCGGCGGGCCGGGGCGCACGGCGTCGCCGTACAGGCGCTCGAAGTCGGCGATGGCTTCGCCCGGTGTGTCGTAGGTGCTGCTGACGACCCGCAGGTGGTCCTCGCCGTGTAGGTGGACACTGTCGGCGTGCTGGTAGGTGCCGACCGCGACGGTGGTATGCCCGTCGTGGGCGTGGAGGTGGATGGTCAGGAGCCCGGAGGCGATGTCGTCGTGGATCTTCTGGGCTTCCGCGGACACGAGCCGGATCTCTTCGCGGTCCAGCCAGGTCATCGGGTGGTCCGCCCAGGTCCACTCGGTGTCGATCTCCTCCTGCAACTGCTCGGTGATGTCCACGGGGATGCCGGCGTCGCGCAGTAGCCCTGCGGTGATGTTGGCGTAGTAGGGCTCCTCGTGGTCGATCCGGACGAGGAGCATCGTGCCGTCCGTGACCGGCCGGAAGCCTTCGGAGGCGAGGGTGGCGCGGGCGGTGTGGAGCGTGCTGCCGGTGAGGGTGGCGACGACGGCGCTGGTGCGCTTGAAGTGCCGGGCCAGATGAACGTGAGCGGCGGGTGCGGTGTCGGGCATGGAGGGCTCGTTTCACCGGTCCGGGCCGACGCAGGAGGTCGGCCCGGACCGGGGGCTAGCGGGTGACTCGGACGGGGCGTGGGGCGGTCCGCGCGGGCGGTCCGGCCCGCGGTGCGGCTGGGGTTCTGGCCGGGTGGGTGGCGCGCGGTGCGGCCGGGCCGGTGGCCTGTTGCCAGCGGGAGCGCACGGCATTGAGGTCGGCCAGTGCCCGCCGGCTGCCGGTGATCAGCTGGTGGGGGCTGTTGGCCGGGTCGTCGGTGAAGGCGGCGATGCTGATGGCGAGGTTCTGCGCGCGGCTGAGCAGGGCACGCTCCAGGACCTTCTCGCCCCAGTGCTCGGGGGAGCCGACCGGCGTGGAGAGCAGGGCCAGCAGATCCGCGGAGGTGATCTCGTGTACGAGGAGGCCGCGGTGCTGTGCTTCCCAGAGCACCGTGATCGGGTCGAGGGGATCGCCGCGATGGGTGAGCGCGGTGAGGCACTGCCACAGCGCCGCGTGCAGAGGGAGAGCGAAGTCCTCGGGCACGAGCCAGCGCATCTGGCTGGTCTCGGCGGGGTACGCGGTCGCGGTCGCGATCAGGAGGCGTTCCTCGTCGAGCGCGTCCTCACTGGTGTCCTGCCTGGGTGCTGGCGGTAGCGGGGTGCGGGGCAGGGAGCCGGGGTGCGGGGCGAAGCGGCCGGAGAGGTCGTCCAGGAAGTGGGCGAGGGTGTCGGCCTGCTGGACGGTGGCTTTCGCGCGGTGGGGCAGGGTGGTGTCCGCTGCGGTCTGGGCCAGGTGCTCGGCGTGGAGGCGCAGGCTGCGGCGGGCGTGGTCGGCTCGGACCATCCGCGCGTACGTGGCCGCGTTTTGGGGCCAGGGGCAGACCTGGATGAGCGTGTGCAGGTAAGAGGCGGTCAGCCCGGGTGCATGGGGGCGGGACGCGTCCAGGACGGTGTTCAGCCAGGCCGGGCTCGTACGGTGCTGCTCGGCATCGGGTGCCGGCGCCGTACGCATGGCGCGGAACAGTGTGCCGTGGGCGGGGTGGGAGAAGTGGCCTGGCTCCAGCGGGCCGATCTCGTCGAGGCGGTGGGGGTCCAGCAGGAGGGCGCCGAGCAGGGACTGTTCGGCGTAGTGCACAGGTGGGGGCGGCAGAAGGCCGTCGAGGTCGTTGTCGTCGGTGGTGGAGGGTGGGGGCATCAGGCGGCCAGAGTGAAGTCGTCGGGGCGGAGGGGAACGCCGAGGTGGGGTGCCAGCAGGTGGGCGGCGAGGCGGGGCGGGACAGCGGTGCCGACCTGGCTGAAGATCTGGCCCTTATTGCCCTGCCAGGGGTAGTCGGCGGGGAAAGTCTGCAGGAGGCCGGCCTCGGCGGCGGTGATCCGGATCGGATCCGGGGCCGCGCCGGGTGACGTGGCGGTGGTCGGCTCGGCTTGCCACACGCATTCGTTGGCCCGGTGACCGAAGAACAGGGTCCCGGCCGGCTCATCGAGGGTGCGGACGGTGGCGTTGGCCTGGTTGTTGTTGCGCAGGGTCCAGCGCCAGACTGTGGGCGTTGCCTGTGCGCCGGGGTGTTGCGAGGTGATGGTCTTCTGCGTCCGGCCACCCGTCGCAGCGGCAGCCGATGTGGTGGGCGGGTGCGGTTTCCAGGTGCCTCGGTCGCGGGCGTTGCTGAGGGTCTTGCGGGAGCCGGAAGGGAACGGCTCGGGCCCACCGCCGGGACCGCCGCCGGCACACACGGTAGGGACGGGGCGGTCGGTGGCGCCCCAGCCGAGGGCCTCGGCCATGGACACCCAGCGGGCGCGGCCCGGCCCGAACAGCGAGTCGGGCTCGGCGAGTTTCGCGTGGGTGGGCGGTGGCGGCTCGGCGGTACGCGTACGCGAGGCAAGCAGGATCGCCCGCCGCCTGGTCTGCGGCACGCCGTAGTCGGCGGCGTTCAGCACCCCTGTCCAGACCGAGTACCCCCAGGTCCGCAGGATCGCGGCGTACTGACGCCACAAGGGCAGCACGTCGGGGACCTCTTCCATCGCGACCCATTCGGGCTGGCCGCGCTGGTTGAGGGCGTGCAGATAGCGCATGGGTTCGGCGGCGAGCAGGGAGCGTTCGTCCCGGCAGGCGGCCAAGAGCTTCTCGCGGGTGTCCCGGCCCTGGGCGAGGTCGGCGACGGCCTGGTGGACCAGGGGCTGGTCGACCAGGCCCAGGCGCTTGCCGGCCATCGACCATGCCTGGCAGGGGGGTGACGCGATCAGCCCGGTGGTCCTGCCGAGGAAGGGCCACAAGGGATAGGCCGCGACATCGGTGCGGATCGTCAACTGACCCGCTGCGGCCCGCGTTTTGCATGCCCACTCGTCCCATTCCAAGCCCACGTCCCGTATGCCGAGCATCGTCAGAGCCTGGCTCCATCCCCCAGGGCCGGCGAACAGATCGAGTATCAAGAGGCCAGCCCGAAGCCGTCCTGAACCGGCTCGACTTCACCGCGGCACGCCCATGGGGAACAGCCGTCGATAACGCCATCTTCCAAGTCCTGGGCGTCTGCGTCGCTGTCGCCGAGTTCCTGCTGCAAGGCGGCCCATTCGGCAGCGGTGACATGGTCGATGGGTGCCTGGTCGAGCGGCACGCGTGAGCGGTGCAAGAACGCCTCGCCCAGCAGCCGGTTGCCGCTCGCGTTGGCCCGGGCGTTGCCCTTGCGGATGGCAGCATCGAAGGCGACTACATCCTCCCACTCCTGTGGCGAGGTATCCCGGATGGATCTCCATTGGGCGTTGCCGTGAAATGGGCACCCGAGACAGCTCGATTTTGGCGTGTCCGCCAGCCCGAGCGACGTCAAATATTTCACGCAGTCGGTCCTTGACCAGCCCATGTCGATGAGCGGATGCCGGTTGCGCATGTATTTGACGTCCGAGTCCTTGGCGCGGTGGAACTCGTCTGTTGAAATACCAACCCACTGCTCTACGAAGGTATCGCGTGGGATACGCGCAGGATGGGGGAATCCGAGAAGCTCACGCACCTTCTTCTTGAGAGGCTTGATCTTGTACTCGCCCGTGCACTGGCGCCTGGTCATTCCGGGCCTGCCATCCTTGTTCAGGATGTACAGCGGCATCGAGGCAAAACGATGATTTGGGTCGAGTGCATCCTGGCGGATGTTCCCAGAGGAGACGCGCAGGATGGGTATTCCTGCAGGTGTGGCGATTTCGTGTTCCAGCCGGTCAAGATGCTGGTAGACGGCCTGCGGTTCCCAACCGGTATCAGCGAAAATGGCGTAGTCGACCTTGGGTAGGACGCCTTGGGCGGACAGGGCGAGCAGCGCGCTGGACTGAATTCCGGCGCCGAGGGACAGCGCGGTAAATATGGGATGCGTCAAACGAAATCCGATCAGGCGTAGAGGTAGGAGTGCGGACGCTTATCGTCGGTGCGCCGGCCTGGCAGGTGGCGGCGCAGGGAGACGGCGCGAGGTGGTTGAAGTTGTCTGCGCTAGGGAGTTGACGTGCTCCTGCGCGTGGCGAGCAGAGTCGACAGCGCGGACGTAGTGGGGATGCAGCCGCTCCATGAGGCGCCAGACGGCGCGGGCAGGGTCGGTGGGCACCGCTATGCACGGGGGCTGGGGCAGCCGCTCGGTTACGTCCTCGTGCAGGTCGTCGGGGATGAGCGGGCACACCAGTGCGCGCCGCGCCCGGTGCGGCAACAGATACAGGGAATGTCCGTCTGGACCGGTCAACACGGCGTCGGTGACCGAGTGAAAGCGGGCGAGAGACGGCCTGTCCTCGAACGATGTCCAGACGCGGTCCATTCGCACGTGCTGGGTCTGCCAGCCGCGGTGATGTTGGATCTCGGCGCGCCACGTGCCAGGGAGACGACTGGCCAGGGATGGCGCGAACTGGGCAAGGAGCGCAAGGGGAATTGGTGAGTCCTCTTTGGGATAGGGGGCTGGGTTTATACGTCCACGCAGAGCGAGGTGGGTGAGGGGGGAAGATGCGATTGGCGCGGGAAGCGCATGGCTCAGATGCTCGGCAAGTGCAATCGCCCTCGCCCGGATCCACAGGTGGAATTCCAGTCATTCTTGCCAGGCGGCGTGTTCGGTCGTGTTGCGCGAGGATCGAGCCAAACAGAAAGTCTCAGTCGAATCGAGGGAGGCGCAGCTGGTAGGCAGGATGCCTGCCGCTCCACCCGGGGGCGGGATTCATACGTCCAGGGGGGACGATGAAACAACTCCTCAGAAATGTGCGTGCCCGCAGCATTGCGCTGGCCGCCTCCGCGCTGATTTGGCCGCTCGTGACACCGGCTGTTGCGCACGCCGCGTCGCCGGATCAGCGTGTGGACACCTATGTGCTGCCTTACGGCGCCCACGCTCCCTCGCTCGCGGAGCTGAAAAGCGGGCAGGGCCTGGCTACGCTGCGGGCGTTAGCCAACGCCGGTGACATACAGGCGCGGCTTGCGAAGGAGACGGTGGGGCCTGCGGCCTCCTTCGCCCCGCGTGCGCAGCGCGAGTCCGGGTATCCCGCACCCGTTGAGAGGCATGGAGTGGCGGGGGCGGCGTCGCTGGCGGATCCGCCGCGAACGATGACTGCCACGGAGTGTGTGGCGGGTTTGGGCACGACGAACAAGTTCTTCGTCAAGTCCCGCTACGCCGTCTGCTCGGGCGCGTCGTTCCACCAGACCTGGCTTCAGAATGAAAAGCCGACGGGCGAGAGTCAGTTCAACGTGGTCGTGATTGCGACAGTCCCGTCCGCCAGCCGGGAAGTACAGGTCACCTACCACTTCACCGACATGGCCTCCACCGGACGCACCGGGATCACGACCACAGGCATCGAAACGTCGGCGACTATAGCCAAGAGCTGGCCTTCCAGCGTCCAGTACAGCTGGGGCGGCACGCAACTCCCGGTCACCAAGCTGTGGGTGGCTTTGCGCAGCAACGGCACCTTCAGCCAGACCATCGACGCCTCGGCGGGGCAGGGCAACGGATCAGTGGACCTGATCAGCGCCATCTACCAGCCCTCCTTCAAGATCAAGCCTCCGATGGCCTGGAAGCTCGGCGGGGCCAAGGGTGGAGAGCCCTTCTGGCTTGCCCTGCGGTGGGACAAGGCGCCGTACCTCCCCAACTCGAACACAGGCGCGGCCAGCCTCGCCTACCAGACGCCCCTCGTGTACAGCGCGGCTGATGGCGCGCCGGAGCGCGGCGTGGCCCGTCACATCGAGAAGGTATTTACCAACCCCGGCTCGACCGTGCCGCCCAGCGCCACCAAGAAGGTCCCCGGCCAGACGCCTGGCGATCCGCTGTCCCGGCTATACAACGACACCAAGCGCCGGGAGGCGAACTACAACAAGTCCCGGTACAACTGCCTGAAGTACTTCGGCGACGACTACGCCAAGAACGGCGACGAGTGCGACGAGTACCCGTTCCAGAGCACCTACCAAGGAGCGGCTGCCGGCGACTACGACCCGCACCAGCTGCCGAACAACTTCAGCGTCATGCCCGTCCCCGGTCCAGAGAACGGGGCCGCGGGAAATCTTCTGCTCGACTTCTACAACAAAAACCGGGTCGTTGATGGGCCTGACGACGGATTCTGGGTGCAGATCACGCACTGAGCAGCACTGCTGATGGTTGGGGCCGGTGCAGCAGCGCACCGGCCCCAACCGGCTATGCAGCAGGCCAGAACTGGGCGGTATACCGCTCGACGTTGTCGGCGGCGCGGTGCAGCGTCTCGGCGGCCACCTCAGCCCGGCCCGTGCACAGCAGACGCACCTGCCAGGTGGCCGGTGCTTGTGGAAGGTGCACGTCATCAGTGGCTGGCCCACCGCTCGTCCCGTGCAGACGAAGCTGGCCCGAGACGCAGCGCAGTGACGCGGTACCGCGCTCATCCCAATCGCCCTCGGGCTCGGCCACCGGACCGTCCCACACCTCCACGGTGAAGTGAGCCGTGTGCGTGTGCCCGGCGCTGCGGATGTCAAGGCGGCCCGGGAACGGCTTCAAGAACACGCCGGGGTCGTACCCGTCAGGGAAGGGGTGGGGCATCCAGCTGGTGTCACGATCTTCGAGACAGATGCCGTAGTGCTCGACGTACACCGATAACTCCTGGCGCTTGATCATCACGGCCATGTGCGTCCTCACAGTCAGCTGATCCTGTCCGGCATCCTAGGACGGCCCCACTGCTGCTCGGTTAAAACGCGTAGCTGCCAAGGGGATGCGGCGGGCCGCGCCCAGGCCGTATGGCAGCTGCCCCACGGGGCGTTGGGTGATCGACATTCTGGGGTCCATCTAGGAGGGTTACGCGGCGGTGCCGAACTCAGACTGCTGCGGGGCAGCCTTGGCGACGGCACGCTCGGTGATGCCCTTCGACGCGCGGGCGGAGGCGGCGGACAGTTCGTTGGCGCCGGGCTCCAGATACCAGGGACGCAGGTCTAGCATCGCCGCGCGCATGCCGGTGGCGAAGCAGAGCGCGGTGCCCTTGGGCAGGGCGCGAATTGCGTCGGCGGCCAGAATCCGCTCCTGCCGCATCGACACCGAGGTGGACTTCCCGGACTCCGAGTGTGAGGTAGAGGTGGTCTCGACGTCGTGGTCGCCGATCAGCCGGGACAGCTTGTCGGCGAAGTCCGGGTCATCGATGCCGGACCCGATGACCTTGATGGTGGAGGCGGACCACATGGCGTCCATGCCCGCGTCCCCCCAGACTTTCTGGCCTTGGCGGTAGGACTGCAGGATCGTGAGGGGGATGATCCCGCGGCTGCCGAGGTGGGAGTACAGGTCCGGCAGTGAGAGATGAGAGGGTCAGCCGGGTGAGCGAGACACTGACGAACACCCTGCAATACCGCTCTGACGGGCCAAAAGACGCTCCGGTCCTGGTCTTGGGCCCCTCACTGGGTACCACATGGCACATGTGGGACCGCCAGATCCCCGAGCTCTCCGGGACCTGGCGGATCGTCCGCTTCGACCTCCCCGGGCACGGCGGCGCCCCGGCACACCCGGCGGTCTCCGTCGCCGAGCTCGCCGACCGGCTGATCGCCACCCTGGACGGGCTGGGGATCCAGCGCTTCGGGTACGCGGGCAGTGCGATCGGCGCGGCCGTCGGCGCGGATCTGGCGCTGCGGCACCCGGGGCGGCTCGCCTCGCTCGCGCTGGTCGCCGCCTCGGCCCGGTTCGGCACCGCCGACGAGTTCCGCCAGCGCGGTGTGGTCGTGCGCAGCAACGGCATGGACCCGATGGCCCGCAGCGCGCCCGAGCGCTGGTTCACCCCCGCCTACGCCGCCGCCCAGCCCGCCATCGTGGAGTGGGCCGTCCAGATGGTGCGCACCACCGACCCCGGCTGCTACATCGCCGCCTGCGAGGCGCTGGCCGCCTTCGACATCCGCGCCGACCTGGCCCGTATCGGCGTCCCCACGCTGGTGCTGGCCGGCGCCGAGGACCGGGTGACCGGGCCGGGCGACGCGCGCACCCTGGTCGCCGGGGTGCCCGACGCCCGCCTCGCCGTGGTGCCCGGCGCCGCGCACCTGGCGCCGGTGGAGCAGCCCGCCGCCGTCACCGACCTGCTCGTCCACCACTTCTCCACGGCCTGGCACGAGACGCTCCCGGCGATCCCGGTCCCGGCCGCGCCGCCGGTCGCCGCCGCGCCGCAGCCGCCGCAGGCCCCGCACACGCTGCACGTGCCGGTGCCCACGGCCGCCGAGCCGGTGCCGTCGCCGGTGGCCGCGCCCGCCGGGCGGCCCGACCCGTACGAGCGGGGCATGAAGCTGCGCCGCGAGGTGCTCGGGGACGCGCGCGTGGACGCCGAGACGGCCGACGCGGACGGCTTCACCGGCGACTTCCAGGAGCTCGCCACCCGCTACGCCTGGGGCGAGGTGTGGGCCCGCGACGGGCTCGACCGGCGCACCCGGGCCGTCGTCGCGCTCTCCGCGCTGGTGGCGGGCGGCCACCTCGACGAGGTCGCCGCCCACACCCGCGCCGCGCTGCGGGCCGGGCTCACCCCCGACGAGATCAGGGAAGTGCTGCTCCAGACCTCCGTGTACTGCGGTCTGCCCGCGGCCGGCGCGGCCTTCCGCGCGGCCGCCGCCGTCATCCGCGAGGAGACCACCCCGCAGCCCTGAGCCGTCCGGGCGAGTCCGGGCGCCGCGGCGCCCGGCGTAGCAGGATGGGGCCATGAGCCTGAAGCTGACCAAGAAGACCCACGCGTGCGTCCGGCTGGAGAAGGACGGCCGGACGCTGGTCATCGACCCCGGCGCCTTCAGCGAGGCGGACGCCGCGCTCGGCGCGGACGCCGTCCTCGTCACCCACGAGCACCCGGACCACTTCGCCGAGGACCGGCTGCGGGCCGCCCTGGAGGCCGATCCGGCGGTCGAGATCTGGACCCTGCGCTCCGTCGCGGAGAAGGTCTCGGCGGCCTTCCCCGGCCGCGTCCACACGGTCGGGCACGGCGACACCTTCAGCGCGGCCGGTTTCGACGTCCAGGTCCACGGCGAGCTGCACGCGGTGATCCACCCGGACCTCCCGCGCATCACCAACATCGGCTTCCTGGTGGACGGTTCGCTCTTCCACCCGGGCGACGCCCTGACCGTTCCGGACCACCCGGTGGACACGCTGATGCTGCCGGTGCAGGCGCCCTGGAGCAAGATCTCCGAGGTGATCGAGTACGTACGGGAGGTCAAGCCGCGCCGGGCCATCGACATCCACGACGCGCTCCTGACCGACCTCGCCCGCCCGATCTACGACACCCACCTCGGCAACCTCGGCGGGGCCGACCACGCCCGGCTGACCCCCGGGGACACGACGGACCTGTGACTGTCGGACCCCGCCGTTAGGGTGGGGGACATGCGCATCGCGACCTGGAACGTCAACTCGATCACCGCCCGGCTGCCCCGCCTCCTGGCCTGGCTGGAGAGCACCGGCACGGATGTGCTGTGCATCCAGGAGACCAAGACCACCCTGGAGGGCTTCCCCGCCGCCGAGCTCCGCGAGCTGGGCTATGAGTCGGCGGTCCACGCCACGGGCAGGTGGAACGGGGTGGCGCTGGTCTCCCGGGTCGGCCTGGAGGACGTGGTGCAGGGCCTGCCCGGCGACCCGGGCTTCGAGGAGACCCTGGAGCCCCGCGCCATCTCGGCGACCTGCGGCGGAGTGCGCCTGTGGTCGGTGTACGTGCCCAACGGCCGCGAGGTCGGCCACGGCCACTACGACTACAAGCTGGCCTGGTTCGAGGCCCTGAAGGCGGCGGTGGCCCAGGACGCGGCGGGGGAGCGGCCGTTCGCGGTGCTGGGTGACTTCAACGTCGCCCCGACCGACGAGGACGTGTTCGACGTGGCGTTCTTCGAGGGCCAGACCCATGTCACCCCGGCCGAGCGGGCCGCGCTCGCCGCGCTGCGCGAGGCGGGCCTGTCCGACGTGGTGCCCCGCCCCCTGAAGTACGACCGTCCGTATACGTACTGGGACTACCGCCAGCTGTCCTTCCCCAAGAACAAGGGCATGCGCATCGACCTGGTGTACGGCAACGGCGCGTTCACCAAGGCGGTCAAGGACAGCTATGTGGACCGCGAGGAGCGCAAGGGCAAGGGCGCCTCCGACCACGCCCCGGTCGTCGTCGACCTGGAGATCTGAGAATCGCACCGGGCGCGCCCTGTGGTGCGCAGGTCTGTGCGAATGGGACGCTTGACGCCATGAACATCCTGGACAACTGGCGCAAGCGGCACGGCTCGCAGCGGACGGCGGCGCTCGCCGAGGCGGTGCAGACCGATCCGGAGGGCGTGGGCGAGCTCCTCGCGGAGTGCGAGCTGCTCCGGGTGCGGGCGCAGCAGGCCGGGCTCGAACTGGACGACAGCCCGGCCTCGTTGGCGGCGCTCGACCAGCTGCCGCCGCGCTGGCGGGACGACCCGGAGGAGCTGCCCGGGCTGGGCAACGACGCGGGCCTGTATCTGGGCACCGTGCTGGTGCGCACGGTCGAGGGCGCGTCCTGGCAGGTGTGGCCGGGCGGGCAGCCGGTGGTGCGGCTCGCCTCGGGGCGCGAGGTGGACGTGGTGGGCGCCGGGGCCGAGTGGGCGGCGAGCGGGACGCCCGAGCTCTCCCAGGTGTACGCGGAGGCCTCCGAGGTCTGACCGACGGCCGCCCGCGCCCCGGCCCGCCGGTGACACAACCCGCCGGTAACCCAAAATACGGTTTATGTCCTGTTCGTGCGTGTCGAAGTGAAGTCCCTTTCCGGGCTGGATAGTTTGCGCTGACCTCGACACAGCGATGAGTGGGCAGGACAGCGTATGGCCGTCGATCCGTTGATCGAGCTGCGTGACGTCAACAAGTACTACGGGAAGTTGCACGTCCTGACGGACATCAACCTGACCGTCGGGCGCGGGGAGGTGGTCGTCGTCATCGGCCCGTCCGGCTCGGGCAAGTCGACGCTCTGCCGCACGATGAACCGCCTGGAGACGATCGAGTCGGGGTCGATCTCCATCGACGGCAGACCGCTGCCGGAGGAGGGCAAGGGGCTCGCGGCGCTGCGCGCCGAAGTCGGCATGGTCTTCCAGTCCTTCAACCTCTTCGCCCACCGGACCGTCCTCGACAACGTCTCGCTCGCCCAGATCAAGGTCCGCGGCCGCAAGAAGGAGGAGGCCGACCAGCGCTCGCGCGAGCTCCTGGACCGGGTCGGCCTCGCCTCCCAGGCCGACAAGTACCCCGCGCAGCTGTCCGGCGGCCAGCAGCAGCGCGTCGCCATCGCGCGCGCGTTGGCGATGGACCCGAAGGTCATGCTCTTCGACGAGCCGACCTCCGCGCTCGACCCGGAGATGATCAACGAGGTCCTGGAGGTCATGCAGCAGCTGGCGCGCGACGGCATGACGATGGTCGTGGTCACCCATGAGATGGGCTTCGCCCGCTCCGCCGCCAACCGCGTCGTCTTCATGGCCGACGGCAAGATCGTCGAGGACCGCACCCCGGACGACTTCTTCACCAACCCGCACAGCGAACGGGCCAAGGACTTCCTCTCCAAGATCCTCAAGCACTGAACGGGGAGTGGACGCAACCATGACGCGTACGCGACGCGCGCTGGCAGCGCTGGCGCTGGTCCTGGCCGCCGCCGGGTGCGGCAGGTCGGGCAGCCCGCCGGTGAAGGGCCCCCAGGCCGACCAACTGCCGCACTACCAGGTCATGACGGGCTTCACGCTGCCCGGCTCGGCGGTGTGGCGGCGGGCCAAGAACCGCGGCCACCTGGTCGTCGGCGCCAAGGAGGACCAGCCCTACATGGGCGAGAAGGACCCGGCGACCGGCGTCTACTCGGGCTTCGACATCGAGATCGCCAAGATGATGTCCGCCTCGCTGGGCTTCGACCCCAGGTCCATCGAGTTCAAGACGATCGCCTCCGCCAACCGCGAGACGGCCCTGCAGAACGGCCAGGTCGACTACTACGTCGGCACCTACACCATCAACGACAAGCGCAAGAAGCTGGTCGGCTTCGCCGGGCCCTACTACATGGCCGGCCAGGGCCTGCTGGTGCGCACCGACGAGGACGACATCGCCGGGCCCCAGGACCTGGCCGGCAAGCGCGTCTGCTCGGCCGCGGGCTCCACCCCGTACCAGCGCATCGAGAAGGACTACCCGAAGGCCGAACTCGTCGCGTACGACACGTACTCCGTCTGTGTGGACAACCTGCTCACCTTCCAGGTCGCCGCCGTCACCACCGACGACACCATCCTCAGCGGCTACGCGGCCAAGGTCCCCGACGAGCTCAAGGTCGTCGGCAAGCCGTTCTCCAAGGAGCCGTACGGCGTCGGGGTGCCCAGGAGCGACAACGCCCTGCGGTTCGCCCTCGACGACGCCATCGCCGCCCATGAGAAGAACGGCGACTGGCAGAAGGCCTACGACGCCACGCTCGGCCTGTCGGGACGCAAGGCCGCGCCCGCCCCGCCCATCGACCGCTACCCGGCGAGCTGAGGCCCCGCATGGACGTACTGACCAAGAACTTCTCGCTGTACGGCAAGGGCTTCCTCGGCACCGTCGAGCTCACCGTCTACTCCTCGGCCGTGGCGCTGGTGCTCGGCTTCCTGATGGCCTCCTTCCGGGTGTCGCCGGTCGGCTCGTTCCGGGCGCTGGGCACCGTGTGGGTCAACGTGCTCCGCAACACCCCGCTGACGCTGCTCTTCTTCGCGGTGCTGCTCGGGCTGCCGCGCTTCGGACTCGTGCTGCCCTTCAAGCTGTTCGCGGTGATCGCGCTCGGCTGCTACACCTCCGCGTTCATCTGCGAGGCGCTGCGCTCGGGCATCAACACCGTGCCCACCGGCCAGGGCGAGGCGGCCCGCAGCCTGGGGATGAGCTTCGGGCAGACGCTCTCCGCCGTGGTGCTGCCGCAGGCCTTCCGCTCGGTCATCCCGCCGGTCGGCTCCACCCTCATCGCGCTCGCCAAGAACTCCGCGATCGCGGGCGCCTTCAGCGTCACCGAACTGCTCGGCACGTACAAGACGCTCAACGAGCTCGGCTACGACATCGTCTGGACCTTCATCTGGATCGCCGTCGGCTATCTGATCGTCACGCTCACCATCAGCGCCGTCTTCAACCTCCTGGAGAAGTACTGGGGAGTCGCCCGATGACCGCACAGCTGTCCACCGAAGCCACCGCGCTCTACGACATCCCCGGCCCGAAGACCCGCCAGCGTCACCTGCTCTACGGGCTGCTCTCCACCGTACTGATCCTCGCCCTGCTCGGCTGGATCATCTACCTCCTCTTCGACACCGACCAGTTCACCGTCACCAAGTGGCGGCCCTTCGCGTACGAGGGGATCCAGCTGCTGCTGCTGCGCGGGCTCGGCAACACGCTCAAGGCGTTCGGGTTCGCGGCGCTGTTCTCGCTGGTGCTCGGCGCGGTGCTGGCGACCGGGCGGCTCTCCGACCACCGAGCGCTGCGCTGGGTCGCCACCCTGTTGGTGGAGTTCTTCCGCGCCATGCCCGTCCTGGTCATGATCTTCTTCATCTTCGTGGCGCTGAAGGTACAGCCGTTGCCGGCGCTGGTGGCCGGGCTGACGCTCTACAACGGCTCGGTGCTCGCCGAGGTCTTCCGCTCCGGCGTCAACTCCGTGGAACGCGGCCAGAAGGAGGCGGCATTCTCACTCGGGATGCGCAAGACGCAGGTCATGACGTACGTGCTGGTCCCCCAGGGGATCCGGGCGATGCTGCCGACCATCATCAGCCAGCTGGTGGTCGCCCTGAAGGACACCTCGCTGGGCTTTCTGATCACCTATGAGGAGTTCCTGCACGCCGGGAAGCTCATCGCATCGAATCTCGACTACGATTTGCCGTTCATCCCCGTGGTGATGGTGATCTCGCCGATCTACATCGGGATGTGCATGTTGCTCTCCTGGTTCGCCACCTGGATGGCCAGGAGACAGAAGCGCAATCCCAAGACGGAGGCCGTGGATGTCGCCCCGGCCGAACCAGGGACGCTGCTGCCAGGAGCGCAGTAGCAAGGGGGCAAGCCCTCCCGGCAGCAGCCGGTGATCACTCCTCGCGGAGAGGGACCGTCAGATACGACGGGTCTGACGCGGGCGGGGAGAAGGTCAGCTGCGCGCCGGTCGGGCTGTGCTCGATGTAGAGCGGGTCGACGGTGTCCAGCACCGGTGCCGGACGTGTCCGGCCGTGGAAGGTGCGGGGGGCGTTGCTGACCGGCTTGCCGAGGCCGAGCGGGCCCACGTCGCACTGGTACGCGACGCGGGTGCCGCTCTCCTTGGTGGGGGTGGGGGCTGGTTCTAGGCGCCCGAGGTGGCGGCGCCGTTCAGGGCGCTCTTCTTCTGCCACTGCTCCCAGCCGAGGTTCCACTCGCCGTAGCCGTTGTTGACCGCCTGGGGGCCCTTGGTCTCGTCGCCGGTGATCTCGAACGGGTCGCCGGGCTGCGCCATGCCGTACAGCTCCTTGGCGTTGGCGTCGCTCATGCCGATGCAGCCGGAGCTGTGGTTGGTGTTGCCGAAGTACTGGCTGTTCCAGGGTGCGGCGTGCGCGTACATCCCGGACCAGGTCAGACGCATCGAGTAGTCGACCATCTTGTTGTAGGCGTCGCCCAGGCCGACCGTCTCGGAGTTCATGTTTATCGTGCCCTCCTTCGCCATCAGGACGGCCTTGCCGCGCCAGGAGCGCTTGTCGCCACCGGGCGTGCCCCCGGACACCGGGATGTCCTTGACCACGGCGCCGTCGCGGTACACCTTGAGGCGGTGGTTGTCGAGGTCGACCTTGACGACCTGGTTCTTCCCGATGGTCACGTTGGTCGTGTAGTCGCGCACGAACCAGCCGCTGCCCGAGTCGACGCCGTTGAGGTCGGCGTTGAGCGTGACCTTGGTCCCGCTCTTCCAGTACTCCTTGGGCCGCCAGTCGACCCGCGTCTTGCCCGAGTAGTCCTCCATCCAGCCCCAGGAACCCTCGGTGTTGTTCGAGGTGGTGACCTTGAGCTGCTTCTCCACCGCCGCCTTGTTCTTGACCGGGTGGTCGAAGACGATCGACAGCGGCTGGGCGACGCCGACCGTGGAGTTCTTGCCGGGCACCAGCGTCAGCTTGTTCACCTTGTCCGCGGCGGCGGTCGCGAACCCGGCCTTGGCGGTGGAGCCCTTGTCGTCCTTCGCCTCGACGGCGTAGGTGGTGCCGGGCGCGGCGTTGCGGTCCGAGGTCCAGGTCCTGCCGTCGGCGGCTATCTTCCCCGCCAGCGTCCCGCCCTTGCCGTCGGTGACCGTGACCTGCTGGAGCTTCCCGCCGGCGAGCGTCACCTTCACGGGCTCGCCCGCCTTCGCCTGCTGCCCTGTCAGATTGACCGAGATCTCGGCCTTCTTGGCGCCCGATATGTCGGCGCCCCCCTTGGCGTCGCCGGATCCGCCCGAGCCACCGGAGCAGGCGGTGAGTGCCGCGGCGAGGACCGCGGTGCCGACGACCACGGCGTTACGGGCCGGGCGGCGGAGCAGGGTGTGGCGGCGTATGCGGCTCAACTGGAAAACCTCCGTAGCAATGCTTCTCCATGGGAGAGAGTCGGTAACACGACTCTAGGTTGCGCAAAGCGCCGAAAAACTCCGGGGATTCGTTTGTGACAGGGACCGCAGAGGAACTGTCACCGTCCGGTCACATTCGTCGCGCGGCCCGGTCATGGACCGCTGTGAGGCTCCTGTGCATCCCCGTGGAACCGATGGCGGGGCGTACTTGGGAGGCCACCGACGTGTCCGCACTGCTCGTGACCGGCGACCGGGACCAGGACCTGACGGTGCGCGGTCTCTCCGTCGCCGAGTACCGGTCCTTTCTGGCGGACCGCCCCGACGTGAGTTTCCTGCAGTACCCCTCGTGGGCCGAGGTCAAGGACCAATGGTCCGCGGAAAGGGTCGGCTGGCATCTGGACACGGGTGAATTGAAGGGCGCGGCCCTCGTGCTCTACCGGCAATTCCCGGGCACCCGGAAATACTTCGCCTACCTGCCCGAGGGGCCGGTCGCGGACTGGGCCGACCCGGACGTCGACCGCTGGCTTGGGCCGCTGCTGCGCCATCTGCGCCGGGCCGGCGCCTTCGCCGTGCGCATCGGGCCCTCGCTCGCCTACCGGCGCTGGGACGCCGCGCTGCTGAAGTCCGCGACCGGCCCCGGCCGCAAGGTCGGCGACGTGCTCGCCACCGAGGTGGACTCGCTGGGCAGCGCGGTCGCCGAGCGGCTGCGGGCGCGCGGCTGGCGGCGCTGCGGCGGGGACGGCGAGGACGCCGACGCCCAGCCGCGGTACGTCTTCCAGGTGCCGCTCGCCGGACGCACCGCCGACCAGCTGTGGTCCGGGCTCAACCAGGAGTGGCGCCGCAATGTGCGCGCCGCCAAGAAGGCGGGCGTCGAGGTCGTCACCGCGGGCGCGGCCGAGCTGCCCGAGTTCTACCGGCTGCTGCGGATCACCGAGGAGCGCGACGGCTTCCGGCTCGGCCGCTCCCTCGCGTACTACGAGCGCCAGTACGCGGTGCTCAACGCCGAGCAGCCGGGCCGGATGCGGCTCTACCTCGCCGTCCACGGGGGTGAGGTGCTGGCCGCCCACACCATGATCACCGCGGGGCGGCGGGTCTGGTACCAGACCGGCGCCTCCGCCGACCACCGCCGCGAGGTGCGGCCCAGCAACGCCCTCCAGTGGCAGATGATGCTGGACGCCCACGCACTCGGCGCCGATGTCTACGACATGCGCGGGGTACCCTCCACCCTTGATCCACACGACCGCCCGTTCGGCCTGCTGCGCTGGAAGCTCGGCACCGGAGGCCGGGTGGTCGAGACACTGGGGGAGTGGGAGACACCGATGAGCGGCACCGCCAACCACGCGCTGTACCGCGCGTTCCAGGCCTATCTGGCCCGCCGGTGACGGCCCCGGTCCAGGCCGGGCCCCGGCACGCGGCCAAGGCGTCGGTGGCGCGCAGCGGCGCGGTGATGGCCGCCGGGTCGATCGTCTCCCGTGCGACCGGGTTCGTCCGCTCCGCCGTGGTGGTCGCGGCCCTCGGCACCGGGCTCGTCGGCGACGGTTTCACGGTCGCCAACACCATCCCCAACATCCTCTACACCCTGCTCATCGGCGGCACCCTCAACGCGGTCTTCGTGCCGGAACTGGTCCGCGCCGCCCAGGAGCACGCCGACGGGGGCAAGGCCTACACCGACCGGCTGCTCACCGCGTGCACCGCGGCCCTGGTGGCGCTGACGGCCCTCGCGGTGCTCGCCGCACCGGGCATCATCGACTTCTACACCGACTACACCGGCGGCCAGCGCGACCTCACGGTCGCCTTCGCCCGCTACTGCCTGCCGCAGATCCTCTTCTACGGCCTGTTCACGCTCCTGGGACAGGTCCTCAACGCACGCGGCCGGTTCGGCGCGATGATGTGGACGCCCGTCCTCAACAACCTCGTCGTGATCGCGGTGTTCGGCCTCTATCTGGCGACCGCCGGGACCTCCGGCGACACCCTGAGCGCCACCGACACCCGGATCCTCGGCTGGGGCACCACCGCCGGGATAGCCGTCCAGGCGCTCGCCATGCTCCCGGCGCTGAGCGCGGCCCGGTTCCGCTGGCGGCCGCGCTTCGACTGGCGCGGCAGCGGCATCACCCGCCCGCTGCGCTCGGCGGGCTGGCTGGTGCTGCTCGTCCTGACCAACCAGGCCGCGTACTGGGTGGTGACCCGGCTCTCCACCACCGCCGGCCGGCACGCCCACGACCAGGGCGTGGCCGGCGGCGCGGGCTACACCGCGTACACCAACGCGTACATGATCTGGGTGGTCCCGCACGGCATCGTCACCGTCTCGCTGCTCACCGCCCTGATGCCGCGGATGAGCCGGGCGGCGGCCGACCGGGACCCCGCGGGGGTGCGCCGCGACCTGTCCCACGGGCTGCGCTCCAGCGCCGCGATGATCGTCCCGGCCGCCTGCGCGCTGCTCGCGCTGGCGCCCTGGCTGATGGCCGTGGTCTTCGGGTACGGCCGGACGACCCCCGCCGACGTCGAGGTGATGGCGGGGATGCTGATGGCGTTCGCGCCCGGGCTCATCGCGTTCTCCGGGCAGTACGTGCTCTCGCGCGGGTTCTACGCGCTGGGCGACACCCGCACCCCGTTCGTCCTCAACCTGGTGATCGCCGGGTGCAACGCGGGCCTGTCCGCCCTCGCCTATGTGCTGCTGCCCGCGCGCTGGGCGGTCACCGGGATGGCCGGGGCGTACTCGCTCGCGCTCTTCGCGGGCTGGGCGGTCACCGCGTACACCCTCGACCGCAGGCTCGGCGGCGGCGCCGGGCTGCTGCGCTCGCCCTCCCTCGCCACCCACGTCCGGCTGCTGCTCGGCTGCGCCCCCGCGGCGCTGCTCGGCTACGCGGCGGCCCGCGCGGCCGACCCGCTCGGCGACTTCGCCGCGGCCGGGGCCGGCACCGCCGCGCTGCTGGTGACGATCGCGCTGCTCGCCCGGCCGCTGCGGCTCGACGGCATCAACGACGTGCTCGGCAGGCTCCGCGGCGGCCGCAAGCGCTGAGGCCCCCGAGGCACCTGAACACCTGAGATGCCTGAGACACCCGACACATCCGAGCCCTACGAGACTGCTGGGATACTGACGCTCATGCCACGCGTGCTGCTCATCGAGGACGACCCCTCCGTACGGGAAGGGGTCGAGCTCGGGCTGCGCAGGCGCGGCCACGAGGTGCGCGCGGCCGAGACCGGGGAGGCCGGACTCGCGGCGCTCAAGTCCTTCCAGCCCGAGCTGGTCCTGCTCGACCTGATGCTGCCCGGCATCAACGGCGTCCAGGTCTGCCGCCGCATCCGCGAGACCAGCCAGCTGCCGATCATCATGCTCACCGCGCGCGGCGACGACTTCGACGTGGTGGTGGGTCTGGAGGCGGGCGCCGACGACTACATCGTCAAGCCCGCCCGCACCGAGGTCATCGAGGCCCGTATCCGGGCCGTGCTGCGCCGGCTCACCGACCCCGGCCGGCCCGGCCTGGAGTTCCACGGCGAACTCGCCCTCGACCGGGCCGGACTCACCGCCGCCAAGTCCGGCGAGCGCCTGGCGCTGGCCCCCTCCGAGCTCAAGCTGCTGCTGCACCTGTCCGCCCACCCCGAGCAGGTCTTCAGCCGCCAGCAGCTCCTGGAGTCGGTGTGGGAGCACAGCTACCACGGTGACGCCCGGCTGGTCGACGCGTGTGTACGGCGGCTGCGCAACAAGGTCGAGGACGTCGCCGGCAGCCCGCGCTACATCCAGACCGTCCGCGGCTTCGGCTACCGGTTCGGCCCGCTGCGGTGATACGCGCGCTCAAGCGGCTCGGACGCATCGGCCTGCGGGCCCGGCTGGTGGCCGCCTTCCTGCTGGTCGCCGTGATCGCGGCGGGCACCACCGCCACCCTCATCTACCAGGAGGCCCGCTCCGCCATCCTCCAGCAGGCCCAGGACACCGCGGTCGCCCAGCTGCGCGACCAGATCGGCGCGCAGACGGTCAAGCTGCCGATGACCAGCACCTCGCTGCGCGAGTTCAGCCTCGCCCTGGGCCGCCAGGGCAAGCCGCACCCCTGGTACGTCTACGCCGAGTACGGCACGCTGCGCGCCTCCAACGTCAGCCAGCCCACCTCCGGCGTCCTCACCGACGAGCTGCGCCGGCGCGCCCGGGCCAACGCGCACGGCTCCTTCCAGCGGGTGATCAAGGACGGCCGGCCCTGGCTGACCATGGGTATGCCGGTGATGCTCGGCGTGGAGGGGATGCAGCCCGCGCAGCCCACCGGGATCACGGTGTTCGCGGTGATGCCGCTGAGCACCGAGGAGGAGAACGTCCAGGCGATGGTGAGCGCCGCCCGCGACGGCGCGCTGCCCGCACTCGCCATCGCCCTGGTGCCCGCGCTGCTCGCCGCCCGCAGTGTGCTGCGGCCGGTCCGCGATCTGCGCCGGGCCGCCAGCAGCATGGGCAAGGGGCGCCTGGACACCCGTATCGAGGTGAAGGGCTCGGACGAACTCGCCGATCTGGCCTGGACGTTCAACGAGTCCGCCGAGGCGCTGGAGCGGTCCGTCGAGGAGCTCCAGAAGGCCGAGGCCAGGGCCCGCAGATTCGCCTCCGACGTCTCGCACGAGCTGCGCACCCCGCTCGCCGGGATGCTCGCGGTCACCGAGGTCCTCGACGAGGACGCCGCCCGGCTGGACCCCGACACCGCGGCCGCCGTCCGGCTGATCTCCACCGAGACGGACAAGCTCGCCACCCTCGTCGACGACCTGATGGAGATCTCCCGCTTCGACGCCAAGGCCGCCGAGCTCAACCTCGACGAGGTCGACGTGGCCGAGACGATCGCCAAGACCCTCCAGCGCCGGCGGTGGGAGGAGCAGGTGCACGTCGAGCTGCCCGAGGGGATCCGGGCCATGCTCGACCCCAGGCGCTTCGACGTCGTGGTCGCCAACCTCGTCGGCAACGCGCTGCGGCACGGCACCGCGCCGGTCCGGGTGACCTTGCGCGCCGACGGCGACCGGCTGGTCACCGAGGTGTCCGACGGCGGCCCCGGGATCGCCCCGGCCGTGCTGCCGCACATCTTCGACCGGTTCTTCAAGGCCGACGCGGCCCGTACCCGCTCGGCGGGCAGCGGGCTCGGGCTCGCCATCACCCTGGAGAACGTCCGGCTGCACGGCGGCACCGTCCGGGCCGCCAACGGCCCCTCGGGCGGGGCGGTGTTCACCGTCGAGCTGCCGCTGCGGCCGCCCGGCGAGGGGACGCCGTCATGAGGGGGGCGCGGCTGGCCGCGCTGTGCGCCGCGCTGCTCCTGGCGGCCGGGTGCGGCATCCGCTCCACCGACGTCGTCCAGGTCGGCGACCCGGCGTACGGGAAGGTGACACCGAGCGGCGACGAGGGGACCACCTTGTACTTCAAGGGGCCCAATGGTCTGCTGCCGGTGGTCCGCTCCGGCGGGAACAAGGACGCGAGGCTGGGCGGCGCTTTGATGCAGCTGCTCAACGGCCCCAGCGACGCCGAGAAGGACGCGGGCCTCACCAGCGAACTGCCGAACTTCTACGGCGGGCTCGCCCTCGGCGTGGAAGGCGACCAGGTGACGGTCCACCTGGAGCGCGCCGTCCTGGACTTCCCGCTCCTCGCCCGCCAGCAGTTCGCGTGCACGGTCGCGCACGCGGTGCCCCAGGGGCAGGACCTCAAGGTGACGGTGATCGGCACCGACGGACGGCTGACCCTGCCGGCCTGCCCCTTCTGACGTCCGCCTGCCGCTCGGCCGGGGCGGTCTTGTCGGCGGCGCCCGTGGGCGTCACCGTGGTGCGATGAGTGATCTGCCGGACGTCTTCGACCCGCGCCGGTACGCCGCCGGGCCGCCCCACGACGACTACCGGGAGCTGCGCGAGCGGCACCCGGTGGCCTGGCAGGAGGAGTACGAGGTCCTCGGCTGGCCCGCCGGACCCGGCTTCTGGGCGGTCACCCGGCACGCCGACGTCGTACGGGTGCTCAAGGACGCGGCCACCTACTCCTCCGCGCTCGGCGCCACCCAGATCCGCGACCCCGACCCGGACGACCTGCCGTTCATCCGGCGCATGATGCTCAACCAGGACCCCGCCGCGAGCTCTTCGGCCGGGCCGGCCAGGGCGGACCACCACGACCACGGCAGGCTGCGGCGGCTGGTGAGCCGCGCCTTCACCCCCGGCCGCACCGACCGCTTCGCGGCGGCGGTACGGAACCGGGCGCGCACCCTGCTCGGCGCGGCCCGCGACGGCGCCGAGGGCGGCGCCTTCGACCTGGTCACCGAGGTCACCGACGACTACGCGCTGCTCAACCTCGCCGATCTGCTCGGGGTGCCCGGCAGCGACCGCGGGCTGCTCCTCGAATGGACCGAGCGGGTCATCGGCTACCAGGACCCGGACGAGCCGCCGGTGCTCGGTCCCGACGGGCGGCCGGTCGACCCGCGCTCGCCCGCGATGCTGCGGGAGATGTTCGCGTACGCCCAAGAGCTCGCCGCCCACAAGCGGCGCGAGCCCGCCGACGACGTGATGACCGCGCTCGCCCACTCCGAACTGGGCGACGCCGAGCTGGAGATGTTCTTCTTCCTGCTGACCGTGGCGGGCAACGACACCGTGCGCGCGGCGGCCCCCGGCGGCTTCCTCGCGCTGGCCGAGGACGGCGAGGCCCAACAGGCCCTGCGGGAGGGCCGGGTGGGCGTGGACAGCGCCGTCGAGGAGCTGCTGCGGTGGCACCCGCCGGTGCTGACCTTCCGCCGCACCGCCGTACGGGACACCGTGCTGGCGGGGCAGCGGCTGCGGGCGGGCGACAAGGTCGTCGTCTTCCACGCCTCGGCCAACCACGACGAGCGCGTCTTCGCCCGCCCGCACCGACTGGACCTCAGCCGCGCGCCCAACCCCCATGTCTCCTTCGGGGACGGGCCGCACGTCTGCCTCGGCGCGCACTTCGCCCGCCTCCAGCTGAGGGTGCTGCACGAGGAGGCGCTGCGGCTGCTGCCCCCGTACACGCTCGCCGGGCCGCCGCGCAGGCTGGTGTCGAACTTCATCAACGGGATCAAGGCGCTGCCGCTGGAGCTGTCGGGGCCGGCGCGAGGGCCGCTCGGGTGACGTCGGCGACCACCTCCACCACGTCCGGGCCGTAGGCGAGGGAGTTGACGACCTTCAGGAGCAGGCAGAACGTGCCGTCGCCGTGCTTGCGGGCCAGCTTCTCGTGGTTGCGGGCGAGATAGCGGGTGGCCGCCTGGTTGGTGATCGCGCGCTGCCCGCAGAAGAGGAAGACGGGCCGCTGTCCCTGACCGGCGGTGACCCGCGCGAGTATGACGTACTCGGTGACCCCGCCCTCCACCAGATACCGCTCGCCGCCGATGGTGAACGCGCCCCGGTCCGGGACGGGTTCGGTGTCCACGTTCATGGTGACGCCAGGGAGCAGCGCGGAGAGATGAGCGGCCATCCGGCGATTGGAGTAGGGCCCGCCGAGGCAGAACTCGGTGCGCACGCCGAAGCCCTGCTGGGTCGCGTCGTGCTGGACGATGCGCGCGTGCGCCCCGCAGTCCTTGATGAGGGAGGCGAGTTCGAGGAGGGCGAACACGTCGAACCGGTGCACCGCGCCCTCCTTGCCCGCGTCCCGGTTGACGACGAGCAGGCACTCGGAGTGGGTCGGCAGCCCGAAGAACGCCTGCTTGCGGCGGAGCCTGCGCTTCCAGAGGTAGGTGCGGGTGAGCCAGCCCAGGGCGCCGCTGATGCCCGCGGCCACCACGCCAAGCACGATGTTGCGTACGTCGTCGTTCATGGGCGGGCATGTTAGCGGCAGCGCGACACCGTGTTCGAGACGGTCCTGACGCGGCGGCGGGAGCGACGCTACGCTGCGCGGACATCGCCACCCAGGAGGTACGCATGCGTCGCTCCGCCGTCCGCAGTCTCGCGTTACTGGCCGTCGCCGCGGCCGTGGCGACCTCGGTCGCGGCCGCCCCGCCGGGCACAGCGCCCCCGCCCGCCAAGACGCCCGAGGCCGTGGGGTACGGCGGCGCCGTGGCCAGCGTCGACGTGGACGCCACCGCCGCCGGCATCGAGGTGCTCCGGCACGGCGGCAACGCGGTGGACGCCGCCGTCGCCACCGCCGCCGCGCTGGGCGTCACCGAGCCCTACTCGTCGGGCATCGGCGGCGGCGGGTACTTCGTCTACTACGACGCCGGCTCCCGTACCGTGCACACCATCGACGGCCGCGAGACCGCCCCGCGCTCCGCGACCTCGTCCCTGTTCCTGGAGAACGGCAAACCGCTCCCGTTCCCCGACGCGGTGACCAGCGGGCTCAGCGTCGGCACCCCCGGCACCCCGGCCACCTGGGACGCGGCCGTCGACGCCTGGGGCTCCAAGCCGCTCAGCCGGCTCCTCAAGCCCGCCGAGCGCCTCGCGCGCGACGGCTTCACCGTCGACGAGACCTTCCGTCAGCAGACCGCCGACAACCAGGCGCGGTTCGCGGACTTCCCGGACACGGCGAAGCTGTTCCTGCCCGGTGGACAGCTCCCGGTGGTCGGGTCCCGGCTGCGCAACCCCGATCTCGCCCGCACCTACGAGGAGTTGGGCCGCGAGGGCGTCGACGCCGTCTACCGCGGCGACCTCGGACGCGACATCGTACGGACGGTCCGCAAGCCCCCGGTGGCGCCCGGCTCCAGCAGGGTCGCGCGCCCCGGCGACCTCACCGACAAGGACCTGCGGGCGTACGCGGTCGAGCGCCAGGCGCCCACGAAGGTGGACTACCGGGGCCTGAAGGTCTACGGGATGGCGCCCTCGTCCTCCGGCGGCACCACGGTCGGTGAGGCGCTCAACATCCTCGAACACACCGATCTGTCGAAGGCCTCCGAGGTCCAGTATCTGCACCGCTACATCGAGGCGAGCCGGGTGGCGTTCGCGGACCGGGGCCGCTGGGTGGGCGACCCGGCCTTCGAGGACGTACCGACCAAGGGGCTGCTCTCCCAGCGGTTCGCCGACTCCCGGGCCTGTCTGATCAGTGACACCAAGGCGCTGACCAGCCCGCTGGCGCCCGGCGACCCCCGCCACCCGGCGCCGTGCGCCACCTCCGGCCAGGCCTCGCCCACCACGTACGAGGGCGAGAACACCACGCATCTGACGGTGGCCGACAAGTGGGGCAACATCGTCTCGTACACGCTCACCATCGAGCAGACCGGCGGCAGCGGGATCACGGTCCCCGGCCGGGGCTTCCTGCTCAACAACGAGCTGACCGACTTCTCGTTCGCCCCGGCGAGCCCGGCCGTCCACGACCCCAACCTGCCGGGTCCGGGCAAGCGGCCGCGCTCCTCGATGTCGCCGACGATCGTGCTGGACGGGCGCGGGAAGCCGGTGATGGCGCTCGGCTCGCCGGGCGGCGCGACCATCATCACCACGGTGCTCCAGTCCCTGGTCGGGCACCTCGACCGGGGCCTGCCGCTGGTCGACGCCATCGCCGCGCCCCGCGCCAGCCAGCGCAACGGGGCCAGGACCGAGCTGGAGCCCGGGCTCTACAACAGCCCGCTCCGGGCCCAGTTGGAGGCGCTGGGGCAGGCCTTCTCGCTCAATCCGGTGATCGGCGCGGCGACCGGCGTGGAACGGCTCGACGACGGCCGCTGGGTGGCGGCCGCCGAGCGGGTCCGGCGCGGTGGCGGCTCCGCGATGGTGGTGCGCCCAGCCGGGTGACAGTTCATCAGATTCCGCCGCCGGGCGGGTGAAGCGGGCGCGGCCCTCGTCCCTCAGGGGACGGGGGCCGCGTTTCATTTGATGTGACCAGTGTTGACGCGCTCATGCAAACAGGTCGGATTGCCGCAGGTCAGGTAAGGAATCGTCCTCCCAGAAGGGTCCCCCCACGTGCATACGCGAACGCTAGCCCTCGCCGCCGCCTCCGGCGCCGCCCTCCTCGCCACCGCGGCCCTGCCCGCCACCGCCTCCGACGCGCCCCGCGCGGCCGCCGCCCCCGCCCGCACCGGGGAGGGCTCGGTCGGTGCGGCCGAGCTGCTGGCCAAGGTGACGTCCTGCTCGCAGATCTCCAGCGGCAAGTACCGGACGGACAGCGGGAGTGCCGCGACGGTCCCGGTCTGCGGCAAGAACGGCGCCGTCTTCTGGAAGGCCGACCTCGACATCGACTGCGACGGCCAGACCACGACCGCCTGCAACCGCGTCACCGACCCGTGGTTCCAGGGCGACACCGCCTTCCACCAGTCCGACGGCAGACCGCTCAACGCCGAGAAGCTGCCCTATGTCGTGGTGCCGAGCTCCAGCTCGATCTGGAACTACTCGGCGGCCGGGATAAGAGGGGGTGGTGTGGCCGCCGTCATCTACAACGGCAGGGTCGAGTACGCGGTGGTCGGGGACACCGGCCCCTCGAAGATCATCGGGGAGGCGTCGTACGCCACGGCGAAGGCCCTCGGGATGAACCCCGACCCCGCCACCGGGGGCGCCCGGTCCGGCGTCACGTACATCCTCTTCAAGAACTCGCGGGCCGAGCCGATCGAGAGCCACGGGGCGGCGGTGTCGCTGGGCGACGAGCTGGCGAGGCGGTTCGTCGCGGAGAACTGAGGGAGTGGAGGGGGTGGCATGGGGTGGGGTTGTGCGGCGGGCCGCCCGGTGTCGTGCCGGGCGGCCCGTGGGTGCGTACGGTGGGGGTTACTTCGGCGGGCACACCTTCCACGAGAAGTGGTACGTGGTCGTGATGCTCGCGTCGGTGGAGTCCATCGTGATGAAGCTGGTGGTGTTGACGGTGTCGGAGGTGCCGGCCCCGGCCCGCAGCTCGGTGTTGATGTTCAGATAGCGCTCCTCCCCACAGGCCTTGTAGACGATGGCGGCGACGTCGGTGGTGTCGTTGGTCTGCCAGTCGTCGTCGAGCGGCCCCTTGAAGGGGTGCGCGATGTAGGCCGTCTGCGACATGCCCTGGAAGTAGTAGTTGGCCCGCTCCTGCGCGGTCGCGCCCTTCTCCAGGTGGGCGAAGCCGCGGTAGTCGGCGGAGGCGATCCCGTAGGTGAAGCCCTGCGGGACGTGGACGTTCAGCGCGAGCTGGCAGTTCTTTCTGATGTCGGTGGGCTCGGCGCCCTTGCCGACCTGTGCCAGGTAGTGGCTGTACGTGACGGTGAACGCGGTGTTGTCGGGGGAGACCGCGACGGCGGCGGTGCCCGCGGGGCACCCCGAGCCGTTGACGGTCACGAGGTCGATCACGATCTTGTCGGGCGGCGGGGTGCCCCAGCCGGGGGTGTGGCCGGACGCGCTGAGCGGGGCGGCCAGCAGGACGGCTGATGCGCCGCCGATGGCCAGTGCGTTGAACATGACGCTCCCTTCGGTCATGTCGCCAGCCCGGTTCTCCTGTGGGGGGTTGGCGGGACCATGACAGCAGAACGTCATGTTCCGGGACAGGTACGGACCAGCCACGTGGCGCCCCTCTCGGGGCGTTGTCCGTGGCCCGTTCTTGGCGTCGGGTTTCGGCCGGATCGCGCCGCCG
>NZ_BAAACA010000066.1:99078-249563 GCF_039521265.1 Streptomyces crystallinus | reverse complement strand
CCGGTCTTTGTCTGCGGCTGAGTGGGTGGTCGCTCGCGCAGTTCCCCGCGCCCCTTCTTGTGCCCGGTCTTTGTCTGCGGGTGAGTGGCCGGTTGCTCGCGCAGTTCCCCGCGCCCCTGGAGGTGCGGCCTGCTCAGGGTTGCGTGAGGATGCGGGGGCCCTTGTCCGTTATCGCCACCGTGTGTTCCGCGTGGGCCGCTCGGGTGCCGGTGAGGGTGCGGAGGGTCCAGCCGTCGGGGCACGGGTAGTAGTCGTCCGTACCGTCCGCGATCAGCATCGGCTCGATCGCCAGGACCATGCCGTGCCGCAGCGTCATGCCCCGGCCCCGGCGGCCCTCGTTGGGCACTCCCGGGTCCTCGTGCATGTGGCGGCCGATGCCGTGGCCGCCGAAGCCGTCCGGGATGCCGTAGCCCGCGCCCCGGCAGACCTTGCCGATCGCGTGCGCGATGTCGCCGATGCGGTTGCCCACGACCGCCGCCGCGATGCCCGCCTCCAGCGCCTCGTACGCCGTCGAGATCAGCCGTACGTCCTCGCTCCGCGCCCGGCCGACCGTGAAGCTGATCGCCGAGTCCCCGGCCCAGCCGTCCAGGACCGCGCCGAAGTCGACGCTCACCAGGTCGCCGTCGCGCAGCCGGTAGCCGTCCGGGATGCCGTGCACGATCGCGTCGTTGACGGAGACGCAGGCGACGGCCGGGAAGGGGACCGGGGCGAAGTCCGGGTGGTAGCCGAGGAACGGCGAGGACGCGCCCGCCGCCCGCAGCACCTCGTGGGCCGCCGTGTCGAGGTCCAGCAGGCTGACGCCGACGCCCGCCGCGTCCCGGGCCGCGGCGAGCGCCCGCGCGACCACCCGCCCGGCCTCGCGCATCGCGTCCATCTGTGTGTCCGTCTTGATCTCCACCATTCCAATTACTATAACGGTCGGGTGGCGGGGTCACGCAGTCGGCCGTACGGGTGACAGCGGCTGAGATGTCGTCAGAGCGCCTCCAGGACGGTGGCGTTGGCCAGTCCGCCCGCCTCGCACATCGTCTGGAGGGCGTAGCGCGCCCCGCGCCGGCGCATCGCGTGCACCAGCGTGGTCATCAGCCGGGTGCCGCTGGCGCCCAGCGGGTGGCCGAGCGCGATCGCGCCGCCGTGCACGTTGACCTTCGACAGGTCGGCGCCGGTCTCCTGCTGCCAGGCGAGCACCACGCTCGCGAAGGCCTCGTTGACCTCGAAGAGGTCGATGTCGCCGAGGTCGAGCCCGGCCCTGCGCAGCACCTTCTCGGTCGCGGGGATGACCCCGGTGAGCATCAGGACGGGGTCCGAGCCGGTGACGGCGAAGCTGTGAAGCCGGGCGAGCGGGCGCAGGCCGAGCCGCGCCGCGGTCTCGCTGGAGGTGATCAGTACGGCCGAGGCGCCGTCGTTGGTGGGGCTGCTGTTGCCCGCCGTCACCGACCAGTCGATCTGCGGGAAGCGCTCGGCGAAGGCCGGGTCCACGAAGGACGGCTTCAGTCCGGCGAGGATCTCGGGCGTCGTGGCGGGGCGTACGGACTCGTCCCGCCTCAGCCCCGCGATCGGCGCGGTCTCGGCGTCGAAGAGCCCGGCGTCCCAAGCCGCCGCGGCCTTCTGGTGCGAGGCGGTGGCGAACTCGTCCATCCGCTCCCGCCCGATCGACCACTTCGCGGCGATCAGCTCGGCGCTGATGCCCTGCGGAACGAGGCCGTCGGGGAAGCGGGCGGCCACGCCCGGCCCGAACGGGTCCTTGCCGGCGGGCACGTTGGACCACATCGGGACCCGGCTCATGGACTCGACCCCGCAGGCCACGACCAGGTCGTACGCCCCCGAGAGGACGCCCTGGGCGGCGAAGTGGACGGCCTGCTGCGAGGAGCCGCACTGGCGGTCCACGGTCGTCGCGGGGACGCTGTCCGGGAACCCGGCGGAGAGCCAGGCGTACCGGGTGGTGTTCATGGCCTGCTCGCCGACCTGGTCGACGGTCCCGCCGATCACGTCGTCGACGAGCGCCGGGTCGACACCGCTGCGCTCGACGAGGGTGCGCAGGGTGTGGGCGAGCAGTTCGACGGGGTGCGTCCCGGAGAGGGCCCCGCCCGGCTTGCCCTTTCCTATCGGGGTACGGACGGCTTCCACGATCACGGCGTCACGCATCGGGTGCTCCTCGGCTGGCTCGGGCTGTGGCTTCGGGACCTGCCCGCGCTACCGGCGAGTAGGTTTGGAAACTGGATTCACTGTAACTCCCTGGGTTGGAAAATCCAATGCACGGCTGTTCCTGGCTTACCGTGGAGCCATGACGACGTCGCAGAAGAACTCCCGGCCCTGCTCGATCGCCGACGCGCTGGCGGTCGTGGGGGAGAAGTACGCGCTGCTCGTCCTGCGCGAGGTCTTCTTCGGCGTGCACCGCTTCGACGCGATCGCCCGCAATGTGGGCGCCCCCCGCGACATCCTCACCGCCCGGCTGCGCCGGCTGGTCGACGCGGGCGTCCTGGAGAAGGTGCTCTACAACGAGCGGCCCGCGCGGTACGAGTACCGGGCCACCGAGGCGGGGCAGGAGCTGCGGCCGGTGCTGCTGATGCTGATGCGGTGGGGCGACCGGCATCTGGCGGACGTCCCGCCCACGGTGTGGCGGCACTCGTGCGGGTCCGACCTGGATCCGGTGATCACGTGCCGGGCGTGTGGGGACGAGGTGCACCGGCGGGATGTGACGCCGCGGTTCCAGGTGGAGGGGTGGTCGGCGGAGGGATCGGCGCACTGAACGCTGGCCGTACGGGGATTCCTGGGCGTACGGGTCCGACCTGGCCCGCGCCGGACTAGACTCGGCGCCATGGTCCGCACCCCTCTCACCCCCGAAGAGCGCGAGCGTGGCGAGCGGCTGGGCGCGTTGCTGCGGGTCGCGCGGGGCGGGCGCAGCATGAGTGAGGTCGCGGCGGCGGCCGGGCTCTCCGCGGAGACGCTCCGCAAGATCGAGACGGGCCGCGCCCCGACCCCGGCGTTCTTCACGGTGGCCGCGTTGGCGTCGGTCCTCGGGCTCTCACTGGACGAGGTCGCGGGGGCGTGCAGCTTGCTCCCGGCGTGAGCGACTGTTCGTCTACGGGCGCGTCGTGGCTGGTCGCGCAGTTCCCCGCCGGGCGCTCCGCTGGGGAGCGGGTTGTGCGTCTGCGGGTGCGTGGTGGCTGGTCGCGCAGTTCCCCGCGCCCCTGGGTGGGGGCTGGTTGTGCCTCTCGTTCGTCTGCGGACCGTGGCTGGCTGAGCGCGCAGTTCCCCGCGCCCCTGGGTGGGGGCTGGTTGTGCCTCTCGTTTGTCTGCGGGCCGTGGGTGGCTGGTCGCGCAGTTCCCCGCGCCGCTGAGGGGGTCGGGGTGCATGCGGCCGCGAAGGGGCCGTGACGCAACTCCGCTGGCCCACCCCAACCCCCTAGGGGCGCGGGGAACTGCGCGCCCAGCCACGACGCACCCGCAGAGAACCACCCACGCCCCCGCGAAGCATCCGCCCCCGGCTCACCCCATCCCCCTAGGGGCGCGGGGAACTGCGCGCTCAGCCACGACGCACCCGCAGACGAACAACCCGCCCCCTCCCCTCCCCACCCCACCCCGCTCGGCTCAATAGATCTGCGCGCGCCCCGAGCGCCCCCCACCGTGGAAGGGTGAGCCCCCAGCCCCCGACCGCCACGCGCCGCCCCCGCGCCCGGGGCCGCGCCGCCCTCGCCCTCCTCGCGGCGCTCGCCGCGCTCGCCGCGCCCGCCTGCGCCCCCGCCTCGAAGATCTCCGCCGCCCAGGACACCCCCTTCCACCACCCCGGCGTCGTCGTCGGCCGCAGTCAGCTCGATGTCGTGCGGGAGCGGGTGCGGGAGGGGCGGGAGCCCTGGCGGTCGGCGTACGAGAGGATGCGCACCAGCCGGTACGGGGCGCCGGGGTACACCGCGCACCCGGCCGCCGTCGTGCCCTGCCCCCCGAACGCCGGACCCCCCGCGTGCCTGGCCGAGCGCGAGGACGCCATCGCCGCGTACACCCAGGCGCTGCTCTGGTCCGTCAGCGGCGAAGAGGCGCACGCCCGCAAGGCCGTGGAGATCATGGACGGCTGGTCGAAGGTGATGAAGGAGCACACCGAGGGCAACGCCGGACTCCAGACCGCCTGGGCGGGCTCGTCCTGGGCGCGGGCCGCCGACATCGTGCACGCGGGCTACCCGAAGTGGGGCGCCGCGGACGTCCAGCGCTTCAAGTGGATGCTGCGCAAGGCGTATCTGCCCGCCGTCACCGCCAAGGTGCCCGACTACAACGGGAACTGGGAGCTGGCGATGACCGACGCGGCCATCGGGATCGCCGTCTTCCTGGAGGACCGCGAGCTGTTCACCCAGTCCCTGGCCCGCTATCGGGCGCGCGTCCCCGCGTACTTCTACCTCGCCTCCGACGGCAAGCTGCCCAAGGCGCCCCCCGGCGGCACGATGACCAGCCCGGAGAAGCTCGCCACGTACTGGTTCGGCCAGCGCACCTACGCCGACGGGCTCGGCCAGGAGACCTGCCGCAACTTCATGCACATCGGCTACGCGCTCGCCGCGTCCGCGCACATCGCGGAGACCGCCCACCAGCAGGGCGTCGACCTGTACGGGCCGAGTGCCGAGCGGCTGCGGGCCGCGCTGGAGTTCCACGCCCGCTACCAGCTGGGCGAGGCGGCGCCGCCCTGGCTGTGCGGCGGCAAGGTGGAGCGCACCATGGGCCCGGACGTCGAGGTCGCCCTCAACCATCTGCGCAACCGGATGCACCTGAAGCTCCCCGAGACCGAGAAGCTCGCCGAGAAGCAGCGCCCGGCGGGGACGGACGACCTGTTCGTGGCCTGGGAGACGCTGACGCACGCCGACAACCCGGGGCGGCCGCCGGCCGTATGACACCGGGGCGCGAAGGGGGCGCCGCCGGGGGGCGTGCGGACTCGGACATCACCACGCCGTTCGGCGCACGGCCACCCACCGGTATCGCGGCGAAGACCTCGGCGTAACACGGGCGCAACACGGCGGGTATCGAATGCCCGAGGACCGTGGGGGTTCAGTCGGCGGTGGGGGGATTGCGCGGTGACGGTGAATCAACTCTCGGTGGACATCGGGGCGTTCGTTCAGTACATGGGCCGGATGGCGGCGCTGCTCGACCGGTACGGCGGCTGGTACGCGGTCTTCTGGCAGCGCGACCCGGACGGCATGGCGGCCTGCTTCGACGGCAGCGGTATCCCGCCGTGGGACGTGGTCGAGTCACTGCTCCAGGACCTCGCCCCCACCCACGGCCCCGAGGCGGTGGCCCGTGAGACGGTACGGGCCCGGGCGCTGCACACCGCGGCCGCCGCCGCGTACGACGCCCGCCCGGGCGGGCGCGAGGCCCTGCGCGAACGCCTCGCCCTGATGCTGCGCGACCAGGCGTACGCGGCCGACCGGCTGCCGGGCGCCGCCCCGGACGAGCTGGCCTGGATCCAGGACGACCTGGCCCGGGCCACCGCGCGCTGCGCCGAACTGCGCGCCCGTATCGCCGCGTTGGGTCCGGAGGTCCCCAGCGGCTGGTTCGGCGGCGGGGCGGTCGCGCGGCCCCGGGGCGAGGCCGCCCGGGAGGTTCCCGAGCGGCCCGCGCGCGTCCCCGCGCCCCGGCCGGCCGCGCGGCGCACCTCGCGCGGCGCCCGGTTCGCCGGGCTGGAGGCCGGCGGCGCCGAGGCGGAGGACAGCGGGCCCTTACTGCCGCCGGTCGCCGCCGCCGCGCCCACCGGGGCCCGGTTCGGCGGCGGTTGGCACCTGCGCAGACAGCCCGAGCACGCCCGTGGCAAGGGCGAACCGCAGCGGCGCGAGGAGGGGCTCGACGACCGCGATCAGCGCCGCGTCGTCCGCGAGGCCGTCGTCCGCCTGGTGCGGCTGCGCGCCCGGGGCCGTACCGGCGAGGCGCACGCCGTGCTGTGCGAGGCGGCCGCCGGGCCCGCCGCCCTGCTGCCGCTGTTCGCGGGCGAGCTGCACCGCGCGGGCCTCGGCGCCGACTGGGCCACCCTGCTGTGGGAGGCGGCCTCGCTGCCGCCCGACCGGCTGGCCGCCGCGGCCGCCGCGCTCGCCGCCGCGGGGCAGAGCGCCGACTGCCACCGGCTGCTGCGCCAGGGCGTGACCCGGCCCGCCGAGCAGATCGCGGACGCGGTGCTCGCGCTGGGCGACGCGGGGCGCGCACGCGAGGCGGACGCGCTCCTGAACGCCTTCGTCCGGGTCCGTACGCCGGAGGACGCGGCGCAGTTGGCCGCGCACGCCCCGGCGCGCCTCGGCCCCCAGCTGCTGGCCGCGGCCGGCGCCGTCTCCGAGGGGCGCCGACGGGACGTCGTGCACGCCTTCCGGGTGGCCAGAATTGCAACAGAACGTTGAAATCCTGGATTGGGAAGGGGGTGCGGCTGGGCATGGTCGGTAAGGATGGACAACGACGCCCATATACCCCGCTGCCGTGCGCCCCGGCCCCGCGCCGCCGCGTTCTTCGACGTGGAGGGCACGCTCCTGGCGCTGCCCGAGCTGCCCCCCGACGGCCCCGGGCCGCCGCTCGGCCGCCTCTGGCACCCGCCGGTCCTCGCGGCCCTGCACACCCATGCCGCCCGGGGGCACCTGGTGGTCCTGGTGACACCGTCGCCGGCCGGAGCCGTCGCGCCCGTCGCCCGCGAGCTGGGCGCCCACGCGGTGCTCTGCGCCCGGCCGAAGGCCCCGATGACCGGCCAGGGCAAGGGGTACGCGGCCCGCGCCCTGCTGCGCGAGCACGCCCTGCTCGCCGCCGACTGCTACGCGTACGCGGACGAGGCGGCCGACCTGCCGCTGCTCGCCGAGGTGGGCAATCCGGTGGTCGTCGGCGCGGACCCGGTGCTGCTGAGGCACGCCCGGCGCGGCAATTGGGCCCGGCTGCCCGCCCCCGTACCGAGGGAAATCTGATCGACTTCGTGGCGTGATGGAGATGGTCTTGCCACGGTGCGTGACGGGCTTTACGGTCTCTCCACACGCAATCTACGCGTGTCGATGCCTGGCTGACGGCCCGTCTAAGGAGCAGCTCATGGCCACTGTTGTCCGCGCCGCACTGGTCCAGGCCAGTTGGACCGGCGATACCGAATCCATGATCGCCAAACATGAGGAACACGCCCGCGAGGCGGCCCGCCAGGGCGCGAAGATCATCGGTTTCCAGGAGGTCTTCAACGCCCCGTACTTCTGCCAGGTGCAGGAGCCGGAGCACTACCGGTGGGCGGAGCCGGTGCCGGACGGGCCGACCGTGCGGCGGATGCGCGAGCTCGCCCGGGAGACCGGGATGGTGATCGTCGTGCCGGTCTTCGAGATCGAGGGCTCCGGCTTCTACTACAACACCGCGGCCGTGATCGACGCTGACGGCAGCTACCTCGGCAAGTACCGCAAGCACCACATCCCCCAGGTCAAGGGGTTCTGGGAGAAGTACTACTTCAAACCGGGCAACCTGGGATGGCCGGTCTTCGACACCGCCGTCGGCAAGGTCGGCGTCTACATCTGCTACGACCGCCACTTCCCCGAGGGCTGGCGGCAGTTGGGGCTCAACGGCGCCCAGCTCGTCTACAACCCGTCCGCCACCTCCCGTGGACTTTCGGCCTATCTCTGGCAGCTGGAACAGCCCGCCTCGGCGGTCGCCAACGAGTACTTCGTCGCCGCCATCAACCGGGTCGGCCGCGAGGAGTACGGCGACAACGACTTCTACGGCACCAGCTACTTCGTCGACCCGCGCGGCCAGTTCGTCGGCGAGAAGGCGAGCGACAAGGAGGAGGAACTCGTCGTCCGGGACCTCGACTTCGGTCTGATCGACGAGGTGCGCCAGCAGTGGGCGTTCTACCGCGACCGGCGGCCCGACGCCTACGAGGGGCTGGTGCAGCCGTGACCTCCCTCTTCGACCGCCACCGCGCGGTCCTGCCCGAGTGGCTCGCGCTCTACTACCGCCACCCGATCGAGATCACCCACGGCGAGGGCCGGCACGTCTGGGACGCCGAGGGCAACCGGTACCTCGACTTCTTCGGCGGCATCCTCACCACGATGACCGCGCACGCCCTGCCCGAGGTCACCAAGGCGGTCTCCGACCAGGCCGAGCGGATCATCCACTCCTCGACGCTCTACCTCAACCGCCCGATGGTCGAGCTCGCCGAGCGGATCGCCCACCTCTCCGGCATCCCGGACGCCCGGGTCTTCTTCACCACCTCCGGCACCGAGGCGAACGACACCGCGCTGCTGCTCGCCACCGCCCACCGGGGCTCCAACCAGATCCTGGCGATGCGCAACAGCTACCACGGCCGCTCGTTCAGCGCCGTCGGCATCACCGGCAACCACTCCTGGTCCCCGACGAGCCTCTCGCCGCTCCAGACGCTGTACGTGCACGGCGGCGTCCGCTCCCGGGGCCCCTACGCGGAGTTGAGTGACCGTCAGTTCATCAACGCCTGTGTGGCCGACCTGGAGGACCTGCTCGGCCACACCCGCGAGGTCGCCGCCCTCATCGCCGAGCCCATCCAGGGCGTGGGCGGCTTCACCTCACCGCCCGACGGGCTCTACGCCGCCTTCCGTGAAGTCCTCGACCGCCACGGCATCCTGTGGATCAGCGACGAGGTGCAGACCGGCTGGGGCCGTACCGGCGACCACTTCTGGGGCTGGCAGGCACACGCGGAGAACGGCCCGCCGGACATCCTCACCTTCGCCAAGGGCATCGGCAACGGCATGTCGATCGGCGGGGTGGTGGCGAGCGCCCGCGTCATGAACTGCCTGGACGCCAACTCCATCTCCACCTTCGGCGGCTCCCCGGTCACCATGGCGGCCGGCCTCGCCAACCTCTCGTATCTGCTCGAACACGACCTCCAGGGCAACGCGCGCCGCGTCGGCGGTCTGCTCATCGAGCGGCTGCGGGCCATCGGCGCCCAGCTTCCCCTCGTACGAGAGGTACGCGGCCGGGGCCTGATGGCGGGCATCGAACTGGTCAAGCCGGGCACCGACGAGGCCCACCCGGAGGCGGCGGCAGCGGTCCTGGAAGCGGCCCGCGAGGGCGGCCTCCTGATCGGCAAGGGCGGCGGCCACAACACGAGCGTGCTCCGTGTCGCCCCACCGCTGAGCCTGACGGTGGCGGAGGCGGAGGAGGGCGCGGCGATCCTGGAGAGGGCACTGCGAGGCGTGTGACGCCCGCGCTTTCAGGGTGCCGCGCCCGCACCCCCCGGGGCGCGGGGAACTGCGCGCTCAGCCCACGACGGCCCGCAGACGAAGAACAAGGGACCACCCATGAGCACCCGCACAGTCATCCGCGGCGGCCTGGTGATCACCGCCGCCGACGAGATCCACGCCGACGTCCTCATCGAGGACACCCGTATCGCCGCCCTCGCCACCCACGGTTCGAGCGCGGCGCAGAGCTGGAGCGCCGACCGTACGATCGACGCGACCGACAAGTACGTCATCCCGGGCGGCGTCGACGCCCACACGCATATGGAGCTCCCGTTCGGCGGGACCTTCGCCTCCGACACCTTCGAGACCGGGACCCGGGCCGCCGCCTGGGGCGGCACCACCACCATCGTGGACTTCGCCGTGCAGTCGCCGGGCCACGCGCTGCGCGAGGGGCTGGACGCCTGGTACGCCAAGGCGGACGGCCAGTGCGCCATCGACTACGCCTTCCACATGATCCTCTCCGATGTGAACGAGCACTCGCTCAAGGAGATGGACCTGCTGGTGGAGGAGGGCATCACCTCGTTCAAGCTGTTCATGGCCTATCCGGGCGTCTTCTACAGCGACGACGGCCAGATCCTGCGGGCCATGCAGCGCTCCGCCGCCAACGGCGGGCTGATCATGATGCACGCGGAGAACGGCATCGCCATCGACGTCCTCGTCGAGCAGGCGCTGGCGGCCGGCCGCACCGACCCGCGCTACCACGGCGAGGTGCGCCGCGCCCTGCTCGAAGCCGAGGCGACCCACCGCGCGATCCAGCTGGCCCGGGTCGCCGGGGCGCCGCTCTACGTGGTGCACGTGTCGGCCGAGGAGGCGGTCGCCGAGCTGGCCGCCGCCCGGGACAAGGGGCTTCCCGTCTTCGGCGAGACCTGTCCGCAGTACCTCTTCCTGTCCACGGACAACCTGGCCGAGCCCGGGTTCGAGGGCGCCAAGTACGTGTGCTCGACGCCGCTGCGGCCCAAGGAGCACCAGGCCGCGCTCTGGCGGGGGCTGCGCACCAACGACCTCCAGGTGGTCTCCACCGACCACTGCCCGTTCTGCTTCGTGGGCCAGAAGGAGCTCGGCCGGGGCGACTTCTCCAAGATCCCCAACGGGCTGCCGGGCGTGGAGAACCGGATGGACCTGCTCCATCAGGCCGCGCTCGACGGCCACCTCAGCCGGCGCCGCTGGATCGAGATCGCCTGCGCCAGTCCCGCGCGGATGTTCGGGCTGTACCCGAAGAAGGGCACCATCGCGCCGGGCGCCGACGCCGACGTCGTCATCTACGACCCGCACGCCGAGCAGACCCTCTCCGCCGAGACCCACCACATGAACGTGGACTACTCCGCGTACGAGGGCAGGCGGATCACCGGCCGCGTCGAGACGGTCCTCTCGCGCGGCGAACTCGTCATCGACGAGCGCCGGTTCACCGGCCGGGCCGGGCACGGCGTCTACACCCCGCGAGCCACCACCCAGTACCTCGGCTAGTCACCAGGAGCAGCACCACATGGACTTCGGACTCGTCCTGCAGACCGACCCGCCCGCCTCGACCGTCGTCGGTCTGATGCGCCGCGCGGAACGCAACGGCTTCCGCTACGGCTGGACCTTCGACTCGGCCGTGCTGTGGCAGGAGCCGTTCGTCATCTACAGCCAGATCCTGGCCAACACGCAGAAACTGCACGTCGGCCCGATGGTGACCAACCCGGGCACCCGCACCTGGGAGGTCACCGCCTCCACCTTCGCCACCCTCAACGACATGTACGGCAACCGCACGGTGTGCGGGATCGGCCGCGGCGACTCGGCGATGCGCGTCGCCGGGCGCAAGCCCAACACACTGGCGCGCCTGGGCGAGGCCATCGGCGTCATCCGCGACCTCGCCGAGGGCCGTGAGGCCGAGGTCGATGGACAGCGCCTCAGGCTGCCCTGGGTCAAGGGCGGCGAACTGCCCGTCTGGATGGCGGCGTACGGGCCGAAGGCGCTGGCGCTGGCCGGGCAGAAGGCCGACGGTTTCATCCTCCAGCTCGCGGACCCGTTCCTGACCGAGTGGATGGTCAAGGCGGTCCGCGCGGCAGCCGTGGAGGCCGGGCGCGACCCCGCCTCCGTGACCATCTGCGTCGCCGCCCCCGCCTATGTGGGCGACGACCTCGCCCATGCGCGCCAGCAGTGCCGCTGGTTCGGCGGCATGGTCGGCAACCACGTCGCCGACCTGGTGTCCCGGTACGGAGAGCACTCCGGCCTCGTACCGGAAGCGCTCACCGACTACATCAAGGCCCGCCAGGGCTACGACTACAGCCACCACGGCCGCACCGACAACCCGGACACCGCGTTCGTCCCCGACGAGATCGTCGACCGCTTCTGTCTGCTGGGCCCCGTGGAAGCGCACATCGAGAAGCTCAAGGCGCTGCGCGACCTGGGCGTCGACCAGTTCGCGGTGTACGCGATGCACGACGCGCGCGAGGACGTCATCGACGCTTACGGGGAGCGGGTGATCCCCGCGTTGAACTGAGGCCGGGGGCTCTCGCTCCCACACACGGCCCTCGACGTACCCGACCTGTATGGCCGGCCTTTGTCTGCGGGTGCGGGGCGGGCTGGTCGCGCAGTTCCCCGCGCCCCGATTGTGCCCGGCCTTCGTCTGCGGGTGTGTGGTGGGTTGCTCGCGCAGTTCCCCGCGCCCCTGGGGAGTCGGGTCAGCCGGAGAAGCCGGCTCAGCCACAGGCCTTCAGGGGCGCGGGGAACTGCGCGAGCAACCACCCACCCAGCCGCAGACAAGGACCGGGCCGACCTCAAGGCACGCGCGCCGTCCACTCCTCGCTGGAGAACTTCGTCTCCGCCAGCTGCCGTGCCCGCGCCATCTCCCCCTCCGTGACCCGCCCCTCGGCCAACCCGTACCGCCCCCGGAACGAGGCGATCATCCGCTCGATGACCGCCTCCCGGGGCAGCCCCGTCTGGCGGCGCAGCGGGTCGACCCGCTTCTTCGCGCTCTTCGTCCCCTTGTCCGACAGCTTCTCCCGCCCGATGCGGAGCACATCGACCATCTTGTCGGCGTCGATGTCGTACGCCATCGTCACGTGGTGCAGGACCGCGCCCCCGTCCGCCACCACCCGCTTCTGCGCCGCGCCCGCGATCTTGCCCGCGTCCGTGGCGATGTCGTTCAGCGGCTGGTACCAGGCCTTCACCCCCATGTCGCCGAGGGCGCCCAGCACCCAGTCGTCCAGGTAGGCGTAGCTGTCCGCGAAGGAGAGGCCCTGGACCAGGGCATCGGGGACCGAGAGCGAGTACGTGATCGTGTTGCCGGGCTCGATGAACATGGCCCCGCCACCGGACACCCGGCGCACCACCGTGATCCCGTGGCGCTCGGCGCCCTCCGGGTCGACCTCGTTGCGCAGGGACTGGAAGCTGCCGATGACGACGGCGGGCGCGCCCCACTCCCACACCCGCAGCGTCGGCGGGCGGCGGCCGGCCGCGACCTCGGCGGTGATCACCTCGTCGAGCGCCATGTGCAGGGCGGGGGACTGGGGGCCGTCGTGGATCAGCTGCCAGTCGTAGTCCGTCCAGTCCGTCGCGTGGGCCAGCGCGCGCCGGACCGCGACGCCGACCCCCTCCGAGGTCAGCCCGTACATCGTCGTGCCCGGCGGCAGCGCCGCGTCGATACGGGCCGCCAGCCCGGCCGCGTCGGTGTCGGCCGGGGCGCCCTCCAGCGCGCTGTTGATGGCGAGGATCGCCTCGTCCGGTTCCAGGAAGAAGTCGCCCGCGACCCGCACACCGCTCAGGACCCCGTCCTCGACGTCCAGGTCCACCACCACGAGCTTGCCGCCGGGGACCTTGTACTCACCGTGCACCGCCGCACCTCCATCCGTTCCGCGCCGGATCAACGTTACGGGCGGGGTCTGACATTCCGGCGCGGACCCGTCTAGCCTGCGGAGGTGTTCACCACCCGACCGACCCTCCAGGGCACTTTCGGCATGGTGTCCTCCACCCACTGGCTCGCCTCGCAGTCCGCCATGGCCGTGCTCGAAGACGGCGGCAACGCCTTCGACGCCGCCGTCGCCGCGGGCTTCGTCCTCCAGGTCGTCGAGCCGCACATGAACGGCCCGGCGGGCGAGGTACCGATCCTGCTCGCGCCCGCCGGGGGCGCGGTACGGGTGCTGTGCGGCCAGGGGCCCGCGCCCGCCGGGGCCACCGCCGCCCACTACCGCTCACTCGGCCTCGACCTCGTGCCCGGCACCGGCCCGCTGGCGGCCGCCGTGCCGGGCGCGTTCGACGCCTGGATGCTCCTGCTGCGCGACCACGGCACCAGACCGCTGCCCGACGTCCTGAAGTACGCCATCGGCTACGCCGAGGACGGCCACCCGCCCGTGGAGCAGGTGGGCGACACCGTGGAGCGGGTGCGCGCGCTCTTCGAGAGCGAGTGGCCCACCTCGGCCGAGGTGTATCTGCCGGGCGGCCGCGCCCCGCGGCCGGGGCGGCTGCTGCGCAACCCGGCCCTGGCCCGCACCTGGCGCCGCCTCCTCGCCGAGTCGGCCCCCACGCGCGCGTGGGCGCACGGTGACGGCCGGGTGCGGCAGATAGAGGCGGCCCGGCGGATATGGCGGGAGGGCTTCGTCGCCGAGGCGCTGGTCGCGCAGGCCGGCCGCCCCACCCTGGACACCAGCGGGGAGCGCCACACCGGCACCCTCACGGCGGCCGACCTCGCCGGGTGGTCCGCGGCCTACGAGGACCCGGTGACGTACGACTGGAACGGCTGGACCCTCTGCAAGGCGGGCGGCTGGAGCCAGGGCCCGGCCTTCCTCCAGCAACTGGCGCTGCTTCCGGACGCGTTGCCGCCGTACGGCTCCGCCGAGTACGTCCACCTCCTCGTCGAGGGGTGCAAGCTCGCCATGGCCGACCGGGAGGCCTGGTACGGGGACGCGGCGGCGGTGCCGCTGGCCGAGCTGCTCTCGGACGGCTACAACGCGGACCGGCGCGCGCTGGTCGGCGAGGAGGCCTCGTACGCGCTGCGGCCGGGCAGCCCCGGCGGGCGTGCGCCCCGGATCGCCCGGGAGGCACTGCGCGCGCGTGCCTCGGCCGCCGGTCTGCCGGGGGCGGGCGCGGGGGAGCCGACCGTGGGCCCGGACGGCACCACCCGGGGCGACACCTGCCATCTGGACGTGGTGGACCGCTGGGGGAACATGGTCGCCGCGACCCCGAGCGGCGGCTGGCTCCAGGCCAACCCGGTCGTGCCCGAGCTCGGCTTCCCGCTCGGCACCCGGCTCCAGATGACCTGGCTGGAGGAGGGGCTGGCGAACACCCTCACCCCGGGGCGCCGCCCCCGTACGACGCTGTCGCCCACCCTGGCGCTGCGCGACGGGGTGCCGGTGCTGGCCTTCGGTACGCCCGGCGGGGACCAGCAGGACCAGTGGCAGCTGCACTTCTTCCTCGCCGTCGCCCTCGGCGCGCAGGAGCGCGGCGGCCTCGGCCTCCAGCGCGCGGTCGACGCGCCGAACTGGCACAACGACTCCTTCCCGAGTTCCTTCCACCCCCGGGCGACCCGGCACGGCAGCCTCACCGTCGAGGCCCGGACCCCCGAGGAGGTGGTGGCGGGGCTGCGGCGGCGCGGGCACCGGGTCACCGTCGGCGGTCCCTGGTCGGAGGGGCGGCTGTGCGCGGTCGCCCGGGATCCGCGCTCCGGGATCCTGTCCGCCGCCGCGAACCCGCGCGGGATGCAGGGGTACGCGGTGGGACGGTGACCGGCGGCGCACGGCGACGTCACCTCGATGACGCCCGGGGTTGGGGGCACGTTCGTCGATTGTCAGTGGGGCGTGTTTTGCTGGACGCATGATCGAAGGCTTGCTCGCACAGTTTCTGGAAGACCGGTCGTCCGACGTCGAAGAGGCGGTCCGCAAGGCGGCGGCCGTCGAGATCATGCCGCGCTTCCGCCAGCTCGCCGCACACGAAGTCCTGGAGAAGAGCGGTCCGCACGACCTGGTGACGGTCGCCGACCGGCGCGCCGAGGAGTTCCTGACCGAGGCGCTGCCCGCGCTGCTGCCCGGCTCGGTCGTCGTCGGCGAGGAGGCGGTCGCGGCCGACCCGCTGTCGTACGAGGCGCTGGGCGGCGACGCGCCGGTGTGGATCGTCGACCCCGTCGACGGCACCCGCCAGTTCGTGCGCGGCGAGGAGGGCTTCTGCACGCTGGTGGCGCTGGCCCACCGGGGCGAGGTGCTGGCCTCGTGGACGTACGGGGCGGCGCTCGACCTCATGGCGGTCGCGGTCCGCGGCAAGGGCGCGACCCTCAACGGCGAGCCGATCCGGTCCGGGTCGCCCGAGCCCGGCGCAGCGATCGAGGTCGCCACCTCGCATCCGGACTACACGACGGACGACCAGAAGCGCGCGCTGCTCGGGCTGCGCACCGAGGGCGTCCATCCGCGCCCGTGCGGCTCGGCCGGGCTGGAGTACCTGGCGGTCGCGCGCGGCGAGCTGGACGCGACCGCGTTCTCCTGGGAGCTCGCCTGGGACCACGCGGCGGGCCTGCTCCTGGTGGCCGAGGCGGGCGGCGCCGACCTGACGCTGACGGGCGAGCCGTTCCGGATAACCGGGGGCAACGCACTGCCGTTCACGGCCGCCCGGGACGCGGCGACGGCCGAGCGGGTGCGCAGGCTGCTGGCGGGCGAGTGAGCGGGCGCGGCGCCCGGGGGTCTTCGGCTGCGACGGGCCCCGCGGCGCCGCCCGCCCCCCGGCCGTAACCGCACCCACCCCGGGCCGGATTGTCCGCGTCCCGGAATATGCTGGGTGTCTTGGCCACAAGGGCGTGAGGAGTCCGAAGGTGCCGTCGATGCTCGATGCCGTCGTCGTGGGGGCGGGGCCCAATGGACTGACCGCCGCGGTCGAACTGGCCAGGCGCGGTCTGTCCGTTGAGGTCTTCGAGGCCAAGGACACCGTCGGGGGCGGCGCCCGGACCGAGGAGCTCACCCTCCCCGGCTTCCGCCACGACCCCTGCTCGGCCGTGCACCCGCTGGGCATCGGCTCGCCGGCCTTCCGCCGGATGCCGCTCGACCGGTACGGGCTGGAGTGGCTGCACCCCGAACTGCCCATGGCGCACCCGTTCGACGACGGCACCGCGGCCGTGCTCGCCCGCTCGGTCGCCGAGACCGCCGCGTCGTTCGGACCGCGCGACGCGGGCGCGTACCGCAGACTGGTGGCGCCGTACCGCGGCAAGTGGGACGTCCTGGCGCGCGACTTCATGTCGCTGCCCCTGACCGCCCTGCCCCGCGACCCGGTCGGCCTCGCCCGCTTCGGCCTCGACGGCCTCCCGCCGTACACCTGGCTGATGCGCCGCTTCCGGGACGACCGGGCGCGCGCCCTGCTGGCCGGGCTCGTCGGCCATGTCATCGCCCCGCTGAACGGGCTGGCGACCTCCGCCGTCGGCCTGGTCTTCGCGCTGGCCGCGCACGAGAATGGCTGGCCGCTGCCGCGCGGCGGCTCGCAGTCGATCTCCGACGCGCTCGCCGCGTATCTGCGCGACCTCGGCGGTTCGGTGCACACCGGCTTCGAGGTGAAGCGGCTGGACGACCTGCCGCCCGCGCGCGCGTACGTCTTCGACACCTCGCCCACCGCGCTCGCCCGGATCGCGGGCCTGGGGCGGGCGTACGAGGGGTACCGGTACGGGGCCGGGGTCTTCAAGGTCGATTACGCCCTGGACGGCCCCGTGCCGTGGACCGCGGCCGAGCCGCGCCGGGCCGGGACGGTGCAGGTCGGGCCGTCCAGCCGGGAGATCGGCGCCGCGCTGAGCCAGGCGTCCGGGGGGACCGCGCCCCGGACGCCGTTCCTGATCACCGCCCAGCCCAGCCTCGTCGACCCCTCGCGGGCGCCCGAGGGCAAGCACGTCTTCTGGGCGTACGGGCACGTGCCGAACGGGTGGGACGGCGATCTCACGGATGCCATAGAGCGGCAGATCGAGCGGTTCGCGCCGGGCTTTCGCGACCTGGTGCTCGCGCGGGCCACGGCGGGGCCGCCGCAGCTCGCGGCGCACAACGCGAACTATGTGGGCGGGGACATCGCGTGCGGCGCGGCGCGGGGGTTGCAGCTGCTGCTCCGGCCCACGCTGTCGCTGTTCCCGTACACGACGCGTCACCCGTCGGTGTTCCTGTGCTCCTCGGCGACGCCGCCGGGGCCGGGGGTCCACGGGATGTCGGGCCACAACGCGGCGAAGGCGGTGTGGCGCGCGCTTCGGCAGTGAGCCCGGCCATCGTCTGCGGGTGTGTGGTGGGTTGCTCGCGCAGTTCCCCGCGCCCCTTAGGCAGGAGGCCGCAGCCGGAAACCCCAGCTCAGCCACGGAGTCTTTAGGGGCGCGGGGAACTGCGCGCTCAGCCCAGAACAACCGGCACGATCCACGAAAACGCCCGCCCCCACCCCCTAGGGGCGCGGGGAACTGCGCGAGCAACCGGCCACCGGCCCGCAGACGAAGCCTGGGCACAAGAAGGGGCGCGGGGAACTGCGCGAGCAGCCATCCACCGGGCCGCAGACGAAGCCCGGGCACACCAACACGTTGATGTCGGATTTCTGCCAGCGCCCCGCCCCCGCCCTCGACGATCCTGGGGTCATGAACCCAGCCGACCCCGCCCCCGCCCCGGCCCCCGGGGCCATGCACCTCGATGCCGAACGTTGCGTCCGGGCCGTGCAGTCCAAGGACGCCCGGTTCGACGGCTGGTTCTTCACCGCCGTGCTCACCACCCGTATCTACTGCCGGCCCAGCTGCCCCGCCGTCCCCCCGAAGGTCGCGAACATGACCTTCTATCCGAGCGCCGCCGCCTGCCAGCAGGCCGGGTTCCGGGCGTGCAAGCGGTGTCGGCCGGACACCACGCCCGGCTCGCCGGAGTGGAACGCCCGGGCCGACTCCGTCGCCCGGGCCATGCGGCTCATCCGGGACGGCGTCGTCGACCGCGAGGGCGTGTCGGGGCTGGCCGGGCGGCTCGGGTACAGCGCCCGCCAGATCGAGCGCCAGCTGCGCGCCGAGCTCGGCGCCGGACCGCTCGCCCTGGCCCGCGCCCAGCGTGCCCAGACCGCCCGGATCCTCATCGAGACCACCGCGCTGCCGATGGCCGACGTGGCGTTCGCGGCGGGCTTCGCCTCGGTGCGGACCTTCAACGACACCGTCCGCGAGGTCTTCGCCCTGGCCCCCACCGAGCTGCGCGCCCGCGCCGCGCGCGGCATCGCCCGCCAGGCCCCCGGCACGATCGCGCTGCGGCTGCCCTACCGCGCCCCGCTCAACCCGGACAACCTGTTCGGGCATCTGGCGGCGACGGCGGTACCGGGCGTGGAGGAGTGGCGGGCGGGCGCGTACCGCCGCACGCTCTCCCTCCCATACGGGCACGGCATCGTCGAACTGACCCCCGCCCCCGACCACATCGGCTGTCTGCTCTCGCTCACCGATCTGCGCGACCTCACCATCGCCATCAGCCGCTGCCGCTGGATGCTCGACCTCGACGCCGACCCGGTCGCCGTCGACGACCGGCTGCGCGCCGACCCGCTGCTCGCCCCGCTGGTCGACAAGGCGCCCGGACGGCGGGTGCCGAGGACCGTGGACGCGGCGGAGTTCGCGGTACGGGCGGTGCTCGGCCAGCAGGTCTCCACCGCCGCCGCCCGCACCCACGCGGCCCGGCTGGTGACCGCGCACGGCGAACCGGTCGAGGACCCGGGCGGCGGGCTGACCCATCTCTTCCCGAGCCCGCGGGCGCTGGCCGGGCTCGACCCGGAGTCGCTGGCCCTGCCGCGCAGCCGTCGCACCACCCTGACCACCCTGGTCGCGGGCCTGGCCGACGGCAGCATCGCGCTGGGCTTCGACACCGACTGGGACCGGGCGCGCGCCCAGCTCCTGGCGCTGCCGGGGTTCGGCCCCTGGACCGTCGAGGTGATCGCGATGCGGGCGCTCGGCGACCCGGATGCCTTCCTCCCCTCCGACCTCGGCGTGCGCCGCGCCGCCAGATCGCTCGGGCTGCCCTTCTCGCCCGCCGCGCTCACCGCGAGCGCCGCGGCCTGGCGCCCGTGGCGGGCCTACGCCGTCCAGTACCTCTGGGCGACCGACGACCACCCCATCAACCACCTTCCCGTATGAGGACGTCCGCGATGACCACCACCCACACCGTCACCGACAGCCCGTACGGGCCACTCACCCTCGTCGCCGAGGACGGCGTGCTCAGCCGCCTCCACATGGAGGGCCAGCGCCACCGCCCCGGGCAGGAGACGTTCGGCGAGCCCGACGACGGCGGCCCGTTCCCCGAGGTGATCCGCCAGCTCGACGCGTACTTCGCGGGCGGGCTCACCGAGTTCACCCTGGAGCTCGACCTGCGCGGCACCGACTTCCAGCGCGCGGTCTGGGACCAGCTGCGCCGCATCCCGTACGGCGAGACCCGCTCGTACGGCGAACTGGCCCAGGCGCTCGGCAGCCCCGGCGCCTCGCGCGCCGTGGGCCTGGCCAACGGCAGGAACCCGGTGGGGATCATCGTCCCCTGCCACCGGGTGATCGGCTCCGGCGGCAGTCTGACCGGGTACGGCGGCGGTCTGGACCGCAAGCAGCGGCTGCTGGCCTTCGAGAAGGGGGCGGCCGAGGACGCGCTGTTCTGAACGGAGCCGCCCGTTCAGTCGGCCACCAGCAGTGCGCCCAGGCGCAGGAACGCCTTGTACGTCTCCGGCGCCAGCCAGGACAGCTCCACCGTGCTGCCGGTGGTCAGATGGCCGTCGCGAGGCACCATGACCACCCCCCGGCAGCGGGAGCCGAGCCCGCGCAGGGTCGCCGCGTCCAGCGCCCAGCCGGCCGCCGGGCGGCTGTGGTTGAGCACGAGTACGGCTTCCGGCACCAGATCGGGCCGCCCCATGGCCACCAGCCGGTCCACGGCCCGCTGGGCCTGGGTCACCCCGGCCGGGTCGGCGCGGGAGACGATCACCACCCGGTTGGCGAGCTCCAGGACGCTCTGCGGGAACTTGTCCGTGTCGGCGAGCGTCACCTGGAAGTACGGCCCGGTCACCTCCGACACCTCGCGGTACTGGGAGTCGGAGAACTGGTCGGCCGTCGGCGGATGCGTCACCGAGTCGTTGGCCAGCACCATCAGACCCGAGCGGTGCTGCGACAGGAACACCCGCAGGTCGTCGAAGTCCCGGACGTCCGCTCCGGACCTGGCCAGTTCGGTCAGCCGGGCCTCCGTGGAGCGGTACACCCGCCGGGCGATGTGGATATGGGTGCCCGCGTGCCGGTCGGTGTCGACGGCCAGTACCGCCTCCTGGCGCTGTTCGGCCAGCACCGCGCCGAGCACCGTGGTCGTCGTCGTACAGCCGGCCCGGTCCTTGACCCCGACCACGGCGATCCGCAGGGGCTGGCGCAGCGGCGCCCGGATCGTACGGATCCACCCCTCGTGCTCGTCCGTCTCCTCGTCCGGCTGCCCCTCCGCGAACTCCTCCGCCGCCTCGTCCTCCCACTCCACCGGCACCGGCAGCAGCGCTCCGAAGGCCTCCGCCAGCTCGCGGGCGGTCGGCCGGGCCTCGGGCTCCTCGTCCACCGCGCGCATCAGCAGCTCGCGCAGGCTGTCGTCGAGCCGGCGGAACTCGGGGTCGTGCCGCAGCAGGTCGAACTGGTAGCGCCGCCAGTGCCTGCCCGTCACCGCGTGCAGCAGGATGGCGCCGACGGAGTACACGTCACCGGCCGCGATCCGGGACTCGCCCCAGGAGGTGACCTCCGGCGCCCGGTAGGGCGAGCTGGGCGGCACGGTCAGCAGCGACGCGCTGGAGGCGCCGTCGATGCGCACCGAGGCCCAGCTGATGATGTGCAGGGTCCGCTCGGTGATCAGGACGGTGCCGGGGGTCAGCGCGCCGTGCACCAGCCCCTTGGCGTGGCACCGGGCGACCGCCCGGGCCAGGCTCCAGCCCAGCCAGGCCAGCAGCGGCGAGTCGTGCAGCGGCCCGGCCGCCTGCATGACCGCCCGCAGCGTGGGCGCGGGCAGTCCGGTGCTGAGGGGGGCGAAGCGCAGCGCGATCCAGGGGGTGGTGGTCGTCTCGTCCAGATCGCTGGCGATCACGGCTGGGGCGTACAGCCCGTCCATCCGGCGGAGCGCCCGCCGTTCGGTGGCGAGGATCTCGCGCGCGGTGGGCGAGTCGGGGGAGCGGGCGACCCGGAGCAGCACCTGCTCGCCGTCGATGTCCTCGCCGATGTAGGCGACGGCCTTGCCGCCGGACTCGTCGCGCATCCGCAGGGTGTACGGGCCGAGGGTGCGCAGGTCCAGCATCTGGAGCGGCTGCCATGAAGGGGCCGCTTCCAGCACGGACGGCAGCTGGGTGTCCTCGTACTCGGACGCCGCGACCGGTGCCCGCGCCGGTGTCATCGGCCGGGCCCCGAGATGGGTCAGGAGGCGGTCCTCCAGCCAGGCGAACGGCCGGGTGCCCGGCAGGAGTTCGCCCGTGCCCGCCGGGTGCGCCAGCCAGGCGGGGAAGTCGGGGGAGCGGCCCACCAGCGTGGCCAGGCGGTCGGTCACCGCGCGCGTGGTGCGCAGCAGGTCGATGGGGGAGGCGGTGTCGAGCAGGATCTCCTGGACGCCGTCGAGGAAGCCGAAGCGGCGGTGCTGGGCGGGCAGCCCGGCGCCCGGCGGGTCGGCCTGGCGCATCAGCCCGCCGAGGAACACCTCCGCGAGGTGCGCGGTGTCGGAGCGCCATGGCACGGCCGCCTGGACGAGGCGCATCACCGGCACCGTCAGCGGGGAGATGGCCGCGAGGTGCGCGGCGAGCCGGTAGGCCTGCGGGGACGCCGCGTCCCGGAACCGCAGCACCGCGTCGGCCGGGTCGGCGCCCCGGGTGGCCGCCTCGCCCCGGGGGCTGCGCGCGCCCGGCGGCGCGAGCAGCGGCAGCTCCGCCCCGGCCCCGGGCGAGGCCACGAGGCGGGCCCAGGCGGCGACGGCCGGGGGATACGGCTGCAGTACGGGGACGGGCACGCCCCGGAAGCGGTCGCCGAGGCCCGGCGGCAGCAGCGGGTCGGTCACCTCCCAGGTGTGGTTGGCCGCGCCGCGCCGCCGGGTGGTCACCGCCCACTGCTCGCAGCGGATGCCCGAGCCGTCCCACATATGGGACGGCAGCGCGTGCACCACGGCCGTCGGGCCCTGGCGGCCCCAGCGCTCCAGGGCCGCGTGCATCCGCCCGTCCCGCCAGCAGGCCCCCACCCCGTCGCTGATCACCAGGACCAGGGTGCGCCCCGACGGGTCGGCGGCGGACGCGGGCGAGAGCAGCGGCCCGCCGGGGTCGAACGGGCGGACCTTGAGGCCCGGCGCTTCGGGCGAGCGGGCGTCCAGGCCGTGCACCCGGATGTCCCGGAAGGCGCCCAACCGCTCGAAGACGGACCGCAGTTCGGTGGCGAGCCTGCGCCACAGCAGCATCGAGAGGCCGTCGTCGATGAGCAGCGTGAGATCGAGCCAGCGCCGCCGCGCGGGCCGCAGCACCACGTCGGGCAGACCGCTCTCGGCCATCGCGGTGGCGGTCGCGTCCTCGTCGAACTCCCAGAAGTGCGAGCCCGGGTGGGGCTGCTTCAGCAGCCGCAGGGACCGGCTCAGCCGCAGCTCCCCGTCGCCGAGCGCCTTCTCCTCCGGCACCCGCACCGGCATGGCCCCGGCGCCGCGCTCCGGGCGGGGCGCGGCGGCGGTGTACTCGGCGAACTCGGGGGCGCCGCGGGCGGCCGCCGCCGCGTGCAGGGCGCCGAGCAACTGGGTGGGCAGCGGCGGCTGGGCGTCCGCACCCTCCTTGGCTTCGGGCCCGTCCGGCGGCACCACCGTGCCGTCGGGCGGTGTCCGCATGCCCTCCCATGTCCCCGGCGCGGGCTGCCGCGCCCGGTCCGGGGCCAGGGCGCTCGCCAGCGGCGCGCCGGCGCCGCCCGGCAGCCGGGTGGCCAGCCACAGGGTGTCCAGGAGCTCGTGCGTGGACAGCTCGTGGCCCACCAGGGCGGCGAGCCTCGCCAGGGCGTCGGAGGGCTCGGCGGGCGGCACGGCTAGACCGATCCGCCCAGCCGGTGCAGCACCGCGTCCAGCAGCCCCTCGGCGTTCAGGTTGACCCCGCCCTTGCGCAGGAACACCGCGTTGAGCAGCTGGTCCGTGGCGAGCTCGCCCGGCGCGCGGCGGTTCAGGAAGGCGTGCAGCAGGTCGTCCACGCCTTCGAGAGCGTGCTCGCCCAGGTGCGCGGCCACGATGTCCCGCAGCCGCTCCTCGTCCGGGTCCGGCAGGTCCAGGCGGACGCAGCGGCGCAGGAACGCGGGCGGGAAGTCCCGCTCGCCGTTGCTGGTGATCACCACCACCGGGAACTCCCGGCAGCGCACCACACCCCGGGTGACCGTCACCCGCCCGCCGTCGGGGTCATGGGTGAGCACCGGCACCTCGGACTGCGCCTCCGGCAGCCGCGACAGCTCGGGGATCTCGAACTCGCCCTCCTCGAACACGGTCAACAGGTCGTTGGGCAGGTCCACGTCGCCCTTGTCGAGCTCGTCCACCAGCAGGACCCGGGGCCGCTCGCGCGGCACCAGCGCGGTGCCCAGCGGCCCCAGCCGCACGAAGGTGCCGATGTCGGGCTCGGGCGCGTCGCGCTCCTGGCGCAGATGCGTCTCGCGCAGCCGTCCGATGGCGTCGTACCCGTACAGCGCGTCCTTGAGCACCGACCGGCTGTTGACCGGCCACTGGAGCACCGGGCCGAGCGACAGCTCGTGTGCCACGGCGTGCGCCAGCGAGGACTTTCCGGTGCCCGGGTGCCCGGTGACCAGCAGCGGGCGCCGCAGGTGCAGCGCGGCGCTCACCACGTCGGCCTCGGTGCGGCCGATCAGATACGGGCGGTGGCGCACCCGGGTCCCCGGGGTGCCCTCGGCGAACTGCCGCCACGGCGGCGCCTCGGGGAAGTCCACCTCGCGGGCCGTGCGGTCGCCGCGGAAGAGCCGCCACCCGTCGTTCTCCGTCATGTCGCCTGATCCGTTCCTTGTGAGGGGCGGGCGGTCGCGTCCGGTCCTTGCGGCCCCAGCGAGGGGTCGGCGAGCTGCAACTCGTCGGGGAGCGGCAGCCCCGCGTCCTCCCACACCAGCGCCGGCCGCGCGGGCACCTCCGGGTCCATATAGGCGCGGACCCGGAAGTGCCGGACCCTTTCGGGGAGTTCGTCGACGGGGCCGTACGGGCCCGCCCCGTCGAGCCGGGCCGCGTCGCCGCCTGCGACGGCCGCGCGGTCCCACAGGACGATCGGCACCCCCATCGCCAGACAGAAGTGCAGCAGCCGCGTCCGGTTGCCCACGGGCCCGTGCACTATGACGCGGGCCGCGTCGTAGTGGGTTGTCTTCAGCAGTCGGATGAGTTCCATCTCGTCGGAGATCCGGTGGTCCGCGACGAGCGGCTCGCTCTGGTGGCGGGCGCTCCAGCGGCGCAGCAGGTCGCCCGCGCCGGTGCGCGAGCGGCGTCTGATCTGCGGGCAGCGCAGCACCAGGTGGAAGTCCTCGCCCAGCGGCGCCGGGAAGAACTCCTCCGCGCTCGCCCCGTCCCACTCGTCCACCGGCAGGTGCAGCGCGTCCGGGGCGACGGACACCGCGACCAGCGCCACGTTCCGCCCGGCGCCCTCCGCGCCCCCGGCCACCTCGCGCACCAGGCGGGCGATCTCCCGCCCGGTGCGCGGCCGTTCGGTGCCGGTGGCGGTCCGGGCGGCGGTGCCGTCGGCCCGCATCCGCCACACCGCGCACCGGTAGCGGTCGGCCGGGTCCTGGGGGTGGCGGCTGAGCTCCACCAGGACGCGCACCCCGGTGCCCGCCGACCGGTCCGACCAGCGGGCCGCGTCCGCCCGGCGCTCACCCAGCGCCGAGGGGTGGATGCCGAGCCGGGCGGCCACCCGCCCGCTCCAGTCCTGGAGTGCCTGGCAGGCCATCCCGCCGGTCTCCGCGGCCGCGTACTCCACCACCCGCAGCAGGGCGGGCAGCCGGGGCGTCTCGTCCGGCACCGGTGAGCCGTCGCCGGGCCACTCCTCCAGCTCGCGCACCGCGCCGGGCACGCCCTCGGGGGCGAGCCGCGCGGCCGTCAGCGACCGGGGCAGGTCCACGTACGGCAGCGCCGCCGTCGCCGCGCGGGGCAGCAGCCCCGGGTCCTGGCGGGTGAGGTGGTCCCACTTGACCAGCAGCGCCCGGTGCTCGGCGACGGAGAGCAGCCCGGCCGCGTCGGTGAGCCGGCCCAGCGCCAGCAGCCGGTCCAGCTCCGCGCGGCCCCGGGCGCCGTCCAGGGACGAGGCGAGCGACTCGGCCAGCGTGGGCAGCGCCCGCTCGACCGTGCACAGCAGCTCCGCCAGCTCCTCCACCGTCGGCGCCGTCCCGTCCGTGCGGGTGCGCAGCCCGAGGGCGGCCCCGAGCGCGGTGGAGTGCGCCGCCCGAGCCGTGGGGTCGCCCAGCAGGGCGTGCAGCGGGCCGACCATCATGTCCCGTACCGCGTCGTCGACCGCCGCCCCGGCCATCGCGCGCGCCCCGGGCGACAGCGGATCGGGGGCGGCCCCCACCCGCGACAGCTCCTGGCGGACCGACTGCCAGGTCAGACCCCAGCTGCGGCGCACGGTGTGCCGCGCGTCGAACGCGCCCGTCGGCGGGGTGATCCGGCCCATCACCAGACCGACCGCCGCGCCGTCCGCGGGCGACCACAGGGGTCCGCCGCTGTAGCCGTCGTCGACGGCCGCGCCGGAGAGCTGCCCGTCGAGATAGCCGATCCGCCCGTCGCACGAGCCGACCTGGACGTCCGCGTACGAGAAGGGCTGGCCGCCGCCGTACCAGGCCCGCACCAGCTGTCCGGCCCGCATGTCCTGCCAGCGCACCGGGCCGACCGGCGGCGGCGGTTCCTCCTCCAGCTCCAGTACGGCCAGGTCGCCGCCCCACTCCAGGGAGCCGTCGGCCACCGGGCCCTGGTGGTGCGCGGCGCGCGGCGGCACCCAGGCCACCAGCCGGGCCTGCCGGGCGTCCGCGGGGCCCGTGGCGAGCGCGGGGAAGGACACGTCGAGGGTGACCGCGCCCGGGTCGCGCGGGCTCAGCATCCGCAGGCCCAGCGCCGCGTTGACGACGTGCGCGCAGGTCAGCAGTCTGCGTCCGGCGAGATAGACGCCCGCGCCCGCGGTCCGGCCCTGGTCGGCCGAGAGCACCCGTACGAGCGCGCCGCGCGCGTCGGCCGAGGGGTCCGCGTCCGGCGCCTTGAACCAGCCCACGGCTCAGTTGCCGCCGGAGCCGGTGGTCGCGGCGCCCGCGCCGTCCGGCCGCAGCTGCCAGGTGGCCGAGACGGTCATGCTGGCGTGGCCGTTGGTGCCCACGATCCCGATTTTCAGATCATGGCCGATCTGGAGTCCGAAGCCGACGGTCAGGGTCTCGGGCGGGTCCTGGATGTCGCGTACGGAGTCGTGCACCTGCTGGAGGACGGGCCCCAGCGGCCGCAGCACCGCCGCGAGCGTGTCCGTGGCGAGCGCGGCGACCCGCTCGCCGCGGCCGGCCGGTGTCCCGCCGCCGACCCCGCCCGGCAGGTCGTCGTCCGGCGCCGGGGGCGGCGGCCCGCTCCCGCCGACGGGAGCGAGCTCGACTCTGACCCGGGCCCCGTCGTCGAGGATGAGTTCCCTGTAGTTGTCATGCGGCACGGGGACATTGTGCTTCCAACGGTCCGCAAGGGGAGCCCAGTTGACGGAATGCGATGAGGTGGCGGCGCACGCCCGTGACGGCGGGCCGGGTGGACCGCCCGAACCCTCAGGAGCGGCCCTCCGGTGGATCGTCCTCCCCCGCCCGGGACCTGGCGGCGCGGTGCAGGCGGTGGTGGCGGGCGGGACCCTGTTCGGTGAGGGCGTCACCGACCATCGCGCGCACCGCGTCCCGTACGCCGTGCAGCGCCTGGCCGCGTGCGGGGCCGGCGCCCGGGTCCTCGCGCAGCTCCTTCAGGAGCGCCCAGCACAGACCGAGCATCACCAGGACGAACGGCAGCGCCACCAGGATCGTCGCCGTCTGGAGCGACTTGAGGCCGCCCGCGACCAGCAGCACCGCCGCGACCGCCGCCATCAGCACGCCCCAGAGCACCACCAGCCAGGTCGGCGGGTGCAGCGAGCCCCGGCTGGTCAGCGAGCCCATCACCAGCGAGGCCGAGTCGGCGCTGGTGATGAAGTACGTCATGACCAGGACCATCGCGAGGTACGAGGTGACCGTGCCGATGGGCAGCGCGTCCAGCATCGCGAAGAGCGAGGCCTCGGCGCCGTCCTTCACCTTGGCGGCCAGATCGGCGGTGCCGGTGGAGTCCAGGCGGATCGCGGTGCCGCCCATCACGCAGAACCACAGGACGGTGGCCCCGCTGGGCACCAGCAGCACCCCGACCAGGAACTCGCGGACGGTCCGGCCGTGCGAGATCCGCGCGATGAAGGTCCCGACGAACGGCGCCCAGGACAGCCACCACGCCCAGTAGAAGATCGTCCAGGCGCCCAGCCAGGTCCGGTCGGTGAAGGCGCCGGTGCGGCTGGCCATCGGCAGCAGCTGATGCAGATAGCCGCCCACCGACGCCGGGATCGTGTCCAGTACGTACACCGTCGGCCCGAGCAGGAACACGAACAGCATCAGCGCCGCGGCCAGCACGATGTTCAGCGTGGACAGCCACTTCACGCCCTTGTGCAGACCGGAGAACGCGGACAGCACGAACGCGGCCGAGAGCGAGGCGATGATGATCAGCTCGGTGGCCGTGGAGTCCTCGACGTCCGCCGTGATGTTCAGGCCCTTGGCGACCTGGAGCGCGCCGAGGCCGAGGCTGGTGGCGGTGCCGAAGACGGTCGCGAAGACGGCCAGCAGGTCGATGCACCGGCCCGGCCAGCCGTCCGCGCGCCGGGCGCCCATCAGCGGGACGAACGCGGCGGAGAGCCGGTTGCCGCGGCCCTTGCGGAAACCGGCGTACGCGAGGGCGAGACCGGCCATGCCGTAGATCGCCCACGGGGTGAGCGTCCAGTGGAAGAACGAGTACTCCAGGGCCGTGCGCGCCGCGTCACCGGTGCGGGGGGCCGCGCCGCCGGCCGGGGGAGGCGTGAGGTAGTGCGTGAGGGGCTCGCCCACCCCGTAGAACATCAGGCCGATGCCCATGCCCGCGCTGAACATCATCGCGATCCACGCGAGGTTGGTGAACTCGGGCTCGGAGTCGTCGGCGCCCAGCCGGATCCGCCCGTACCGGCTGATCGCGAGCACCACGGCCAGTACCAGGAACACATCGGCGGCGATCACGAACAGCCAGGCGAAATTGGCGAGCACCCAGGCCAGCGCGGTGGCGGTGGCGCTGTCGAAGGAGTGCTTGCCGAGCGCGGCCCAGGCGACCGCGGCCACCACCGCGCCCACCCCGATCGCGATGACGGTGAGGTCGGGGGCCGGGTCGCGGGGAGCGCCGGGCGGGGTGCCGGGGGCGGAATGATCGATCGAATCCGTGCTCATGGCGCCCCACTATGGTCCGCGATATGGAGGTTTTGTCGGGTGGCACGCCGTCCCGCCGTGCATGACGCCTATGGGCAGGGGCGCGTACGGCGGCTAGGGTCGTGGGCGGCGCGACTGCCTGTTCGATAGCAAGGGATAGCAAGGTGACGGACGGAGCAGTTTTGGAGGCCGCGCGCGTGCTGGTGGCGGCGGACAAGTTCAAGGGCTCGCTCACGGCCGTACAGGTCGCGGAGCGGGTGACAGCCGGGCTGCGACGGGTCGTGCCCGGTCTGGCGGTGGAGACCCTGCCGGTCGCCGACGGCGGCGACGGCACGGTCGCGGCGGCGGTCGCGGCCGGGTTCGACCGCCGCGAGGCCCGGGTCACCGGTCCGCTCGGCACCCCGGTCACCGCGGCCTTCGCGGTACGGGACGGGGTCGCCGTGGTGGAGATGGCGGAGGCGTCCGGCCTCCAGCACCTCCCCTCCGGGGTCTTCGCCCCGCTGACCGCCACCACGTACGGCTCGGGCGAGCTGCTGCTGGCCGCGCTGGACGCGGGGGCGCGGACCATCGTGTTCGGGGTGGGCGGCAGCGCCACCACGGACGGCGGCGCGGGCATGCTCGCGGCGCTCGGCGCGCGTTTCCTGGACGCGGCGGGGGAGCCCGTGGCGCCGGGCGGCGGCCCGCTGGCGACGCTGGCCACCGCCGACCTCTCCGGCCTCGACCCCCGGTTCGCCTCGGTCGACCTGGTCCTGGCCAGCGACGTGGACAACCCGCTGACGGGGCCCAAGGGCGCGCCCGCGGTGTACGGCCCGCAGAAGGGTGCCTCGCCCGAGGACGTGGCGGTCCTGGACGCGGCGCTCGGCCACTTCGCGAAGGTCCTGGAGGCGTCCGTGGGCGCCCGGGCCGCCGAGGCGGCGCTCGCCCCGGGCGCGGGGGCCGCGGGCGGCATCGGCTATGGCGCGCTGGTGGCCCTGGGGGCGACGTTCCGGCCCGGTATCGAGGTCATGCTGGACGTGCTGGGCTTCGCCCCGGCGCTGGCCCGGGCCACGCTGGTGATCACCGGTGAGGGCTCGCTGGACGAGCAGACCCTGCACGGCAAGGCGCCGGCGGGGGTGGCTGCGGCTGCCCGGGCGGCGGGGATCGAGGTCGTCGCGGTCTGCGGCCGCCTCGCGCTGCCTCCCGAGGCCCTGGCCGGGGCCGGGATCCGCCGCGCGTACGCCCTCATGGACCTGGAGCCGGATCCGGCGCGGTGCATGGCGGAGGCGGGACCGCTCCTGGAACGCAGCGCGCAGCGCCTGGCCAAGGACTTCTTGGCCTAACCGCCCGGCCCCGGGCCCCTCGGCGCCCGCGCCGCGCCCCTTCTGGGCCCGGGGTTCGCCTGCGGCCGGGTGGGTGGCTGCTCGCGCAGTTCCCCGCGCCCCTGGAAACCCTCTTCGTCTGCGGACCGTGGCCGCTTGCTCGCGCAGTTCCCCGCGCCCCTAAAAGCCCGGTGGCTGAGCTGCTCCTTCGGCGGCCCCGAGCCCCTAAAGGCCGGTGGCTGAGCTGGGCTCTTCGGCGGCCCCGCCCCCTAGAAGCCTGTGGCTGAGCCGGAATGTTTGGGAGCCCCCGCGCCCCTCAAGGCCGTGGCTGAGCAGGGCTCTCCGGCTGACCCCAATCCCCTAGGGGCGCGGGGAACTGCGCGACCAGCCACCCACTCAGCCGCAGACAAAGGCCGGGCCGAGAAGGGGCGCGGGGAACTGCGCGACCAGCCCACCACTCAGCCGCAGACAAAGGCCGGGCACAACGAAGGGCCCTGGACCGAAACGGTCCAGGGCCCCACACCGCGCCGGCAGGCGTTACGGCTGTGCCGCCCGCGCCTCCCGGCGGTTGTCGCGGATGTTGTTCACCCGGCGAGCCGTGGCGAACAGCGGGATCACCGCGCCCAGGACGACCTGGAGCACACACCCCGTCTGGAGCAGCAGCTGCCCGCCGGGCGCGTCGAACGCCCAGGCCGCCAGCAGCCCCATCGCCCCCACGATCCAGCTGAGCATGGCCACCGCGAGGATCCCCCGCGGCTTCGGGTACTCGACCCGGCTGACCATCAGCCACGCCACCCCTATGACGGCGAGCAGCGTCGGCACGAACGGCAGCTCGAGCAGCACGATCGAGACGACGGTGAGCGCGCCGAACGGGCTCGGCATGCCCTGGAACATGCCGTCCTTCATCGTCACGCACGAGAACCGCGCGAGTCTGAGCACCACCGCGAGCAGCACCGTGATCGCCGCCACGGCCGCGACGCGCTGGTGGGCGTCGTCGGCGACCATCCCGTACACGAGCACGAAGTACGCCGGGGCGAGCCCGAAGCTGATCAGGTCCGAGAGGTTGTCCAGCTCGGCGCCCATCGGCGAGCTCCGCAGCTTCCGCGCGACCAGGCCGTCGCAGAGGTCGAAGATCGCCGCGAGCAGCATCAGGATCACGGCGGTCGCGGCGGAGTGCCGCGCCATGCCGGTCTCGGCGCTGCCCGACAGATGCGGGATGAGGATTCCGGTGGTGGTGAAGTACACCGCCATGAACCCGCAGGTCGCGTTGCCGAGGGTGAGGGTGTCCGCTATCGACAGCCGCAGCGAGAGGGGCATCTCCTCCGCGTCGTCGTCGGCGTCCGTGCCCGGCACCCAGTCGGTGGTGTCCGGATCAATCACGGTCAATTCGAGTCACCCCCGCAGTGGTCTTCTGGCCGACCTCGACCGCGACCTCGACCCCCTCCGGAAGGTAGATGTCGACGCGGGAGCCGAACCGGATGAGACCGATGCGCTCGCCCTGCTCCACCTTGGTGCCCTGGGGGATGTAGGGGACGATCCGCCGCGCCACCGCACCCGCGATCTGCACCATCTCGATGTCGCCGAGCTCGGTGTCGAAGTGCCAGACAACGCGCTCGTTGTTCTCGCTCTCCTTGTTGAACGCCGGAACGAATCCGCCGGGCACATGCTCGACGGACGTCACCGTGCCGGCCAGGGGCGCGCGGTTGACGTGGACGTTCAGCGGGCTCATGAAGATCGCGACGCGGGTGCGTCCGTCCTTCCACGGCATGATGCTCTGCACCACGCCGTCGGCGGGGGAGATGACCCGCCCGGAAGCGATCTCGCGCTCGGGGTCGCGGAAGAACCACAGCATGCCCGCCGCGAGCGCGGTGGCGGGTACGGCCACGGCCTTGGCGGCGCCGGAGCGGCGCGCGCGGGCGAGGCTGAGGGCTGCGGTGGCGACGGTCGGCAGAAGCCACGGCGATGCTCCGCGAGCAAGACGTCCCTGGAGGAAACCGTCGCGAGATGCAGAGGTTTGGCTGTGGGGCATGGATGACCTTCGTAGCGGATGATGCCGCGCTGGCAAGTGGGGGACGGCGGCTGGTTTACCAGCGATGCTATCGGTTGCGAGCCGCAACTGGGAAAGCCAGAAGCCGAGTCGGTCGGCCGGAACCCCTCAGAAAACGCTTACAGGGTGTGATCTACTTCGCGGCCGAACCGACTCAAAAGCGACAATCAACCCTGGAATCGGTACTCTTCGAGAAGCCGACGCCCAATGATCATTTTTTGGATCTCGGCGGTACCTTCACCGATGAGCAGCATCGGCGCCTCGCGGTACAGGCGCTCGATCTCGTACTCCTTCGAGAAGCCGTAACCACCGTGGATACGGAAGGCGTCCTCCACGACCTCCTTGCAGTATTCGGAGGCGAGGTACTTCGCCATCCCTGCTTCAAGGTCGTTTCGTTCCCCGGAGTCCTTTTTGCGTGCTGCGTTGACCATCATGGCATGAGCGGCCTCGACCTTGGTAGCCATTTCGGCCAGCTTGAACTGGATCGCCTGGTGCTGGGCGATGGCCTTGCCGAAAGTGTGACGTTGCTGGGCATACGAGACACCCAGCTCAAATGCACGCTGAGCGACACCGCAGCCACGGGCAGCGACGTTGACGCGGCCGACCTCGACGCCGTCCATCATTTGGTAAAACCCTCGGCCGGTGACCCCGCCCAGGACCCGATTGGCCGGAATGCGCAGTCCGTCCATGATGAGTTCGGTCGTGTCGACGCCCTTGTAACCCATCTTGTCGATCTTGCCGGGGATGGTCAGACCCGGTCGGACCTCGCCGAAGCCGGGCTCCTTCTCCACCAGGAAGGTCGTCATCGACTTGTGCGGGGCGGTGCCCTCCGGGTGTCCTTCGTCACTCCGGCACAGAACGGCGACGAGCGATGACGTTCCGCCATTGGTCAGCCACATCTTCTGGCCGTTCAGGACGTACTCGTCGCCGTCCTTGACGCCCTTGGACGTGATCGCCGACACATCCGAGCCGAGCGCCGGCTCCGACATCGAGAACGCGCCGCGCACCTCGCCGAGCGCCATCCGAGGCAGGAAGGTGTCCTTCTGCTCCTGGGTGCCGTGCTGCTTGAGCATGTACGCCACGATGAAGTGCGTGTTGATGATGCCGGAGACCGACATCCAGCCACGCGCTATCTCCTCGACGCACAGCGCGTACGTCAGGAGCGACTCGCCCAGACCGCCGTACTCCTCGGGGATCATCAGCCCGAACAGGCCGAGCTCCTTGAGGCCCTCGACGATCTCGGTCGGGTACTCGTCCTTGTGCTCCAGCTGGGTCGCGACCGGAATGATCTCCTTGTCGACGAAGTCCCGGACGGTGGCCAGGATTTCCTGCTGGACGTCGGTCAGACCGGCGGTCTGCGCGAGACGGGCCATGGCTACTTCTCCTGCGACTTGAGCTGGGGGCGGCCGGGCTGCTCGCCGCCGCGCTCCTTGATGTACGTCTCGGTGGGGACCATCACCTTGCGCCGGAAGACACAGACGAGGGTGCCGTCCTGCTTGTAGCCCTTGGTCTCGACGTAAACGATCCCGCGGTCGCTCTTCGACTTCGAGGGCGTCTTGTCCAGGACCGTGGTCTCGCCGTAGATCGTGTCGCCGTGGAAGGTCGGCGCCACGTGCCGCAGCGACTCGATCTCCAGGTTGGCGATGGCCTTGCCGGAGACGTCCGGTACGGACATGCCGAGCAGCAGCGAGTAGATGTAGTTGCCCACCACCACGTTCTTGCCGAAGTCCGTGGTGTTCTCGGCGTAGTTGACGTCCATGTGGAGCGGGTGGTGGTTCATGGTGAGCAGACAGAACAGATGGTCGTCGTACTCGGTGACCGTCTTCCCGGGCCAGTGCTTGTACACGTCCCCGACGGTGAACTCTTCGTAGGTGCGGCCGAACTGCATGGTCTTACGCCTCCGGGATCTCGAACTTCGACGTGCGCTGCATACCGGCCGCCCGGCCCTTGCCCGAGATGACCAGCGCCATCTTGCGGCTGGCCTCGTCGATCATCTCGTCGCCGAGCATCGCCGAGCCCTTCTTGCCGCCCGCCTCGGAGGTGAAGTACTCGTACGCGTCGAGGATGAGCTCGGCGTGGTCGTAGTCCTCCTGGGAGGGCGAGAAGACCTCGTTGGCCGCCTCGACCTGGCCGGGGTGCAGCACCCACTTGCCGTCGAAGCCCAGGGCGGCGGCGCGCTGGGCGACCGCCTTGTAGCCGTCGATGTTCTTGATCTGGAGGTAGGGGCCGTCGATCGCCTGGAGGTTGTTGGCACGGGCCGCCATCAGGATCTTCATCAGGATGAAGTGGTACGCGTCGGCCGGGTAGCCGGGCGGCTGCTCGCCCACGACCAGCGACTTCATATTGATGGAGGCCATGAAGTCGGCCGGGCCGAAGATGATCGTCTCGACCCGCTGGGAGGCCTGCGCGATCGCGTTGACGTTGTTGAGGCCCTGGGCGTTCTCGATCTGCGCCTCGATGCCGATCTTGCCGACCTCGAAGCCCATCGTCTTCTCGATCTGGGTGAGCAGCAGGTCCAGCGCCACGATCTGCTGGGCGTCCTGGACCTTCGGCAGCATGATGCAGTCGAGGTTGTGGCCCGCGCCCTCGACGACGGTGACGACGTCGCGGTACGTCCACTCGGTCGTCCAGTCGTTGACCCGCACGACCCGGGTCTTGCCGGTCCAGTCGCCCTCGTTCAGGAACTTCACGATGGTGTGCCGGGCCTCGGGCTTGGCGAGGGGCGCACAGGCGTCCTCCAGGTCCAGGAAGACCTGGTCGGCGGGGAGGCCCTGCGCCTTCTCCAGGAAGCGCGGGTTCGAGCCCGGGACGGCGAGGCACGAACGGCGCGGGCGGAGACGGTTGACAGTCATGCGGGGACCTCCAGAGGGTCGAGCTTGTTCGCTTTCCGGATCTCGTCGACGATACGGCCGATGATCTCCGTGATACCGAAGTCCTTCGGGGTGAACACGGCGGCCACGCCCGCCCTGCACAGCTCCTCGGCGTCCGCCGGCGGGATGATCCCGCCCACGATCACCGGGATGTCGGGCGCGCCGGCCTCACGCAGCCGGGTCAGCACGTCCGGGACCAGCTCGGCGTGCGAGCCGGAGAGGATCGACAGGCCCACGCAGTGCACATCCTCCGCCAGAGCGGCGTTGACGATCTGCTCGGGGGTGAGCCGGATCCCCTGGTAGACCACCTCGAAACCGGCGTCACGCGCGCGTACGGCGATCTGCTCGGCCCCGTTGGAGTGGCCGTCCAGGCCCGGCTTGCCCACCAGCAGGCGCAGCCGGCCCGAGCCGAGCTCGTCGGCCGTACGGGTCACCTTCTCGCGCACCAGCGCCAGCGGCGTGCCCGCCTCGGCGGTGACCGCGACGGGAGCGGACGAGACGCCGGTCGGCGCGCGGAACTCGCCGAAGACGTCACGCAGCGCCCAGGACCACTCGCCCGTGGTGACGCCCGCGCGGACGCACTCCAGGGTCGCGGCCATCAGGTTCTCGGAGCCGGCGGCCGCCTTCTTCAGGGCCGCCAGCGCCTCCGAGGCACGCGTCTCGTCCCGGTTGTCGCGCCACTCGTGGAGCGCCGCCACCACCCGCGCCTCGTTCGCCGGGTCCACCGTCATGATCGCGGTGTCCAGGTCGGAGGTGAGCGGGCTGGGCTCGGTCGACTCGTACACGTTGACGCCGACGATCTTCTCCTCCCCGCCCTCGATCCGGGCCCGCCGCTCGGCGTGCGAGGAGACCAGCTGCGACTTGAGGTAGCCGGACTCGACGGCCGCCATCGCGCCGCCCATCTCCTGGATCCGCTCGATCTCGGCCAGGCACTCCTCGACCAGCGAGTCGACCTTGGCCTCGATGACGTGCGACCCGGCGAAGATGTCCTCGTACTCCAGCAGGTCGCTCTCGTGCGCCAGGACCTGCTGGATGCGCAGCGACCACTGCTGGTCCCAGGGGCGCGGCAGACCGAGCGCCTCGTTCCAGGCGGGGAGCTGGACGGCCCGTGCGCGGGCGTCCTTGGACAGCGTCACGGCCAGCATCTCCAGCACGATCCGCTGGACGTTGTTCTCCGGCTGCGCCTCGGTCAGCCCGAGGGAGTTGACCTGGACGCCGTAGCGGAAGCGGCGCTGCTTGGCGTCCTCGATGCCGTACCGCTCGCGGGTGACCTGGTCCCAGATGCGGCCGAAGGCGCGCATCTTGCACATCTCCTCGATGAAGCGGACGCCCGCGTTCACGAAGAAGGAGATCCGCGCCACCACATCGCCCTTACGGTCCTCGGGCACCTGCCCCGAGGCGAACACCGCGTCGAGCACGGCGATCGCGGTGGACATCGCGTACGAGATCTCCTGGACCGGGGTGGCCCCCGCCTCCTGGAGGTGGTAACTGCAGATGTTGATCGGGTTCCACTTGGGGATGTGGTTGACCGTGTAGGTGATCATGTCGGTAGTCAGCCGCAGCGACGGACCGGGCGGGAAGACGTGCGTCCCGCGCGACAGGTACTCCTTCACGATGTCGTTCTGCGTCGTGCCCTGCAGCCGGGTGATGTCGGCGCCCTGCTCCTCGGCGACCACCTGGTACATGGCGAGCAGCCACATCGCCGTGGCGTTGATGGTCATCGAGGTGTTCATCTGCTCCAGGGGGATGTCCTGGAACAGCCGCCGCATGTCACCCAGATGGGACACCGGGACCCCGACCCGGCCCACTTCCCCGCGGGCGAGGATGTGGTCCGGGTCGTAGCCGGTCTGCGTCGGCAGGTCGAAGGCGACCGACAGGCCGGTCTGACCCTTGGCGAGATTGCGCCGGTACAGCTCGTTGGACGCCTCGGCGGTCGAGTGACCGGCGTACGTCCGCATGAGCCAGGGCCGGTCCTTGTGACGCTCAGTCATTGTTCGCTCCGTGCTCAGATGTTGCGGAAGCGGTTGATGGCGTCGAGGTGCTGGGCACGGAGTTCGTGGTTGCGGACGCCGAGGCCTTCGCGGGGGGCGAGGGCGAGGACGCCGACCTTGCCCTGGTGGAGGTTGCGGTGGACGTCGTAGGCGGCCTGGCCGGTCTCCTCCAGGGAGTACACCTTGGAGAGGGTGGGGTGGATCTTGCCCTTGGCGATCAGGCGGTTGGCCTCCCAGGCCTCGCGGTAGTTGGCGAAGTGGGAGCCGATGATGCGCTTGAGGGACATCCACAGGTAGCGGTTGTCGTACTCGTGCATATAGCCGGAGGTGGAGGCGCAGGTGGTGATGGTGCCGCCCTTGCGGGTGACGTACACGGAGGCGCCGAAGGTCTCGCGGCCCGGGTGCTCGAAGACGATGTCGATGTCCTCGCCGCCGGTGAACTCGCGGATGCGCTTGCCGAAGCGCTTCCACTCCTTGGGGTCCTGGGTCTGCTCGTCCTTCCAGAACCGGTACCCCTCGGCGTTGCGGTCGATGACCGCCTCGGCGCCCATCGACCGGCAGATCTCCGCCTTCTCCGGGCTGGAGACGACACAGATGGGGTTGGCGCCGCCGGCGAGGGCGAACTGGGTGGCGTACGAGCCGAGGCCTCCGCTGGCGCCCCAGATCAGCACGTTGTCGCCCTGCTTCATCCCGGCGCCGTTGCGCGAGACCAGCTGCCGGTACGCGGTGGAGTTGACGAGGCCCGGGGCCGCCGCCTCCTCCCAGCTGAGGTGGTCGGGCTTGGGCATCAGCTGGTTGGACTTGACCAGCGCGATCTCGGCGAGGCCGCCGAAGTTGGTCTCGAAGCCCCAGATGCGCTGCTCGGGGTCGAGCATCGTGTCGTTGTGGCCGTCGCTGGACTCCAGCTCGACCGAGAGGCAGTGCGCGACGACCTCGTCGCCGGGCTTCCAGGCGTTGACGCCCGGGCCGGTGCGCAGGACGACGCCCGCGAGGTCGGAGCCGATCACGTGGTACGGCAGGTCGTGGCGCTTGGTGAGCTCGCTGAGCCGGCCGTAGCGCTCCAGGAAGTTGAAGGTGGACACCGGCTCGAAGATCGAGGTCCACACCGAGTTGTAGTTGACCGAGGAGGCCATGACGGCCACCAGGGCCTCGCCCGGGCCGAGTTCGGGGACCGGCACCTCGTCGAGGTGGATCGACTTGCGCGGGTCCTTGTCCCGGGTGGTGAGCCCGGCGAACATCTCCGCCTCGTCCTTGTGCACGGTGATCGCGCGGTACGACTCGGGGATGGGCAGAGCCGCGATGTCGGCGGTGGTGCTGTCCTGCGACTGAATCGCGTCCAGGATTTCCTTCACGGTGTTGCCTCCGGCGAAGCGCGTTGGGAACGCTGAGGGGACTGCTGCTGTGGAGGTGTGCCGTCGGTTCGGCGGTACTACGGGATCGGCGGCGCCTGGTGGGCGCGGGAGGGTGCCTGTGACGCAGGCGTCCGGGCGCGCTCGCTGGAGCAGCTTGCGGGGACAGCCGGCGTACGAAAGGTCTCTGCACGCCGGCCGCCCGGACAACATCAACGTATGGCACGCGGTGCCAGTCGGCAAGACACTGCGTGCCAACAATTTCTCTCAATTGCGTAATGACCTGCACGGATGAGCGATGATCGATCGAATGGCACCCCTGGGAACGCGAAAAGCCCGCCCCGGACAGGGGCGGGCCTTCACTTTCCGGACAGGTCAGCGCTGCCGCAGCGCCTTCTTGACCGCCTGCATGATCTCGTCCAGCGGCGCGTCCGTACGCGCCACCGCGACCAGCACCTCGTCGCTGGCGGAGACGGACGCGGCGGCGGGCTTCGGCCCGGCGGTGCGGCCCGCCCCGATCCCGGAGCCGAAGGTGTCCCGGACGATCGCGAAGGCGTGGTCGAGCTGGGTCTCCACATCGCCCTGGCCGCCGGCCCGCAGCCAGCGCCGCAGCACGTGGTTGTGGGCGGTGACGACCGCGGAGGCGGCCACCTCCGCGAGCAGCGGGTCGTCGTTGCCGGCGTGGTGGTCGTGCTCGTCGAAGTGGCCGAGCAGATAGCGGGTGAAGAGCCGCTCGTAGCGGGCCACCGAGGCGATCTCGGCCTCCCGCAGGGTGGGCACCTCACGGGTCAGCTTGTAGCGCGCCACGGAGACCGAGGGGGAGGAGGCGTACATCTTCATGACCTCCTTGATCCCCCGGCACACGGTGTCCAGCGGATGCTCGTGCGGGGGAGCGGCGTTGAGCACCGCCTCGGCCCGCACCAGGGTGTCGTCGTGGTCGGGGAAGATCGCCTCTTCCTTGGAGCGGAAGTGGCGGAAGAAGGTGCGGCGGGCCACTCCGGCACGGGCCGCGATCTCGTCGACCGTGGTGGCCTCGTACCCCTTGGCCGAGAAGAGCTCCATTGCCGCGGCCGCCAGCTCGCGGCGCATTTTGAGCCGCTGGGCGGCCGCGCGGCTGCCGGCGGCACTTTCCGGGGCGTCGGGCGCGGCGGCCGCTCGGGTCGGCCGTTTCGATGAGGCAGCGGGCTGGGGCATGGACCGAACGTACTGCATATGTGCAGGAAGTCGCGCTCGCGGGGGCGGACCGCCCGAGGGGTCGAGCAGCCCGCCCCAGCCCTCCCCCGGCCGCTGGACGGGGGAGCCCCACGGCTCAGCGCCGGGCATACTCGCGGAATCCACGGCCCGTCTTGCGGCCCAGGCACCCGGCCGCGACCAGGTGCTCGAGGAGCGGCGCGGGCGCCAGGCCCGGGTCGCGGAACTCGGCGTGCAGCACCTTCTCGATGGCCAGGGACACATCCAGGCCGACCACGTCGAGGAGTTCGAAGGGACCCATCGGGTAGCCACCGCCGAGCTTCATCGCCGCGTCGATGTCGTCCAGCGTGGCGTAGTGCTCCTGCACCATCTTGATCGCGTTGTTGAGGTACGGGAAGAGCAGCGCGTTCACGATGAACCCGGCCCGGTCGCCGCAGTCCACCGGGTGCTTGCGGATCTTGGCGGTGACCTGGCGGACGGTGGCGTGCACCTCGTCGGAGGTCAGGACCGTACGGACCACCTCGACCAGCTTCATGGCCGGCGCCGGGTTGAAGAAGTGCATCCCGATGACGTCCTGCGGGCGCGAGGTGGCGCGGGCGCAGGCGACGACCGGCAGCGAGGAGGTGGTCGTGGCGAGCACCGCGCCCGGCTTGCAGATCTTGTCCAGGGAGGCGAACAGCTGCTGCTTGACCCCCAGGTCCTCGGCGACCGCCTCGACCGCCAGGTCCACCTCGGCGAAGGCCTCCAGGGCCCCGGCCGGGGTGATGCGGGCGAGCGTCTCGTCGCGGGCCCCCGCCGTCATCCTGCCCTTGTCGACAGAGCGCGAAAGCGACTTGGCGATACGGGACTTGGCGGTCTCGGCCTTCTCCAGACCGCGCGCGGCGAGCACCACGTCGTACCCGGCCTTGGCGAAGACCTCGGCGATGCCGGAGGCCATGGTCCCGGACCCGGCCACGCCGACCGAGCGGATCTCACGGCCGCCGCCGGTGCCGGCGATCGTGTCGGGCGTCTGCCCGTCCGCCACCACCGTGGCGCTGCCGGGGGTCTCGTACGTGTAGAAGCCGCGGCCCGCCTTGCGGCCGGTCAGGCCCGCCTCGGCGAGCTGGCCGAGGATGGGGGCGGGGGCGTGCAGCCGGTCGTGCGAGTCGCTGTACATCGCCTCCAGGACCGTGCGGGCGGTGTCGATGCCGATCAGGTCGAGCAGTTCGAGCGGGCCCATCGGCAGTCCGCAGCCCAGCTTCATCGCCGCGTCGATGTCCTCGCGCGAGGCGTACTTCGACTCGTACATCGCCGCGGCCTGGTTGAGGTAGCCGAAGAGCAGCCCGTCCGCGACGAAGCCCGGGCGGTCGCCGACCGCGACCGGCTCCTTGCCGAGGTCGAGCGCGAGCTGGGTGACCGCGTCCACGGCGGGCGGCGCGGTCAGCACCGAGGAGACCACCTCGACGAGCTTCATCGCCGGGGCCGGGTTGAAGAAGTGCAGGCCCAGGACGCGCTCGGGGTGCGCCGACTCGGCGGCGAGCCGGGTCACGGACAGCGCGTTGGTGCCGGTGGCCAGGATCGCGGTGGGGGCGACGACCGCGTCCAGCGCGGCGAACACCTGCTGCTTGAGCTCGTACGACTCGGGCACGACCTCGATGACCAGCTCCGCGTCGGCCGCCGCCTGGAGGTCGGTGAAGGTGCGGAACCGGGCGAGGATGTCGCGCCGCTCCTCCTCGGTGATGCGCTCGCGGGCCACGGCCCGGGCGGTGGACGCCTCCAGGGAGGCCACGGCCCGGCGGGCGGCCTGCTCGCTGATGTCGATGCCGATGACCTCGCGGCCCGCGCGGGTGAGCACGTCGGCGATGCCGGTGCCCATGGTGCCGAGACCGACCACGGCGACGGTGTGCAGAGGGGTGTCCATCACGGGACTCCTGGGTGAGTGACGACTGAGGAGAGGGCGCACGCGGCCGGCGTCCGGCTGTCGCGAAGGCGTCAACGAGGACGCGGGTGCGCGGCATGGGCGCACGGCGTGCGGGGGTGTGTCGTGGTGGTGCTGAGGGCCGGCGGACCCGGTCCCGGGGCCACGCCGTGAAACTGCCGAACCGACGAACACTCGCGGTGGCTGCGTCACCAGGCCACCGGAGTTCGCGGGGGGTGCCCGCTCACTTGAGATTAACTGGTGAGTAACGAGCGCGCCATAGGGCGGAGCGGCCCAGTCCGTGTGATCTGCCTCGCGTCGCTTTGTGCCCGGTGTTCGTCTGCGGCTGGGTGGTGGGCTGCTCGCGCAGTTCCCCGCGCCCCTTCTTGCGCCCGGTCTTTGTCTGCGGGCCGGTGGCCGCTTCTCGCGCAGTTCCCCGCGCCCCTAAACCCGCCTTCGTCTGCGGGCCGGTGGCCGCTTCTCGCGCAGTTCCCCGCGCCCCTAAAAGCCTGTGGCCGAGCTGGGTGCTCCGGCTGCGGCCGACCCCCTAGGGGCGCGGGGAACTGCGCGACCAGCCGTCCACGGTCCGCAGACGAAAAGGGGGTCAAGGGGCGCGGGGAACTGCGCGAGCAACCCACCACTCACCCGCAGACAAAGACCGGGCACACTACGCTTCCCGCATGGACGAGGAGCTGCGGTCCCTGGCGGACCGGCTGCGGGACGAGGCCAGGGCGTCGGACGCGATGTCCGCGTACGAGCGGCTGCTCTCGACCAGGGACCACGACGAGCTCGCCGCCGTGCTCACCGAGCGCGAACGCCCCCTGTGGGCACGCGAGATCGCGGCCTTCCGGCTCGGCTGCGCGGGCGACCGGCGCGCCTTCGAGTCGCTGGTGCTGCTCCTCAACCACCGCGACCCCGAGCGCTGTGTCTCGGCCGCGCACGCCCTGGCCCGGCTGGGCGACCCGCGCACGGCACGGGCCGCCGCGGCGCTCGCCACCAACCAGCTGCGCACCGCCTACGCCCTGCACCCGGTCCGGCTGCTCACCGCACTGCGCGCCCCCGAGTCCGTACCGGCGCTGATCACCACCCTGCGGCCGCTGCTCTCGCCCGACACCCCTTACTGGCGGGTCGCCCTGGCCTGTGTGGAGGGGCTGGGCGAGCTCGGCGACAAACGGGCGGTCGAGGTCCTGGAGACGGCCCTGGCCCGCCCCCGCCTGGCGTCGGCGGCGGCCGTGGCCCTCAGGCGCCTCACCTGACCCGGACCCGCGTCACCTGACCCGGGCCGTATCACCCGACCTGGCCCCGCCGGCCCCACCGGGTCCCGCAGGGCCCCCAGGGCCCCGCAGATCCCTCACGTACCGCACCTCGGGCACCGCGACGTCGTCCACGACGAAGTCCTCCTCGGCGCCGTCCGGGGCGAAACCGGCGCGCTCGTAGAACCGCCGGGCCCGGTCGTTGGCCTTGAGCACCCAGAGCAGTACGCGTGGACGGCCCTCGGCCGCCGCGCGCCCGGTCAGCTCCGCGAGCAGCAGCCGCCCGGCGCCCGAGGACCAGTGGTCGGGGTGCACATACAGCGCGTACACCTCGCCGTCGGCCGTCCGTCCGCCGCCGTCCTGCCGGTACGGCCCGTAGCACCCCCAGCCGATCACCTGGCCCGCCCGCTCCGCGACCAGGTTGACGACCGAGCCGTCGCCGTGGGCCAGCCGCTCGCGGCGGCGCTCGGCGTCCGCCGCCACGCTCAGCGAGTCCAGATACGACTGCGGCACCAGGCCCCGGTAGGCCGTGCGTCAGCCCGTGACGCGCGCCGCCGCGACCGCCTCGCAGTCGGCCGGGGTCATGTCCCGCAGCTGTGTCCGGCCGCTCAACGGTCCCCGACCACCGCGAACGCCTCGATCTCCATCAGGAGTTCGGGGCGGAACAGCGAGACGACCTGGACCGCCGAGCTGGCGGGCAGCCGGCCGCTGTCGAGGTGCTCGTCGCGCGCCTCGCGGACGGCGGGCAGATACGCGATGTCGGTGACGAAGACCGTCAGCTTCACCACGTCCTCGAACGTCGCCCCGGCGGCCTGGAGGCAGCGGCGCAGGTTCTCGAAGATCTGCCGGGCCTGCGCCACCGGATCGCCCTCCCCGACCACGTTCCCCTTCTCGTCGAAGGCGCACTGGCCGGATATCGCGATGAACCGTCCGGTGCCCCACACCACATGGCTGTAGTTGACGCCGGGTGCGACGCCGTCCGGGGTGGCGATGTGCGTGAGCGAAGTCATGCGTCCATCCTGGACCATCCCACTGACAACCGGGTCGGCGGGTTTTGGTTCAGAGCAGGGTGAGCTGCGTCGGACCGGCCGGCTCCGGTTCCACCCGCTGAGGAATGCGCCGGGCCGCGCCCCGGTGCGCCGGTCCGATGCCGAACTCGGTGGCGAGCTCGTGCACTTGCCGGGTGATCCGGCGCTGGTACCACTTCGGCGCGTAGGCACCCTCCGCGTACAGCCGCTCGTACCGCCGCACCAGATGCGGGTGGTGCGCGGCGAGCCACGCCATGTACCACTCGCGCGCCCCGGGCCGCAGATGCAGCACCAGCGGTGTCACCGAGGTGGCTCCGGAGGCCGCGATCGCGCGGACGGTGGCGCGCAGCTGGTCCGGGTGGTCCCCGAGGAAGGGGATCACCGGGGCCATCAGGACCCCGCAGTCGATGCCGAGCTCGGCCAGCGTCCGTACGACGTCGAGGCGGCGCTCGGGCGCGGGCGTGCCGGGCTCGACCGTGCGCCACAGGTCGTGGTCGATGAACCCCACGGAGACCGAGATCCCGACGCGGGTCACCTCGGAGGCCTGCCGGATCAGCTCCAGGTCGCGCAGGATCAGCGTGCCCTTGGTGAGGATGGAGAACGGGTTGGCGTGGTCGCGGAGCGCCTCGATGATCCCCGGCATCAGCCGGTAGCGGCCCTCGGCGCGCTGGTAGCAGTCGACGTTGGTGCCCATGGCGATGTGCGCGCCCTGCCACCGGCCCGACGAGAGGTGGCGGCGCAGCAGCTCGGGCGCGTTGACCTTGACGACGATCTGCGAGTCGAAGCCGAGCCCGGTGTCGAGGTCGAGATAGCTGTGCGTCTTGCGGGCGAAGCAGTACACGCACGCGTGGGTGCAGCCCCGGTAGGGGTTGACGGTCCACTCGAACGGCATCCGGGACGCCCCGGGCACCCGGTTGACGATCGAACGCGCGCGGACCTCATGGAAGGTCACCCCGCGGAACTCGGGGGTGTCGAAGGTACGAGTGACCACCGCGTCCGCGTCGAACAGCGCGGCCGCGCGGCCCGCTCCCGGCGGCGCCGGATCGTTCTCGGCCAGATTGTCCCAGCGCATACACGCCTCCTCAGGCCTCGTACGTAGCACTGATCTCAGAATAGAACATCTGTTCCCATGATCGCAGCAACCCCGATTTTGGGGGCCCGTCCCTGAGGTGATTGGCTTTGACCACCCCGATTCCGGGCCCGTTCCCGGATGTCACGAGTGCTGGAGGAAGATCCATGGCGCAGGTCGAGGCCACCACGGAGCGGATCGTCGCGGCGAGCCCGGAGACGGTGTTCGACACCGTGGCCGACTACAAGGACAGCCGTCCCAAGCTCCTGTCCGAGCACTTCAGCGAGTACCAGGTGCGCGAGGGCGGCGACGGCGAGGGCACCCTCGTCCACTGGAAGCTCCAGGCCACCAGCAAGCGGGTGCGCGACTGCCTGCTGGAGGTCTCCGAGCCGACCGAGGGGCAGCTCGTCGAGAAGGACCGCAACTCGTCCATGGTCACCACCTGGACCGTCACCCCCGCCGGGGAGGGCCGCTCCAAGGTCGTCGTCTCCACGGTGTGGACCGGCGCGGGCGGCATCGGCGGCTTCTTCGAGAAGACCTTCGCCCCCAAGGGCCTCAACCGCATCTACGACACCGTGCTCGACAAGCTCGCCGCCGAGGTGGAGAAGTAACTCCCGCCTGACCGCCCGCCCCTGGGGGTCGCGGCCACCATCACCGGTTCGAGTGGTTTTCACGGCGGCCCGGTGGTGCGCCCGCGCGTCCGGGGCCGGGTGAAACACGCTGATGGGGCGGTGGACGCGCGCCCCTCCAGGGCGAGTTGTGCGCCCGCGCCCCGCTTCTCTTCCGCTTGCTCCCTATTAGCGCCCGATGCGCAGTATGTACGCCGCGCAGGCGAATCAGGCGGCGCGACGAGGGGAGCAGACGTGGGTGGGATCACTCTGGTGAAGGACCCGGCGCAGAAGGGGCCTTCGGGGGAGCGGCGGCGGGCGCGGCGGGCGGTGCGGGAGCCCGCCCCGGAGCTCTCGGAGGCGGGGCCGGCGGACACGTCCACGGCCCCGCCGCCGGTGGACGGCCCGGCCGGGGCTCCGGTGGGGCTCTCCCCGCGCCGGGTGCGGCTGGTCTTCGTCGGCCTGATGCTCACCATGCTGCTCGCGGCGCTCGACCAGATGATCGTGGCGACCGCGCTGCCGAAGATCGTCGGGGATCTGCACGGCCTCGACAAGGTCTCCTGGGCCGTCACCGCCTATCTGCTGGCCTCCACCATCGGGCTGCCCATCTACGGCAAGCTCGGTGACCTCTTCGGCCGCAAACCCGTCTTCCAGTTCGCCATCGTCGTCTTCGTGATCGGCTCGGCGCTGGCGGGCTGGTCGCGGACCATGGACCAGCTCATCGCCTTCCGCGCCGTCCAGGGGGTGGGCGGCGGCGGGCTCATGATCGGCGTACAGGCGATCATCGCGGACATCGTGCCGCCCCGCGAACGCGGCCGCTACATGGGTCTGATCGGCGCGGTCTACGGCCTGGCCTCGGTGGCCGGGCCGCTGCTCGGCGGCTTCTTCACCGACCACACCTCCTGGCGCTGGTGCTTCTACGTCAACGTCCCCTTCGGCCTGGTCACCCTCGCCGTGATCGCCGTCGTCCTCAGACTGCCCAGGCCCGCGGTCCGTCCGCGCCTGGACGTCCTCGGCGCGCTGCTGCTGGTCGCCGCCTCGACCTGCGTGGTGCTGCTGACCAGTTGGGGCGGGACCGAGTACGCCTGGGGCTCGCGCACCATCCTGGGGCTGGCCGCCGGAGCCGTCGGCACCACCCTGCTCTTCGTCGTGGTCGAGAACTACGCGCGCGAACCGGTCATCCCGCTGCGGCTGTTCCGCGAATCCGTCTTCACCGTCTCCGCTCTGGTCGGCGCGGTCATCGGCGTCGCGCTCTTCGGCGCCGCCAGCTATCTGCCGACCTTCCTCCAGATGGTCGACGGCGTCAGCGCCACCGAGTCCGGACTGCTGGTGCTGCCCATGATGGGCGGCATCGTCGCCGCCTCGATCATCTCCGGCCAGCTGATCAGCCGCACCGGCCACTACAAGATCTACCCGGTGCTCGGCAGCGCCGTCTCGGCCGTCGGCATGTGGCTGCTCTCCCGGCTGGAGATTGACACGCCCCGGCTCGACTACAGCGTCTGGATGGCCGTCCTCGGCATCGGCATCGGACTCGTGATGCCCGTGCTCATCCTGGCCGTGCAGAACGCCGCAGACCCCGCCGACCTGGGCACCGCCACCAGCGCCAACAACTACTTCCGGCAGATCGGCGGCAGCGTCGGGGCCGCCGTCTTCGGCACCCTGTTCACCAACCGCCTCGCGCACTCCCTCAGTGACGAGTTCCCCGCGGGCGCGCATCTGCCCGACCCCGAGTCGATCACCCCCCAGCTCGTCCACACCATGCCGCCCGCCCTGCGCGACGGCTATATCCGCGCCTACGCAGAGGCGATGCCGCGGATCTTCCTCTATCTGGTGCCCGTGCTCGTGCTCGGCCTCCTGCTCGCCTTCTTCCTCAAGGAGAAACCGCTGGTGTCCCAGAACGCCCCCGCCGTCGAACCGGCACCCGTGCCCGCCCCCGTACCGCCCGCCCGTATGCCCAACGCCCCGTACACGAGCGGAGTTCCCGTCTGCGGGACCGTCCAGCACAGCGACGGGACCACCGTGCCGCGCGCCGCGCTCACCCTCGTCGACGTGCGCGGACAGCAGGTCGGGCGCGGCGGCAGCGGCGAGGACGGGCGGTACGCGCTGAGCGTGCCGGGCTCCGGGTCGTACGTCCTGATCGCCGCCGCGGGAGGACACCAGCCACAGGCCGTCGCCGTGACGGTGGGCGAGCGCCCGGTCGAGCTCGACGTGGTCCTCGGCGGCGCCGGCCGGCTCGCCGGGGTCGTCAACACGGCCGACGGCACTCCCGTACGGGACGCCGCCGTCACCCTCACCGACGTACGCGGCGAGGTGGTCGCCACCACCCGCAGCGGGCGCGAAGGCGCCTATGTGATCAGCGAGTTGGTGGCGGGGGAGTACACCCTGGCCGCCAGCGCCCCCGCCTTCCGGCCCGCGGCCCTGCCCGTCAGCGTCCAGGCCTCCCGCGAGACCCGGCAGGACATCGAGCTCGCGGGCGGCGCCGTACTGCGCGGCACGGTCCGGGCCAGCGGCGGGCGGCCCGTCGAGGACGCGCGCGTGACGCTGCTCGACGCCGCCGGGAACGTGGTGGACACCCTCACCACCGGACCCGACGGCACCTTCCGCTTCGTCGACCTGTCCTCCGGCGAGTACACGGTCATCGCGGCCGGGTACCCGCCGGTCGCCACGGTCCTCCAGGTCGCGGGCGGCGGACGCACCGAAAGGGACCTCCAACTGGGCCACGAGGACTGACTATTCTTCAGCCGATTGCCCGCTACACGCGGGCGTGCGCCCTATTCCGCCGTTGCCCCGCGCAGCGCCTTCGCATAGCCGTACGGTAGGTGCCACAGCCGCAGATCCTTGCGGCGGGGAAGGAGCCTCCACCCATGGACAGTGGCACTCCGCCGACGCTGCCGCGGCAGTCCGCCGTGGCCGGACGGATTCCGCTTGCCGTGATCGTCGTGGACGGCGACGGGCTGGTCTCGCACTGGTCGACCGGTGCGCGCCGGCTCTTCGGTCCCGCCCGCGAGGAGGCGGTCGGCCGGCTTGCTCTCGACCTGCTCCCCGTGTCCGGAGCGCTGCGCCCGGATCCGGCCGGGGACGTGCTGCGGGAGATGGACGAGTACGACGCGTTCGGCCCCGGTCTGGACGCCTCGCTCAACGGCCTGACCTCGTATCCCACCGCGGGCCGGGCCACCTTGTCGGATCCCGGGCGGCCCCGTGTCGATGTGCTCTGGTGGGCGTATCCGCTGGTCGGGCCGGGCTCCGAACGGCTGCTCGTGCTGGCGGCGGACGCCCGGCTGCTGCACGCCGAGCACGCGGGCCCCGACCGGGGCAGCGTGGAGCGGATAGCGCCCGGCTTCGCCCTGCACACCGAGTTCCAGGGCGCCGAGGAGCTCGCCGGGCGGCTGCCCGAGATCCTGCCCAGCATGAGCGTCGGGGAGAGCTCGCGGATCGTCTCGCAGGTGCTCGAACTCGGTTATCCGGTGCTTGAGTTCAGCCAGCACGACCGGGTGCCCGTGACGCCCGACTGGGGTGTGCCCCGCCGGCCGCGGCGCCGGGTGGCCCCGGCCGGGCAGGCTCCGGCCGCCGCCGGTACGGCGCCCGCGCCCGAGTTCGCCCAGGATCTCGAGTACGCCGCCGTGCGCGAGCGGCTGGAGTTCCTCAACGAGGTCAGTGGCCGAATCGGTTCCTCCCTCGATCTGTCCCGGACGATCCAGGAGGTGAGCGCCGCCGTGGTGCCGCGCTTCACCGATGTCGCGGGGACCTATCTGCGGGAACAGGTCATCGCCGGTGAGGGGTTCCCGGAAGGGCCACCGGACGAGACCACCCTGTGGCACCGGGTCGCCGTCGAGCACGTCGACGCACCCGGGCGGTGGGACGACGTCGTACCGGTCGGCGAGTCCATGCCGTTCCCCGCGCACACCCCCTTCTTCCAGTGCATGACCACCGGCGAGCCCGTGCTCGTCCCGCGCATCAGCGAGCAGATGGGCACCGCCATCGCCTCGCAGTTCGAGAAGCGCGACATCCGGCCTCTGATCAACGGCCGGTCGATGCTGGTGGTTCCCCTCAAGGCGCGCAATGTGGTGCTCGGCTTCATGATCCTGCTGCGCCACGCCGAGCGGGCCGAGTTCAACGACATGGACCGGGTGACCGGCGCCGAACTCGCCGCCCGCGCCGGGCTCGTCCTCGACAACGCCCGGATGTACACCTACCAGGAGAGCGTCGCGGAGACCCTCCAGGACTCGATGCTGCCGCAGGTCACCCCGCAGATGACCGGCTGCGACACGGCGACGCGCTATCTGCCCGGCACGCTGCTCGGCCGGGTCGGCGGCGACTGGTTCGACTCCATCAAGCTGCCCGGCTCGCGGATCGCCCTCGTGGTCGGCGACGTCATGGGCCACGGCCTCAACTCCGCCGCCATGATGGGCCAGTTGCGTACCGCCGTGCAGACCATGGCGGCCCTCGACCTGCCGCCCGCCCAGCTCCTGCGCAACCTGGACGACCTGGCCCAGCGCCTCGGCGAGCACTATCTGGCGACCTGTCTGTACGCGGTCTACGACCCCATCAAGGGCGAGCTCCTGCTGGCCAACGCGGGCCATGTGCCACCGGTCCTGGTGCGCGCCGCCGACGGCCGCAGCGAACTCCTGGAGCTGCCGACCGGGGCGCCCATCGGCGTCGGCGGCGTGCCGTTCGAGGCCGTGCGGCTGCCCGTCGAGCCGGGCGACCGCCTGGTGATGTGCACCGACGGCCTGGTCGAGGTGCGCGGCGAGGACATCGGCGTGGGCCTGGCGACGCTCTGCGAGTCCGCCGCGCACCCGGCCGCCTCCATGGACGACGCCTGCGACACCATCATCCGCGCCCTCAACATCCGCGGCGGCCGCAAGGACGACGTCGCCCTGCTGATGGCCCGGCTCAACGGCATCGCGCGCGAGGACGTCGCCGAGTGGCCGCTCGCCATCGACGCGCGCGAGGTGGCCCGGGCCCGTCGGCTGGCCGTCGGTCAACTGCGCGACTGGGGCCTCGAGGAGGTGGCGGAGGCGGTGGAGCTGCTGGTCAGCGAGGTCGTCACCAATGCCGTACGGCATGCGCACAGCCACCAGGTGCGGCTGCGGATGGTACGGGCCGAGACGCTGCGCTGCGAGGTCGTGGACGACGACCACACCCTGCCGATGCTGCTGCACGCGGGACCGCTCGACGAGGCCGGGCGCGGGCTGCGGGTGGTGAGCCGGCTGGCCCGGGAGTGGGGCACCAGCCGTACCGGCGAGGGCAAGACCGTGTGGTTCGAGGTGCCGCTGCCGCGCAGGGGGCGCACGAGGCGCTGAACCGGCTCGAACGCGAGGTGAATGATTGCGCCGGGCGCTTGTCGGCGTGCCCCGGGAGCGATAGACCGATCTTGACACTGTGCGTGCCAGCCTGGGGAGTCGGTCATGAGCGTGACGAGTCGGTACAGGGATGCCTGGGAGGGCTTCTGGAACGAGGCGCCCGATGAGACGGGCGCGGTGTTCTGGGATGCCGAGCCGGCCCTCACGGCGGGCCCCCACCTCGCCCTCTTCGAGCCCCATCTGACCGATCTGGCGCTGCCGATGATCGATCTGGGGTGCGGCAACGGCACCCAGACCCGCTTCCTCGCCGACCGCTACGACAGCGTGCTCGGCGTCGACCTCTCACCGGCGGCGGTGGAGCGGGCCAGAAACCAGGACCCGGAGCAGCGGGCCCGGTTCGAGCAGTTGGACGCGACCGACGAGAAGGCGGTCCAGGAGCTGCACGCGCGGCTGGGCGACGCCAACGTCTATGTACGCGGGGTGCTCCACCAGTGCGAGCCGGCCGACCGTCAGCCGCTGGCCGACGCCGTGGCCACGCTGGTGGGGACGCGCGGCCGGGCCCTCCTGGTGGAGCTCGCGGAGTCCGCCAAGCAGGTCCTGGCGGGGCTGGCCCAGGACCCGGCGGGCGCCCCGCCGAAGCTGCGGCCGGTCTTCGCCCACGGCCTCACCCCGGGCGAGGTCGCCGACGCGGCCGTGCCCGCCCTGCTCGGCGCGGCGGGCCTGACGGTCGTGGCCCGCGGCGAACTGCCGCTGACCACGACCGAGTACCGGCCGGACGGCACCCGGATCGCCCTGCCCTCCAAGTGGTGGGTGGTCGGGCGCACCGGCTGACGCATGGCCGGCCGGCGGCTCAGGAAGGCATGCCCGGCCGGCGGTGGGTCAGGAGTCCTTGCGTCGGCGCAGCAGCAGGACGCCGCCGGCCAGGACGCCCGCCATGGACAGCGCCGCCACGGGCTGCGCCGCCGCGCCCAGAGCGAACGAGTCCTTGGGCGCCGCGCCGCCGCCGTGCCCGTGGTGGCTGACGGTGGACCTGGCCGCGCCCGCGTCGATCTTCTGCTGGCTGGGCGCGACGGGCTGGGCCGCGGCCTGCGTGGACTTGCCGTACACGACGTCCGAGCAGCTGTAGAACGCCTCCGGGCTGTCGTTGCGCTGCCAGACCTTGTAGATGATGTGGCGGCCGGTGCGGGCGGGCAGGTTCCCGGTGAAGTTGTAGTAGCCGTCGGTGGACGTCCTGGTCGTGGCGTACGTGGCGACCGGCTGGGGATCCAGGTCGGACCACTTCAGCGGCTTCGTCGGGTCGAAGCCCTCCTTGGTGACGTAGAGCGTCATCGTCCCCGCGTGGGGGGCCGTCACCCGGAACTTGAAGTTGAACGACCCCGTCGAGACGCCGGTGGCCGGCCAGTCGGTGCGGGCCCAGTCCAGCGCGCGGTACTTCGCGCGGTTGGCCGAGCACAACTTGCCGTCCGGTATGAGCTGTTGATGGTGTCCGTCGGCATTGGCGATGTTCACCTCGTTCCAGTCGTAGAGCGGCTGGGTGCCGGAGTCGGCGACCAGGTCCTTGCACACCTGCGACTTGGGCGTCTCGGGGCCCTCGGCGTAGCAGGCGGCGACCCTGCTGACGGGGTTGAACACGGCGCCGTGCGCGGCGGCGGGCGAGATGGCGACGGAGAGCAGTGACGCGGACGCCACACCGAGAACACCGAGCGAGGCTGCGGTACGTCGTACGGACATGTGGGGGCTCCTTCTCAGCTGGTTCGGACCAGAGGCTGGCATTGGTCTGGACCAACACGCAAGAGGTCTGCACCAATTGGCTCGCCCGCGGGCGGTCGACGGGGCTCGCGGAAGGACACGCGCCGGGGGTTATCCACAGGGCTGGTGAGGGCGTTCCACGGCGCGTACGGTTTCGTGGCATGAAGATCCTCATCAGCGCCGACATGGAGGGCGCCACCGGTGTCACCTGGCCCGCCGACGTGCTGCCCGGCACGCCGCAGTGGGAGCGCTGCCGCGCCCTGTTCACCTCCGACGTGAACGCGGCGGCGCTGGGCTTCTTCGACGGCGGCGCCGACGAGGTCCTCATCAACGAGGCGCACTGGTCCATGCGCAATCTGCTGCTGGAGCGACTGGACGGGCGCGTGCAGATGCTCACCGGCCGGCACAAGTCGCTGTCCATGGTCGAGGGCGTACAGCACGGCGACGTGGACGGGATCGCCTTCGTCGGGTACCACACGGGCGCGGGCACCGAAGGCGTGCTGGCCCACACCTATCTCGCCAACTCCATCACGGGCGTCTGGCTGAACGGGAGGAGGGCGAGCGAGGGCCTGCTCAACGCCCATGTGGTCGCGGAGTACGGGGTGCCGGTGGTCCTGGTCACCGGGGACGACCTGACCTGCGCGGACGCGGAGGGGTACGCACCGGCGGCGCACAAGGTGGCGGTCAAGGACCACGTCTCGCGGTACGCGGCGGTGTGCCGCACCCCCTCGCGCACGGGCGCCGACATCCGGGCGGCCGCGAAGGAGGCGACGGGCCTGGCGGTGCGTCATGAGCCGGTGGCTGGCGGCCCGTTCACCGTGGAGCTCGAATTCGACGCGGAGCACCTGGCGATGGCCGCCACGGTGGTCCCCGGCACGGCGCCCTCCGGCGAGCGCCGCGTCGCCTACACCAGCGACACGATGTACGACGGCATCCGCACCTTCAAGGCGGTCACCACGATCGTCTCGGCCGCGGTGGAGGAGCAGTATGGCTGAGCACATCGACGCGAGGGCGCTGGACGAGGTGGTGACGTTCACCTCGGAGCTCATCCGCATGGACACCACCAACCGCGGCGGTGGCGACTGCCGCGAGCGCCCCGCCGCCGAGTACGTGGCGGAGCGGCTCGCCGCCACCGGCCTCGAGCCCACCCTGCTGGAGCGGACGCCGGGGCGCACCAACGTGGTGGCGCGCATCGAGGGCACCGACCCGTCCGCCGACCCCCTCCTGGTCCACGGCCACCTCGACGTGGTGCCCGCCGAGCCGGCCGACTGGAGCGTGCACCCCTTCTCCGGCGAGGTCCGCGACGGCGTCGTGTGGGGGCGCGGCGCGGTCGACATGAAGAACATGGACGCGATGGTCCTGGCGGTCGTGCGGGCCTGGGCGCGCGCGGGGATCCGCCCCCGCCGCGACCTCGTCATCGCGTACACGGCGGACGAGGAGTCCACCGCCGTCGACGGGGCCGGCTTCCTCGCCGACCACCACCCCGCCCTGTTCGAGGGGTGCACCGAAGGCATCAGCGAGGCCGGCGCGTTCACCTTCCACGCGGGCCCCGGCAGGGAGCTCTACCCGATCGCGGCGGGCGAGCGCGGCACCGGCTGGCTGAAGCTCACCGCGTACGGCCGCGCGGGCCACGGCTCCCGGGTCAACCGGGCCAACGCGGTCAGCCGGCTGGCCGCCGCGATCGCCCGGATCGGGGAGCACCAGTGGCCGGTCCGGCTCACCGCGACGGTCCAGGCGGCGCTGGCCGAACTGGCCGCGCTGTACGGGATCGACGCCGACCCGCACGCCGAGGGCTTCGACGTGGACGAGTTCCTCGGCAAGGTCGGCCCGGCCGCCGCCCTGGTGGAGGCGACCGTGCGCAACAGCGCCAACCCGACCATGCTCTCGGCCGGTTACAAGGTCAATGTGATCCCCGGGAGCGCCACCGCGTATGTGGACGGGCGGATCCTCCCGGGCGGCGCCGAGGAGTTCCGCGCCACGCTCGACCGGCTCACCGGCCCCGACGTCGACTGGGAGTTCTACCAGAACGAGGTCGCCCTCCAGGCCCCGGTGGACTCGCCGACCTTCGCCAGACTGCGCGCGGCGGTGGAGAAGTTCGCCCCCGAAGGCCATGTCGTGCCGTACTGCATGTCCGGCGGCACCGACGCCAAGCAGTTCTCCCGCCTCGGCATCACGGGCTACGGCTTTTCGCCGCTGAAGCTGCCGCCCGGCTTCGACTACCAGGCGCTGTTCCACGGCGTCGACGAACGGGTCCCGGTGGACGCCCTGCACTTCGGCGTCCGCGTCCTCGATCACTATCTGCGTTCCGCGTAGGGGGAGTTGGAAGACATGGTGCCCATCGGGCCTTACGGAACCTGGCCGTCGCCCATCGACGCCGAGCTCGCCGCCTCCCGCGACGGGGCGCCCGACTTCGTCGGCATCGTCGGCGACGAGGTGTGGTGGACCGAGCCGCGCCCCACCGAGGGCGGCCGCCGCGCCCTGATGCGGCGCCGGGCCGACGGCACGGCGCGGTCGCTGCTGCCGTCTCCGTGGAACGTGCGCACCAGGGTCATCGAGTACGGCGGCCAGCCCTGGGCGGCGCTCGCGCGCGGCCCCGAGGGCCCGCTGGTGGTCTTCGCCCACTTCCCCGACCAGCGGCTCTACGTGTACGAGCCGGACGGCGCCGGAGATCCCAGGCCGCTCACGCCGCTCTCGCAGGTGGGCGAGGGACTGCGCTGGGCCGACCCGGTCCTGGTGCCGGAGCGGGGCGAGGTCTGGTGCGTCCTGGAGGAGTTCACCGGCCCCGCGCCGACCGACGTCCGCCGGGTGATCGCGGCCGTACCGCTCGACGGCACCGCCGCCGAGGACCGCGGCCGGGTGCGCGAGCTCTCCGACGGGCGGCACCGCTTCGTCACCGGCCCCCGGCTCTCCCCGGACGGCTCCCGCGTGGCCTACCTCGCCTGGGACCACCCGAACATGCCCTGGGACGGCACCGAGTTGCTGCTCGCGGACCTCGGGGACGACGGCCGCTTCGCCGACACGCGCCTGGTGGCGGGCGGACCCCGTGAGTCCGTCGCCCAGGTGGAGTGGGCGCCCGACGGCAGGATGCTGTTCTCCTCGGACCGCACCGGCTGGTGGAACCTCTACCGCGCCGACCCGCCGCCCGCCCTCACGCCCTCCTCCCACCCGGCGGACCGCCCGGGCGCGCCGGAGGCGCTCTGTCCGCGCGAGGAGGAGTTCGGCGGGCCGCTCTGGCAGGTCGGCCGCCGCTGGTTCCACCCGCTGGAGAGCGGTCTGATCGCGGTGGTCCACGGCCGGGGCGCGACCGCGCTCGGCATACTCGACCCGGAGAGCGGCGAGGTCGTGGACGCGGCCGGACCCTGGACCGCCTGGGGCAGCACGCTCGCGGTGCACGGCAGCCGGGTCGCCGGCGTCGCCGCGAGCCCGCGCACGGCGGCCGAGGTCGTCGAGCTGGACACCCGCTCGGGCCGCACCCGCGTGGTCGGGCGCGCCCACGACGACGCGGTGGACCCCGCGTACTACCCCGAACCCCAGATCCGCACCTTCACCGGCCCGGGCGGCCGCGACATCCACGCCCTGGTCTATCCGCCGCACCACCCCGGCCGGGCGGCGCCCGCCGACGAGCTGCCGCCGTATGTGATCTGGGTCCACGGCGGCCCGACCGGCCAGGTCCCGCTCGTCCTGGACCTGGAGATCGCCTACTTCACCTCGCGCGGCATCGGCGTGGCCGAGGTCAACTACGGCGGCTCGACGGGATACGGCAGGGAGTACCGCGACCGGCTGCGCGAGCAGTGGGGCGTCGTCGACGTCGAGGACTGCGCGGCCGTGGCCCAGGCGCTCGCCGACGAGGGCACCGCCGACCCCGGGAGGCTCGCGATCCGGGGCGGCAGCGCGGGCGGCTGGACCGCCGCGGCCTCCCTCGCCACCACCGATGTCTACGCCTGCGCCACCGTGCTCTACCCCGTCCTCGACCTCACCGACTGGTCGTCGGACGACGGCACACACGACTTCGAGTCGCAGTACATGGAGTCCCTCATCGGTCCCCGCGCCGAGCTCCCCGGGAGGTACGCGCAGCGCTCGCCGATCAACCACGCGGAGCGGATCACCGCGCCGTTCCTGCTGCTCCAGGGCCTCGACGACGTGATCTGCCGCCCCGTACAGTGCGAACGGTTCCTGGCCAGGACGGCGGGGCGCGGCATTCCGCACGCGTACATCGCCTTCGAGGGCGAGGGACACGGCTTCCGCCGGGCCGACACCATGGTCCGCGCCCTGGAGGCCGAACTCTCCCTGTACGCCCAGACGTTCGGCATCGACCGGCCCGACGTCCCCCTTCTGGAGCTGAAGAAGTGACCTCGACGCACCACGCCCCCGTCCCGCTCACCCGGCCCGCCCGGCTGCGCCCCGGCGCCCGGGTGGCGGTGGTCGCCCCCAGCGGGCCGGTGGTGGGGGAGCGGCTCGACGCGGGACTGGACATCCTGCGCGGCTGGGACCTGGACCCGATAGTGATGCCCCACGTCCGCGACCGCCACCCCGAGTTCGGCTATCTCGCGGGCGGCGACGAGGGCCGCGCGCGTGACCTCCAGGAGGCGTGGTGCGACCCGTCGGTCGACGCGGTGCTCTGCGCGCGCGGGGGCTACGGGGCGCAGCGCATGGTGGACCTCCTCGACTGGGACGCGATGCGGGCCGCCGGACCCAAGGTGTTCGTCGGCTACAGCGACGTGACCGCGCTGCACGAGGCGTTCGCGGTGCGCCTGGGGCTCTCCACTCTGTACGGGCCGATGGTGTCGGCCGCGACGTTCCTCAAGGACGACCCGACCCAGCGCTCCCTGCGCACCACGCTCTTCGCACCCGAGTCGGCCCTGACCCTCGGCCTGGAGAGCGCCCGCCCGATGGTGGGCGGCCGGGCCCGGGGCGTCACCGTGGGCGGCTGCCTCGCCCTGCTCGCGGCGGGCCTCGGCACCCCGCACAGCAGGGCTTCCGTGCGCGGCGGACTGCTGCTGATCGAGGACGTCGGCGAGGAGGACTACCGGATCGACCGCATCCTCACCCAACTGCTGCGCTCGGGCTGGCTGGACGGGGTCGCCGGGGTCGTGCTCGGCTCCTGGGAGGAGTGCGGACCGTACGAGAGGGTGCGGGCCGTGCTGTACGAGCGGCTCGCCCCGCTCGGGGTGCCGGTGGTCGAGCACTTCGGCTTCGGCCACTGCGCCCCCTCGCTCACCATGCCGCTGGGGGTGCCCGCGGTGCTCGACGCCGGCGCGGGCACGCTCACGCTGGAGGTGCCCGCGACGGCGTAGGCCGTACGCCGGGGGAGGGGGAGGCGTACGGCGGGCAGGTGCGCGCCGGACGGGGCGCGCACCGGGCATGCGTCCGCTACAGAGCTACAGACCTCAGGGTTACAGGGCCGCGTAGCCGGGGCGGACCAGCTCGTCGATAATGCGTCGGCGCTCCGGCAGCGGCAGGAACGCGGCCTCCACGGCGGCGACGGTGAACTGCTCGAACACCTCGGGCCCGTAGCCGAAGGCGTCCGCCATGTGCTGGAACTCCTCGCTCATGGTGGTGCCCGAGACCAGCCGGTTGTCGGTGTTCAGGGTCACCCGGAAGCCGAGGCGGCGCAGCAGGTCGATGGGGTGCGAGGCGTAGTCCTTGGCCGCGCCCGTCTGGAGGTTGGAGGTCGGGCAGACCTCCAGGGCGATGCGGTTGTCGCGCAGATACGAGGCGAGGTGGCCTAGCTGCGCCGTGCCGTCCTCGTGGACCGTGATGTCGTCGGTGATCCGCACCCCGTGGCCGACCCGCTCGGCGCCGCAGATCTGCACGGCCTCGTGGATCGACTCGGCGCCGACGGCCTCGCCCGCGTGGATGGTGAAGTGGCAGTTCGACCGCTTCAGGTGCTGGAAGGCGGGGAGGTGGCGGGCCGGCGGGTTGCCGATCTCGCCGCCCGCGATGTCGAACCCGGCCACCCCGCGGTCGCGGTGGGCGACGGTCAGCTCGGCGATCTCCAGGGAGCGGTCGGTGTGGCGCATCCCGGTGAGCAGGGCGCGCACGGTGATCCGGCCGCCGGTGCGGCGCTCGCCCTCGCGGAAGCCCGCGTTCACCGCGTCGACGACCTCGTCGAGGGTGAGACCGCGCTCCAGGTGTTGCTCGGGCGCGTACCGCACCTCCGCGTAGACGACCCCGTCCGCCGCCAGGTCCTCGGCGCACTCGGCCGCGATCCGCTCCAGCGCCTCGCGGGTCTGCATCACCGCGCAGGTGTGGGCGAAGGTCTCCAGATAGCGCTCCAGGGAACCGGAGTCGGCCGCGTCGCGGAACCAGACCGCGAGCTCGGCCGGGTCCTCGGTCGGCAGTCCGCCGTAGCCGCAGGAGCGGGCCAGCTCCACGATCGTGGCGGGGCGCAGACCACCGTCGAGGTGGTCGTGCAGGACGGCCTTGGGCGCGCGGCGTATCCAGTCGGCGACGGGCTGGGCGGCGAGGTTGTCAGACAAGTGCATGACCGGGGAGTGTACATCCTCGGCCCCCGACAGCCAGCCCCTTCCGGCCCCCGCCCGCCAGCCCCTTCCGACCCCCGGCCGCCGTGCCCGCGGCCCAGCCGCCGTCGCTAGCCGTTCTGGAGCAGCGGCAGTGCCGGGGCCCCGCTCGGCAGCATGTGCTTGGCGGCCAGGACGGGGGTGCCCGCCACCCGTACGACCTGCGTGACCAGGACGGCGGGAGTCTCGGCCGGGCGCTCCAGCTGCTCGCCCCGGCGGCGGCCGAGCAGGGTCGCCGTCACCCCGCTGTGCGCGGTCAGTGCCACCCCCCGTGAGGCGTCCGCCAGCACCGCCAGCATCGAGCGGGCGGGCTCGTCGGCCAGCGCGGCGGCGAACGCCGGGTGCAGCCGTTCGAGCACGTCCTGGGGCGCGGCCCACTCATGGCACAGCGCCACCGCCAAGGCCTCGCCGACCAGCACCGACTCCCAGAACCGCAACTCCGCCCCGGCGGTCGGGAGCAGATGCTGGGTGGTGAAGTCGGTCGGCTCCTCGACGCTGCGCAACAGGGCGCGCACCCGTACCGGACCGCCCGCGCCCAGCAGCTCCTCCAGCGGCTGGAGCTGCTCGAAGCCGCGCCGGGGCGGCCGGTCGTTCACGGTCCGCCCGACCCCCCGGCGCACGGTGAGCAGCCCGTCCTCCTGGAGCAGCAGCAGCGCCTCGCGCAGCGCCGGCCGGCTCACCCCCAGCTCGCCCGCGAGCCGGGGCTCCGAGGGCAGGGTGGAGCCCGGCGGATAGGTGCCGTCGTGGATCGCGTCGGCGATCCGCTCGTACAGGGCGACGACCGGTCTGCGCTGCTGTCCGCTGACTGCCATGCCGCAAGCATGGCCCGGCCGCCACTTGTCTGACAAGGCGGCCCGGGCGGGCCATGGCCCCGGATGCCCGGCTCACCCGTACGGACCACTCCAGGAGCCCTTCCCGTACGGGATCCGCCCATCCTGTACGGAAGGGGTGGCACCACCCACCGAAGCACCCCTGACCAAGCACCTCAGAAAGGGCCGGGTCATGAGCCCCAAGGACGCGTCGGGCGGGACGAAGGGCGGCACCGGGGCCGGGGGTGCCCTGACACCGTCGCGGGTCGCGGTCATCGTGATCGGGATCCTCGCCCTGGTCTTCATCTTTGAGAACACCCGCGAGGTCAAGATCCGGCTGCTGATCCCCGAGGTCTCCATGCCGCTCTATCTGGCGCTGCTCGCGGTCTTCGTGGTCGGGGTGATCTGCGGCGGCTACTTCATCCGCCGCCGGGGACGGTGAGAACGGGCGGAGCCGCGGCGACTCCCCGTATATCGTGACCGGTTGACACCACACACGGCACGGGCGAGGAGTGCGAGCATGAAGTTCAAGGCCACGGTCATCCCGTCCGGCAACGCGCTGGGCGTCGAGGTGCCGCAGGAGGTCATCGACGAACTCGGCCAGGGCAAGCGGCCCCCGGTGGTCGTCGACATCAACGGCCACTCCTGGCGCACCCGGGTCGCCGCCATGCGCGGCCAGATCCTCATCGGCATCAGCGCGGCCAACCGCGAGGCGAGCGGCGTGGACCTCGGCGAGGAGATCGAGGTCGACCTCCGGCTCGACGACGAGCCGCGCGTGGTGGAGGCGCCCGAGGACCTCGCGGCCGTGCTCGACGCGGACCCCGCGCTGCGCGGCGCGTACGAGCGGATGGCCTTCAGCCTCAAGCGCAAGCAGGTGGGGGAGATCGAGAGCGCCAAGAGCCCCGAGACGCGGCAGCGGCGCATCGACAAGCTGGTGGAGTCGCTCCGGGGCAAGTGACCCCGAGCGCCCCCGGCCGCCCGCCCCCCGAGCCCTGACGGCCGTCCGTGGGCGCCCAGTACCCTGAGCCGATGCCCGACAAGATCACGTACCTGGCCGAGGGCCCCCGCGTGGGCATCCGCTACTTCACGCCGCGGGACGCGGGGGAGTTCACCGCGCTCGCGCGCGAGAGCCGGGCGCTGCACGCGCCCTGGCTCTTCCCGCCGACCGACCCCGAGGCGTACGCGGCGTACGCGGGACGGCTGGTGGACGACCCGACCCGGCAGGGCTTCCTCGTCTGCACCCGCGAGGACGGCAGGATCGCCGGGTTCATCAACATCAACAACATCGTCCAGGGCGCGTTCCTGAGCGGCGCCCTCGGCTACGGCGCCTTCGCGCACGCCGTCGGGCGCGGGCTGATGGGCGAGGGGCTCGACCTGGTCACCCGGTACGCGTTCGGCACGCTCGGACTGCACCGCCTGGAGGTCAACATCCAGCCCGCCAACACCGCCTCCATCGCCCTGGTCCGCCGCGCCGGATACCGCTTGGAGGGCTTCTCGCCGGACTTCCTCTTCATCGACGGCGCCTGGCGCGACCACCAGCGCTGGGCGATCACGGCCGAGATGGTCGAGCCCCGCTGATGCGCCGCCGTACGGACGCCCGCCGCGCGGACGCCTTTGCGCAATCCTGACCAGGGGGTCCTCTGGTCAGTGCGGCGCGCGCCGTGTTCCATGGTCACGGGGCGGCCGCGGGGACGGGGCGGCCGGCCGCGCGAGGGAATGAGGGTGTCTTGGCCACGACCGTGCGACGTTCCGTACTGACCCTGCCCGCCGCCCCGTTGGGGCAGCCCAACCCGCTGCCCGCGCTGCGGCCGCTCGACGAGGTGCACACCCTCGACGAGAAGGACCGCGAGGGCCTGCCGCGCGACATGGCCCGGCAGATCGGCCACCAGCCGCTGCGAACGGTCCTGCCGGTACGGATCCTCGACGGATACGGCCGCGACCGCACCCCCACCGAGCTCGACACCCTCGTCCTGGAGAACTCCCGGCTGCGCGTCACCGTGCTGCCCGGCTTCGGCGGCCGGATCCGCTCCCTCTTCCACAAGCCGTCCGGCCGCGAACTCCTCTACGTCAACCCCGTGTTGCAGCCCGCCGACTTCGCGCTCAACGGCGCCTGGTTCTCCGGCGGGATCGAGTGGAACATCGGTGCCACCGGCCACACCACCCTCTCCTGCGCCCCCGTGCACGCGGCTGCCGTCCCGGCCCCCGACGGCGGCGAGATGCTGCGCCTGTGGGAGTGGGAGCGGCTGCGCGACCTGCCGTTCCAGGTCGACCTCTGGCTGCCCGAGGACTCCGACTTCCTGTACGTGGGCGTCCGCGTACGCAATCCGCACGAGCGGCCCGCGCCCGTCTACTGGTGGTCCAACATCGCGGTGGAGGAGGCCGAGCGCACCCGTGTCCTCGCTCCCGCCGACCACGCCTGGCACTTCGGATACGCCCGTACGCTGCGGCGGGTGCCGGTGCCCGAGTGGGACGGCGCCGACCGTACGTATCCGCTGAACGGCGAGTACCCCGCCGACTACTTCTACGACCTGCCCGACGGCGAGCGCCGCTGGATCGCCTCGCTCGACGAGTCCGGGCGGGGCCTGGTCCAGACGTCGACCGATCTGCTGCGCGGGCGCAAGCTGTTCCTGTGGGGCTCGGGCCGGGGCGGACGGCGCTGGCAGCAGTGGCTGACCGAGCCCGGCACCCCGGGTTACGCGGAGATCCAGGCGGGCCTGGCCCGCACCCAGCTGGAGCACATCCCGCTGGAGGCGGGCGGGGAGTTCGCCTGGCTGGAGGCGTACGGCCCGCTCGCCGCGGCCCCCGGGCCGGTGCACGGAGACGACTGGCCGGCCGCCCGCGAGGAGGTGGCGCGGCGGCTGGAGGCGGCGCTGCCGCGCGAGCGCGTCGAGCAGGCGTACGCGGCCTGGCGCCCGTACGCCGACACCGAGCCCACCACGGCGCTCGCCACCGGGTCCGGGTGGGGCGCGCTGGAGGTGCTGCGGGGGAACCTGAAGCTGCCCGGGACGCCGTTCGCCGAGTCGGCCATGGGCGAGGAACAGGCGCCGTGGCTGGAGTTGCTGCACACCGGGGTGCTGCCCGAACCGCGCCGGGTCGTCCCGCCGGGACCGACCCTGGTGGCCCCGCACTGGCGGGACATGCTGGAGACGGCGCCCGCCTCGCCGCTCACCGAGTACCACCTCGGGGTCGCGCAGTGGCACGCGGGCGACCGGGCGCAGGCCGTGCGCAGCTGGGAGCGCGGGCTGCCGCTCGCGCCCTCGCGCTGGCCGCTGCTGCGCTGTCTGGCGGTCGCCGACCGGCTCGCGGGCCACGTGGACCGGGCCGCCGATCTGTACGCCGAGGCGTTCGACGACCTCTGCGAGGAGCGGCGGGAGGGCGAGCACTGGGTGGCCGCGGTCGCCGCGCTGGGGCGGGAGGCGATCACGGCGCTGCTCGCGGCGGGGCGCCCCGCGGGCGCGCGTGCGGTGTGGGAGCGGTTGCGTTCCCCTGTGCAGGGGCGGGGGGCGTTCCGGCTGCTGGAGGCTCAGATTCTGTTGGCCGAGGGGGACTTGGGCGGAGCGCGGGCCGTCTTCGACGCGGGGTTCGAAGTGGCGGATCTTCGGGAGGGGGCGGAGGTGCTGGACGAGGTGTGGGCGCGTCTTACGGATGAGCCGTTGCCGGACCGGTACGCGTATCGGATGCGGCCGGCTTCGCCGTCGCCGCATTAGGGGGCGCGTTTTCGTCTGCGGGTGCGGTGTGGCTGGTCGCGCAGTTCCCCGCGCCCCTGACGGGCGCCCCCGTCCGCGTACTCACCCCTTGTGGTCCACGTACTCGAACACCGACCCGTCCGGATGTACCGCGATCAGGTTGCGGCCCACCGGGGTCGGGACCGGGCCCGCGATGACGTGGGCGCCCACGTCGGTGAGGGCGCGGTAGGCGTCCTCGACGTCCTTCACGGCGATCGTGGCCGATACCTTGCGCAGGATCTCCAGCTCCGACTCCGGGCCGCTCATCAGCAGGAAGCAGCCGACCGCGGCGACCGAGACCCCGCCGCGCTCGAAGCGCAGGGCTTTGCTCCTGGTGAGCCCTTCGTAGAAGGCCACCGAGGTCTCCAGGTCGTCGACGCAGATACGCAGGGTCGTTCCGAGGATCTCCATATGAACGAGCCTAGTTGGTGACCGTCACACGCGGCAGAGGATCTCGCCGTGGGGCACCATGAACCACGCGTCGTCGTCGGCCGCCCACTCCCGCCACCCCTCGGCGATCGCCGCGAGGCCCGCCTCGGTGGTGTGGCCGCCCTCCACCGCCAGTCGCGCGTACGACGACGCCACCGTGCGCTCGGCCCACAGCCCGCTCCACCACGCGCGCTCCTCGGGTGTGGCGAAACACCATGTGGTGGCGGTGGAGGTGATGTCGGTGAACCCGGCCGCGCGTGCCCAGGACCGCAGCCGCCGGCCCGCGTCGGGCTCGCCGCCGTTGGCCCGGGCGACCCGGTGGTACAGCTCCAGCCAGGTGTCCAGGGCCGGGACTTCGGGGAACCAGGTGAAGGCGCCGTAGTCGCTGTCGCGCACCGCGACCAGACCACCCGGCCGGGTGACGCGGCGCATCTCGCGCAGCGCCCTAACGGGGTCGCCCACGTGTTGCAGCACCTGGTGGGCGTGGACGACGTCGAAGGAGGCGTCGGGGTGGTCGAGGGCGTGGACGTCCGCGACGGCGAAGCTCATGTTGGACTGCCCGCGTTCCTCGGCGTACGCCCGCGCCTGCTCGACGATGCCGGGCGCAGCGTCGACGGCGGTGATGTGGCCGTCGGGGACCAGTGCGGCCAGGTCGGCGGAGATGGTGCCGGGTCCGCAGCCGATGTCCAGGACCCGTGCGTCCGAACGCAGTTCACCGACGAGGTAAGCGGCGGAGTTGGCGGCGGTGCGCCAGGTGTGCGAACGCAGTACGGACGCGTGGTGGCCGTGCGTGTAGACGGCGGTCTCCTTCGGCATGACCGGCTCCCTCTCTCGACGCTCTCGACGTGCGGTCGGTAGGGCCACCGTACGCCGCCATGTCGGATATTGAGATGAGTGTTTCGACATGTGGACAGCGCGGGCTCGTCCGCCCGGCGCGCTCCGGGGCAGCCGCGGGCCGCCCAGTCGGCACTACCGCCGGGGTGGAACAAGCCGTAGCGTCAGGTGCGTTACCCCTGCCGAGCTAGGAAGATCACTTGGGAGGGCACTATGGGTGAGGTATCGATCCGGTACGTGGGCGGGCCGACCGCCGTCGTGGAGATCTGCGGCTTCCGGCTGGTCACCGACCCGACCTTCGACGCCCCCGGCGACTATCCGATCGGCAACCGCAAGCTGGTGAAGACGGCCGGCCCGGCCGTCGAGGCCGACGAGACCGGGGCGGTGGACGCGGTCCTGCTCTCGCACGACCAGCACCCCGACAACCTGGACGAGTCAGGGCGCGCCTATCTGGCCCGGGTCCCGCTCGTCCTGTCGACACCGGCCGCGCACGGCAGACTCGGGGACGCCGTGACGGCGCTGCCCAACTGGGAGACGTACGAGCTCGGTGAGCGGCTGCGGATCACCGGTGTGCCCGCGCTGCACGGACCCGAGGGCGCCGAGGCGCTGGCCGGTGAGGTCACCGGCTTCGTGCTGCACGGCGACGCGGTGCCGACCGTCTACGTCAGCGGCGACAACGCCTCGCTGGACCACGTCCGCGCGGTCGCCGAGCGCTTCGGCCCGGTCGACGTGGCCGTGCTCTTCGCCGGGGCCGCCCGCACCCCGCTCTTCGACGGCGCCCCGCTGACGCTGACCAGCGAGGCCGCCGCCGAGGCCGCCCAGATCCTGGGCGCCCGCCACGTGGTGCCGCTGCACTTCGAGCACTGGGGTCACTTCAGCGAGGGCGCGGACACCCTGACCGAGGCGTTCGCCGCCGCCGGGCTCAGCGAGCGGCTGCGGCTGCTGAAGCCGGGGGCCACCTTCACGGAGTAACCGGCGGCTGCTTTCTGAGGAGAAGTACGTGGGGGGGCCGGTTATCCGGCCCCCCCACGTCACGCCCGTACCGGCGGCCGGTACACCGTCAGCGCCTCGGGCAGCTTGTCGACCGTCAACTCGCCCTCTATGTGGGCGACCTCCCCGTCGTACGCCACCGGGGTACGCGGCGCGAGCGCGCCGATCCGCAGTCGGCGCAGCCTTCGGGCCGCGTGGACGGGGGAGCGGCTGAGCGGCCCGGCGAGCGCCGCCGCCAGCAGCCGCAGCCCGGGCAGCCGGCCGCCGTGCACCACCCGGACGTCGAGCAGCCCGTCGGCCAGGTCGTAGCGGTGCGCCGGGGCCGGGCCGAGGCGCTGGTAGATGCAGTTGCCCGCGAACAGCAGCCACAGCGCGTGCGGCTCGCCGTGCACCTCGGCCTCCAGGGGGCGCTCGCCGCGCAGCACCTCGTACGCCGCGAGGACCCCGGCCGGCCAGCTGCCGATCCGGGGCGACCAGCGCTCGCGCAGCCGCACCAGCTCCGGGTAGACGCCGAGGCTGAAGGTGTTCACGAAGTACCCGGCGGCCGCGCCGTCCGGGCCCGGTGTGAACCGGCCCAGGTCCACCTTGACCGCGTCCCCCGCCTCCAACGCGCGGGCGGTGTCCTGGACCTCCTCGATGCCCAGGTCGTACGCGAAGTGGTTGAGGGTGCCGCCGGGGAACACCGCGAGCGGCACACCGTGCCGGGCGGCCGCCACCGCCGCCCGGTTCACCGTGCCGTCGCCACCGCACACCCCGAGCGCCCGGCCGCTGCGGGCCGCCTTGTCGAGGGTCGCGGTCAGCTCGTCCGGGGCGCACTCGATGACCTCGGCCAGCGGCAGCGCGTCACGCACCGCCGAGGCCTTCGCGGCGGCCGTGCCGGAGGCCTCGTTGACCACGACCACCAGGTGCTCGCCGCCGGGCAGCGCGGGCGCTTCCGTGTAGGGCCGCCCGGGCGCGGGCAGCTGGCGCCGGGTGGGCACCAGACCCCGTACCGCGAACGCGGCGCCCACGCCGAGGGCCGCGCCGACCACGACGTCACCCGGATAGTGGACCCCCGTGTACACACGTGAGGCGGCCACCGAGAAGGCGACCGGAGCGACCAGCGCGCCCCAGCCCAGCGACTCCAGGGCCACCCCGGTCGCAAAGGCCGCCGCCGAGGCGGAGTGCCCGGACGGGAAGGAGGTGGTGATCGGCTGGCTCTTCAACTGCCGTACCAGCGGAACCATTTCCAGTATCGGCCGGGGTCTGCGCACCGACCGCTTGGCCACCGTGTTCACGGTCGCCGAGGCCAGCGCCAGCGAGGCCACCCCGCGCAGCGCGGCCCGGCGCGCCCGGGGCGAGCCGGTGGCGGCCATCGCGGCGGCGGCGCCGAACCACAGCAGCCCGTGGTCGGCGGCCCGGCTCAGCCGGGGCAACACGGCGCGGGCGCCGGGCCAGTTCCGGCCCGCGGCCACCTGGAACAGCGCGCGGTCCTTGTCACTGAGGCGGCGGGGCAGGCCACCGGTCCAGAACGACCGGGTGGTGGCGGGCGGCTCGGACGGCTGGGACGGAAAAGACATGGACCATGGGTACCCGCGCGCCGCGAGCGCAATCGTGCTTGAGCCGGACGCCCCGCTCGGCCAGAGTGGCCCCATGGAATCCCCAGCGCCTGCGGACCACGCCCGGCTCCTCGACCGCCACCGCGAGGCCGTCGCCCTCTTCGGCTCCCGTGTCCACGCCGTCCGGCCCGACCAGTGGGAGCTGCCCACGCCGTGCGCCGAGTGGACCGTGCGGGACCTCGTCAACCATCTCGCCGTCGAGCAGCTGTGGGTGCCGCCGCTGGTCGCCCAGGGCCGCACCATCGCGGACGTCGGCGACGCCTTCGACGGCGACGTCCTCGGCACCGACCCGGTGGCCGTCTGGGAGGAGGCCCGGGCCGCCGCGGTGGCCGCGTTCGCCGGGCCGGGCGCGCTGGACGGCACGGTCGACCTCTCGTACGGCAAGACGCCCACCGCCGCCTACTGCTCGCAGATGGTGGCGGACGCCGTGGTGCACTCCTGGGACCTGTCCCGGGCGATCGGGGCGGACGAGCGGCTGCCGGACGACCTGGTCGACGCGGCGGCGCGGGAGTTCGGCGGATACGCCGACCAACTGCCCCCGAGCCTGTTCGACCCGCCCGTCGAGGTGCCCGAGGGGGCCGACGCCCAGACGCGGCTGCTCGCGATGCTGGGCCGGGCCGCCTGACGGCAGATCAGGGAGAGTGAGGGGGTCCCGGCACGTCGCTGCGGCGGCCCTGCCGGGGCACCTCGGTACCGCGCGGCGCCGCCCGGCCGACCTCCGCCGGCGCGATACGGGGCTCCTGGGGCGCGGTGACATCGCGCAGCCGCACCAGGCCCAGCGGCCGACCGTCCTCGACCACCGGCAGCCGCCGCACCGCGTGCCGCCGCATCAGCCGCAGCGCCGTCGCCACCTCGTCGTCGGGCCCCACGCACACCGGTGAACGGGTGCACACGGACTGGGCGCTGACGGCCAGCGGGTCGACGCCGTCCGCCACCGCGCGCACCGCGATGTCCCGGTCGGTCAGCACCCCGATCAGCCGGTCGCCCCGGGCGACCAGCACATCCCCGACGTCCTGGGCGCGCATCAGCTGGGCGGCTTCGACCAGCGAGGCGTCCGGCCGCACGGCCGCGACCCCCGCCGTCATGACTTCCCGGACGTACCGTGCCATCGCTGTTCGCCCCTTCTGTGTCGCAGCCGGTTGTGGCGCAGTACCCCGCCCCGCGCCGGCCATGCCCGACCGGAGGAGTTTGGAGCGGATGACTCCGGGCAGGCGCAGCTCGTGCTTCGGACCGGAGGCACGTCCGTGGGAGCGGCTGTCCGCTCCGGGCGTGCCCGTGCTCAGGACGGGGTCCCCGGCGCAGCCCCTTCCCAGCGGTGACCACCATCCGATTCCACCGTTCAGGGAGCTGTCCGCATGCGTACGCACGCACCCGCAACAGCCAAGCACCCGCACGACGACGCGCCCGACACCGCGGCCGCGTTCACCCGTCTCGCCGCCCTGCCCGCCGGGCCCGAGCGGCACGCCCTGCGCCAGGAGCTGGTGCGGGCCTGGCTGCCGATGGCCGAGCGGCTGGCCGGCCGGTTCCGCAACCGTGGCGAGGCCCTCGACGACCTGCGCCAGGTCGCCGCCCTCGGCCTGGTCAAGGCCGTCGACCGGTACGACCCGGAGCGCGGCGCCGCGTTCGAGAGCTTCGCCGTGCCGACCATCACCGGCGAGCTCAAGCGCCACTTCCGCGACCACATGTGGACCCTGCACGTGCCCCGCCGGGTGCAGGACCTGCGCGGCCGGGTCCGCGCCGCCCGCCAGGAGCTCATGCAGACCGCGGGCACCCGCAATCCCACCGCGGCGGACATCGCCGCCCACACCGGGATGACCGAGGACGAGGTCAAGGCCGGTCTGGAAGCCCTGGACAGCTTCTCCGCGCTCTCCCTCGACGCCGAACTGCCGGGCGCCGAGGACGGCTACACCCTCAGCGACTCGCTGGGCGCGCCCGACCCGGCGCTCGACGTCGTCGTCGACCGCGAGTCCGTGAAACCGGGTCTGCGGCGGCTGCCGCCGAGGGAGCGGCAGATCCTCTACATGCGGTTCTTCCGCGACATGACGCAGAGCAGCATCGCCGAGGACCTGGGCATCTCCCAGATGCACGTCTCCCGGCTGATCAGTCGCTGCTGCACTCGGCTGCGGGACCAGGCCCTGCGGGAGCAGGCTCCGGCCGCTCATCGGCCGGTGGACCGGGACGCCGCATAGCCAGCGCCACATGACGGGCCATCACATCCATCGCCTGCGCCTCGGCCATGGAGAACGGCCGCGTCGGCCCCGTACGGAAGAGCGTGAGCACTCCCTGTACGGGGCCGGGCGCGCCGAGCGGTACGCACAGCAGTGACGTCACGCCCGCGCGGGCCAGCACCGGCGCGCCCGAGGGGTCGTGACCGAAGCCGTCGGTGTCCTCCGGCTGCACCTGGAGCGAGGTGGCCCCGGCCCGCGCGGCCTCCGCCACCAGTGGGGCCCTCGCCGGGTCCTGCCCGGCCACCGCGCGGCGCAGCTCGGCGTCCTCGGCGGCCGCCGGGCCGAGGACGGCGACCCGCCGCACCCCGCCCTCCACCACATCGGCGATCACCCACTGGGCGAAGCGCCCGCACAGCACCCGGGCGGCCGTCCCCAGCACCTCGGTGCCCTCGCCCGGCGGCAGCCGCAGCAGCGCCGCCGCCATCGTGTCCACCAGGTCCATCAGCCGGGCGTGCCGCGTCGACTCGTCCAGATCGGCCACCTCGGGCGCCGGGGCGGCGGCCGAGGCCGTCCCGGACCGCCCCGCCTGGAAGACCACCAGGACGGCCGGGTGCGGCTCGTCCGGCGGCCGCAGCGCGGTGAGGGTGGCCAGCAGCGGCTCCTCGGGGCGCTGCTGGAGGCGCAGGGTCAGGCCGCGGTCGCCCTCGCCGCGGGCCACGGCCGCCACCTGGGAGCGGAACGCGCCGCGGTCGCCGGGCGTCAGCCAGGACGCCAGCGGCCGTCCGGCGGCGTAGCCCGCGCGGGCCCCGGTCAGCCCGGTGGCCGCGAAGTTCAGCCGGCGCACCACGGTCTCGCGGTCGACCAGGACCACCGGCAGCGGCAGCCGTTGGAAGAGCGCCTTCAGCAGCAGCCGCTCCTGCCGGTCGCCCGGCGAGCCGGCCGCGCCCGCGGCGTCGGCGACGCACTGCTCGTACCGGGGCCACAACCGGTCGGCCACGTGCTGGAGTTCGAAGAGCGCGGCGTCCAGGAGCTGCTCCCCGACGTCCTGTGAGCGCGCGGTGCGCAGCTCGCCCACCCGTCTGACGAAGTCCGCCAGTTCCTCGCCGAATTCGTCCGCAGTCCGCGTCATACCAGCAAGTTAGCCGCTCGTACCGTTTCCCGGGCCGGGGCCGGGGAAAGCGCCGTTCAGGAGGTTCTCCCATGTTCTCCGAGCCGGAACGTCAACGACCGCACTCCGTCTCGCCCGTGGGCCGGCTCTCCCGGCTCGCCGAGCAGTCGGTGCGCTGCGCGCCCGCCTCCTGCGGCGCCGTCGCCACCCTCGCCGACAGCGGAGCCGATCGCCGGGTCACCGCCACCCACCCGGACCTCGACCCCCTCGCCGGCGTCCAGCTGGCCTGCGGCGAGGGGCCGATCCCGACCGCGCTGGACGTCGGCGCCCCAGTGGACACCGAGGACCTGCTGACGGAGCGGCGCTGGCCCGGATACCGAGCCCTCGCCCTGAAGTCGGGCGTACGGTCCTGTGTCACCCTTCCCTTCCGCCGCTCCGGCATCGAAGTCACCCTCAGCCTCTACAGCTTCCGCCCCGGCTCGCTCGACGACGCCATGGGCGGCGCCGTGCGCATCCTCGGCGAGGAGACCACCGCGGGGCTCGTCCGCGACCGCCGCTACCACGCGGCGCTCGCCGAGGTGGAGCAGCTGGAGACGGCGCTGCGCTCCCGCCCGGTGATCGACCAGGCCAGCGGTATCGTGATGCATGTGCTCGGCTGTGATGCCCCGGAGGCGTTCGCGCTGCTGCGCACCGTCTCGCAGCACGCCAACCGCAAGCTGTCCGAGGTCGCCGAGGGCGTGGTGCGCACCAAGGGCCGCGGCCTGGAGGACGAGCTCGCCGCCCTCACCCGCCCCGCCTGACGGCCGCGTGCCGGGGATCGATCCGGCCCGCGCGGGTACGCGTGCGGAGCGGCGCCGCTGAGCAAACGTCCGTATAAAGGGCTCAAGGGCCCGAAACGGCGGACCGCGGGGCGCGAAGGAGGCGGCGCATGCACGGGACGGTGGCGGAAGGCCGGGGACCCGTCCGCTACGGACCACCCGCGCCCGGCACCGGGCTGCCCGTCCTGCCCGCGCTGGCCGGGGTCCTGGCGGGCGCGGCCCGGCGCACCGCTCCCGAGCCGCCCGGCGGCGGCCTGGAGCTGCGCGCGGCCGCGTGCGGCCACTGGGGGCGGCGCGGACTGCGCGCTGAGCCCGACCTGGTGGCCGCCGCGCCCGGCGCCCAGCCGCTGCTGTTCGCGCTGCTCGCCTCGTACGGGGGCGACGTGCTGCTGCCCCGTCCCTGTCCGGCCTGGTGGACCCCGCAGGCCCGGTTGCTGGGGCGGCCCGCCTACCATGTGCCGACCCCGGCGGAGTGCGGCGGCGTCCCCGACCCGTTCGCGCTGCTGGAGACCGTGCGCCGGGTGCGCACCGAGGGCGGGGTGCCCCGGCTCCTGGTGCTCTCCGTCGCCGACGACCCGACCGCGACGGTCGCGCCGCCGGAGACCGTACGGGAGGCGTGCGAGGCGGCCGTGGGGGAGGGGCTGCACATCATCAGCGACGAGACCTGGCGCGACACCCTGCACCGGCCGCACGACACGGTCCTGTTCAGCCCGGCCGAGATGTGCCCGGACGACGTCACCGTCCTGTCCGACCTGTCGGGCGCGCTCACCCCCGCCGGGTGGCCCGCCGCCGTCGCCCGCTTCCCGGCCACCGAGCGCGGCGCCCAACGCCGGGCCCGCACCCTCGACGTCCTCACGGCGCTGGGCTCGGTCGTGGCGGGCCCGGTCGCCGTGGCCGCCGCGTACGCCCTGGGCGAGCCGGACCCGGTGGCGGTACGGATGCGCCGGGCGGCCGCGCTGCACGGCGCCGTCGCCGCCGAGGCCCACCGGCTGGTCCTGGCCGCCGGGGCCTTCGCCCGGCCCCCGCAGGCGGGCCGCCACCTCTACGCCGACCTCGGCCCCCTCCGCAACCGGCTGGCCGCACGCGGGGTCACCGACTCGATGGAGCTGGAGGAGCTTCTGACCGCCCGGCTCGGCGCCCCGGCCCCGGGCGGCCACCGCTTCGGCGACGAACTGGGCGCCCTGCGCGCCCGGCTCGCCACGGGCCCGCTGCTCGGGACGAGTGAGGAGGAGTGGGCGGGGACGCTGGACGCGGCGGACCCGCTGGAACTGCCGCACGTACGGCGGGCGCTGGCCGCGTTCGAGGAGGCGCTCGACGGGCTGTGAACTCGGGCGTGACCGCAGCCGCCACACCCGCTTTCGGCTACTTGGGGTGCGGGGCCTCGGCCGGTTCCGCGTGCGCCCCGTGCCGCAGCCGGCGCCACACCGTCGGGGCCCCGCTGATCACGACCGTCAGCACCACCGCCGCGACCACGCCCTGCCACGGCTCCGGGAAGAGCGAGCCGCCCAGGATGCCGATCAGTCCGTACGCGCCGGCCCAGGCCACACACGCGGGCACGTCGCCGCGGACGAAGGTGCGCAGCGGCATGCCGCCGAGCAGACACGCCAGCATCACCGGGATCCGGCCCGCCGGGACGAGCCGGGAAAGGACCAGGACCGCCGCCCCGTGCCGGTTCAGCTTCTCCTGGGCCTGCTCCAGGCGGTCCGGCGCCGCCCGGTCCCGCAGCGCCGCCAGCCACCGCGACCCGCTGTGCGAGCGCACCCCGCGCTGCCCCAGCCAGTACAGCCCGACGTCCCCCAGGAACGCGGCGAGCGCGCCCACCCCGAAGACCAGCAGCAGCGAGAACCACGCGGTCTGGTGGAAGGCGACCACCGCCGCCGTCGACACCAGCGCCCCGGTGGGCACCACCGGCACCAGCGAGCCGAGCACCACCAGGATGAACAGGGACGGATAGCCGAGCGCCTGCTGGGTCGACTCGGCCGGCACCTGGCCCGCCGCCCGCGCCAGGACCGCCGCGATCACCGGGCGACCTCGGGCCGTACGCTCTCGCCGTGCGTCAGCCGGTGCACCCGCACCCCGGGCGCGAGCCGGGCCGCGTGGCGGACGAAGTCCTCGCCGGGCGCGTGGAACTCGTGCGGGCGCACCCCGTCGAGCCCGATCGGCCAGTACGTGCCGTAGTGCACCGGAATCGCCGCCCGCGCCCCGAGCCGTGCCAGGGCCTCGGCAGCCCGGCCCGCGTCCAGATGGCCCGGGCCCAGATACGGCCCCCAGCCGCCCACCGGCAGCAGCGCCACGTCGACCGGGCCCACCTCCTCGGCCATCGTGTCGAACAGCCCCGTGTCCCCGGCGAAGTAGGTGCGCGCCTGGCCCTCGACGACATAGCCGAGCGCGGACGCGCGATGCGGCCCGAACGGCAGCCGCCGCCCGTCGTGGCGCGCGCTCACCGCACGGATCCGCAGGTCACCGGCCTCGACGAGGTCCCCGGCCCGCACCTCGGTCAGCCGCAGCCCCAGCCTGCGCAAGCCCGGCACGGCCCGGACCGCGCCGTGCGGCAGCACCAGCCGGGTGCCGGGCGGGAGCTGGGCCAGCGAGGGCAGGTGCAGATGGTCGGAGTGCAGATGCGAGACGAGGACGACCTCGGCGACGGCCGCGTCCGGCGGCGGCACCGCCCCCCGCCGCCTGCGCAGATGCGCCAGGCGGCGGGCGAAGAGCGGGTCGGTGAGCACCCGTACCCCGGAGTCCTCGACCGTGCAGGTGGCATGCCCCCACCAGGTGATCTCCACCGGCACCGAAAATCTCCTCCGCTCGAAAACCACCGTGCGCGCTGTTGGGTACGAGCCTAAGTGTCGTGGGGCGCACAGGACGGAGTCCGGGTAGGCATCGGTGCACGAAGGGAAGGCCCGGCATGATCATGCACTCTGAGCAGTGCCCGCGCTGCGGCGGGATACTCGCGGTGACCCAGGACGGCTGGAAGATCTGCCACTCCTGCGGCTACTCCTCGCCGCCCTGAACCAGGAGTAGGGTCGGCACCACAACGAAGGGCATGGGGGTCGGTCATGGGTGACGTGCGAGTGGCGGCGATCGCCAGTCTGACCCCGCTGGAGGAACTCGACCTGGATCCCTTCCTGGTGGACACCCGCAGCCAGCACGAGATGTGCGCGCGCTGGGCCGCCGACAAGGGGTACGTGGTCACCCGCCAGCTGCTCTTCTACGGACTGCGCCCCGACCACCTCGGCCTGTGGGCGGACGTGGAAGCGGGCCAGGTGGACCTCTTCGTCGCGCCCAACGAGCGCGTCCTGGAGCGGGCGTTGACGTCGGTGGCGGACTTCTCCGCCGAGTGCGAGCGGCGCGGGGTGCGGCTGGAGACGGCCGGCCTGGACGAACCGTCGTACGACGCGGCCAAGAAGGCCCACATCCACCGCAGGCTCTCGATGCCGACCGCCGGGTACGACGGCTGCTGACCCGGGCCGCCGCCCGCCCACAGACAATTGCGTCGGCCGGTTTCCACCCCTGTGACAGGCTGGGAGGGAACGGCTAGGCGGAAGGCAGTGACGAGCGGCGTGAACACAGGGCGATGGCGGACCGCGGGCAGCGCCCTGGTACGGGTGGTCGTGGTGTGGGCGGTCTCCACGCTCACCATGATGGTGCTCGCGGGGATCCTGCCGGACTTCCAGCTGAAGTCGGCGGGCGGCGACAGCGTCACCCGCGTCGCGCTCACGGCCGCCTGGGGCGCGGGGGCGTTCGGTCTGCTCTCTGCCCTGGTGTGGCCGCTGGTGGTGCGGGCCTTCCTGCTGGTCCCGGCCCTGGTCCTGGGCCTTCTGGTGTTCTTCCTCAACGGCTCGCTGCTGCTGGTCGCGCTGAGCCTGATCCCCAGCGGGCGCGGCGCGGCCCAGCCGGAGACCGCGGTGGTGGTGGCCGCCGCCATGTCGGCCGTCGCCTCGGCGACCTCCACCGCGCTCGCGGTGCGGGACGACAACGCCTACCGGCGCAGGCTCTCCCGGCTCGCCGACCGGCGCCGCCGCCGGCGCGGCGACGAGGACCGCGGCGCCGAGCCGCCCGGCACGGTCTTCCTCCAGCTCGACGGCGTCGGCCACGACGTGCTGTGCCACGCGGTCGCCGCCGGTCTGATGCCCACGGTGGCCAGCTGGCTGGAGACCACCCACCGGCTCACCCCCTGGCACACCGACTGGTCCAGCCAGACCGGCGCCAGCCAGCTGGGCATCCTGCACGGCTGCACCTTCGACGTGCCGGCCTTCCGCTGGTACGAGAAGGAGAGCGGCGAGCTGATGGTCTCCAACCGGCCCGCCTCCGCGGTGGAGCTCCAGCGCCGCGCGGTGCAGCGCACCGGCGACGGGGGACTGCTCACCGTCGACGGCGCCAGCCGGGGCAACCTCTTCTCCGGCGGCGCCGACCAGCTCGCCCTGGTCCTGTCGATGGCGGCCCGGCGCGGCCGCCGCAACCGCTCCCGCGCGGGCTACTTCGCGTACTTCTCGGACCCCGCCAACGCGGTGCGCACCGCGCTCTCCTTCGTCGCCGAGGTCGGCCGCGAGATCGGCCAGTCCACCCGCGCCCGGCTGCGCGGGGACGCGCCACGGGTGCGGCGCGGCGGGCTCTACCCGTTCATCCGGGCGTTCGCGACGGTCGTCGAGCGCGATGTGGTGGTCGCGGCGGTGCTCGGCGACATGCTCGCCGGGCGCACCGCGGTCTACGCCGACCTGGTGGCGTACGACGAGGTCGCCCACCACTCCGGGCCGCGCGGCCGGGACGCCCAGAAGGTCCTGGAGCGGCTGGACCGCTCGATCGCGCTGCTCGCCAAGGTCGCCGAGCACGCCCCGCGCGCATACCGGATCGTGCTGCTCTCCGACCACGGGCAGAGCCCCGGCGAGACGTTCGCGAGTGCCTACGGGCTGACCCTGAAGGACCTGGTGCGGGCCGGGTGCGGGCTGCCCGTGCCGCGCAGCGCCGGGCGCACCAAGAGCGGCGCGGAGGCGCGCGACGCGGTGCGGGTGGCCCTGCACCGGCCGGTTCCGCATGGCGGCGAGCCGGGGCCCGCCTCCGACCCGATCGTGCTGGCCTCCGGCAACCTCGGGCTCGTCTCCTTCCCGGACACCGCGGGGCGGCTCAGCCGTGAGGAGATCGACCGCCGCCACCCCGCGCTGCTGCGCACCCTCGCCGGGCACCCCGGCATCGGGTTCCTGCTGGTGCGCAGCGAGGAGTGCGGCGCGGTGGTCATCGGGGGCGCGGCAGGCGAGCGGATCCAGGAGGTGCCGATCGCCGAACTTCAGGACGACAAGGGCCCGCTGACCGGGTTCGGGCCGGGGGCCGCCGAGGCCGTGCGGCGCACCGACACCTTCCCGCACACCGCCGACATCATGGTCAACTCCATGTACGACCCGGTCACCGGCGAGGTGCACGCCTTCGAGGAGCAGATCGGCTCGCACGGCGGCCTCGGCGGCGAGCAGGGGCGCCCGTTCCTGCTGTCGCCGCGCGAGCTGTCGGCGCCGGTCCCGGACGCGGGGCCGCTGGTGGGCGCCGAGCAGGTGCACCACGTGCTGCGGCGCTGGCTGCGCGAGTCCATGGGGCCACAGGTGCCTCTGGTGGCGGCCACGCAGATTCCCCGGTCCGAGAGCGAAGCGGACGAACCTTTTCCGGTTGAGGGGGCCGCCCTGCGGGACAAATCCGCGTGATTTTGAGCGGAGCCCTCCGTACCCGACCATGAACGGGTTTTGGCACGGAGAGAGGCGCACCACCCCATGACCACGCAAGAGACCCAGAGCAGGCATGCCCGGCAGTTCGGATTGCCGGTGGCGACCGCTCTGGTCATGGGCAACATCATCGGCGGCGGGATCTTCCTGCTGCCGGCGTCGGTGGCCCCCTTCGGCACCATCAGCCTGCTCGCCTTCGCGGTCCTGACCGTCGGCGCGATCGCGCTGGCGCTGGTCTTCGGGCGGCTCGCCCAGCGGCTGCCGCGGACCGGCGGCCCCTATGTCTACGCCCGCGAGGCCTTCGGCGACTTCGCCGGCTTCCTGGCCGCCTGGAGCTACTGGATCACCACCTGGGTCTCCAACGCGGCGCTCGCCGTGGCGGCCGTGGGCTACCTCGACGTGCTGATACCGCTGCACGGCGACAAGGCGGCGACCATCGCGGCGGCGCTCGCCCTCCAGTGGCTGCCCGCGCTCGCCAACCTCGCGGGCACCCGCTATGTGGGCGCGGTCCAACTGGTCTCGACCGTCCTGAAGTTCGCGCCGCTGCTGCTCGTGGCGGTGGGCGGGCTCTTCTTCTTCGACCCGGCCAACCTCGGCCCCCTCCAGGCCGACGACCACAGCGCGATGGGCGCCGTCTCCGCCTCGGCCGCGATCCTGCTCTTCAGCTACCTCGGCGTGGAGTCCGCCGCGGTCAGCGCGGGCGAGGTCCGCGACCCGCGCCGCAACGTCGGCCGCGCCACCGTCCTCGGCACGCTCGGCGCCGCCCTGATCTACCTCCTGGGCACCCTCTCGGTCTTCGGCACCGTGCCGCACGACCGCCTGGTGGCCTCCACCGCGCCCTTCACCGACTCGGTGAACGCCATGTTCGGCGGCGCCTGGGGCGGCACCGCGGTCGCCGTCGCCGCGCTGGTCTCCATGGTCGGCGCCCTCAACGGCTGGACCCTGCTGAGCGCCCAGACCCCGTACGCGGCGGCCCAGGACGGCCTGTTCCCCAAGGCCTTCGCCCGTAGGACGCGGGGCGTTCCCACCGTCGGCGTCCTGGTCACGGTCGTCCTCGCCTCGTCCCTGACCGTCTACAACTACACGGCCGGCTCCCAGGGCGTCTTCGAGATGCTGGTCCTGGTCACCACCTTCACGGCGACCGTCCCGTATCTGCTGTCCACGGCGGCCCAGATCTACTTCCTCGCCTCCGGCCGCGCCGACCGCGTCCACCGCGGCCGCCTGGTGCGCGACGGACTGCTCGCCGCCCTCGCCGCCGCCTTCTCGCTGTGGCTGGTCGCGGGCTCCGGTTACCAGGCGGTCTACCAGGGCGTGCTGTTCCTCTTCGCGGGCGTGCTGGTGTACGCGCTGCTGGCGGCCCGCAAGCAGGCCCGGCGGGAGGACACGGCGGACGTGGCGGACGTGGTGGAACTCCCCGAGCAGGCCGTACGGGAGGACGCCCGCGCGTAGGAGACCCGCTGCGCGCGGGACCCGCCCGCTTCCGGCCACCCCCAAGGTGCAAGTCCTCCCGGTGAGCTGACGCACGTTCACCCGGGAGAGCGGTTCTCGCCCCGATCCGGGCAGGCCATGGGCGTGGGCGGGCAGGGTTGAGACATGCCGCCCGCTGTCCTCGCCGCCGCGCGCCGCGCCTGTACGGTGCTGCTCGTGGTGGCCGCGCTGCTCGGGGCGGCGCCGGGGGCGCAGGCGGCGGGGCCGCCGGCCGTGGACCGGGCCGCCGTGTCGTCGGCCGTGCCGGGCCCGGTGAGCGAGGAGCTGCCCGACGAGGCCGCGCCCGCACCCCCGGTGGCGGCCCGGAGCAGCCGCCCGGCCCCGGACGCCCGGCCCGCGCCGACGGCGCCCCGGCCCGCCCCGCGCGGGCCCGTACGGCCTGCCCATCGGGCCCCCGGCCGTCCCGCCTCCCTCGATGCCGTGCGCGGTGTGGTGCTGCGCTGCTGAGCGTTCCGTGCGGAACGAGCCCAGCGGTACGTCAACTCACCAGCCCAGCGAGGTGGTTCAGCCATGCCCATCGACCCCTTCGCGGCGCTCAACGCGATGCTGCGCGCCGAGGCCGCCCGGATCCGACCGGCCCCCGTGCCCGCCGAGCGCGAGGACCCCGAGCCCGCAGAGGAGCAGCGCCGAAACCCGGCCGACCCGCACGGCGAGTAGCCGGGACCGCCACGGCAGGGCGGTGGGCCGGTCCGGGCCGCCGCCCTGGTGACCTGCTGTTCTCACAGGGAGTGACGACAGCGGGCGATCCGTCGTGCGGTACTCCGTTCGGCGGCTTACGTTTGCTCGGGGGGCACCCGACCGAAAGGTCTGCCATGCGCGCAGGTACGACAGCGGGCGCCGCCGGTGCCGCGATGGCGCTGCTCGCCCTGGCGGTCCCGGCCGCGGCGGACGGCGCCGAGCCCGATCTGAGCCGCTTCTACGCCCAGCGCCTGACCTGGGGCGGCTGCACCGTCAAGGACGCCCCCAAGGGCATGGAGTGCGCCGAGCTGACCGTGCCCGTCGACTACGCCCGGCCCGAGGACGGCACCATCGCCCTGGCGGTGGCCCGGGTGCGGGCCGCCGAGGCGGGCGAGGGCCCGACCGGCAGGGGCACGGACTCATCCGGCGGCGCGGCCTCCGCGCCCGCCCCCAAGGGCTCGCTGGTCTTCAACTTCGGCGGCCCCGGCGAGTCCGGGCTCAAGGGCCTGGGCGGCTTCATGGCGGACACCGCGCGCCTGGCCCCGGCGTACGACCTGGTGAGCTTCGACCCCAGGGGGGTGGGCCGCAGCGCGCCCGTGCACTGCGGCGACGAGGCCGAGCAGGAGATCGAGAGCTCCTCGGACAGCGCCTCGGCGAACGACGCCGAGAGCCGGGCGCAGCTCGTCGAGGAGCTGCGGACGGTCGCCCGCGAGTGCCTCAGGACCACCGGCAAGCTGCTCCCGCACGTCGGCACCATCAACGCCTCGCGCGACCTGGACGTGCTGAGGCAGGCGCTCGGCGACAAGAAGCTCAACTACTTCGGCATCTCCTACGGCACCCGGCTCGGCGCGGTCTACGCGGCCCAGTTCCCCAAGCGGACCGGGCGGATGGTCCTGGACGCGGTGGACTCGCTGACGGCCGACGCCGCGCAGTCGGCGTTCGCCCAGACCACGGCCTTCCAAAAGGGCCTGGACACCTTCCTCGCGGACTGCGCGGCCCAGGGCGCGACCTGCCCGCTCGGCGCCACCACGTCCAAGGCCACCAGCACCCTGGACGCGACCGTCGCCCAGCTGGACCGCAAGAGCGCCAAGACCGCCTCCGGCGCCGACTTCACCTCGGGCGACCTGCGCACCGCGATCACCAACTCGCTCTACGCCGAGCAGCTGTGGCCGGTCCTCGCCCAGGGCATCGCGACCCTCCACGAGAAGGGCGACCCGGCGGTCCTCGACGAGATCAACAAGCGGTTCGCGGGGGAGGACGCGCAGGGCGACCGCGCCGCCGACGACAACAGCCGCGAGGCGATGCTCGCCGTCAACTGCGCCGACGACCCGGTGCGCGCCAAGGACCCGGCCGCGGAACTCGCCTCGCTGGAGGAGAAGTTCGCCAAGGCCTCCCCGATGTTCGGCCCCGAGCAGGTGGGCGCCGCGATCTCCTGCACGGGCTGGCCCGCCGGTACGGACTACCTCCGCGGGATCGACCGCACCGGCGCGCCGCCCGTCCTGCTGATCGGCACCCGGGGCGACCCCGCCACGCCGTACCAGTGGGCCGCGGAGACCGCCCGCCGCCTGGGCAGGGGCAGGGTCCTCACCTACGAGGGCGAGGGCCACGGCGGGTACAGCGCCTCGCAGTGCGTCCGGGACGAGGCGGACGCCTTCCTGCTCGACGGCGCACTGCCCGCCGAGGGGACGTCCTGCGCCCGCGAGACGCCCCCGGAGCACTGAGGGCCGCGGGCTCTCAGTTGCTCATCGCGGCGGCCATCGGGGCCGCTCTGGCCCAGCGCCCGAGGGCCGTCTCGGCGGTGATGCCGGGGCCGAAGCCCGCGATCAGGCCGCCCGCGCCGTCGGCCGCGCCGCCCTCGTCGAAGAGCCGGGCCAGCGCGTCGAAGACCACGGAGCTGGCGATGTTGCCGCGCTCGGTGAGGGTGGCCCGGCTGAAGCGGAACATCTCCGGCGGCAGCTCCAGGAAGTGGCACAGGTCGTCCAGGATGCGCGGCCCGCCCGCGTGGACGATGAAGAAGTCCATCTGCGGGATCTCCCAACTGTGCTGCGCGACCAGCGCCTTGAGGGCGGGTGCCAGCATCTCCATGGTGCCCGGGACGCGCTTGTCGAGCAGGAAGTGGAACCCGGTGTCCCGTACCGCGTACGAGATCCAGTCCTCGGTGTTGGGCACCAGATGGGAGCCGTTGCGCTCGATCCGCATACCGGTGCCGCCCTCGCCGCGCACCACGGCGGCCGAGATGGCGTCCCCGAACAGACCGTTGGAGAGCAGCGAGCCGACGCCGATGTCGGTCGGCTGGTAGCAGAGCGAGCAGAACTCGCAGGACACGATCAGTACGTTGGAGCGCGGATAGGCGGTGCAGAAGTCGTGCGCGCGGTTGATCGCCGCGCCCCCGGCGGCACAGCCGAGCTGGGCGATCGGCAGCTGCCGGGTCTCGGTCCTGAACCCCATGGTGTTGATCAGCCAGGCGGTCAGCGACGGCATCATGAACCCGGTGCAGGAGACATAGACGATCAGGTCGATGTCCTTGGGCTCCACCTCGGCGTGGGCCAGCGCCTGCCGTACGACACCGGGCACCCGGGCCTTGGCCTCCGCCTCGTACAGCAGGTTGCGCTCCTCGAAGCCGGGGTGGCGCAGGGTGTCCTCGATGGGCTGCACGATATGGCGGGTGAGGACCCCGGTGTTCTGGATGAGGCGCAGGACGAGGTCCCGCTGGGGGTGGTCGGCATGTGTCTCACGGGCGAGCGCGAGCGTCTCCTCCTGCGTGATCACATGGTCGGGTACGGCTACTGAGGGGCGGCACAGGGTGGCCATGGAACTTCCTTGTCTCCTGCCGGGCGGACGCCTGCGGTTTCCACGCGGGTGCTCCAGGGGTGTGCGGTCGTGTGCCTGGCAGGTATCCCCGAGCGTGATCATGCGCATGTCCTCGATCAGGGCAATTAACCGATTAGAGGGATATTGCGGACCGGGTACGTCACTCGGGTGACGGGAGGCCCCCGAGAAGCGGGCGCGCGGCGGTCCTCGGGGGTCGGTCGGAACGGCCCCTCCTCCGCGCCGCCCGCATTACCTGCCGGGTAATCGACCCCCGCCACCCCCGCCGGGCAAGGTGGAGCCATCGGGTCCCGGGCGGCGCACTCCGGCCGGGGCCCGGGTTCCCGCAGTGAACACGTCCCTGAACCCGATGCCCTTATGGAGGCCGATCCCCCATGTCCGAGAACCGCTATGAGACCGCCGTCGCCCGCTACTTCGAGGCGTGGAACGCCACCGGCTCGGCCGAGGAGCTGGCCAAGGCCGTCGAGGCCGCCTGGAGCGCGGACGGCTCCTACACCGACCCGCTGGCCGACGTCACCGGCCACGAGGCCATAGCCGCGCTCATCGGCGGGGCCCACGCCCAGTTCCCCGGCTACGAGTTCTGTCTGGAGGGGGCCGTCGACGGGCACCACGACGTGGCCCGGTTCCGCTGGGAGCTGGTCTCGGTCGCGGACGGGTCCGCGCCGGTCGCCGGGTCCGATGTGGTCACGCTCGCCGCCGACGGCCGGATCGCGACCGTCGCCGGGTTCCTCGACCGCGTACCCCCTACGGCGTGAGCGACTGGAGGTAGCCGAACGTCTCCGGGTCGGCCGGCAGGAACGTCTCGATGGCCAGCTCGGAGACGGTCACGTCCATCGGTGTGTTGAACGTGGCGATCGTCGATATGAACGACAGGACCGTGCCCCGGTGTTCGATGCGCAGCGGCAGCGCGATGGGGCAGACGGGGTGGTCCGCGGCGGCCTCGTCCGCCGCCTCGGGCACGGGGTGCGCCGCGACCTCCTCGTACAGCTCGCGCAGGGAGTCCGAGCGCAGCAGGGCGATCTGACGCTCCATCTGCTCCAGCAGGTGCCCGCGCCACTGGCGCAGATTGCGGATGCGCGGGGCCAGCCCCTCCGGGTGCAGGGTCAGCCGCATCGCGTTGAGCGGCGGGGCGAGCAGCCGCTCGGGCACGCCTTCGAGGAGCATCTCGATGCCCCGGTTCGCCGCCAGGACCGTGTACGTGCCGTCGACTATCAGCGCCGGGAAGGGCTCGTAGCCCCGCAGCAGCTGCTCCATGCCCTCGCGCAGGGCGCCCATGGAGGGGTCCTGGAGGGGCGTCTCCGCGTACTGCGGCGCGTAGCCCGCGGCCAGCAGCAGGGCGTTGCGCTCGCGGACCGGCACCTCCAGATGCTCCGCGAGGCGCAGGATCATCTCCTGGCTGGGGCGGGACCTGCCGGTCTCGATGAAGCTGATGTGCCGCGCGGACGAGTCGGCGCGCAGCGCGAGCTCCAGCTGACTGATCCTGCGCTGCTCGCGCCAGCCGCGCAGCATCGGCCCTACTCGCGTCTCGATCACGGCAGTTGCGGTCATACGTCAGACACTAACCCGGGCCTGTGACACCGCCCGTCGCCGCACCCCCCACCCGGCCAGCGCGATCGCCGCCGCCACCGCATAGGCGCTGGTCCGCACCACGTCGAAGGAGTGCGGCACCGCCCACGCCGTCACATAGCAGACGGCCCCGGCCGCCGCGACGGCCAGCCACTCCCAGCGGCCGTCCAGGGCCACGAGCGCGACGAGCAGCAGCGCGTACCACGAGTAGCCGGGCGTCATCAGGCAGAACGCCCAGCCCAGCACCAACAGGGCGCCGCTCCACGGCCGTTCCGGATCGCCCCGGCGCAGCACGTACAGGACGACGAGGGCGATCAGGACCAGCGCGGCGGGCAGCGCCCAGTCGTCCGGGACCACCAGCCGCAGCAGCCCGTAGCGGCTGCGGGCGGAGGCGTCGTCGTAGCCCTCCTCCTTCGCGTAGCCGCCGAGATAGCCGAAGACGGAGGCATTGGAGACCAGGGCGTACGGGAGGTAGGCGAGGGCCACGCACGCCGCCGCCGGGACGAGTACGGCCGCGGCGCGCCGCCAGTCCGGGCGGCGCCCCGCCAGGACGCCCGCGAGGGCGCCCGGCAGCACCACCGCGGGCAGCATCTTCGCCGCGATCCCGGCGCCGATCAGCACGCCCCCGGCGGCCCGGCGGCGCACCGCGACCGCGCCCAGCCCCGCCACCGAGAACAGCACGGCCAGCACGTCCACATGCGCGTTGTTCACCGCCTCGATCGGCACCGCCGGGCACCACGCCCAGTACGCCGCCCGCGCCGCGTCGTCCCCGCGCCGCCGCAGGACCAGCAGCAGGACGCCCGTGGTGGCCACCGCCAGCACGGCGCCGCCCACCTGGAACGGCTTGTGGCGGGCGCCGCCGGGGGAGAGCCCGTGCACCCCCAGGAAGTACACCTCGGCCACCGGCGGATAGATCGTGTGCACCTTGGGGCGGTTGAGGCGGGTGCAGCGGTCCGGCTCGCCGAACCGGGCCCGGTCCGGGCCTTCGCAGCCGGCGCCGCTCGGGAACAGCCAGCCGTCGCGCAGCCGGGCCAGCTCCCGGTCGGCGGGGGCATGGTCGTACGGCGAGATCCCGGCGGCCTGCACCCGGCCGTCCCAGGCGTAGCGGAACATGTCCGTACTGGTGGTCGGCGGCGCCGCGAGGCCGGTCGCGGCGACCAGCACTCCGCCCGCCAGGACCAGCCCCGCCCGGTGGCGGACCGGCACCCGCCGCAGCGACCGGGCGGCCGCGGCGAACAGCAGCCAGCAGGCCAGATACCACCAGGAGAGCGTGCCCGGGTGGACGTAGTAGCCGTCCTCGACGACCGTGAGGGCGAGGACGGCGGTCAGCGCGGCCAGCAGCACGGCGGTCGGCGCCGAGCGGCGCAGCGCGGGCGGCGCGTCGGCCGGGCGGGCGGCCCGGGCGGTGGCGGTACGCGGTGTGATCACCCGTCCACATTCGCAGGCGAAGGGGCGCCCGGACGGCCCAGAGCACCACGCGTCCGTGAACCGTAAGGTGTCAGGAGCCCTGTTCAGGGTGGTCCGGGGGTGTCATGGAGACATGAGGCCACGACTTCCGTTCCCCCCGCCGCCGTCGGCACTGCTGCCGTCCTTCCGGGGCCCTCTGCACGACAGGCGCACCACCACGGCGATCGGCCGGCTGCTCGGCGTCGCCATGCTCGTCTGCATGGTCACCGGGGTGCTCAGCCACTACCTCCAGGACCCGCCGGGCTGGCTGGCGAACGAGCTTCCGGCCCGCCCCCTGTGGGGGTACCGGCTGACCCAGGGCCTGCACGTGGGCGTCGGCATCGCCGCGATCCCGCTGCTCTTCGGCAAGCTGTGGTCCGTCTACCCGAAGCTGTTCGTGTGGCCCGCCTTCACCGGCGTACGGCACGCGCTGGAGCGGCTCTCGGTGGCGGTGCTCGTGGCGGGCGCGGTCTTCGAGGTGCTGACCGGGCTGCTGAACACCGTGCAGTGGTACCCGTGGCCGTTCAGCTTCGTCCCCGTCCACTTCGCCGTCTCCTGGCTGCTCACCGGCGCCCTGCTGCTCCACCTGGCCGTCAAGTGGCCGGACATCAAGGCGTACTGGTGGCGGCGCTCGGCCGCCACGCGCGCGCTGCCGGGCGAGGCGGAGAACGCGCTCGACCGGCGCTCGCTGTTCACCGGGCTCGCGGTGGCGGTCGGCGCGGTCACCGTGACGACCGTGGGCCAGTCCCTCACCCCGCTCAAGTCCCTCGACCTGCTGGCGCCGCGCCACCCCGACCACGGCCCGCTGGGCCTGCCGGTCAACCGCACGGCGGCGGCCGCCGGGACGACCCGGGTCGACATGGCGGCCTGGCGGCTGACGGTGGCGGGGCCGCGCCCGTACGAGCTGACGCTCGACGAGCTGAACGCACTGCCGCAGTACGAGGTGGAGCTGCCCATCGCCTGTGTCGAGGGGTGGAGCAAGAACGCCCGCTGGACCGGTGTACGGATCAAGGACCTCACCGAGCGGGCCGGGGCGCCCGGGGCCGCGCTGCGGGTCGTCTCGCTGGAGCGGCACGGCGCGTACCGCGTGATGGACATGGGCCGCACCTACGCGCGCGACCCGCTCACCCTCCTCGCGCTCCGGCTCAACGGCCGCGTCCTCACCCCCGACCACGGCTATCCGGCCCGTATCATCGCCCCGAACCGCCCCGGCGTGCTCCAGACCAAGTGGGTCTCGCGGCTGGAGGTGCGGTGATGGCGGGGCGTTACGTGGTGGGCGCGCTCGGGCTCGCGCTGATGGGCCTCGGGGTGTCGCTGGTGTGGGCGCAGTCGCCGTACGACGTGGCGGTGTGGCTGGTGGGCGCGGTCGTGCTGCACGACGGCGTGGTCGCGCCGCTGGTGCTGCTGGTCGGCCTGGGCGTGCTGGCGGCCCGCCCCTGGGCGCGCGGCCCGGTGCGGGCGGCCCTGGTCACCGCGGGCTGCCTCACCGCGATCGCCCTCCCGGACATCCTGCGCCCGGGCCCGGTGAACAACGCGACGGTGCTGCCGCTGGACTACGTACGCAACTGGCTGGCGCTGCTGGGGGTGGTGGGGGTCGGGTCCGGCCTGGCCTTGCTGGTCAAGCGGTGGCAAAGGGGGCACCGGGCGCCCCGTAAGGGGCGCGGGGAACTGCGCGAGAAGCGTCCACCGGCCCGCGGGTGAACACGCACCGCGGCCACACGCGCCGCACCTACTGCGCACGCGCACCCCGCATCGTCTCCGCCCCCTCCCACACCGTGAGGAACGCCAGCCGCAGGCACGCCGCGAGCGCCGGATGCTCGATGTACAGCGCGGTCGTCGCCCCGGTGCCCGCCACCGGATCCGGCATGTCGCACAGCACCAGCGCCGCGTCCGCGATCACCAGCTTGAGGGGGAGCTCCTCGGTGAAGCGGGCCTCCTCGCCCGCCTCGCCGAAGCGGGCGACGTTCTCCAGGACCTCCTCGTCGCGGAGCGCGTCGTAGGTGTACAGCGCCCGCACCGTGCCGCCGCCCCGCCGCAGCCGCCGCGCCGCCCTGAGGCCCGGCAGGTTGGCGGCGGGCGCGACGAACGGCGGGCGGCAGAAGGTGAGCAGTTCGCGGCCCGCCTGGTCCTGGATGTCCGCGAACCGCTCGGCGATCGTCCTCGGATCGCGCAGCACCTCGATGTAGTCCAGCGGGTCGGTGTGCGAGCGCCCGGCCTCCCACAGCGGCAGCAGCGCCGCCGTGAGTCCCGTCGAGACGTGTTCCAGCCGTTCCAGCGCCTCTCGCTGACGGGCCATCAGCCGGGTAAGCGCGAGCTCCGGGGCCACCGCGCCGAAGGTGGCCACCCGCCCCTGGTGGGCGACCGCCAACTGCGCCCTGACCAGCCCGTCGAGCACGTCGTAGATCCGCTGGCGGGGCACCTCGGCCTCGCGCGCCACCTCCGCCGCCGTGTAGGAGTCGCGCCGCACCAGCGCGAGGTAGACCCGCGCCTCGTACCGCGAAAGACCGAGGGCGACAAGGCCGTTGACCGACTCCTGCTCCGGCTCCATGGTCAACCACGGTATACGCGATCAGTGCGGTGTGATCCAGCCGAAACCGAGAAGAATCCTTGCCTTTCGCTTTGCCCGTACGGGAGTTGTCGGCGCGAGGCGGCTGTCCTACGTTCAACCGTGCCACCACTCAGCCGGGTGGCACTTTCTCCGAGGCGATCTTGTCATGCACTCGCCATAAAGATCCGCTCCCCTGGAAGATCCGCTGACGGTCGCCTTCCGCTCGCTCCTCATCCCGGCGAGCCGACCCCCCATGGAGGGCAGTTCCATGTACGCGAAGAGACCCTTCGGCCTGAGAAAGCCGAGCGGCGGAGCCGCCGCCGCACTCGTGTCCCTGGTGGCGCTGGCCACCGGCGGACTGCTGGCCGCCGCCCCGTCCGTCTCCGCCGCACCCGCACCGGCCGCTCCCCGCACGGCCGCCGCCCCCACCGAGCGGCTGTGCGCGCAGGCCACCCAGCCGGGCCGGATGTCCTGCCTGGCCCTGGCCCGTACCGACGTCGCACACCACCTCGGCGTCGTGCCGGGCGCCGCGCCCTCCGGCTACGGACCCTCCGACCTCCAGGGCGCCTACGCCCTGCCCTCCGGGGGCTCCGGCGCCACCGTGGCGATCATCGACGCCTACGACGACCCCAACGCCGAGTCGGACCTGGCGACCTACCGCTCGCAGTACGGCCTGCCCGCCTGCACCACGGCCAACGGCTGCTTCCGCAAGGTCGACCAGAACGGCGGCACCAGCTACCCGACGCCCGACTCCGGCTGGGCCGGTGAGATCTCCCTCGACGTCGACATGGTCAGCGCGGTGTGCCCGTCCTGCCACATCCTGCTCGTCGAGGCCGCCCAGCCCACCATCGAGGACCTGGGCGCGGCCGTGAACCGCGCGGTCACCATGGGCGCCAAGTACGTCTCCAACAGCTACGGCGGCGGCGAGGACTCCACCGACCCGTCCTCCGACTCCGCGTACTTCAACCACCCCGGCGTCGCCATCACCGTCTCCTCAGGCGACAGCGGCTACGGCGTCGAGTACCCGGCCGCCTCCCAGTACGTCACCTCGGTCGGCGGCACCTCGCTCAGCCGCGCGAGCAACGCGCGCGGCTGGTCCGAGTCGGTCTGGGGCACCAGCTCCGGCGGCCAGGGCGCGGGCTCCGGCTGCTCCGCGTACGACGCCAAGCCCTCCTGGCAGAAGGACACCGGCTGCGCCAAGCGGTCCGTCGCGGACGTCTCCGCGGTCGCCGACCCGGCCACCGGCCTCGCGGTGTACGACAGTTACCAGGCGAGCGGCTGGAACGTGTACGGCGGCACCAGCGCCTCCGCGCCGATCATCGCGGGCGTCTACGCCCTGGCGGGCACCCCGGCGGCGGGCAGCTACCCGGCCTCCTACCCGTACGCGCACACCTCCTCGCTCTACGACGTGACGACCGGCGCCAACGGCTCCTGCGGCACCTACCTCTGCAAGGCGGGCACCGGCTACGACGGCCCGACGGGCCTGGGCACCCCGAACGGCGCCGCGGCCTTCACCGGCGGCACCAGCCAGGGCAACACGGTCACCGTGACCAACCCCGGCAACCAGAGCACCCAGGTCAACACGGCGGTCTCGCTCGCTGTCAAGGCGACCGACTCGGACCCGGGCCAGAGCCTGACGTACAGCGCCACGGGCCTTCCGGCGGGGCTGTCCATCAACTCCTCGACCGGGCTGATCTCCGGCACCCCGACGGCCGTCGGCACCTCCAATGTGACCGTCACCGTCCGGGACACCACCGGGGCCACCGGCAGCACCTCCTTCAGCTGGACCGTCACCCAGACCGGCAACTGCCAGCCCGCCCAGCTGCTCGGCAACCCCGGCTTCGAGACCGGCTCGGCCGCGCCCTGGGCGGCCACGGCCGGGGTGATCGACAGCAGCAGCGGCGAGCCCGCGCACGCCGGCTCCTGGAAGGCGTGGCTGGACGGCTACGGGACCACCCACACCGACACGCTGTCCCAGACGGTGACCATCCCGCAGGGCTGCCACGCCACGCTGACCTACTACCTGCACATCGACACGGGCGAGACGACCACCTCCACCGCCTACGACAAGCTGACGGTGACGGCCAACTCGACCACCCTCTCCGGTTACTCCAACCTCAACAAGAACTCCGGGTACGCGCTGAAGAGCTTCGACCTGTCGTCGCTCGCCGGCTCCTCGGTGACCCTCAAGTTCAACGCCGTCGAGGACTCCAGCCTCCAGACGTCGTTCGTCGTCGACGACACGGCGCTGACCCTCAGCTGACCCCCCACGGTGAAGGAAGGCCGGGCCCGGACTCCCACCCGGAGTCCGGGTCCGGCCCGGCTCACGCCCGCCGCAGCACGACGAACGGGCGCCCGGCGGACGTCCACCGCTCGGCCGCCCGCCAGCCGGTGGCGCGCGCGTACCGCAGCAGAGCCGCGCTTCCCAGCCGCGACCAGGGGAAGGCCGCCCCGAAGGCGCCCCGGCCGTCGGCGACCCGCACCTCGACGCGCTCGTCCACGTCGAGCGGCGCCGCCTCCACGATCAACTGCCCCTCCGGCTCCAGCAGTCGGGCCGCCCGCGTGAGCAGCGCCGCCGGGTCGCCGCCGATGCCGACGTTGCCGTCGAGCAGGAGCGCGGTGTGCCACCGGCCCTCGCCGGGCAGCGGGTCGAAGACCGAGCGGCACAGGGCGCTGCCGCCCGAGCGCCGGGTGCGGCGGACCGCCTCGGGGCTGACGTCGACGCCGAGCGCGGCCGTACCGAGCGCGGCCAGCGCCACCACCAGACGGCCGGGCCCGCACCCGATGTCGAGCACGGCGCCCCGGCACCGCCGCAGCACGGTGAGGTCGGCCGGGTCCGGCGCCGCGCACCAGCGCTCCACCTCCAGCGGCAGCAGCCAGCCGTCCTGGCGGTGCAGGAACAGCGGCCCGCGCCCGCTGCGCAGGGCGTCGGTGTACGGATCGGCCCGCCAGGCGAGCGCGGTGGACACGGCGGTCAGGGTCATCGCGCGGCGCCCTGCCGCCCGGCGGCCGTCGCGGCGCCGCCCCGGCAGGCGGCCACCGCCCGTGCGAAGCGGCCGTCCGGGGCGAGCGCCGCCACCTCGGCCACGTCGGCCGCGGTGTCGACGTCGCGCAGCGGCGCCAGCTCGTGCACCGCGAGCCCCGCGTCGAGCAGCCGCCGCCGCTGGACGGCGCCCGTCTCGGGCACCGACATGGGCACGCCGAGCAGCAGCGAGGGGTCGGGGGCGGTCAGGCCGAGTGCCCAGAAGCCGCCGTCGGCCGCCGGGCCGAACCACGCCTCCCCGGGCCCCCAGCCGCCCAGCGCCGGAGCCAGCAGCGCCGGGCTCAGCTGCGGGGTGTCCATGCCGACGAGCAGGGCCGGGCCCGCGTCGAGCGCGAAGGCCGCCGCCAGCCGCGCGTCCAGGCCGCCCGCGCACTGCGGGACGACCTCGATGCCCGGCGGCAGCCACCGGCCCGGCTCCCCGTCCAGCACCAGGACCCGGCGCCGGGCCGGCGCGGCCAGCACCGCGTCCAGGGTGTCGGCGAGCGCCGCCTCGGCGATCCGCGCGGCCTCCCCGGGCGAGTACGGCGGGGTCAGCCGTGTCTTGACCCGGCCCGGCACCGGCGCCTTGGCGATCACCAGCAGGGCGACCGGCGCGCCCGGGGCCGTCATCGGGCGTCCGCCGGTGCGGCGGGCGGCAGGCTGAGCACCGCGCGCATGTCCCGTACGGCGTGCCAGGTGCCCCGCCAGGTGCCGGTCACCTTGGACCTGCCGGTGCGCGGCAGATACGGCACGTCGTGCTCGCGCACCCGCCACCCGGCGTCCGCCGCGCGCACCACCGTCTCCAGCGGATAGCCGCTGCGCCGGTCCGCGACACCGAGGGCGAGCAGCGGCGCCCGCCGGGCCGCCCGCAGCGGGCCCAGGTCGTGCAGCCGCAGCCCGGTGCGCCGGCGCAGCATCCTGGCCAGGGCCAGGTTCCCGGCGCGCGCGTGCGGCGGCCAGGCCCCGCGCGCGGTGGGCCGGCGCCGCCCGAGGACGAGGTCGGCGTCCCCGGCGGCCACCTCCCGTACGAAGGGCGCCAGCAGGCCGGGGTCGAGGGAGCCGTCGCAGTCGCAGAAGCAGACGTACTCGGCCTCGGCCGCGAGCAGGCCCGCGTGGCAGGCCGCGCCGAAGCCGCGGCGGGCCTCGTGCACCACGCTCGCGCCGAGCGCGCGGGCGATCTCGGCCGAGCCGTCCGTCGAGCCGTTGTCGACGACGACGGCCCGCCAGCCCTCGGGGATCCTGGCCAGCACCCAGGGCAGCGCCTGAGCCTCGTCGAGGCAGGGGAGTACGACGTCCACCGTCGTGGGGATCGAGTCGGTCACGCCCCTCACGGTACGAAGGAGCGGCGGACAAACCGGGACTTCGGGTTCTTACGAAACAGGGACATCGTCCCGGCTCCGCCATCCGGGTGGCGACGCGGGCGCCCGCCGGATGCGACCCTGTGGCCATGCACAGTGACCGGTCCCGCATCCTCGTCGTCGACGACGACCCGACCGTGGCCGAGGTGGTCACCGGCTATCTGGAACGCGCCGGATACGAGGTCGAGCACGTCGGTGACGGCCCCGCCGCCCTGCGCGCCGCCGGGGCCCGCCGCCCCGACCTCGTCGTCCTGGACCTGATGCTGCCCGGCATGGACGGCCTGGAGGTCTGCCGCACCCTGCGCGGCACCGGACCCGTACCGGTGATCATGCTCACCGCGCGCGGCGACGAGGACGACCGCGTGCTCGGCCTGGAGATAGGCGCGGACGACTATGTGACCAAGCCGTTCAGCCCGCGCGAGCTGGTGCTGCGTGTCGACTCGGTGCTGCGCCGCAGCAGGGCCGCCGACGCCCGGCCGGGGCCGCCGGTGCGGCGCGCGGGCATCGTCCTCGACCCGGCCGCCCGCCGGGCCGTCAAACAGGGCACCGAGCTCGCCCTGACCCTGCGGGAGTTCGACCTGCTCGCCTATCTGATGAGCCACCCCGGCGAGGCCGTCACCCGCGAGCGGCTGATGCAGGACGTGTGGGGCTGGGAGTTCGGCGACCTGTCCACCGTCACCGTCCATGTGCGGCGGCTGCGCGGCAAGGTCGAGGACGACCCGGCCAAACCCCGGCTCATCCAGACGGTGTGGGGGGTGGGCTACCGCTTCGAGGAGCCGGAGAGCCCTGCCCCGTCCGGCGAGGGGTTCTGACATGAAGGACGTCCTGCTCATCGCCGTCTACGCGTTCCTGGGCGCCGCCGCGGCCGGGCTGCTCGGAGCCCTCGCGCTGCGGCTGCTGCGCCACCGGTCGGTGACCGCCTCGCTCGCCGTGGTGGCCGCCGTCGCGGTCACCGCGATGCTCGCCGGAACGCTCGCCGTGGCCTGGGAGATGTTCCTGTCCTCGCACGACCTGAAGGTCGTCACCCTGGTCATCGCGATGGCCGCGGCCGTCTCGCTGGCCACCGCGCTCGTCCTGGGCCACCGGGTCGTCACCAGCAGCCGCCGACTCGCCCTGGCCGCCCGCTCGTTCGGCGACGGCGGCAGCTTCGCCGCGCCCGAGGGACCGGCCACCGCCGAGCTCGCCGCGCTCAGCCGCGAGCTCGCCGCCACCAGCGCCAAGCTTTCCGCCTCCCGCGAGCGCGAACGCGCCCTGGAGACCTCCCGCCGCGAGCTCGTCGCCTGGATCTCGCACGACCTGCGCACCCCGCTCGCGGGGCTGCGGGCGATGGCCGAGGCCCTGGAGGACGGCATGGCCAAGGACCCCGACCGCTACTTCCGGCAGATCCGCACCGAGGTCGAGCGCCTCAACGGCATGGTGGGCGACCTCTTCGAGCTCTCCCGTATCCACGCCGGGGCGCTGGCCCTCAACCCGGCCCGGATGTCCGTCCACGACCTCATCGGCGACGCGCTGGCGGGCGCCGACCCGCTCGCCCGGGAGCACGGCGTACGGCTGGTCGGCGACCGCGTCGAGCCGGTCCCGGTGGAGGTGGACGGCAAGGAGATGACCCGGGTGCTGGCCAACCTGCTGGTCAACGCGATCCGGCACACCCCGGCCGACGGCACGGTCGCGGTCGCCGCCGAGGCGCGCGCCCAGTCCGTGGTGCTGTCGGTGACGGACGGCTGCGGCGGCATCCCCGACGACGATCTGACCCGTGTCTTCGACACCGGCTGGCGCGGCACCGAGGCGCGCACCCCGCCGGGCGGCGCGGGCCTGGGCCTGGCGATCGTGCGGGGCATCGTCGAGGCCCACGCGGGCAGCGCCGCCGTCCACAACGTGCACGGCGGCTGCCGCTTCGAGCTGATCCTGCCGGCGGCCGGCTCCTGAGAGCCTGCCGCTGGACCCCGTCCCTGGCCCGCCGCCCGGCACACCCGCTCTGACGGGGTCTCACCCCACCGCGGGCCGCAGCTCCGCGCGCGCGAACTCCGCCATCCCCTCCGCGAACCCCACCGCCGGACGCCAGCCGAGCTGCTCGCGCAGCCGCGCCGAGTCGGCCGTGATGTGGCGGACGTCCCCGAGCCGGTACTCGCCGGTCACCACCGGCGCCGGCCCGCCGTACGCGTCCGCCAGCGCCGCGGCCATCTCGCCCACCGTGTGCGGGGTCCCGCTGCCCGTGTTGTACGCGGTGAGCGCCCCCGGCGGGCGCTCCGGCAGGGCCTGAAGGGCCACCGCGTTCGCCGCCGCCACATCCCGTACGTGGACGAAGTCCCGCCGCTGGCGGCCGTCCTCGAAGACCCGGGGTGCCTCGCCGCGCGCCAGGGCCGAGCGGAAGAAGGAGGCGACCCCCGCGTACGGCGTGTCGCGCGGCATCCCCGGCCCGTACACGTTGTGGTAGCGCAGCGAGACCGCGCGCCCGCCGGTGGCACGCGCCCAGGCGGCCGCCAGATGCTCCTGGGCCAGCTTGGTGGTGGCGTACACGTTGCGCGGGTCGGTCGGCGCGTCCTCGCCGACCAGGCCCGGCGCGAGCTCCGCGCCGCAGCGCGGGCACAGCGGCTCGAAGCGCCCCGCCGCCAGCTCCTCGTACGGCCTCGGCCCCGGGCGTACGGGCCCGTGGCGCGGACACGCGTAGTGCCCCTCCCCGTACACCACCATCGACCCGGCGAGCACCAGGTCCCGCACCCCCGCCTCGGCCATCGCGGCGAGCAGCACCGCCGTGCCCAGGTCGTTGCAGGACACGTAGTCGGGCGCGTCGGAGAAGTCCGTGCCGAGGCCGACCATCGCGGCCTGGTGGCAGACGGCGTCCACGCCGCGCAGCGCCCGGGCGACGGCCGCCCGGTCGCGGACGTCGTCGGCGGGGCTGACCGCGCGGTCGAGGACGACTGGTTCATGGCCCCGGGCAGTAAGGGCCGTGACGATCTGCGAGCCGATGAAGCCCGCGCCTCCCGTGACAAGTACACGCATAGGGGCGACGCTACGGAGACGGAGTCGCGGATGGCGCGCTCCACTCCGCACCGTCACCACCTCGTAAGGAGTCCGGTCATGCCCGTTGAGCCGCTGTCGCAGAAGGACATCGAGGACCGCCTGCGCGAACTGCCGGGCTGGTCGCTCCCGGACGGCGAGGAGCGCCTCGCCCGCACCTACCGCCTGACCTCGCACTTCGCGGCCACCGCGATGGTCATCCACATCGCGCAGATCCAGGACGAGCTGAACCACCACTCGGAACTCACCCTCGGCTACAACACGGTGGCGCTCACCGTGAACAGCCATGACGCGGGCGGCCGGGTCACCGAGAAGGACTTCGAGCTCGCCCACCGCGTGGAGGCGATCGCACCGGGCCACGGCGCGGGCTGAGAGCCCGGGAGCGAACTCCCTCCCGGGGCGCGTCGGCCCCGGGAGGCGCCGGGGTCACGCGTCGAGCGCCGCCACATCGAGGTCGGCCAGCCGCTCCAGGTCGGCCAGGATGTTGATCTCCACGATGCGGTCGTCCCGGACGGTGAAGCCCAGCACCGCCATCGTGCGGCCCTCCGGGGCGTTGACCACGCCCATGGCGCCGTTGACCAGCGCGGGGCGGGCGAACTGCGCGTACTGGGCGAAGGACAGCGCGTTCTGGACCACGGCGTGGGCGCCGAGCACCGTCTTGGACGGGGTGAGCGAGCCCGGCCCGTAGTCGGCGCGGAGCACGATGTCCGGGTCGAGCGTGGCGAGCAGGCCCTCGAAGTCGCCGCCGCGCGCCGCCGCGAGGAAGGCGTCGACGACCTTGCGCTGCCGGTTCAGGTCGGGGTCCGGCACGGCCCGGCCCTGGACCCGGCGGCGGGCCCGGCTGGCCAGCTGCCGGGTCGCCGCCGGGGCGCGGTCCACGATCGGCGCGATCTCCTCGAAGGGCACGCCGAACATGTCGTGCAGCACGAACGCCAGCCGCTCCGCCGGGGCCAGCGTGTCAAGCACGACCAGCAGGGCGAGCCCGACCGAGTCGGTGAGCAGCGCCTCGTGCTCGGGGTCCACCCGGTCCGGGCGGTCCACGATCGGGTCGGGCACATGGACGTCGAGCGGGTCCTCGCGCCGGGCCTGGCGCGAGCGCAGCATGTCGAGGCAGACCCGCGAGACGACCGTGGTCAGCCAGCCGCTCAGGTTCTCCACGCCCTCGCTGGAGCTGTCCGCCCGCAGCCAGGCCTCCTGGACGGCGTCCTCCGCCTCGCTCAGCGAGCCGAGCATCCGGTAGGCGACCGCCCGCAGGCGCGGGCGGTTCTCCTCGAAACGCTCCGCCAGGGATTCGTTCTCGTCCATCGGTTCAGCTTCCTTCGTCGCGGCGTGCCGTCAATGCGGTGACAGACGAAAACCTAGTGCGAAGGAATGGCGGTCACCCGACGGCAGGCCCCGATTGCGGTAATCGGACGCTCACGGAGGGCGTGGTGTTGGTCACGGCAGGTTTTGGTCACGTGGCCTGAGATCAACGGTCGGGGTGGTCGGCGGGGCACCCGAGGCGGTGAACGACGGGTACCGGGCCGGTTGGGCGGGCGGGTGTTCAGCCCTGCCAGTCACCGGCCGCCGCCGCGTCCCGCGCGAAGTCGGCGAACGCCTTCGGCTCGCGGCCCAGGACGCGCTTGACGCCGTCCGTGGTCGAGGAGTTGTGCCCGTCGAGGAGCGTCGTGAACAGCTCCGCGAGCCACCGCGCCTCCCCCTCCTGGAGACCGTACCGCACCAGGAGTTGCGCGTACCGCGGCCCGGTCATCGGCACATACCGCACGGGCCGGCCGGTCGCCTTGGACAGCACCGCCGCGACCTCGTCCAGGGTGAGCAGCTGAGGCCCCGTCAACTCATGGGTGAGGCCCGCGTGTCCGTCCTCGGTGAGGGCCGTGACCACCACGTCCGCGATGTCGTCGGTGTCCACCCACGGCTCGGCGGTGTCGCCCGCGGGGAACGCGATCTCGCCCGAGAGCACGGCCTCCCTCAGCGCGCCCTCGCTGAAGTTCTGGTCGAAGAAGGCACAGCGTATGACCGTGAGGTCCGCGCCCGAGGCGCGCAGCGCGTCCTCGGCGAGCACCGCCTCCGGTTCACCGCGCCCGGAGAGCAGCACCAGGCGCCGCACCCCTTGCCGGCTCGCCTGCTCGCCGAAGGACCGCATCGCCTCGACCGCGCCGGGCGCGGCGAGGTCCGGCGAGTACGCCACGTAGGCGGAGTCGGCACCCGCCAGCGCGGGCCCCCACGTCGACTCGTCCGTCCAGTCGAAGCGCACCTCACCGCTGCGCGAACCCGCCCGGACCGGCACACCGAGCGCGGTGAGCCGTTCGACGACGCGGTGCCCGGTCTTGCCGGTGCCACTGGTCACGAGCACGGTCCCGGCAGGGGAACTGCTGACCTGACGGCCATTCAGATCGGTGTTCAGGTCGGTGGTCTGGGCCGCATTCTGTCCCGTGGCCCGGGCGGCGTTCTGCTCGACGGCCCGGGCTGCGTCCTGCTCTGTGTTCGTCATGTGTCCAGACTCGTCGGTGCGGCCTGGACTCTCCATGCGCCAGGGGCTCATACGCATACGTCTGCGTCCACGTTTCCGCGCGGCCGATAGGGTCGGGCCCATGGACGCACTCGCCGGACTGCTCGACGGACCGCGCGCCCGAGGGGCGTTTCTGCTGCGGATGGTGATGGACCCGCCGTGGTCCCTGCGGATCGAGGACCGGGCGCCCATCTGTCTGATGTCACCGACCCGGGGAGAGGCCTGGATCGTGCCGGCCTCCGGGCGGCCGGTCCTGGCGCGCGCCGGTGACATCGTCATCGTCCGCGGCCCCGACCCCTACACCGTCGCCCACGCCCCGGACGCCGAACCGTCCACCAGGATCGGCCCGGGCGGCGTGTGCACCACCCTGCGCGGCGAGCCGCTGGCGCAGTCGATGGAACTGGGCGTACGGACCTGGGGCAACGCGGCCGACGGCTCGGTCACCATGCTGGTCGGCACGTATCTGATGGAGGGCGAGATCAGCGGGCGGCTGCTCGACGCGCTGCCCCCGCTGCTCGTGCTCACCGCCGAGGAGTGGAGCTGCTCGGTGATGCCGCTGCTCGACGAGGAGATCTCCAAGGACGAGCCCGGCCAGAGCGTCGTCCTCGACCGGCTGCTGGACCTGCTGCTGATCGCGGTGCTGCGGGCCTGGTTCAACCGGCCGGGCGCCGACGCGCCCGCCTGGTACCGGGCGATGGGCGACCCGGTGGTGGGGCCGGCGCTGCGGCTGCTCCAGAACGACCCCGCGCACCCGTGGACGGTGGCCGCGCTCGCCGCGAAGTGCGGGGTCTCCCGGGCCGGTCTGGCCCGGCGCTTCGGTGAGCTGGTGGGGGAGCCCCCGATGGCGTACCTCACGAACTGGCGGCTCGCGCTCGCGGCGGACCTGCTGCGCGAGGGCGACGCGACGGTCGAGGCGATCGCGCGGCAGGTGGGGTACGGGGGCGCGTTCGCGCTGAGTGCCGCGTTCAAGCGGGTACGGGGTCTGAGCCCGCAGGAACACCGGACGAATTGCCGAAACGGCAAAGGGATTCCCGCTTCGGCGGAGGCCGGGGGCAGGGTGGGGCCATGAGCGACACACGCGGCCACGAGGGCCGGCACAGCCACGACACAACCCACCGCGGCACCCACGCCCAGGCCCAGGGTCATGGTCACGGCCACGGCCACGGCCACAGCCACGGCCACGGCTGGGCGGACTTCGACTGGGAGGCCCTGCTCCCGCTCCTTGTGGGTGAGGCCGAGCTGTTCTCGGGCGCCTACCGGGAGGCGGCGGCCTGGATCGGCGGACAGCGGCCCGACACCGAGGTGCGGCGGATCCTGGACATCGGCAGTGGGCCCGGTGTGGTGACCTGTCTGCTCGCGGAGGCCTTCCCGCAGGCGGAGGTCGTCGCCGTGGACGGCAACCGGGCGCTCCTCGGCCATGCGCTGGCCCGCGCGGAACGGCTGGGCCTCGGTGACCGCGTCCGTACGATCGAGACGGAACTCCCTGCGGGGTTCGGCCAGTTGGGCGAGGCCGATCTGATCTGGGCGGGCAACTCGCTGCACCACCTGGGCGACCAGCGGGCCGCGCTCGCCGGGTTCGCCCGGCTGCTGCGGCCGGGCGGCACGGTGGCCCTCGCGGAGGGCGGTCTGCCCACGCGCCGGCTGCCCCGCGACATCGGCATGGGGAAGCCCGGTCTGGAGGCCAGGATTGACGTGCTGGTGGACGAGCGGTTCGCCCGGATGCGGGCGGAGCTGCCGGACGCGAAGGAGGAGACCGAGGACTGGGGTGCCCTGCTCACGTCCGTGGGCCTGGTGTCCCCGGCCACCCGCAGCTTCCTGGTCGACCACCCGGCGCCGCTGGCGCCGGCGGTGCGGGACCAGGTGGTCTACGCGTTCGCCCGGACCTCGGAGACGGTGGGCGACCAGCTCTCTCCGGAGGACGCGGCGGTACTGGCCCGCCTGATGGACCCCCGGGACCCGGCGGGCCTCACCCACCGCCCGGACGTGTTCCTCCTGGCGGCCCGCTCGATCCACACGGCGAGGCGCGCAACCTGACCACCCGACGGCCCATGCCGGGCCGCCGCACACGCTTCCCCACGCCCCAACCCCCCAGGGGCGCGGGGAACGGCGCGACCAGCCCCCCACGGCCCGCAGACGAACGACAACGCCACCGCCCGGCCGAGCCAGCCGTCCCGGGCAACGCCCGCCCCGCTCAGGGGCGCGGGGAACTGCGCGACCAGCCACCTACGGCCCGCAGACGAACGACAACGCCACCACACCGCACCCCACACCCGCACGGCACCCCGCAAGGGGCCCGTGGCTCAGAAGTCGAACTCGTCCGGATCCGGCCCCAGCCGCTTCGCCTCGTCCAGCGCCGCGATCGCCGCGATGTCCTCCGCGTCGAGCGAGAACCCGAACACATCGAAGTTCTCCGCGATACGCGACGGCGTCACGGACTTCGGGATCGCGATCGTGCCCAGCTGAAGGTGCCAGCGCAGCACCACCTGCGCCGCGGTCTTCCCGTACTTCTGCGCGATGGCCACGATCGTCGGGACCTCGAGCAGCCCCTTGCCCTGCCCCAGCGGCGACCACGCCTCGGTCGCGATCCCGTGCTCGGCGTGGAACGCGCGCAGCCCGGGCTGGGCCAGCTGCGGGTGCAGTTCGACCTGGTTGACCGCTGGGACGACGCCCGACTCGTCGATGACCCGCCGCAGATGCGGCTCCTTGAAGTTGGAGACACCGACCGCCTTGGCCCGCCCGCTCGCGGCGATCTCCCCGAACGCGCGCCAGATCGTGACGTAGTCCTCGCGCATCGCGCGCGGCCAGTGGATCAGATACAGGTCGACGTAGTCGAGGCCCAGCTTCGACAGGGACGCGTCGAACTCGCGCAGCACGCCGTCCCGCGTCCACGTCTCGCCCTTCCCGTTCCACAGCTTCGTGGTGACGAAGAGCTCCTCGCGGGCCACCCCGGACGACGCGATCGCCTTGCCGGTGCCCACTTCGTTCTCATAGATCGCGGCCGTGTCGATCGACCGGTATCCGGTCTCGATCGCGGTCGCGACCGCCTGCGCCGCCTCGTCGTCCGGCACCTGCCAGACGCCGTAACCGAGCTGCGGCATCTCGACGCCGTTGTTGAGGGTGATGGAGGGGACCTTGCTCACGAGCGGTCGATCCTTTACGTCGTCGGTTGGTACTCAGAACGTCAACGATCACGCGGACGCAACAATTCCCATCCTGCCCATGGCTGAATCACCGCGCTACAGATCCGACCTTCTCGGTTCAGACCATTGACCACACCGAGACGAGACGCGACTCTATGGCACATCGCTGAACGCAGTACATCCTTGTGAACGCCATGCTCCCCACTGCCCCGCATATGCCGTACCGGGTTCATACCTGAAACCCACCCCCACGAAGATACGGAAGGCAGGCACGCCCTCATGAACGCACACAAGGAAACATCGGACGAAACGGCGGCCTGGCCGACTCCTGAGCACGTGGCCACCCCAGACGTCCCCATGAGGTGACCATGACGACAGCCCGCCGGCCGCCGCCACCGTCACCCCGAGTCGAGCGGCGCCCGGCTCCGACGAGTGCGCCGCCACGGACTGGTCGGTCGCCCTGACCACGTCGACGACGGCCCGCGCCGCCTCGACAGCATGCAGGCCGGCCGGCTCCTGGTGATCCTGCACCACGAGACCGGGCAGGACCGCTACCGGATCGCCGCCAAGAAGATCCGCGACCGGCTGGACACCTACCCCCGCACCGCCGACGGCGGCTTCTGGCACGCCGACATGCGGCTGCGGATCGACGAGAGCTGGCTGGGCTCGGCGTACGCGACGGCGGCTCCGGCGGAAACGGGGCGCATCCACCGGGGCTGATCCCGGGCCCACTCGCCACAAACCCCCCAACCGGCGCAGTGGTGAAGGAAGTTGGGCCTGCGCGAACCATTGACATCAGGCCTCACAGGCGCTGCTATGCAGTGCTGGTTAGGAAAGTTTCCTAACGCGGCAAGCCTCCTGCCTGCCCGCCGCACCTCCCCGCCTGAATGCCGCCACCCCCCACCTGTTCGCCCCTTCTGGAAGGAACCCCCCATGCACACTGCCGCTCCCCGACGCCGCGCCGCCGCGGTCGCCGCCGGCCTCGGCTGTCTCGCCCTGCCCCTCGTCGCGTCCGGGCAGCACGCCGACGCGTCGTCCGCGCCCAAGACCGTGGCCTCCCCGCCGCTCGCCGCGGGCACCATGGCCGCCGCCCCCTACGAGTACCTGGGCTGGGGCAACCCCCAGAAGCCCACCGACGTCATGGCCGCCACCGGCGTCAAGTGGTTCACCCTCGCCTTCATCCTCTCCGACGGCGGCTGCAACCCGAAGTGGGACGGGTCGCGGGCGCTCACCGGTGGCTCCGACCAGTCCGCGATCAACGCCATCCGGGGCGCGGGCGGCGATGTCGTCATCTCCGTGGGCGGCTGGAGCGGCAACAAGCTCGGCGAGAAGTGCACCAGCGCCTCCGCGCTGGCCGGCGCCTATCAGAAGGTGATCAACGCGTACCACCTCAAGGCGCTGGACATCGACATCGAGGACACTGAGTTCTCCAACGCGACCGTACGCAAGCGGGTCGTCGACGCGCTGAAGATCGTCAAGAGCGACAACCCCGGCCTCGTCACCTACGTGACCATGGGGACCACTCCCAGCGGGCCCGACGCCAACGGCAAGGACCTCATCAAGAAGGGCGCCGCCACCGGTCTCGCCAACGACGGCTGGGTGATCATGCCGTTCGACTTCGGCGGCCACAGCGGCTCCATGGGCTCGGCGACCGTGAGCGCCCTCGAAGGGCTGAAGGCCGCAGTGAAGAGCGCGTACGGCTACGGCGACGACACCGCGTACCGGCACATCGGGGTCTCCTCCATGAACGGCAAGACCGACGAGGCGGGCGAGACCGTCACCACCGGCGACTTCCAGACCGTCCTCGGCTACGCCCGGCAGCACCACATCGCGCGGTTCGCCTTCTGGTCGGTCAACCGCGACCGGCAGTGCGGCTCGGGCGGCAGCGGCGACTCGTGCAGCGGGATATCCCAGGCGCCCTACGCCTTCACCAAGATCGTCGTCCAGTACACCGGCTGAGGGAGTGGAGATGACCCAGCAGCAGTCCCCGCGCCGCCGCCTCCCCGTGGCCGGCTCACTCGTCGCCGTGGCGGGCCTCCTGGTCACCGCGCTCGCCGCCACCCAGCCAGCGGTCGCGGCGAACGCCGGACCGGCCGTTCCCTTCGGCAGCCACCAGTTCCCGTACACCGCGGGCACGTTGAAGCCCAGCGGCCCGCAAGCCGCGGTGGACCAGCAGGTGGTGGCCACGTACAAGGCGTGGAAGGCCGCGTTCGTGAAGCAGAACTGCGGCAACGGCTGGTACCAGGTGCTCTCGCCGGACGCCGACCACCCCTATGTGGCCGAGGGGCAGGGGTACGGGATGGTCGTCACCGCCCTGATGGCGGGGGCGGACGCCGACGCCCGGAAGATCTTCGACGGCCTGGTGAAATACACCCTGGCCCACCCGTCCGTGAACAACTCCCATCTGCTCGCCGCCGAGCAGGACTCCTCCTGCCGGAGCGTCGACGGCTCCGACTCGGCCACCGACGGTGACCTCGACGTGGCGTACGGACTGCTGCTCGCCGACCGGCAGTGGGGGAGCGGCGGGACGTACGACTACAAGGACCTGGCGGTGAAGCACATCGCCGCCATCAAGAAGAGCGAGGTCAACGCCACCACCCACCTCACGCTGCTCGGTGACTGGTCCGACTCCGGCGAGTCCCACCACTGGATCACCCGCTCCTCGGACTGGATGATCGACCACTTCCGCGCGTTCCGGACCGCTACCGGGGACAGCGGCTGGGACACCATCCGTACCGCGCACCAGAAGCTGATCACCTCGCAGCAGTCCCAGTACGCCGCCTCCACCGGGCTGCTCGCCGACTTCGTCGTCGGCACCGACAAGACGCCCAGGCCCGCGTCCGGCAAGGTGCTGGAGAGCTCCCACGACGGCGACTTCGGCTGGAACGCCTGCCGCGACCCCTGGCGCATCGGTACGGACGCGGTGACCAGCGGCGACGCCGCCTCGCTCGCCTCGGCGCGCAAGCTCAACGGCTGGATCAGGGCCAAGACGGGCGGCGACCCGAACAAGATCGCCACGGGGTACCGCCTCAGCGGCTCGGTCTTCGAGAGCGGCGACGACATGGCGTTCACCGCCCCCTTCGCCGTCACCGCGCTCACCGACCCCGGCTCGCAGACCTGGCTCGACGCGCTGTGGGGCAAGCTCGCCGCCACCCCGGTGGACCCGAAGCTCTACTACGGCGCCAGCGTCCAGCTCCAGTCCATGATCGTCGCGTCCGGCAACTACTGGGTGCCGTGATGGCCCGACGGCTCGGACAAGGTCTTCAACGTGCTGATCAGGTGATCCGGCCGCAAGGCGGCCACCCGGCTGCCCGACACGGGGGCGGCGCGCCCTGTACCGCGACGGCTCAGCGGTACAAGGCGTCCACCTCCACCGTGTAGGCCTCCTCGATGGCCCGCCGCTTGAGCTTCAGCGACGGGGTGAGCAGACCGTGCTCCTCGGTGAACTGATGGGCGAGGATCCGGAAGGTACGGATCTGCTCGGCTTGGGAGACCAGGGTGTTGGCGGCCACCACCGCGCGCCGCACCTCGGTCTCCAGGTCGGGGTCGCGCACGAGCTCCGCCGCCGTCATCGACGGCTTGTTGCGCATCGCCAGCCAGTGGTCCACGCCCTCCTGGTCGAGGGTGACCAGGGCCGCGATGTAGGGGCGGTCGTTGCCGACGACGATGCACTGGGCGACCAGCGGGTGCGCCCGGACCCGCTCCTCCAGGGCCACCGGCGAGACGCTCTTGCCGCCGGAGGTCACCAGGATCTCCTTCTTGCGGCCGGTGATGGTCAGATAGCCGTCCTCGTCGAGCGCGCCGATGTCGCCGGTGGCCAGCCAGCCGTCCTTGAGGACCCGCTCGGTCGCCTTGGGCTCGTTGAGGTAGCCGGAGAAGACCTGGCCGCCGTGCAGCCACACCTCGCCGTCCTCCGCGATGTGCACGGTGGTGCCCGGCACCGGCAGGCCGACCGTGCCGAACCGGGTGCGCTCGGGCGGGTTGGCGGTGGCGGCGGCGGTGGTCTCGGTCAGACCGTAGCCCTCGTAGATCGTCACGCCCGCGCCCGCGAAGAACAGGGCCAGGCGGCGGCCCATGCTGGAGCCGCCGGACATGGCGTGCCGCACCCGGCCGCCCATCGCCTCGCGGACCTTGCCGTACACGACCTTCTCGAAGAACTGGTGCTGCATCCGCAGCGCGGCCGACGGCCCAGGGCCCTGGCCGAAGGCCTTCTGCTCCATCGCCTCCGCGTACTTCACCGCGATCTCGACGGCCTTGTCGAAGGGCCCCGTCCGCCCGTCCGCCTCGGCGCGCCGGCGGGCCGCGTTGAAGACCTTCTCGAAGATGTACGGGACCGCGAGGATGAAGGTGGGCCGCAGGGACTGGAGGTCGGGCAGCAGCGCGGAGGCGGAGAGCGCGGGCTGGTGGCCGAGCTTGACCCGGCCCCGGACCGCGGCGACCTCCACCATCCGGCCGAAGACGTGCGCCAGCGGCAGGAAGAGCAGGGTGGAGGCCTCGTCGCCGGGGCGGGAGTGGAAGACCGGCTCCCAGCGGGCGACCATGGTGTCCGCCTCGAACATGAAGTTGGCGTGGGTGATCACACAGCCCTTGGGGCGGCCGGTGGTGCCGGAGGTGTAGATGACGGTCGCGGTCGACTCGGGGGTGACCGCGCGCCGGTGGCGGTGCACCACGTCGTCGTCGATCTGCGCGCCCGCCGCGAGGAGTTCGGCGAGCGCCCCCGCGTCCAGCTGCCACAGGCGCTTGAGGTGCGGCAGCCGGTCCACGACCGAGCCGATCGTCATGGCGTGGTCCTCGTGCTCGACCACGCACGCGGTGACCTCGGAGTCGTGCAGCATCCAGAAGACCTGCTCGGCGGAGGAGGTCGGGTAGACGGGCACCGGCTGGGCGCCGATGGACCAGAGCGCGAAGTCGAAGAGCGTCCACTCGTAGCGGGTACGGGACATGATCGCGACCCGGTCACCGAACCGCACACCGTCCGCGATCAGCCCTTTGGCGAGCGCCAGCACCTCGTCGCGAAAGCGTGCCGCGCTCACGTCCTGCCACTGGCCCGCCGCGTCCTTGCGGGCCAGCGCGATCCGGTCCGGATCGTCCAGGGCGTGGTCGAACACCACGTCCGCCAGCCCGCCGACGTGCGGCGCCGTCGCCATGGGTGGGACAGTGAACTCGCGCAATACCTTGCTCCTTGTGGCGCTCCGCACAGCGCCGGTGACGGTACCCCACCCGGGGTCCCGACGGGAGGGGCGTCAAGGAATACGGTCAAGTGCGGCAGTGACGGCCATCACCACAGGTCAGCACCGTGGACGCGGTCCTGTGGGGCCCGTGCGGCCCGCATTCTGACCCTGGAGTCAGTAGCGGGCCGTTTTTTCTCCACGGAATCTGTACGACCTGGTCACGCCCGCTCTACCGGGATCGCACCGTTGGTCCGTACCTGCGCGGGCGCGGTCGACGGCGTCCGTACCAGCGCGAACACGGCGAGCCCGGCCACCACGGCGAGCGCCCCGGCCGCCACCGCAGCACCGTTCAGACCCGAGGCGAAGGCGGTGTGCAGCGCCTCATCGGGGACGTGGCCGCGCAGCGAACCGGCCGCGCCGCCCGCGAGCGCCCGGGCCTCGGGCGCGCTGTGCAGCGAGTCGGCCATCCGGGAGGTGGCGAGGGTGCCGAACACCGCGATGCTGACGGCGTAGCCGAGCTGGCGGAAGGTGTTCATCGCGCCGGTCGCCATACCGCTGCTGCGCTGCGGCACCGAGGCGAGCGCCGCCGACGCCAGCGCCGGGCTGACCAGGCCCACGCCCACACCGGTCACCACCAGACCGGCCACCAGCGACGTCCAGTCGGAGTCCGCGTCGAGCAGCGCCTGGCCGAACAGCCCGAGGGCGATGAGCAGCAGCCCGAGGCAGATCAGCAGCCGCTGCGAGACGCCGTGCAGGAACCGGCCGCCGAGCGCCGAGGTCACGAACGAGGCCAGCGCCAGCGGCACCAGCGCCAGACCGCCGGTCACCGGGCTCATGTCCAGGAGAGTCTGGAGCCAGATCGAGGTGTACGGGAGCACGCCGAAGGCCGCGGAGTTCAGCGCCAGGGCCGCCACCAGGACACCGACGAAGGCCGGGCGCCGCAGCAGCGACAGATCCATCAGCGGCCGCTCGGTGCGCTTCTCCACGACCACGAACGCCACCAGCGCGGCAGCCGAGACGGCGAAGGAGAGCAGGGTGCGGGAGTCGCCCCAGCCGTCGGAGCCCGCGTTGACGGCCCCGTAGGTGAGGGCTCCGGCGAAGAGCGCGAACAGGACGGTGCCCGTCCAGTCGGTGCGGCCGCCCGCCGGGCTCTTGGACTCCGGGACCACCCGGACCGTCAGCCACACCGCGGCGGCGCTCACCGGGAGGTTGACGAAGAATATCCACCGCCAGCCGAAGCCCTCGGTGAGCAGCCCGCCCAGGATCGGGCCGAGCGCGGCCGCGGCGCCGTTCACCGCGCCCCACACGCCGAGCGCCACCGAGCGGTCGCGGCCCTGGTAGGCGGCGCCGAGCAGGGGCAGCGTGGTGGCGAACATCGCGGCGGCGCCCACGCCCTGGAGCGCGCGCATCGCGATCAGCGTCCCCGCGTCACCCGCGAGCCCGCAGGCCAGCGAGGCGCCCGCGAAGAGCACCGTGCCCGCCGCGTAGAACTTGCGGCGCCCCGCCTTGTCGGCGCCCGCGCCCGCGCCGAGCAGCAGCGCGGCCAGCGCCAGCGCGTACACGTCGATCACCCACTGGAGGCTCGACAACGAGGCGTCCAGCGAGCTCGCCATGTCCGGGAGCGCCACCGTGACGATGGTGACATCCAACAGGAGCATGAAGGTTCCCAACGACACGGCGACCAGCGGCCCCCACTTGCGCATCACATTCCTCCGAGCTTGTTCGTTTCGTCGTCCCGTACGATCGGCGGCGACCGGACCGAAGTTCCACCCAGTCCGTCCAGGACGCAGGAATCCGACACCGGAAGGGCTCAAGGCGATGGATTCACCCGAGTTCGACGAGCTGGACCAGCGGCTGGTGAGCGCGCTCGCGCTGGACGGCCGGGCCCCCTTCAGCCGGATCGCCGCCGTGCTCGGCGTCTCCGACCAGACCGTCGCCCGCCGCTACCGCAGGCTGTACGCGGAGGGTGAGCTGAGGGTCGTCGGCGTCCGCGACCCCGAACGGCTCGGCCACACCCGCTGGATGCTGCGGCTGCGCTGCACCCCCGACGCGTCCGTCTCCATCGCCACCGCGCTGGCCCGGCGGCCCGACACCGCCTGGATCGGGCTGACCTCCGGCGGCACCGAGGTGGTCTGCACGACCGAGGCGCGCCGGCCCGAGGACCACGAGGCGCTGCTGCTCGGCAAGCTGCCGCGCACGCCGAGCATCGTCGAGATCGGCGCCCACCAGCTGCTCCACCGGTTCTACGGCGGCCCGCTCGGCTGGTTCGCCAAGGACTCCGCGCTCACCGCCGAGGAGCGGGCCGCGCTGCTGCCCGAGCCGGTGGAGCCCCCGGCCGGGCCGGTCCGGCTCGACGAGGAGGACCTGGCCCTGATCGCCGCGCTCGGGCGCAACGCGCGAGCGGGCTACCCCGAGCTCCAGAAGGCCACCGGACGCTCGGAGTCCGCCGTCAAGCGGCGCCTGGACCAGCTGCTGCGCCGCGGCGCGCTGTTCATCGACGTCGAGTTCGACACGACCCGGTTCGGCTTCCGGACCCGGGCGCTGCTGTGGATCACGGTGGCGCCCTCGGCGCTGGCCGCCGTGGGCGCGGCCCTCGCCTCGCACCCGGAGGTCGCCTTCGCCGGGGCGACCTCGGGCCCCGCCAACCTCGTCGCGGTGGTCATCTGCCGCGACCCGGGCGGGCTCTACACGTATCTGAGCGAGAAGCTCGGCACCCTGGAAGGCGTCCGCCACGTCGAGACGGCCCCCATACTGCGCCAGGTCAAGCAGCTGACGTACGCGGGCTGAGTCCGCTCGCCAGGATCGCCGCCGCCAGCGCGTCCGCCGCCTCCTGGGCGGCCGGGCGCCGCCCGCCGTGCAGCAGCACGAAGTCCACCGGCCCGAGCTCGGGCAGCCCCGACCGGGCCGGCAGCGGCGCCAGCCCCGGCGGGACCAGGCCGCGGGTGTGGGCCATCACGCCGAGCCCCGCCCGGGCCGCCGCGACCAGTCCGCTCAGGCTGCCGCTGGTGCAGGCGATCCGCCACGGCCGGCCGTGCTCCTCCAGGACCTCCAGCGCCCGGGCCCGGGTGATGCCCGGCGGCGGGAAGAGGATCAGCGGCACCGGCCGGCCGGGGTCCAGCCGCAGCCCCGGCGCACCGATCCAGCACAGGGCGTCCTGCCAGACGCGCTCGCCGTGGGTGTCGCCCGGCCGCCGCTTGGCCAGCACCAGGTCGAGGCGGCCCGCCTCCAGCCGTCTGTGCAGGGTGCCGGACAGCTCCACCGTCAGCTCCAGGTCGACCTCCGGGTGGTCGCGCCGGAAGGACTCCAGCACCTCCGGCAGCCGGGTGAGCACGAAGTCCTCGGAGGCGCCGAACCGCAGCCGCCCGCGCAGCCGGGTCCCGGTGAAGTAGGCGGCCGCGCGCTCGTGCGCGGCCAGGATCGTCCGGGCGAAGCCGAGCATCGCCTCGCCGTCCTCGGTGAGCCGCACGCTGTGCGTGTCCCGGCTGAACAGCGGCCGCCCGGTCGCCTCCTCCAGGCGCCGCACGTGCTGGCTGACCGTGGACTGCCGCAGCCCCAGCCGCCGCGCGGCCTGCGTGAAGCTCAGCGTCTGCGCGACGGCGAGAAACGTCCTCAGCTGGTGGGGCTCGTACACGGCGGCAGGTTATCGCGGAACGTGATGGCAGTCAGAGTGGTGTACGGGATTCCCGATCGGCCGCCGCCGGGTGAATCATCGGAAGGGCACGACCCCGAGGTACGCGGAGCACGAGTCCGACGTAACCAGGGCCCGGCTCCGGCGCACGAACGCCGAAGCACAGCACCGAGCACGAAGCCATGTGGAGCAGATGAACCGCCGCACGCCCCAGCTGCCGTCCTGGCTGCCGATCGACCCGTTCATCCTGACGCTGATCGGCACGGTGGTCCTGGCCGCGCTGTGGCCCGTCTCCGGCTCCGCCGCGCACGTGGCGTCCGGCGCGTCGACCGGGGCCGTCGCCCTGCTCTTCTTCCTGTACGGGGCCCGGCTCTCCACCCGGGAGGCGCTGGACGGGCTGCGTCACTGGCGGCTCCATGTGACGGTCCTGGTCTGTACGTTCGTGCTCTTCCCGCTGCTCGGGCTGGCCGCGCGGGGCCTCGTACCGCTGGTGCTGACCCCGGACCTCTTCCACGGGCTGCTGTTCTTGTGCCTGGTCCCCTCCACCATCCAGTCCTCGATCGCGTTCACCTCGATCGCGCGCGGCAACGTGCCCGCGGCGATCTGCGCGGGCTCGTTCTCCAGCCTGGCCGGGATCTTCGTGACTCCGCTGCTCGCGGCGCTGCTGCTGGGCGGCAGTGCCGGAGGCGTCTCGGTGGACTCGGTGCTGAAGATCGCCCTCCAGCTCCTGGTCCCGTTCGCCTGCGGGCAACTGCTGCGCCGCTGGGTGGGCGGCTTCCTGACCCGGCACCGCAAGGTGCTGCGCCTGGTGGACCGGGGCTCGATCCTGCTGGTCGTCTACACCGCGTTCAGCGAGGGCATGGTCCGGGGCATCTGGCACCAGGCGAGCCCGGCCCGGCTCGGCGCGCTGCTCGGGGTCGAGGCGGTGCTGCTCGCCGCGATGCTCGCGCTGAGCTGGTACGGGGCGAAGCGGCTCGGGTTCGGCCGGGGCGACCGGATCGCCATCCAGTTCGCCGGGTCCAAGAAGAGCCTGGCGGCCGGGCTGCCCATGGCCAGCGTCCTGTTCGGCGACCGGGCGGCGCTCGCGGTGCTGCCGCTGATGCTCTTCCATCAGATGCAGCTGATGGTCTGTGCGGTCATCGCCCGGCGCCGGGCCCGCGACCCGCTGGAGGAGCCCGCCCCGGCCGACCGGGGCGCGGCGCCGCCCGCCGTACTCACGCGCGGCCGGTGACGATCACCACCTTGCCCCGGTTGCGCCGCGAGTCGACCATTTCATGGGCGCGGGCCGCCTCCTCCAGTGGCACCTCGGCGTGCACGGCGGCGCGCAGCTCGCCGGTGCGGTGCGACTCCCACAGCTCGTCGCGCCAGGCCGCGTACAGCTCCGGCTTGTCGCGGGCGATCATCGCCATCTGGAACGCGATCACCGACTTCCCGCCCACCAGCAGGTCGTACACCTCGATCGTGCCGCCGCCCGAGCTGAACGCGACCAGCCTGCCGCCGGGCGCGAGCGCCTTCACCGCCGGGGCGAGCAGCTCGCCGCCCACGCCGTCGAGGACGACGTCGACCGGCTCGCCCCAGGACGCGTCGCCGTAGAGCACCACCTCGTCGGCGCCCCTGTCCCGGACGAAGTCCGCCTTGTCGGCCGAGCTCACGGCCGCCACGACCCGGCTCGCGCCGCCCGCCCGGGCCAGCTGGAGAGCGAGCTGTCCGACCGCGCTCGCGGCCGCGGTCACCAGCACCGACTCGCCCGGCCGCGGCCGCGCCGACTCATAGGCGCCCCGGGCCACCAGCCCGCTGCGGACCAGCGCCACCGCCTCGACGCAGGTGGCGTGGTCGGGGATGCGGGAGGCCATGCCCTGGTGGAGGACGGCCAGTTCGGCGTATCCGTACGAGAAGCAGAGCCCCGTCACGCGGTCGCCCTCGGCGAAGGCGGTGACGCCCTCCCCGACCGCGACCACCGTGCCCGCGACCTCGCCGCCGAGCGGGAACGGCTCCTTGCCCTCGCGCACCTTGCGCACGACGGGCAGGGTGACGCCGATGGCGTCGGTGCGGACCAGCAGTTCGCCGGGGCCGGGCGCCGGGGCCTCGACGTCCTCGGTGAACAGGACCTCGGGGCCGCCGTTGACCTCGAAGCGAACACGGCGCATGGACTCTCCCGTTGACGAAGACGGATTCGTTGGTGGTCCCAACGATAGAGGGGAAGTCGTTGGGAAGTCCAATGGTTTTTGGGTAAGGTCGGTGCCGTGACCGAACGCGCCGACTCCCTCCCCGCGCTCCAGCGCATCCAGACCCTGCCCAGCTGGGTCCTCGGCCGGGTGGCCACCCGTGGCCGCGGCCTGGTGGCGGCGGCCATCGCGCACGAGGGCGCCAAGATGTGGCACCACGCCGTGCTGGCGGCCGTCTCCGAGTACGGGCCGATCGCCCAGGCGGAGCTCGGCCGCCGTATCTCCCTCGACCCCAAGGACCTGGTCGGCGTCCTCAACGACCTCCAGGCCGAGGGGTATGTGGTGCGCGAGCCGGACCCCCGCGACCGCCGCAAGAACGCGGTCACGGTCACGCCGGAGGGCGAGGCGATGCTGGCGCGCTGCGCGGCGGCGGCCGAGCGGGCCAACGACGAACTCCTGGCACCGCTCAGCCCGGCCGAGCGCGAGCGGCTGATGGGGCTGCTCCGGCGGATCGGGGCCGAGGAGCTGGAGCAGCGGGCCTAGGCGGGCCCGTCAGCCCCGGGTGGCCGGAGCCTCCAGGAGGACGCGGTGCTCGCCCGCGTACACGTTCATGTTGGCGCCCCGCAGGAAGCCGACCAGCGTCAGCCCTGTCTCGGTGGCCAGGTCCACGGCCAGCGACGAGGGCGCCGAGACGGCCGCCAGCAGCGGGATCCCGGCCATCACGGCCTTCTGGGCCAGCTCGAACGAGGCCCGCCCCGACACCAGCAGCACCGCCCGCGACAGCGGCAGCCGCCCGTCCTGGAGCGCCCGCCCCACCAGCTTGTCCACCGCGTTGTGCCGCCCCACGTCCTCGCGTACGTCGAGCAGCTCGCCCTCCGCCGAGAAGAGCGCGGCCGCGTGCAGGCCCCCGGTCCGGTCGAAGACGCGCTGGGCCGCGCGCAGCCGGTCGGGGAGGCTCGCGAGCAGCTCCGGTGTGACCCGGACCGGGGGAGCGTCGGCGATCTCGAAGCGCGCCTGCGTACGGACCGCGTCCAGGCTGGCCTTGCCGCACAGCCCGCACGAGGAGGTGGTGTAGACGTTGCGCTCCAGCGTGATGTCGGGGACCTCGACGCCCGGCGAGAGCTTCACGTCCACCACGTTGTACGTGTTGACGCCGTCGGCGGTCGCCCCGGCGCAGTACACGATCGACTGGACGTCGTCCGCCGCCCCGATCACGCCCTCGCTGACCAGGAACCCGGCCGCGAGCACGAAGTCGTCGCCGGGGGTGCGCATGGTGATGGCGAGCGGCCGTCCGTTCAGCCGGATCTCCAGTGGCTCCTCGGCCACCAGCGTGTCCGGCCGGGCGGAGACGGCCCCGTCCCGGATACGGATGACGCGGCGGCTCTCGGTGACCCGTCCCATGACGCAATTCCTTCGTTTTTGACCGGTGTTCGTTACTGACCGGCACTTTGTATGTGCTGGAAGCCGAAGCGGCCTGTGATGCAGAGGTTGCCATGGGGCACCGGGTGGTCGTGCGGTGAGGTGACCTTGGCGATCTCATTGTCCTGCACGGGGAGGGTGAGGGTGCGGCCGCGCTGCGGTACCCGCACACCGTGGCGGTCGGCACAGGTGTGGCCAGAACACCCGGGAGCTGACACAAGGCTCCAAAGGCGCGCCGGGAAGCCTGTGGGATCTCTTGCCTCTGTACCGATCGGTAGCCACGAAGACTGGATGGCTCCTGATGTCCTACGAGGGGAACTCCAGGCATGACCGGCATGCGAGGCTCACGCGTCGTCGCGCTCGGGCACTACCAGCCCGCCAAGGTGCTCACCAACGACGAGCTCGCCGCCATGGTCGAGACCAGCGACGAGTGGATCAGCAGCCGGGTCGGCATCCGCACCCGCCATGTCGCCGGGCCCGACGAACCCGTCGACGAGCTGGCCGCGCACGCCGGCGCCAAGGCGCTGGCCGCCGCCGGGCTGACCCCCGCCGACATCGACCTGGTCCTGGTCGCCACCTCCACCGCGATCGACCGCTCGCCGAACACCGCCGCCCGCGTCGCCGCCCGCCTCGGCATGGGCGCGCCCGCCGTCATGGACCTCAACGTCGTCTGCGCCGGCTTCACCCACGCCCTGGCCACCGCCGACCACGCCGTACGGGCGGGCTCGTCGACCCGGGCCCTGGTCATCGGCGCGGACAACATGACCGGCATCACCGACTGGACCGACCGCACCACCTGCGTCCTGGTCGGCGACGGCGCGGGCGCCGCCGTGGTGGAGGCGGCGGAGGAGGAGCTGATCGGCCCGGTGCTGTGGGGCTCGGTCCCGGAGATGGGGCACGCCGTACGGATCGAGGGCACCCCGCCCATCTTCGCCCAGGAGGGCCAGGCCGTCTACCGCTGGGCGACCACCCAGCTGCCGCCGATCGCCCGCCGGGTGTGCGAGCGCGCCGGGGTCGCCCCCGAGGAGCTGGCCGCCGTCGTACTGCACCAGGCCAACCTCCGCATCATCGAGCCGGTGGCCCGCAAGATCGGCGCGGTGAACGCGGTGATCGCCCGCGATGTGGTCGACTCCGGCAACACCTCGGCCGCGAGCATTCCGATGGCCCTGTCCAAGCTGGTGGAGCGCGGCGAGATCGGCACCGGCGATCCGGTCCTGCTCTTCGGCTTCGGCGGCAACCTCTCGTACGCGGGGCAGGTCATCCGCTGCCCCTGAGGTCATAGGCGGTAGCCCATCACCCATCACCTACGACGATCGCGTCGCCGCGAGAGCGACCAGGTCCAAGTCGTCGTCGGCCACCGCTTGCCCGCCCTGGGGCGCACAGCGCCTCCAGGGCGGCGATCCCGGCCTCAAGTGATGTCACTCATAATTGACCGTGGGTGCGTATCGCGGCCGGTCCCGCAGTCACTAACGTCGCCGTACGGCCGCCCGGTGCGAGGGCGGCCAGCGCCACCTCCTGCCCCGCCCGACCTGAGCGGAGACCCACAGATGGCACCCACCCTCACCCTCAAGCCCGGCACCGCCTGGGCCGACGCCTGGCAGCGCTGCCGGGCGACCGCCCCCGAGGCCTTCCGGGACGACCGCGTCCTGAACCTCTGGGGCGGCCAGTGGCAGCCCGACGGACGCGCCCTGCCGGCCACCAGCCCCGTCGACGGCAGCCCCATCGCCGGCCCGCCGCGACTCGACGCGCCCACCGCGCGCCAGGCGGTCCGCGCCTCCCTCGACCAGCACCGCGCCTGGCGGCACACCCCGCTGCCCGAGCGCCGCGCCCGCGTCGGAGCCACCCTCGACGCGCTCACCGAACACCGCGAACTCCTCGCCCTGCTCCTCGTCTGGGAGATAGGCAAGCCCTGGCGCCTGGCCCAGGCCGACGTCGACCGGGCAATCGACGGGGTCCGGTGGTACGTGGAGAACATCGACGCGATGCTGGAGGGCCGCACACCCCTCGACGGCCCCGTCTCCAACATCGCGAGCTGGAACTATCCGATGAGCGTGCTCGTTCACGCCATGCTGGTACAGGCACTGGCGGGCAACGCGGTCATCGCCAAGACCCCGACCGACGGCGGCCTCTCCTGCCTCACCCTGGCCAGTGCGCTGGCCGCGCGCGAGGGCATCCCCGTCACCCTCGTCAGCGGCAGCGGCGGCGAGCTCTCCGAGGCCCTGGTGCGCTCGCCGGAGATCGGCTGTGTGTCGTTCGTGGGCGGGCGCGACACCGGCGCGCGCATCGCCACGGCCGTCACCGACATCGGCAAGCGGCACATCCTCGAACAGGAAGGACTCAACACCTGGGGAATCTGGAACTACACGGACTGGGACGCGCTGTCCGCCGTCATCCCCAAGCTGTACGACTACGGCAAGCAGCGGTGCACCGCGTATCCGAGGTTCGTCGTGCAGCGCGCGCTCTTCGACCGGTTCCTCGCCGCGTACCTCCCGGCGGTCCACACCGTCCGCACGGGCCACCCCCTCGCGGTCGAGCGCCCCGAAGACGCCCTGCCCGAGCTGGACTTCGGACCGCTCATCAACGCGGCGAAGGCCAAGGAGCTCGGCGACCAGGTCGCCGAGGCGATCGACCGGGGCGCCGTCCCGCTGCACCGGGGCAGCCTCGCCGACGGCCGGTTCCTGCCGGGCCAGGACACCAGCGCCTATCTGCCGCCGGTGACCCTGCTCAACCCGCCGTCGTCCTCACCGCTGTTCCACGCGGAGCCGTTCGGCCCGGTCGACACCATCGTCCTGGTCGACACGGAGGCGGAGCTCCTGGCCGCCATGAACGCCTCGAACGGGGCGCTGGTCGCCACCCTGTCGACCGACGACCCCGAGACGTACGGACGTCTGGCGCCGCAGATCCGGGCGTTCAAGGTGGGCCGGGGCAAGCCGCGTTCGCGCGGCGACCGCGAGGAGCTGTTCGGCGGCTTCGGCGCGTCCTGGCGCGGGGCATTCGTCGGCGGCGAGCTGCTGGTCCGGGCGGTCACCGAGGGCCCGCCGGGGGAGCGGCTGCCGGGGAACTTCCCGGAGTCGTACGCGTAGGGGCGCCGGGGCCCCTCACGTACGGAGGGGGGCCGGGGCGGAACGCCGCATGCCGCCCCGGCCCCACCACCCACCCCGCGTCCCGTCCCTACGCGCCGCGCTCGCGCAGGGCGGCGAGGGCCCGGTCGGCGTGCACGCTCATCCGGATCTCGCTCTTGACGACTTCGAGCACCCGCAGATCGGTGTCGATGACGAAGGTGACGCGCTTGGTCGGCGCCATGCTGAACCCGCGCTTGACGCCGAACAGCTCCCGTACGGTGCCGTCCGGGTCCGAGAGGAGGGGATAGCCGAAGGAGTGCTTCTGCGCGAAGTCCGCCTGCCGCTCCACCGCGTCCGCGCTGATGCCCACCGGCTGGGTCCCCAGCGCCCGGAACTCCCCGGCTTTGTCACGGAAGTGGCAGGCCTCGGCGGTGCAGCCCGGGGTGAAGGCCGCCGGGTAGAAGAAGAGCACCACGGGCCCCTCGGCCACCAGCCCGGAGAGGGTGCGCGGGGTGCCGGTCTCGTCGGGAAGGGTGAAGTCGCCGACCACGTCGCCAATTCTCATGCGCGCAGTCAACCACTCGCGGGGCGGGAGGTACGGGGCGGGAGGCGCGGGGCAGGCGCGTCGGGGTCAGCCGATCCCCTGCCGGTCGGCCTCCAGGGCGAAGGCCCGCTCGGCCGTTTCCGGGACCTCCCGTTCCACGGCGTGGACGAGCAGGGCGCGATGGCGAAGGAGGGGTGGGCGGCGTCGCTCGGGGGCGAGCCGCAGCAGCTCGTCGAGGGCCGCCACGATCCGCCGGGTGACCTGCGGGCTGCCGACGGCGTACACCCGGATCTCGGCGAAGCCGAGGTCGACGAGGTTCTCCCAGGAGGGGACGGGCTGCACCAGCCGTACCTCGCCCTTGCGGTCACGGTGTCCCACCGCGCCGAGCGGCCGGTGGGCGAGCTCGGCGAGCAACTGCACGATCCGGTCGAGGCACTGCACGGCGGTGGTCGGATCGTTCACGGCGGGGGAGAGGGCCCGCAGCGCGATGTCGCACAGCTGCCGCAGCCCGAACCCGAGGTCCTGGTGGAACGTGCGCTCCACCCCCACCGACACGGTGTACCCCAGCGCCCCGCGCGACGGCTCGCGTCCGCCGTGCACCGCGAGCACGGGCGTGCCCGGCACGACGAAGTCCCCGATCCGGGGGATCAGCCGCAGGACGACGCCCTGGCGCCGGGCGGCGCGCACCAGCCGGGCGATGTTCACGTCCCGCAGCACACCGGCCCGCCCGCTGTGCCCCACCTGCCCGCTCTCCACCGGCAGCGGCTCCTGCCCCCTCTCTCCCCGGGGCATCTTGTGCACCACCCGGAAGGCCTCGACGGTGATGCGGTCGACGACGTGGCCGACGCGCATCAGCCGCAGGGTGGCGTTCACGTACGCGATGAAGAGCAGCAGGCTGAGGGCGACCATGGCGATCGTGACCAGGCTCTGCGCGATGGGCACGCTGTCCACGAGCTGGGGATCGGTCTCACCGCTGTACGAGGTGAGGACGAGCAGCGACAGCGCGAAGGTGGCCAGGAAGACGGCGAAGGTCAGCTTGGTGATCCGCGACCGTACGAAGATCCGCACCACGCGGGGGGTGAACTGGCCGCTCGCCATCTGGACGGCGACCAGCGAGATGCTGAAGACGACACCGATGAAGGTCATCATCGCGGAGCTGACGGTGGTGATCACGGTCTTCAGGTCGTCGACGACCCCGATGAGATCGCCGACCGTCTCGTACTCCCGCTCTCCCTGGAGATCCTCGACGATGGCCGTGTCCAGCCAGTACGCGAGCTGCCACAGCACACCCACCAGCACCAGCGCCGCGCTGGGCGCGAACCAGAAGGTGTCCCGCAGATGCTCCCGGAGCGGCGACAGCATGCGCGGCCGCCGATAACGCTGCTCGCCGTAACCCACCCCCCGAGGCTAGGGCCGCCCCGCCCCCCGGCCCCCCGATCCACGCCCGGCGAGCCGCCGCCCCTACCCACATGGTGGCGCCGCCCTGCCCCAGCCGTGCTGCGAAATCACGTCGAGTATCCACCTGGCCACCCTCCGCCCCCGAACCGGCGATCCACGGCCGAATCCCCCAAACGCACCCCATGCCAAGGCCCGCCGCTGGCCTGACCACGCAATATGCGGGTGAACGCCACCTCAAACCCCTGGTAGAGTTATCTCTGTCGCCGCGGGGGAACAGCCCGCGAGACAGACACCTTGTCCGGGTGGCGGAATGGCAGACGCGCTAGCTTGAGGTGCTAGTGCCCTTTATCGGGCGTGGGGGTTCAAGTCCCCCCTCGGACACCAGCGAGAACCCCAGTTGATCTGGGGTTTTTTGCGTTTCTGGGGGCCGTGGCGGCGGGCCGAGTCCAGCGGAACCCACGCGGGTGAGTCCCGCTCTAGCCGTATGCGATACACACGTTTCACGAACGATCGGCGCCCCCACGTCCGCGCCGTCCTCCCCGCACCCTCGCCCGGCCGCCAAGGAGCCCCCCATGTCCGTCGTCAGCGTGTTTCTCACCCGTCTCGACGTGAAGGACGCCGTGCTCGCCCTGTTGGCCGCGCCCGCCGGGTCGTGGCAGGGCAGGCCCGGGCCCGCCGTCCCGGGCGAGTTCCAGGGGGTGCCCGTCAAGGCCAGCCTGGAGCGCGTGCACCGGTACGTCGACGAGCAGATCGCGGACGCGCGGGCGTACGGGGTGCACGAGCAGTCCGTGCGGGACGAGCTGGTCGGGATCCTCGCCGGAGGTGAGGGGAGCCCGGCGGTCGAGGTGGCCGACCCGGACGCGGACCGGGAGGTGGCCCACCAGATCATCGCCGCCCTCGCCGAGCGCTACCCCCTCTCGGCGGATGCGCTGGCCGCCCTCCCCGTGGCGGAGTGAGTATCAGACCGATGTGCTTGTTTTGCAGTAGATGGACGTCCGGGTATTAGGCGATATTTGTCGTTTGGGTGGCTGAATTACGAGGGACTTCAGTAGTGAAGTAGACCCTCCGGTTGGTATTGTCACGTTCGCGTCGCGAGCCGCCGTCGTTATGTCACCCACCCCCACCCCGATTCCGAACACCTCGCAGGGGAGCGACACTTGAACGCCACCGTCATGCCCATAGCCGCAGCCGAGTCCGCCGCTGTGCCCGCCTCCGCGCCCGCGGCGGAGCCCACCTGGGAGTTCGTCGCCCGCGAGCGCCGCCCCGGCCGCTGAGAGCGCCCGGCGCCGCCCGCCGAGTGGTCCGGCTCACGCAAGTCGCGTCCGGGTGGGGGCTGTTGGCCCGGGTGTTCGGATGTCTACCCTGTTACAGGCCTTGAGGGATGGAACGCCTGAGGGGGAACGCATGAGCACCGATATCAGGAGCGGCACGCAGGACACAGAGCGGCCGGCGGAGCCGGCGAAGGGCGAGAAGTTCGCCGACTGGGCGGACGGGCGCCTCGGCATCTACTCCCTCGCCCGGACCCAGATGCGCAAGATCTTCCCGGACCACTGGTCCTTCATGTTCGGGGAGATCTGCCTCTACAGCTTTCTCGTCCTCATACTCACCGGCATCTATCTGACCCTCTTCTTCGAGCCCAGCGGTGTCGAGGTCGTCTACCACGGCTCGTACACCCCGCTCAGCGGCGTCCGGATGACCAGGGCCTACGAGTCCACCATCGACCTCAGCTTCGACGTGCGCGGCGGGCTGCTGATCCGTCAGGTCCACCACTGGTCCGCGCTGGTCTTCTGCGCCGGGCTGCTGGTGCACATGATGCGGGTGTTCTTCACCGGCGCCTACCGCAAGCCGCGCGAGCTGAACTGGCTCTTCGGCTGGACCATCCTCTTCACGGCCCTGATCACCGGACTCACCGGCTACTCGCTCCCGGACGACCTGCTCTCCGGCACCGGCATCCGGTTCGCCGACGGCGCGATCCTGTCGATCCCGGTGATCGGCACGTACATCTCGTTCTTCCTCTTCGGCGGGGAGTTCCCCGGCCACGACATCATCCCCCGGCTCTACTCGGCGCACGTACTGCTGCTGCCGGGGCTCATCCTCGGGCTGGTCGTCACCCATCTGATCCTGGTCTTCTACCACAAGCACACCCAGTTCGCCGGGCCCGGCCGGAGCGAGAAGAACGTCGTCGGCGCACCCCTGATGCCCGTCTACACCGCCAAGGCCGGCGGGTTCTTCTTCCTGGTCTTCGGGCTGCTGACGATCATGGGCGCGGTGGCGACCATCAACCCCGTCTGGGCCATGGGGCCCTACCGGCCCGACCTCGTCTCCACCGGCGCCCAGCCCGACTGGTACCTGGGCTTCTCGGAGGGCCTGATCCGGGTGATGCCGGGGTGGGAGATCAACGCCTGGGGCCATACGCTCGCCCTCGGCGTCCTCATCCCCTTCACCCTCTTCCCGCTGCTGCTCGCCGCGATCGGCGCCTATCCCTTCATCGAGGCGTGGGTCACCGGCGACAAACGCGAGCACCACATCGCCGACCGGCCGCGCAACCACCCCGTCCGCACCGGCCTCGGCACCGCCTGGCTGGCCATGTACTTCGTGTGCCTGATCGGCGGCGGCAACGACCTGTGGGCCACGCACTTCCACCTCTCGATCAACTCGATCACCTGGTTCGTACGGATCGCCTTCTTCGCCGGGCCGGTGCTCACCTTCATCGTCACCAAGCGCATCTGCCACGGACTCCAGCTGCGTGACCGGGACAAGGCGCTGCACGGCCGCGAGAGCGGCATCATCAAGCGGCTGCCGCACGGCGAGTACGTCGAGGTGCACGAGCCGCTCGACCAGGGCCAGCTCTACAAGCTCACCCAGCACGAGCAGCCCGCGCCCTTCGAACTCGGCCCCGAGGTCGACGCGAACGGCGTACGCCGCAAGGTCACCCGCTCCCAGCGGCTGCGCGCCAAGCTCGCCAAGGCCCTGTACGGGCCGGGCTCGCACGTACCCAAGGCCACCGTCGAGGAGTACCGGCAGATCCAGAACGCGCACGGCCATGACGACGGTCATGACGGCGGCCAGGGGCACGACCACGAGGAGCACTCCGAGGCGCGTCAGCCGCGTTAGGGCGCGCCTCGCCCACCCGTACAGAACAGCGGATCGCGGCCCATACCCGAACAGGACAGGACAGGACCCCGCCCTCACGGCGGGGTCCTGTTCGTCTCGCGTACCGCCGTCCGACACGGATCCGCCACCGGGTCTTCCGTATGCGGCGCTGTTCTTGGAACACTCCAGTCGCTTCTGTCCCCACACGTTTGCAGAGGTCATCTCCCTCATGGCTGAACTCAATCGGCGCCGGTTCATGCAGCTCGCCGGCGGCACCGCGGCCCTCACCATGCTGTCCGACAGCATCGCCCGCGCCGCCGCCATCCCGGCGCAGGGCAGCACCGGCAGCATCCAGGACGTCGAGCACATCGTCGTCCTGATGCAGGAGAACCGGTCCTTCGACCACTACTTCGGCTCGCTGAACGGTGTCCGCGGCTTCGGTGACCCCCGCCCCGTCACCCTCCCCAGCGGCAAGTCGGTGTGGCACCAGCAGAGCGGCGGCAAGGAAGTGCTGCCGTTCCGGCCCAAGGCGGACAACCTCGGACTCCAGTTCATCCAGGACCTCAACCACGACTGGGCCGGCGGCCACAAGGCGTTCAACAACGGCAAGTACGACCAGTGGGTGCCCGCCAAGACGTCCACCACGATGGCCTACCTCACCCGTGAGGACATCCCGTTCCACTACGCGCTCGCCGACGCCTTCACCATCTGCGACGCGTACCACTGCTCCTTCATCGGCTCCACCGACCCGAACCGCTACTACATGTGGACCGGGTACACCGGCAACGACGGCACCGGCGGCGGGCCCGTCCTCGGCAACGACGAGAAGGGGTACGGCTGGACGACCTACCCCGAGCGGCTGGAGAAGGCCGGGGTCTCCTGGAAGATCTACCAGGACGTCGGCGACGGCCTGGACGCGGCCGGCGGCTGGGGCTGGATCAACGACGCCTACCGCGGCAACTACGGCGACAACTCGCTGCTGTACTTCAACAGCTACCGCAACGCCAAGCCCGGCGACGCGCTGTACGAGAAGGCGCGCACCGGCACCAACGCCAAGGCAGGACAGGGTTTCTTCGACATCCTCAAGGCCGACGTACAGGCCGGGAAGCTGCCGCAGATCTCCTGGATCGCCGCGCCCGAGGCGTTCACCGAGCACCCCAACTGGCCCGCGAACTACGGCGCCTGGTACATCTCGCAGGTCCTCGACGCGCTCACCTCCAACCCCGATGTGTGGGCGAAGACCGCGCTGTTCATCACGTACGACGAGAACGACGGCTTCTTCGACCACATCGTGCCGCCGTTCCCGCCGTCCTCGGCCAACCAGGGCCTGTCGACGGTCTCCACCTCGGCCGACTACTACGCCGGCAGCGTCGGCTACGCGGCCGGTGCCTATGGGCTCGGCCAGCGTGTCCCGATGCTCGTCGTGTCGCCCTGGTCCACCGGCGGCTACAGCTGCTCCGAGACCTTCGACCACACCTCGATCATCCGCTTCATGGAGCGCCGCTTCGGTGTCCAGGAGCCCAACATCTCGCCCTGGCGGCGGGCCATCTGCGGCGACCTGACCTCCGCGTTCGACTTCGGCAAGTCGGACACCGCGCCCGCCTCGCTGCCCTCCACGGCCGCCTATGTGCCGCCGGACCACAACCGGCACCCGGACTTCGTGCCGGTGCCGCCGACCACCGGCAGCGTGCCCAAGCAGGAGCGGGGCTCGCGCAACACCCGGCCGCTGCGGTACGCGCCGTACGTGGACGGCTCGGCGAACGTGTCCACCGGGAAGTTCACGCTGACCTTCAGCGGGGGCGCCTCGGCCGGGGCGCAGTTCCTGGTGACCTCCCCCAACCGCACCGACGGGCCGTGGACGTACACCACCGAGGCCGGCAAGGCGCTCTCCGACACGTGGAACACGGCGTACTCGAAGGGCACCACCGACCTCACGGTCTTCGGGCCCAACGGGTTCCTGCGCACCTTCCGCAACCCGGGCAGGACCGCGGGCCCCGAGGTGACCGCCCGGCACAACGCGGCCACCGGCAACCTCGACCTGACCCTGACCAACGCGGGCACCTCCAGCGTGCGCCTCACGGTCACCAACGGGTACGGCGGCGCGTCCCAGGCGCTCACCGTCCAGCCCGGCGCCACCGTCAAGTACACGGTCGACCTGACGGCCAGCAGGCGCTGGTACGACGTGTCGGTGGTGTCCAGCGCGGACTCGACGTTCCTGCGGCGGTTCGCCGGCCATGTGGAGACCGGCGCGGCGGGCGTCAGCGACCCGGCGATCCTGACCGCCTGACCGGGCGGACGCGTACGGCCGGGCCGTCCCTTCGGGGGCGGCCCGGTTCGTTCGTACGGGACCGCGTGCGCGCGTACGCGTCCGTCGGCGCGCCAGGAGTCCGCGTACGACCGGATCGGGCCAAATCGTATGGCTCGGGCACGTTCCGGGCCGTGCGGCACGTCATACTGGTCGGCCGGGGAGCGCGCCGAGCGAGGGGACCTACGTTGGTGGACACCGTGAACGGGACGGGCGCGAGCCGCGGCGGGCGGCACGCCGTCGTCATCGGGGGCAGTCTCGCGGGGCTGCTGGCCGCCCATGTGCTCGCCGACCACGCCGACCGGGTGACCATCGTCGAGCGCGACCGGCTGCCGCAGGGGCCGGAGCCGCGCGGCGGGGTCCCGCAGAGCCGCCACACCCATGTGCTGATCCCGGGCGGCCAGCGCGCCTACGACGAACTGCTGCCCGGCTTCTGCGACGAGCTGATGGCGCACGGCGCGCCCCGCGTCGCCGCGCCCACCGATCTGGCGCATTGGCAGGCGGGGCGCTGGTTCCGCCGCACCGAGGAGACCGCCTACTTCATCAGCCCCACCCGGCCGCTGCTTGAGTGGCTGGTGCGCCGCCGGGTGCTGGCCAACCCGCGGATCGAGGTGGTCCAGGGCACCGAGACCGTGGGCCTGGTCGGCGACGCCTCGCGGGTGCGCGGGGTGCTACTGCGCGAGCGCGGCGCCGCGGCCGTCGCGGTGGGCCGGGAGCCGCAGCCGCTCGCCGCCGACCTGGTGGTCGACGCCTCGGGCCGGAGCAGCAAGGCCGCCGACTGGCTGACCGCCCTCGGCGCCGAACCGCCCGTCGAGGAGACGCTGGAGACCGGTCTCGCCTACGCCACCCGTGTCTACCGGACCGGCGAGGACGGCGACGCGCAGGCCCACTTCATCGTGCCCAACCCCGGCCAGACGTACGGCGCGGTGGTGCTGCCGGTCGAGAGCGAGCGGTGGATGGTCACGATGTGGGGGCTGCGGGGCGCCGAACCGCCGCTGGACGACCGGGGGTTCACCGAGTTCTCCGACCGGCTGCCGCATCCGATCACCCGGCAGTTCCTGGACGCGGCCAAGGCCGACGCGCCCGCGCTCGCCTACCGCACCACCGCCAACATCCGCCGCCGCTACGACCGCCCGGGCCGCCGCCCCGCCGGGTTCCTGGCCACGGGCGACGCCCAGTGCGTCTTCAACCCGATCTACGGCCAGGGGATGACGGTCGCCGCGTTCAGCGCCCTCGCGCTGCGCGACGCGCTCGGCGAGAACCGGCGTACGCCGACGACCGGGCGTGTCCAGAAGGCGATGTACGCGGCCTCGCGCCAGGCGTGGGACATCTCGGCCGGGTCGGACAAGAACATGCCGACCGCCTCGGGCAGCGCGGCGCGTAGCACGCTCGCCGACCGGGTCTCCGGCTGGTACCTCGGGCGCGTCGAGGCCCGCGCCCCCGGCGATCCGGCGGTCGGCCGGGTCTTCCGCGACGTGCTGTACCTGTCCGCCCCGGTGTCCGCGCTGTTCGCGCCGCGCATCGCCAAGGCGGTGCTGTTCGGTCCCGTACGGCCGACCCCGCAGGAGCCGCCGATGCGGCCGGAGTCGGTCTAGGAGCCCGTCCGGGCGGACGGGGCGCGGGCGGGGTCGAGGACAGCCTCCGCGCCCCGGGGTCAGCCGGCCTCGGCCGGCTCGGTCGCCCCGCCCAGTCCCTCGGCCGCGTCCGCGACCCGGCGCAGCAGATCGAGGAAGAGGGTCTGCTCGGCGGGGTCCAGCGGGGCCAGGAAGACCTCGTTCATCCGGGCCGTGCGCAGGGTCAGTTCGTGGTGCACCGCGCGGCCCTCGTCGGTGACGGCGAGCCGGGAGCGGCGGCCGTCGCGCGGGTCGCGCGTCTTGCGCAGCAGACCGCGCCGGGTGAGCCGGCTGATGACCTCCGCGATGGTGGAGCGGTCCAGGCCCACCCGCTCGCCGACCGTCCGCTGGTCCAGGCCCGGGGAGGCGACCAGCGTGTTGAGGACGGCGAACTGGGGAGAGGTGATCTGCTCGGAGACCATCGTGTTCCAGAGCAGATAGTGGACCTGCTGGAGCCGCCGGGCCAGATGTCCGGGGTGGCTGCTCAAATCGACTGCGGACACGGCGTGTTCCTCTCGTGCTGCCGCTCATGGCGAGCGCTTTCGGTCAACCGCGTACGGTCAAGTGTTCAGCGCCCGAAGGGTGTTGACCCGTCCGAGTCGTCCCGTTAGCTTCGGAAGCGGTAGGTACTCAGTGCACTGACTAAACACTGACCCTACCGCTACGGGGAAGCGAAGGGCAGGGGGAGTCAATGGCCGAAATCCGAGGGCTGCGCGAGGCGGTGGCCGATCTGATCCACGACGGGGACACGGTCGCCATGGAGGGGTTCACGCACCTCATCCCGTTCGCGGCGGCCCATGAGGTCATCCGCCAGGGCATCACCGATCTCACACTGGTGCGGATGACCCCGGACGTGATCTACGACCAGCTCATCGGCGCGGGGCTGGCCAGGAAGCTGGTGTTCTCCTGGGGCGGCAACCCCGGCGTCGGCTCGCTGCACCGGTTCCGCGACGCGGTCGAGAACGGGTGGCCACGGCCGCTGGAGCTGGACGAGCACAGCCACGCGGGGATGGCCAACCGCTATGCGGCGGGCGCGTCCCGGCTGCCGTTCGCGCTGCTGAACGGCTATCGGGGCAGCCATCTGGGACGGCGTACGACAACGCTGTCAACGGTCGACTGCCCCTTCACCGGGCAGGAGCTGGCGGCGGTGGCCGCGGTCAACCCGGACGTCACGGTCATCCACGCCCAGCAGGCCGACACCGAGGGCAACGTCCAGCTCTGGGGGCTCGCCGGGGTGCAGAAGGAGGCGGTCCTCGCGGCCGAGCGGGTGCTCGTCACCGTCGAGGAGCTCGTCGAGGAGCTGGAGCCGCGGCCGGGCGGCGTGGTGCTGCCGGGCTGGGTGGTCGACGCGGTCGCCTGGGTGCCGGGCGGCGCCCATCCCTCGTACGCCGCGGGGTACTCGGAGCGGGACAACGACTACTACCGGGAGTGGGACCGCGTCTCGCGGGACCGCGAGGTGTTCCAGCGGTGGCTCAAGGAGTGTGTGACCGGATGAGCGAACGGCCGGGCCGGGGCGGCGTCGGCGGCGACGTGCTGATGGAGGTCGGCGCGGCGCGGGCCCTGGCGGGCGCGCGGACGTGCTTCGTGGGCATCGGACTGCCGTCCACGGCCGCCAACCTCGCCCGCCGGGTGCACAACCCCGGCCTGGTCCTCGTCTACGAGTCCGGCGCCATCGGCGCCAAGCCGTCCCGGCTGCCGCTCTCCATCGGCGACGGCGAACTCGCCGACACCGCCGACACGCTCGTCCCGGTGGCCGAGATGTTCAACTACTGGCTCCAGGGCGGCCGGATCGACGTCGGCTTCCTCGGCGCCGCCCAGCTCGACCGGTACGCCAACATCAACACGACCGAGGTGGACCGGGGTTCCGGCCGCCCGCCGGGGCGGCTGCCCGGCGCGGGCGGCGCGCCCGAGATCGCCGCGCACTGCGGCGAGGTGCTGATCTTGCTGCGCCACACACCGCGTGCCCTCGTCGAGCGCCTCGGCTTCGTCACCACCCTGGGCCACGGCTGCGGCCCCGGCGACCGCGCCCGGTACGGGCTGCGCGGGCGCGGCCCGGTCGCGGTCATCACCGACCTCGGCATCCTGCGGCCCGACCCGGAGAGCGCCGAACTGGTCCTGACCGAGGTGCACCCGGGCGTCACCGTCGAACAGGTCCGGCAGGCCACGGGGTGGCGGCTGCGGACGGCGGACCGGGTGGGGGTGACCCCGCCGCCCAGCGAACGGGAGCTGAAGGAGCTGCACGCCCTCAAAACGGCCGAAAACAGGCCCGGAAAGAGGCAGGGATGACATCGCGTCAGCACTACGGGGCACCGCCGGACGCCCTCGCGCCCCAGGAGGCACCGTCCGACGGGCTCGATCAGCCGGTCGTCGGCATCGGGGCGCCCGACGTCCGGGCCGCCGTGCGGGGTGCCGGCCATCCGCCGCGCGAGATCCCCCCGTACGTGGGAGCCCGGCTGCGCCACCCGCGGCGCCCGCCGGTGCCGGTGCGCGACCCCGACGCCGTCGAGCTGCGCGGCCCCGTCTTCGGCGCCACCGACGTCGGCCCGCTCGACCACGACCTGACCGCGCACCACCGGGGCGAGCCGCTGGGCGAGCGCATCACGGTCAGCGGCCGGGTCCTGGACCGGCGGGGGCGGCCGGTGGCGGGCCAGCTCACGGAGATCTGGCAGGCCAACGCGGCCGGGCGGTACGCCCACCAGCTCGACCGGCACCACGCGCCCCTCGACCCGCACTTCACCGGCTACGGCCGCTGCCTCACCGACGCCGAGGGGCGCTACGCCTTCACCACCATCAGGCCGGGCGCCTACCCCTGGGACAACCACACGAACGCCTGGCGGCCCGGGCACATCCACTTCTCGCTCTTCGGGACCGCCTTCACCCAGCGGCTGATCACCCAGATGTACTTCCCGGGCGACCCGCTGCTCGCGTACGACCCGATCCTGCACGCCGTGTCCGACGAGGCCGCCCGAGGCCGTCTGGTCGCGGCGTACGCGCCGGAACTCTCGGTGCCCGACCGGTCGTTGGGCTACCACTGGGACATCGTGCTCGACGGGCCCTCGGCCACCGCGTTCGAGGAGGCGGCGCGATGAGGCCTGCCACGCCGTCGCAGACCATCGGCCCCTTCTACGGCCACGCCCTGCCCTTCGCGGGCGGCTCGGCGATGGCCCCGCCGGGCCACCCGGACACCCTCACGCTGCACGGCCAGGTCCACGACGGCGAGGGCGAGCCGGTGCCGGACGCGCTCCTGGAGTTCTGGCAGCCCGGCCCGGACGGCTCCCGGACCGGGAAGCCCGGGTCGCTGGGCCGCAACGGCGTCGACTTCACCGGCTTCGGCCGCGTCCCCACCGACGCCCTGGGCCACTGGACGCTGCACACCCTGGCGCCGGGCGGGGTGCCCTACCTCTGCGTCGCGCTCTTCGCCCGGGGCCTGCTGGACCACCTGTTCACCCGGGTCTATCTGATCGACGCGCCCGACCCGCTGCTGGACTCCCTGGAGCCGGAGCTGCGCCGCACGCTCCTGGCGGTGCCCGACCCCGCCGCGCGCGCCCACCGCTTCGACATCCACCTCCAGGGCGAGAAGGAGACGGTGTTCCTTGAGTTCCGCTGACCCCGGGGACGCCGAGCCGCTCCACCACCGCTGCCAGGGCCCGGCGGGCGGCCCGGTGCTGCTCCTCGGGCCCGCCCTGGGCACCTCCACCGCCGTGTGGGACGGCGTCGCCCCGGGGCTCGCCGCCACCCATCGCGTGGTGCGCTGGAACCTGCCCGGCCACGGCGGCTCGCCCACCGGGCCGATCGGCCCCGGCGCCGACGTCGGCGACTTCGCCCGGCTGGTGCTGCGGCTCGCGGACGCGCTGGGCGTGCGCGGCTTCTCGTACGCGGGGGTCTCGCTCGGCGGCGCCGTCGGGATGTGGCTGGCCGCGCACCACCCGGACCGGGTGGACCGGCTCGCCGTGGTCTGCGCCTCGGCGGACTTCGGCGGCCGCGAACCCTGGCAGGAGCGCGCCGCCGTCGTACGAAGGCAGGGGATGGAGCCGGTCGCGGCGGGGGCCGCCGGGCGGTGGTTCACCCCCGGCTTCGAGGCGCCGGGCCCGCTCGCGGACCTGCGCGCCACCGACCCGCGCGGCTACGCGGCGGCCTGCGACGCCCTGGCCGCCTTCGATCTGCGCACCGAGCTGAAGAAGATCGCGGCGCCGACGCTGGTGGTCGCCGGGCGGTCCGACCCGGTCACCCCGCCCGCCCAGGCGCGCCATCTGGCGGACGCCGTTCCGGGCGCCTCCCTCGTCGAGATCGCGGGCGCCTCCCATCTGGCCCCCGTGGAGCGGCCCGAGGCCGTACTGGGGGCGCTGCGGGGCCACTTCGCGCCGCCCGCGCCCGGCGGCGCCGCGATCCGCCGCGAGGTGCTCGGGGACGCCCACGTCGACCGGGCCGAGGCGGGCACCGACGCCTTCACCGCCCGCTTCCAGGACCTGGTCACCCGGTACGCCTGGGGCGAGATCTGGGGCGACACGACACTGAGCCGGCGCGAGCGCAGCCTGATCACGCTGACCGCGCTGGTGGCCCGCGGCCACTGGGACGAACTCGCCCTGCACGTGCGGGCGGCGCGGCGCGGCGGGCTCACCCCGGACGAGATCGGCGCGGCCCTGCTCCAGAGCGCCGTCTACTGCGGGGTGCCCGCCGCCAACTCCGCCTTCGCCGTGGCCCGGCGCGTACTGGCCGAGCCGACGGCGCAGACGGAGCAGTGAGGGGCCGTCAGCTCCCGGGCACGCGCGCCGGGCGGCCCCGGCCGCGGGTCAGCGCGTAGCCGCCGACGCCGGCGAGCGCCGCGAGGACACCGCCGACGGCCGTCCAGATCCAGCGGTCGGTCCACCAGCCGGACGACCAGCCGTCCTCCGGCTCGGTCTTCGGGCCGCCCGCGCCCAGCGGCGTGGACAGGGCGCCGTCCACCGCGTGGGCGCCGCCCGCCTTCACCGTGTGCGGCTTCATCTCCGCCTTGACCGGCAGACCCCGCTCGGAGGCGGGCAGCCCGACGGCGGTCAGCCGTACGTAGTAGCTGCCCGGCAGCATGTCGTTCGACCAGGCGTCGGCCCAGGCGTGCACCGGACGCAGCGTGCAGGAGAGCGTCACGGCGGTGGCGTCGGGCGCGGCCGAGCGGGACTGCGCCCCGTACATGCACGGCTGGCGGCGGCGCAGCCCGTCGTACACGTCGATCCGCCAGGTCGTCGCCGCCTGGCGGCCGGACGACGGCAGCGTCACCGTGGCGTCCACGGTGGGGCGCTGGCCCGCGTCGGCGGGGAAGACCCAGTACAGGTAGTCACCCGTCGAGGCCGCCGCGGTGGCCAGCTGGCCCTGCTTGACGGGCGTGGCGGTACGGAACGTGGTGCCCGCCTCGGTCGGCGCGCCGGACGACTTGCTCGGCGCGGGCGACGGCGTGTCGGCCAGCGCCGGGGCCACCGGGGCCACCGGGGCCAGCAGCGCCGCGCCGGTCAGCAGCGCCGCGGCCAGCATCCTTGGGGTACGCATCAGTTGGTCCTCCAGACAGCCACGCGCCAGCGCGAGATCCAGCCCCACAGCAGACCGGCGAGGAAGCCGGTGAGCACCAGGGCGCCCAGCAGCCACCAGCCGCGGCCCAGACCGAAGGCGGCGACGTCGGACGGCTGGTCGGGGCCGTCGACGAGGTCCACGGTCAGCTCGACGGGCATGCCCGGCGTGGTCTTCACCGACGCGGGCGCCGAGAAGGAGTTGCTGACCTGGAGGCAGACGGTCTCCAGGGTGTCCTTGTCGTCGTCGTCCTCCGCCTTCGGCTTGGGGTAGCGCAGCCCCGTGGAGATCAGGTCGGTGCGGCCGTCGCCCGCCTCGGAGCCGCGGACGATCTCCCGGCCGTGCCGGGTGACGGCCCGCAGCAGGACGCCGTAGTCGTTGTTGACCGCGCGGTCGGCGCCGATGCTGACGGCGGCGCGCAGCTCCTGGCCGGGCTTGACGTCGACCTTGTACCAGCGGTGCTCGCCGAAGGTCTCGCGGTCGGTGTACAGGCCGGGCTTGAGCTGGGGCGCGCTCTCGCAGCTCGCGGCGCCGCTGGTGGCGACCGGGACCACGACCGGGTCGGCGGCGCGGTCCACGGACTGCTTGACGCGGTCCTTGAGCTCGTCCTTGTGCTTCACCGAGGTGTAGGTGCCGCCGGTGGCCTGCGCGATACAGGTCAGCTGGTCCCGGGTCTTGGCGTCCGGGTTGAGGCCGAGGGTGTCGATGACCAGGTGGATGCCCTGGGCGGCGATGTCACGCGCCACCTCGCACGGGTCGAGCGGCGCGCAGGTGTCCTCGCCGTCCGTGATGAGCACGATCCGGCGGGTCGCGTCACCGCCCTTGAGGTCCTCGGCCGCGCCCTGGAGGGCGGGGCCGATCGGGGTCCAGCCGGTCGGGGCGAGGGTGGCCACGGCCGTCTTCGCCTCGGTGCGGTCCAGCGGGCCGACCGGGTACAGCTGGCGGGTGTCCTTGCAGCCGACCTTGCGGTCGTTGCCCGGGTAGTTGGCGCCGAGCGTGCGTATGCCGAGCTGGACCTCCGGCGGGACCGAGTCCAGTACGTCGTTGAACGCCTGCTTGGCGACGGCGATCCGGGACTGGCCGTCGATGTCGCGGGCCCGCATCGAGCCGCTGACGTCGAGCACCAACTCGACCTTGGGGGCGGCCTTCTGCGCGGATGGCCCGTCGGCCGCGACCGCGTCGGCCGGGAGGATACCGGTGGCGAGGGTGGCGAGCAGCGCGCCCACCCCGGCCGCCAGCCGTTTTCTGGTGATCATCGCCGGATCCTATGGAAGATCGGATCCCCGCCCAAATCGCCGAGGGCTTTCGTCAGGGATCCACCCGCTTGACGCTCTCCAGCAGCATGTCCAGCCACTCGGTGACCTTGTCCCGGTGCTTGTCCGTGGGCAGTTGCGCGGCCCGCCAGGCGATGCCGCGCACCCCGTGGTCCTGGAGGAGGCGCTCCAGCGGGTCCTGCTCCCCGGCCGGGGCGAGCGCGTCGAGCTCGCGCTCGCGGTCGTGCTCACGGGCGGCGAAGGCGTGCAGCAGCTCCTGCTCGGTGCGGAGCAGGGCGTCGCCCAGGGCCTCGCTGTCCTCGGCGGTGAGATAGCCCGCGTGCACCTTGAAGAAGCGCTGGATGGCGTCGCAGTGCTCCATGGTCGGGCGCCGGTCGCCGTTGATGAGCGCGCCCGCCTGCTGCCGGGACATCCCGGCGCCGTCCGCGATCTCCTGCTGGGTGTAGGGGCGGCCGTTGGGTTTCAGCCGGGAGCGGCGCAGCGCCGCGAACCGCTGGAGGAAGCGCGCCTGGACGTCCGGTTCACCGGCCGCACGGCCGTCGAGCAGCGCCTGGACGACGTCGGCCGGGACCCCCGAGGCGTCGGAGAGCTGGTGTACGTCGAAGACCTCTGCCTGGCTCATTCCGAGCTTGCGGGCCAGTTCGGCGACGCGGGCGGCGATGTCGCCCAGGGGGCCCGCGGCCGCCGGTCCCGGATCCGAGAAGCCGTCCGTCACCAGTCATTCTCCTAGATCACACGAGTTGCTCCGCACAGCTCGAACACAGAGTGAATATGTCCGGAGGCTACTTGCTCCCGTCGAAGAGAACCAGAACTTGCCACAGCTGTGGCGTATTTGAGGCGTTCTCGGGCCGGAATGCCACGATGGTTGACATCCTCTTGTCGGCGGGAGCAGGATCGCAGCACGGTGCGAAGATCGACCTCTGTGCCATGAGGACGTGGCCGGGGGACGGCAGGCGCACCGCGTGCCTGCAAGAGGAGTCGCGTTCTCGATGGTGAAAGAACCGTTGGTGAACAGGTCAACCGGCCCTGTACCGGAGAACGTACGGGGCACCGCCGCCACCGCCACCGACCAGTGGGACGCCGAGGCGCGCGCCTACGTCGACGACCACATGGCGATGATGGACGCCACGGACTTACCGTCGTTCCTCGTCGACCGCGGCTGGAACGTCGTGCACGCCAATACCGCGTACGACCGGCTCTTCGGGGCCGTCGGCCCGCACCCCACCGCGATGCCGCGCGACAACTTCCTGCGCTTCGTCCTCTTCCACCCGCACGCGGGCGCGGTGCTCGCCCAGCACGAGACGAGTTGGTGCCTGCCCATGCTGGCGCGGCTCTCCGCCGCCCTGGAGCGCGACCCGCACGACCCCGAACTGCGGGCCGTGCGCCGCGAGGTCGCCGACGACCCGCTGATGAGCGCCGCCTACCAGCAGGGCCTGCCGCACTGGATGCGGGCGGTCGGCCGGGCCGCCGTCGAGCACGACGGGGCGGTACGGGCCGTGCGCCACCCGGACCCCGGCTGGGACGCCGTGGAGTGCCGGGTCCTGGAGGAGTCCTCCGGCGCGCTGGGCGAGCTGGGGCTGCGCCGGGTCACCCTGGTCCCGCGCCGTGAGCCCGCCGCGCCCCGCGCCCGGGAGAGCGTGAGCGCGCCCGGGAACGTCGTGGTCACCCGGCGCCGGGGCCATCTGAGCGTCGTCCGCGCGGACCCCGCCCCCGCCGGAGACTGAGCCGTCGCCCTGGTCCGAGGGGCGGGCGTGAGGCATGTGAGGGGGGAGTGCGCCAGGGGCGCGTGAAGCTCGGCTGTTGGCCCGCTTAAGAAATCCTCGATGGACGCGGCGGCTCCTGCTCGGCAGATTGGTGATCAGCCATGGAACCATGGCTTTCGCCCCCCTTTGTACGCTCCCGGGAGCCGCCCGCCATGAAGGCCCTTGTCAAGCAGCACGCCGAACCCGGACTGTGGCTCATGGACGTCCCGGAGCCGGAGACCGGCCCCGGCGATGTGCTCATCAAGGTGCTGCGCACCGGCATCTGCGGCACCGACCTGCACATCCGCTCCTGGGACGGCTGGGCGCAGGGCGCGGTCAAGACCCCCCTGGTCCTCGGCCACGAGTTCGTCGGCGAGGTCGCGGCGGTCGGCGCGGACGTCCGGGACATCGCGGTCGGCGACCTGGTCAGCGGCGAGGGCCATCTGGTCTGCGGCAAGTGCCGCAACTGCCTGGCGGGCCGCCGCCACCTGTGCCGCTCCACCGTCGGCCTGGGCGTGGGCCGCGACGGGGCCTTCGCGGAGTACGTGGCGCTGCCCGCCTCCAACGTGTGGGTGCACCGCACCCCCGTCGACCTCGACGTCGCCGCGATCTTCGACCCGTTCGGCAACGCCGTGCACACCGCGCTCTCCTTCCCACTGGTCGGCGAGGACGTCCTGATCACCGGCGCCGGCCCGATCGGCATCATGGCGGCGGCCGTGGCCCGGCACGCGGGCGCCCGCAACGTCGTGATCACCGACGTCAGCCCCGAGCGCCTGGAGCTGGCCCGCAAGGCGGGCGCGACCCTGGCGGTGAACGTGGCGACGTCGTCCATCGCGGACGCGCAGCGGCAGCTGGGTCTGCGCGAGGGCTTCGACGTCGGCCTGGAGATGTCCGGCCGCGGCGAGGCGATGCGCGACATGATCGACAACATGACGCACGGCGGCAGGATCGCGATGCTCGGGCTGCCCGCGCAGGAGTTCGCCGTCGACTGGTCGAAGATCGTCACCTCGATGATCACCGTCAAGGGCATCTACGGCCGTGAGATGTTCGAGACGTGGTACGCGATGACGGTGCTGCTCGAAGGCGGCCTCGACCTCTCTCCGGTGATCACCGGCAGCTACGCGTACCGGGACTTCGACGCGGCCTTCGACGAGGCCGCCACCGCCCGCAGCGGCAAGATCATCCTTGACTGGACCGCCTGAGTCCCCGGCGGTCCCAGGAAGTCACTCGGCATCTAGGAGCCTGAAGCATGTACGCGTCCGTCCGCGACGACCTCCGCAGCACCCTCGACGAGATCCGCGAGGCCGGTCTCTTCAAGCCCGAGCGGGTCATCTCCACCCCGCAGAACGCCTCGGTCGCCGTCCCCACCGGTGAGGTGCTGAACTTCTGCGCCAACAACTACCTGGGCCTGGCCGACCACCCCGAGGTGATCGCCGCCGCCAAGGAGGCGCTCGACCGCTGGGGCTACGGCATGGCCTCGGTCCGCTTCATCTGCGGCACCCAGGACGTCCACAAGGAGCTGGAGGCGCGGCTCTCGGCCTTCCTCGGCCAGGAGGACACGATCCTCTACTCGTCCTGCTTCGACGCCAACGGCGGTGTCTTCGAGACCCTGCTCGGCGCCGAGGACGCGGTGATCTCCGACGCCCTCAACCACGCCTCGATCATCGACGGCATCCGGCTGTCCAAGGCCGCCCGCTACCGCTACGCCAACCGGGACATGGCCGAGCTGGAGGCGAAGCTCAAGGAGGCCTCCGGCGCGCGCCGCCGCCTCATCGTCACCGACGGCGTCTTCTCCATGGACGGCTATGTCGCCCCGCTCCAGGAGATCTGCGACCTGGCCGACCGCTACGACGCGATGGTCATGGTCGACGACTCGCACGCGGTGGGCTTCGTCGGCCCCGGCGGCCGGGGCACGCCCGAGCTGCACGGCGTGATGGACCGCGTCGACATCATCACCGGCACCCTCGGCAAGGCGCTCGGCGGCGCCTCCGGCGGCTATGTCGCGGCCCGCGCCGAGATCGTCGCCCTGCTGCGCCAGCGCTCGCGCCCGTACCTCTTCTCGAACTCGCTGGCCCCGGTGATCGCCGCGGCCTCGCTCAAGGTCCTCGACCTGCTGGAGTCGGCGGGCGACCTGCGCGACAAGCTGGCCGCCAACACCGCGCTCTTCCGGACGAAGATGACCGAGGCGGGCTTCGAGATCCTGCCCGGTGACCACGCCATCGCGCCCGTCATGATCGGCGACGCCGCCGAGGCCGGCCGGATGGCCGAGCTGCTCCTGGAGCGCGGTGTCTATGTGATCGGCTTCTCCTACCCGGTGGTCCCGATGGGCGCGGCCCGTATCCGCGTCCAGCTCTCGGCGGCCCACTCCACGGCGGACGTGGAGCGGGCGGTGGCGGCGTTCGTCGACGCCAGGGCGACAATGGCTGGGTGATCGACCCGCGCCGGCTCCGCATCCTGCGCGCCGCGGCGGACCACCGTACGGTGACCGCCGCGGCCGCAGCGCTCTATCTGACCCCGTCCGCCGTCTCCCAGCAGCTCGCCGCCCTGGAGCAGGAGACCGGCCACACCCTGCTGACCCGCAGTGGCAAAGGCGTACGGCTCACCCGGGCCGGCGAGATCCTCCTGGAGCACGCCAACGCGGTCCTGGCCCAGCTGGAGCGGGCCGAGGCGGAGCTCGCGGCGTACGCGGGCGGCGCGGCCGGCGAGGTGACCGTGGCGGCGTTCGCCACCGGCATCGCCGAGGTGCTGGCCCCGGCCGTGGCCCTGCTGCGCGGCACCCACCCCACGATCCGGGTGCGGGTGCGCGACGCCGAGGGCGACGCGTCGCTGCCCATGGTCCTGCACGGCGAGGCGGACCTGGCGCTGGCGGTCGAGTACCGGGGCGCTCCCCGGGAGGACGACCGGCGCCTGGCCCGCGTCGCGCTCTACGCGGAGCCCTTCGACGCGGTGCTCCCGGCCGGGCACCCGCTGGCGCTGGCCCCGGAGGTGCGTCTGTCGGCCCTTTCCGAGGACGACTGGATCGGTCCGTACCCCGGCAACCCCTGCCACGACGTGGTCTTCCTCGCCTGTGAGCTGGCGGGCTTCGAGCCGCGGCTGATCCACTCCTCGGACGACTTCCGCGCGGTGGTGGCGCTGGCGGGCGCGGGGGCGGGCGTGGCCCTGGTGCCCCGCTCGGCGCTGCGCGGCATGGAGCAGAAGAACACGGTGGTGCGCCCGGTGGCGGGCCCCGCGGCGACCCGGCGCGTCTTCGCGGCGGTACGCAGCGGCGCCGAGCACCACCCGCTGATCAGCCCGGTCCTGGACGCCCTGGCACGGGCGGCGGGAGGGCTGACGACGGGCTGAGGCCGTGGGCGCGGAGATCGGGTCCGCAGGGGCGGGGAGCGACGTCCCACCCCGGGTCGGCGAGAAGGGCGAGCGAGCGGGCTAGGTCCATGCCGGTGCCGTTCCAGTCAGCTGGCATACCACCAGGTAGAGCGGGATGGGGGGCGTATAAGGGCTGCTGCCCTCGGGACAGTGGATCATCCTTCGGCCCGGGTTCTCCGGGACGTGTGCGCCGGGTGCGTAGTGCGCCGGGTACGGCCAGCTGAGCTCGTGGTCCGAGCCCGCCGGGACGATCCACCACCAGCGGTCCGGGTCGGCGAAGACGCACCCCGAGCGGGGCAGCCGCGCCAGGACCCGGAAGCCGTAGGAGGCGGGCACCGCGACCGCGTCGCTGCCCACAGACGCCGGGAGCGCCGGCGGCAGCACCAGTCTGCCGCCGCCGGTCGCTCCGGCGCCCCCTTGCGAGCCGGGCCCCCGAGGCCCCCCAGCCTCTTCCCGGCCGCCTCTGGACAGAAGTGTGCGTGAGCTCATCGGCATGCGGGGTCCGCCCCGAGCCGGGCCCAGACGATCCGGCCGGTGCCGTGCGGCACGTCGTGGGCGCCCCAGGCCACGCTGAGCGCGTCGACGAGCAGCAGCCCCCGGCCGCCCTCCTCGCTGTCGGCCGCGTCGCACAGGGTGGGACCGTCGCTCCCGTACCCCTGGTCGCGGACGGCGAGCGTCAAGTGGTGCGCGGCGAAGGAGAGTTCGCAGGAAACCCGGGTGCCCGCGGTGTGGACGACGGCGTTGGTGACGAGCTCGGATATCACCAGGGCGGCGGCGTCGCCCAGCTCCTCGGTGAGCCCCCACCGGAGCGCGACCTCGGCCGTGTGGCGGCGGGCCGCGGAGGCGGATTCGGGCCGGGCCGCCAGGTCGAACGCGTACCGGCGGACGTCGGCGACGGAGACCGTCGGGGCCGCGCCTATGAGCTGCGGGACGAGCGCATTACCAGGGGCCACGACCGGGTCCTCACAGTGGGGTAGCGGCGTCGCTCGCGACAGCCGCATGTGCTGGCGTTCACCGACCTACCTTCCACCCATCCGTGACACTTGGCAAGGGGCACTCTGAAAATTGCAGAGTGCTGTGTTCTGGGCTGAGGTGGCATGGCACACTGCTCGGCAACAGGGTTAGGGGAGGTCTGACGTGAGTGAACCCCGGTCCGCCCCGACCGTGGGGCAGGTCGTGCTGGGCAGACGCCTGCAGGATCTGCGCGAGCGTGCAGGCCTCAGGCGCGAAGAGGCGGCGAAGGTGCTCCGCGTCGCCCCCGCCACGATCCGCCGGATGGAGACCGCCGAGGTCGCCCTGAAGATCCCGTACGTCCAGCTGCTGCTCAAGGCGTACGGCATCGGGGACGAGGAGACGGACCGTTTCATCGAACTGGCGGAGGAGGCCAACAAGCCGGGGTGGTGGCAGCGCTTCCACGACATCCTGCCCGACTGGTTCAGCATGTACGTGAGCCTGGAGGGCGCCGCCTCGCTCATCCGGACGTACGAGCCGCACTTCGTCCCCGGGCTGCTCCAGACCGAGCAGTACGCGCGCTCGGTCATGATCAGCGGCGCGCTCGGGCAGACGAAGGCCGCCGACATCGAGCGGCATGTGGCGCTGCGCATGGAGCGCCAGTCGCTGCTCACCCGGGCCGACGCGCCGAGGCTCTGGGTGATCATGGACGAGACGGTGCTGCGGCGCCCGGTGGGCGGTCCCGAGGTGATGCGCGGCCAGCTCGACCGGCTCCTCGAAGCCGCCGAGCTGCCCCATGTGACCCTCCAGCTCGCCGAGTTCGCGACCGGGCACCACCCGGGGACCTACGGCCCCTTCGTCCTCTTCAGATTCGCCGTGCCGGAACTCCCGGACATGGTCTACAGCGAGTACCTGACCGGCGCGGTTTATCTCGACGCGCGCCCCGAGGTGGCGACCCACCTGGAGGTCATGGATCGCATGGCGGCCCAGGCCGCCACTGCACGACGCACGAAGGAGATCCTGGCGGATCTCCGCGAGGAGCTGTGAATGGATCACATATACAACGGCATGCCGGCCCGGGAGCTCGGGACCGAGGGCTGGCACAAGCCGTGGAGCGGTGGCAACGGCGGCAACTGCGTCGAGGCCATGAAGCTGGCCGACGGCCGGGTCGCGGTGCGCCAGTCGGCCGACCCGGAGGGCCCCGCTCTGATCTACACCAGCAACGAGATCGCCGCGTTCATCCTCGGCGCCAAGTCGGGCCAGGCCGACTTCCTGCTGACGTGATCCACCGGACGGCCGCCGCCCACAGCCCTCCAGGGGCCGGGGCGGCGGCCGAGCCGTGTCGGTGTCACCCCACGTCGAAGACGTTGGGCAGCCCCAGCCGGTAGCGGAAGCGGTCGTCGCGCTTGAGCAGATCGAGCTCGGGGGCGCTGTAGAGCGGGGCCACCGAGCAGCGCGGGGCCGTCGAACCGGTCCGCTCGAGGAGCGCGTTGGCGGCGAGGCGGCCCGAGGTGTTGGCGCCCTCCATGGTCGCCAGGTCGATGGGGACGGCCACGTAGTCGCCCGCCAGATAGAAGTTGGGGATCCTCGTCCCCGCCGACGGCCGGTTGTGGAACGTGCCGACCGGGTGGATGAGCAGCTCGTCCTCGTTCCTCGGGTCGGGCGTCCCGATACCGGAGACCCCCGGGTCCAGGAACCACGAGTGCAGCTTGCCGTCGCTGAGCACGGTCTTGCCGGTGTCGTTGACCGACGCCTTCAGCTGCGCCCACACCTCGCGGGCGACCTCCTCGCGGGTGCACTGCTTGGCCGTCTTCCCGTACAGCATCCCGGGCTTGTCCCACTCGGAGATGTCCACCGAGAGGCAGTCCGCCACCGTGCCGTCGCCGTAGTCGGTGCGGAAGTCGTGGTGCGGCCAGTGCTCGGCCTGGGCGATGGCGGTGAGCGACCAGGGCGAGTCGATGCAGTCGAAGTGGCCGTGCACCCCGTCGGGCCGCTCGGTCAGATAGAACTGGATGCCGGTCATCCAGTCCGTGCGCAGCTTGTCGCAGCGGGCCAGCTGCGGGTCGGCCGCGCGCATCGCGGCGCTCCAGGTGCGCCGGGCGTGCTCGACCGGCAGCGCGCAGACGTAGTGGTCGGCGCTCACCGTGCGGCGCACCCCGCCCGGGTCCTCGACCACCGCCCCCGTCACCTTCCCGCCGTCGTACCCGAACTCCCGCAGGGTCCAGCCCACCTCGAACCGGACGCCGAGGGTGCGCAGATGGGCCACCCAGGGGTCGATCCACGCCTCGTTGGTGGGGGCGTTGAGGATGCGGTCCAGGGGGCCGTCCGCGCCCCGGCCGAGCGCGTTGAAGACGAACGCCTCGAGCAGTGAGCCCACCGTACGGGTGCTGGCCTCCTCCGCCTTGGTCGCCACGATGTTGCGGGTGACGCCGACGGCGAGGATGCGCTGGTACTCGTAACTCATCTTTCCCGCCTTGGTGAAGGTCCACCAGGGCGTCGCCTCCCACTGGTCGTCGCGGCGCTCCTCGCAGCTGGTCAGGAAGGTGACGAGACGGTCGGCGAAGTACGCGATCTCGCGCGCGGGCAGCCGCTGGAAGGTGCCGAGCACCCCGGTCAGGGCGCGCCGCAGCGCGTCCAGGGTGAGCTGCTGCGGGGTGCCGGACCAGGGCAGCGGCAGGCGCAGGTCCTCGTAGCCGGTCCGGGCGAACATCATCTCCTTGGGCGCGACCAGGTTGTCCCAGACGCCGTGCGGATTGCCGGGGAAGGGGATCCGCCGCATCGTGTCGGGGAGGTTGTGGTAGATCCCGGGGATGAACCGGAAGCCGTGCTCGGCCGGCAGTGGTGCGCGTCCGCCCCGGGCGCTCTCGGGCACGTCCATGCTGCGCGCCTTGCCGCCGAGCGCCCGGCGCTCGTAGAGCGTGACCCGGAAGCCGCGTTCGGCGAGCTCGTGGGCGGCGGTCAGCCCGGCGACGCCGCCGCCGAGCACCACCACCGACTGCCCCTGCGCCGGGGCGGCCGCCGCGTGCGACGCCGCCGCCGCGGGCACCGCCGCGTCGAGCCCCAGAGCGGTCGCCGCGCCCGCCACCGCCGTCCCCGCGACAAACGTGCGCCTCGTACTGCCCGAACGCTCCATGGTGCCCCCTATTACCGGTGGTAACGGTCACGTCGGCGCAGGAGCATACGGTCGCGGCGGACAAGCCGGAAGAGGCAATCGAGCCCAGTGTTCCCCGGGCGTACGGCAGTTGCGGCCACCACCGGGTGGGCCCGGTGGGCCGGCGCGGGGATGGCCGGATCCGGATGTGGTCAGATAGGGCCATGGCTCGACGCACCCCCCGAACCGCCCGCCCCCAGGCCCCCGTGGATTGCCCCTGCGGGCTGCCCGCGGCGTACGCCGAGTGCTGCGGGCGCTATCACGCCGGGCAGGCGGCCCCCACCGCCGAGGCCCTGATGCGCTCCCGCTTCAGCGCCTTCGCGGTCCACGACGAGCCGTATCTGCTGCGCACCTGGCACCCCGACCACCGGCCCGCCTCCGTGGACTTCGACCCGGGGATGCGCTGGATCCGGCTGGAGGTCCTGGACACCAAGGACGGCAGCGCCTTCCACACCACCGGCGAGGTCGCCTTCCGCGCCCACTACACCGAGGGCGGCGGCGAGGGCGCGCTGTACGAGCGGAGCCGATTCGTCCGATACGACGGCGCCTGGGTGTATCTGGACGCGGTCTCCACGGACTGAACCGGATCACGGCTTTCGGCGTCTTTTTCCGTGAACGGCCGTGAAGGCCGGGATCAGGGGGAGAAGATGTCCGACACCACGGGGGACGAACTCGTCCCGTACACCGACCGCCTGCCCATCCCCGAAGTGCTGCGGCCCGCCAAGGCCGATGTGCGCCGGGAGACCGAGATCGCGATCCGCCCCGCCTGGGTGCGGCTGCACAGCCAGCTGCCGCCCACCTTGATGTGGGGCTACAACGGCACCGTGCCCGGGCCCACCATCGAGGTGCGGCGCGGGCAGCGGGTGCGGATCGCCTGGACCAACCGGGTGCCGCGCGGCAGCGAGTACCCGGTCACCGCCGTCGAGGTGCCGCTGCGCCCGCAGGGCACCCCGCCCGCCACCACCGAGCCGGGGCGCGGCGGCGCCGAGCCCAGCGCGGACGTGGCGGCGCTGCCCGCCTGGACCGTCACGCACCTGCACGGCGCCCAGACCGGCGGCGGAAACGACGGCTGGGCCGACAACGCGCTGGGGGAGGGCGACGCCCAGCTCTCCGAGTACCCCAACGACCACCAGGCCGTGCAGTGGTGGTACCACGACCACGCCATGAACATCACCCGGTTCAACGTCTACGCCGGGCTCGTCGGAACGTATCTGCTGCGCGACGACGAGGAGGACGCCCTGCGGCTGCCGCACGGCAGGCGGGAGATCCCGCTGATCCTGATCGACCGCAACCTCGACACCGACGAGGACGGCCGCCTCGACGGGCGGCTGCTGCACAAGACGATCGTCGTCGACCCGAAGAACGCCGAGACGGGACGGCCGGTCACGGCCCCCTTCACCGGCCCTTTCACCACCGTCAACGGCGTCATCTGGCCCCACCTCGACACCGACGCGGCCTGGTACCGCTTCCGCCTCGTCAACGCCTCCAACGCCCGCATCTACGACCTGGTGCTCCTCGACGAGGACGACACCCCGGTGCCCGGCGTGCTCCACCAGATCGGCAGCGACGGCGGACTGCTGCCCGCCCCGGTGCCGGTCGACTTCGACGCGGCGCTGCCGGCGCTGACCGTGGCGCCCGCCGAGCGCATGGACCTGCTGATCGACTTCCGGGAGCTGGCGGGCCGCCGGCTGCGCCTGGTCAACAAGGGACCGGGCAAGCCCGCCGGGGTGCCCGACCCGGCCGGCAACGTCCGCTATCCGCACGTGATGGAGTTCCGGGTGCGCGAGGGCCACGAGCGCGACCCCTTCGTGCTGCCCCAGGTGCTCTCCGGCTCCTTCCGGCGGTACGAGCACGGGCAGCTGCACCACGGCCACCGCCTGGTCGTGCTCACCCCGCCCGGCACCGCCGGGGGCGGCGGCCACCCGGAGATCTGGGAGATGGCCGAGGTCGCCGACGCCCCCGCCGAGCCGGCCGACGGCGTGATCCAGCTGCGGGGCGCCGACGGCAAGGTGAAGACCTACCGGCGGATCTCCCGCACCTTCAACGACGGCCTAGGGTTCACCGTCGCTGAGGGCTCCTTCGAGCAGTGGAGCTTCCTCAACCTCGGCGGGCCCGTCCACCCGATGCACATCCACCTGGCCGACTTCCAGCTGATGGGCCGTGACGCGTACACCGTGGACGGCTTCGACCAGAAGCTGGGCGGCACCCGGGCGCCGGTGGCCTACGACGCGGCCCGGCCGATCCCGCTCGCCCCCAATGAGCGCGGCTTCAAGGACGTCTTCCGCGTCCCGGCGGGACAGCTGGTGCGGGTGCTGGGCCGCTTCGACGGCGCGTACGGGCGGTTCATGTACCACTGCCATCTGCTGGAGCACGAGGACATGGGCATGATGCGGCCGTACGTGGTGGCGCCGGCGGAGGCGCTCAAGTTCGACCACGCCGGGCACGGCGGCCACGACGGCCACGGGGCGCATTCGGGCTGAGACACGGGACTCGACTCCTCGAAACGGGGGCGCGGTCGGGGGTGGGGCAGGGTCAGGACCGGGTCGCGCCCACCGTCCGGCGGTCGGCCGGGGGCAGGCCGTTGGCCAGGTCCTCGGCCAGCAGCCGTTTGGCGATGGCGTCGGCGGCGGCCCGCAGCTCCGCGCTGCGCGGCCGCCCCCGGTCCCGCTCCAACTGCTCATTGAGCCAGTCCGACCAGGACGCGGTGATGGCGTCGACCTCGCGCCGCCCGGCCCCGCTGAGCTCGAAGTAGGTGCCCTCGCGGGTCAGGAAGCCCTCGTCGACCATCCGCTGGAAGACCGGCACCAGCACCTCCGGCGGCACATGGCGGCGGGCCGCGATCAGACCGAGGCTCGCGTGCCCGACCATCCTGGTGAACAGCTCGACCTGCATCACCGCCCAGGCGCCCGCGACATCGAGGCGGGAGTCGGAGCGCAGGACGATATGGCGGGCGGTGTCCATGCCCGTACTGCGCACGATCTTGGCGACCGACAGCTCCAACAGCTTCTGCGAGTCTCCGGTGGTCGGCTGGGCGAAGCCCTCGCCCATGTCGGTGGAGGAGGAGCGGGCGGTGTCGCGCAGCTCGACCTGCTTGAGGAAGAGCGCCACCAGGAACCCGACGGCGGCCACCGGCACGGTCCACAGGAACACCGTGTGCAGGGAGTCGGCGTACGCCTGGACGATCGGCGCGGCCGTCGCCGACGGCAGCGACTTGAGGCCCTCGGGGGACTGCGCCGCCCTGGCGAGCGCGGCCGGGTCCGCGCCGCCCGCCTTCGCGGCGGCCGCGATCCCGTCCGCGAGATGGCTCTTGAGGGTGTTGGCGTAGATGGTCCCGAAGACCGCGGTGCCGAAGGAGCTGCCCAGCGTACGGAAGAAGGTCACCCCGGAGGTGGCGGTGCCGAGGTCCGCGTAGTCGACGGTGTTCTGCACGGCGATCGTCAGGACCTGCATGCACAGGCCGATGCCGAGGCCGAGCACGAACATGTAGAGCGACTCCAGCCAGGCGCCGCTGCCCGGCCCCATCAGCGAGAGCAGATAGAGCCCGACGCCCATCACCAGGGCGCCCACGACGGGGAAGATCCGGTACTGGCCGGTCTTGCTGACCACGTTGCCGCTGAACACGGAGGCGATCAGCAGGCCGACAACCATGGGCAGGGTGCGCACGCCCGAGACGGTCGCGGAGTCGCCGTCCACGTACTGGAGGTAGGTCGGCAGGAACGTCATCGCGCCCAGCATCGCGAAGCCCACGATGAAGCTGAGGACCGAGCAGACCGTGAAGACGGGGTTGCGGAACAGCCGCATCGGCAGCATCGGCTCGACGGCCCGGGTCTCCGCCCAGCAGAACGCGGCCAGCGCGGCCACCCCGCCCGCGAAGAGCGCGAGGACGGTCGGCGAGGACCAGGCGTACTCGTTGCCGCCCCAGCTCGTCGCCAGGATCAGGGCGCTCGCCCCGGCCGCGACGAGCCCGATGCCGAGGTAGTCGATCACCGGCTTGGCGACCGAGCGGATCGAGGGGATGTTACGGGCGGCGGCGATCACCACCAGGACCGCGATCGGCACGTTCACATAGAACGCCCAGCGCCAGCTCAGATGGTCGGTGAACAGCCCGCCGAGCAGCGGCCCGATGACGGTGGACACGCCGAACACCGCGCCGATCGCGCCCTGGTACTTGCCGCGCTCGCGCAGCGGGATGACGTCCGCGATCAGCGCCATCGCGGTGACCATCAGCCCGCCGGCGCCGATGCCCTGGAGCGCCCGCCAGGCGATGAGCAGCGACATGTTGGTCGCCAGGCCGCACAGGAAGGAGCCGGTGATGAAGACGACCGCCGAGACCTGGAAGACCACCTTGCGGCCGAAGAGGTCGCCGAACTTGCCCACCAGCGCGGTCGCCACGGTCTCCGCGAGCAGATACGAGGTGACCACCCAGGACATATGGGCGGCGCCGCCGAGGTCCGAGACGATCGTCGGCAGCGCGGTGCCCACGATCGTCTGGTCCAGCGCGGCCAGCAGCATCCCGAGCATGATCGTGCCGAAGACGATGTTCCGCCGGCGGACGTCCAGCACGGGCGGCGCGGCGGCCGCCGGGGGCGCGGTGTCGCTGGCTGTGGTCACACTGGCACCCTCACACCGGCGCGGAGGGGGCGCATGCGCGGTAGGCCGTGCGGGTGAGCGGGAGGGCGGCTCAGCCGGGCAGCGCGGCGCCGGTCGCGTCCCGCGCCTCGACCGCCTCCTGCGTACGCCGCAGCCTCGGCAGCGCCGGGACCGAGGCCAGGAAGACCAGCGTGGTCAGGACGAACGGCCAGGTGAACGCCCGGCCCCCGGCCGGGGCGAACAGCGCGCTCAGCGCCGGTCCCAGGACGGTCGCGGCCGCCGCCCCCACCACCGCGAACCCGAGGCTCCACCGGTCGGCGGCGAGCAGCGCCCCGCACAGGGCCATCGCCACCAGGACCGCGTTGTACCCCATGCTCCCGTCGGCGATCCGCTCCGCCGGGGCGCCCAGCGCCCACGCCGTGAGGATGCCCACGGCGCTGCCCGCGCAGGCCATCGCGCCCGCGAGCCGGTCGGCCGCGAAGATCCCGGCGAGAAAGATCAGCCCCACGTACCACTGCGGCACCAGGAAGACCTGCGCGATATTGGCGAAGAAGCCGTGCGCCGCGTCGCGCAGCCCCAGGGCGGCCGGTCCCTCGGCGGCGCGGGCGAGCGCGGCCGGGCCCTCGCCGTGGTGCCACACCTTGCTGAAGCCCGGCGCCGCGAGCGTCATGGCGCTCGCCGTCAGACAGAAGGGCAGCGTCAGCGGCGGCAGCCCCCAGGTGCGCAGCACGGTGGCGGTGGCCGCGGCGACCACGGTCACCACCGCGCAGCCGGCGGCCGCGAGCAGCGCGGTGGACAGATGCCCCGGCCCGAGGCCCACCGCGCAGCCGACGGCGACCAGACAGGCGTTGAACCCCTCGAGCCCGGCGGCGACCCTGCCGCGCGCGACGCCGAGGAGCTGGGCGGTGGCGGTGCCGACGGCGGTGCCGAGCAGCCCGTACAGGCCGTAGTGCCAGCCCGCGACGAAGAGCCCCACGGTGAAGACCGCGCCGGTCACCGCGCTCGGCACGAAGTCGACCTGAGCCTGCCCCCGCAGCACGTGGACGGCGAACCGCCCCCACCGCGCGCGACGCCCCTGCCCCACCTGAACCCCTCCCGTCCGACGGGGCTCCGGACGGCCCCGGGGCACTGTACGGGGGGCGGGTCAGGCCGGGGCAAGAGGTGCGCTCTGGTCGGAACCTCCCACAATCGCCGGCTCCACTCGGTGGATCCGGCGGGATTGATTTCTCCTTACGCGGCGGTAAGTTGGCGAGTCAGCCTTCTCGTACCAACCGGTAAGTGCTCCGTACCACTGTGCCCCGAGCAGAGCAGAGGAGTCCGCGCATGGGCGTACGGAAAGACCTCAGAAAGGCCGCGCGGCGCGCCGACCTCACCTCGCGGGCCCAGGTGGAGCTGGTGCGCGAGGGCGGTGAGGTGCGCGAGGTGCGGGTCGCCCCACTGGCCGCGCCCGGGGCGGGCAGCGTCGCCGACATCCCGTTCACCAACGCCGCCGAGGCGCCGGACGCCGTGGCGCTGCGGCGCAGACGCGGCGGGCGCTGGCAGCCGGTCACCGCGGCCGCCTTCGCCCGTGAAGTCGCCGACACCGCGAAGGGGCTGATCGCCTCGGGCCTCGAACCGGGCGGGCGCGTCGCGCTGATGTCGCGCACGCGGTACGAGTGGGCCGTCCTCGACTTCGCCATCTGGGCGGCGGGCGGGGTGAGCGTGCCCATCTACGCCACCTCCTCGGCGGAGCAGATCGACTGGATCCTCGCGGACTCCGGTGCCCGGACGCTGGTCGTGGAGAGCGGGGCCGAGCTGCGGACGGCCGGGGCGGCCGCCGAGGGCCGCCGGGTCTTCGTCATCGACGACGGCGCACTGGCCCAACTCGCCGTCGCCGGACGGGAGACGGGCGACGAGGAGCTCGACAAGCGGCGCGCCGCGGTCGGGCCGGACACCCTGGCCACCCTCTGCTACACCTCCGGCACCACTGGAAAGCCCAAGGGCTGCGTCCTCACCCACGGCAACCTCTACACCGAGGCCGCCAACACCGCCGAGCTGGCCCAACCCGTCTTTGAGGCGGCCACCGGCGTGGCCGCCTCCACCCTGCTCTTCCTGCCGCTCGCCCACATCCTCGGCCGCAGCCTCCAGATAGCCTGTCTGCTCGCCCGCATCGAGATCGGCCACTGGCCCAGCGTCAAGCCCGAGGAACTCCGCCCGCAGCTACGGGAGTTCAGGCCCACCTTCATCGTCGGGGTGCCCTATCTCTTCGAGAAGATCCACGACACCGGGCGGGCCACCGCCGAGCGCATCGGCCGCGGCGCCTCCTTCGACCGCGCCCACCGGGTCGCCGTGCGCTACGGCGAGGCGGCCCTCGACCGCTTCCTGGGCCGGGGCAAGGGACCCGGCCCCGGGCTGCGGCTCGGCTGGGCGCTCTACGACCTGCTGGTCTACCGGCGCGTACGCAAGGAGCTCGGCGGCCGGCTGCGCTACGCCATCAGCGGCGGCTCCCCCCTGGACCGCGAGCTGAGCCTGTTCTTCTACGCCGCCGGCATCCTCATCTACGAGGGCTACGGGCTCACCGAGACCTCCGCGGCCGCCTCCCTCACCCCGCCGCACGCCCCGCGCCCCGGCACGGTCGGCCTGCCCGTGCCGGGCAACTCGGTGCGGATCGCGGACGACGCGGAGGTGCTGGTCAAGGGGCCGATCGTGTTCAGCGGCTACTGGAACGACCAGGCCGCCACCGACGGGGTGCTGGCCGACGGCTGGTTCGCGACCGGCGACCTCGGCCGGCTCGACGACGACGGCTACCTCACCATCACCGGCCGCAAGAAGGACATCCTGGTCACCTCCGGCGGCAAGAACGTCTCGCCCAGCGTCCTGGAGGACCGGCTGCGCAGCCGTCCGCCGGTCGGTCAGTGCCTGGTGGTGGGCGACAACCGGTCCTATGTCGCCGCACTGGTCACCCTCGACCCCGAGGCGCTCAAGCACTGGCTGGCGGTGCGCGGGCGGGACCAGGACACCCCCGTGGAGCGGCTGGTGGACGACCCGGAGCTGATCGCTCAGGTGCAGCAGGCCGTGGACCACGCCAACGCGGCGGTCTCGCGGGCCGAGTCGATCCGCCGGTTCCGGCTGGTGGCGGGGGAGTTCACCGAGGAGAACGGGCTGCTGACGCCGTCCCTGAAGGTCAGGCGGCGGGCGGTGGCCGACGCGTACGCCCGCGAGATCGAGGAGCTGTACGAGAAGGGGTGAGCGAGGACTCCTCCGGTAAGGGGTCGGCGCGCTCGCGCAGATGCATCGCGCGCAGCACGATCTCGGTGGCGAAGCGGTGCTCGGGGTCGGTCAGCCGGCGCCCGAAGGCCGCGTCCAGGTTGCGCATGCGGTAGCGGACGGTCTGCGGGTGGATGTGCAGCACCTCGCCGATCTGGGCGGCGGTGCCACGGGTGGCGAGCCACGCCCGCAGCGTCTCGATCAGCCGCTCGCGGCGCGTCGCCGTATGGCCCTGGAGCGGGGCGAGTTCACGGGCCGCGAGCAGTTCGACGAGCGCCGGGTCGGACATCAGCAACAGGGTGACCAGATGGTCCGCGCTGTGCACGACGGGCGCCTCGGTGATGATCCCGGACAGCGCGAGGCCGAGCGCCTGGCGGGCCCAGCGCAGCGAGTCGGCCGCCCCGGCGGGCGCCACCGTGGGCCCGGCCGCCGCGCGCGCCCCGCCGAGCGCCTGGACCAGGGATCTGTGGCGCTCGCCGTGCAGGGCGCCCGGCACCAGCAGATACGGCTGCGGATCCGCGAGGTCCATCAGCACATCGCCGTGCAGGGCGGTGCGGGCCGGGTGGGCGCCGGCGCTCAGCGCGACCAGGGTGAGCTCCTCCGGGAGCCGCCAGCCCGCCCGTTCGGCCAGCTCGACCAGGGCGGCCTGGGGGGTGCCGCCGCCGGAGACGATCAGCCGGAGGATCTTCCTGCGCAGCTCGTCCTGGTTGTCCTCGGCCGACGACCTGGCCTGGAGATAGCCCTCGCCGGCCAGCGCCTCCAGCTGGTCCATGTACGCGAACAGGCTGTCCGCGAAGGACAGCATGAACACGGGGGAGAGGTTGTAGCGCTTGCCCACCTTCTTGGTGTGGCGCAGCGCCACCCGGGCGCCGACGCGGAAGGTGCCGCGCAGGGTGTCCAGACTGCCGCCCCGGGAGGCCGCGAACCGGCCGAAGGTACGGATCATCTCGTCCCGCAGCGGCGAGGGCACCGACGGCCGCACCACCTGGTCCACGAAGATGGTCAGGCTCTGCTCGATCGCCGAGTGCACGAACCGGCCGTGCGGGCCCGCGAAGACCTCCGCGAACTCCGGGTAGGCGCGGACGACCTCGGCCTTGATCTCGTCGAGCAGCGGCGGGAGTTCGGGCCACATGATGGTGGCGAGCTCCCGGGGGATCGGTCCCAGCTGCTCCGAGGAAGCCGATGCGTGGAGGGCGTTCGGCATGCGTGGTCCCTTTCACTGGCCGGGACGTACGGCTCGACGTTCGGCTCGGGTGGGCGACGCACCGTGGGCCTGCTGCGGGGCCGACGTCAACTCACATCACAACATCTGCAACATAGACCAGCCCGAGCCCGAAGGCACCCGTGCGTACGGAGAAAACGTGTGCCCCGTGACGGGTTCTCGTTCCGGCCGCAGACAAAGATGCTCGCCGGGGCACGGAAGCGGCAATGGGATTGCCCGAACACGGCGGAAAACGTTGACCTGTGTACGAATTTCTCGGCGTGATCGACTCAGTCGCGATAACGTACGTGCGCGTGGCGGCCGGGAGCCCGGCGGCCGGATTCGGCCGTGCGGTATTGCACGCCCCGATTCGGCGCGCGTAGCGTCCTCGGTGCCCCGGGGCAGACGGCTCTCGCCGCCCCTCACGGCGGGCCGCCGCCCGCTCCCCGGTGGCGCGGCCCACGCCCCAGGGCTGCGGATCCCGGCGGGGCCCCGCGAT
>NZ_BAAACA010000066.1:0-99054 GCF_039521265.1 Streptomyces crystallinus | reverse complement strand
CCGCGATCCGTCCCCCCGGATCGCGGGGCCCCGCTCCTGCGTGCGCACCGGTTCTGTGTCGCCGTTGACAAGGCGACCGACCGGAATTGTGGCGCCGGTGACAAATATCCACCGGCAGGTCAGGAGTTCGGAGATTCGCGCGGAAGCGGTATTGCGGCACCGGGTTACCCGTACGTAACGTCACGGCGACATCGGCCGTTCCCGGCGCCCGTAGAACCGCTATTCCTCAGGAGCAGAGCCATGGGCGGTGCATTCGACCGGCGCGGTGCCGCTATCGCCGCCGCGCTGGGCGTGATCGTGCTTCTCCTCGGCCTTGTTCCGGCGTCGGGGACAATTGCGCGGAACCGGGAGACGGCCGTTCAGGCCATTTACGACTGCGCGTCGGGAGCCGTACGCCGGGCCGTCACCGTCACCGTCACCTTCACCGGCGTGTATCCGACCGGCGGCCGCCCCGGACAGCCGCTGCGGGCCGAGGGGTTCGCGGTGCGCCCCGAGTTCGACGCGCAGGCGGCCGCCGCGCTCCTGCCCCCGGGCACCACGGAGATCTCCGGCACCGCCCGCCTCGCCGTCGACGTCGCCCAGGACGGGGCGTCGGCCCGGGCGGACTGGGCGGGGCTCACGGCCGCCACGGGCGCCGACGGGCTGCGGCCCGCCTTCACGGGCGAGGTCCCGGCGATCACGCTGGGCAAGCCGGGCCAAGTGGCGCTCACGGCAGCGGAGTTCACGCTGACGCTCCAGGCGGCGGCCCCCCAGGCGCCCGAGGCGACACCCCCTTCGGGCTCGCCCGCCCCGGGGTCCGCGCCGCCGACCGCCACGGAGCAACCCCCCGTCGTGACGCCCCCGGTGGAGCTGCGCTGCACCCCGGCCGCGACCCCGGGCCCCAGCCTCGCCACCTGGACGGTCACCGACCCCACCGGCCCCGACGCACCTACCCGTTCGGCTCCTTCGACGACTTCGAAGGCCCAGCCCCCCGGTCCCGCGATCCAGGTGGGCCCCGGCCCCCTCGCCCCCGCCCCCGTCTGCCCCGCCGACCCGCCCGCCGGGGAGCTCGACCCGAGCAGGCTGCCCGAGCCGCCGCCCGGCGCCGTCGAGGGACGCCTGGGCGCCTCCCTCTGTGTGGTCGCCGTCGGCTACGCCACCGTCCACAAGCTCGGCAGCGCGATGGTCATCAACGACCCGCGCGGCGAACCGGGCCCCATGCACCTCGACCTCGGCAGGCGCACGGTCAGCGCCCCCGGCTACGACGAGTCGGACTCGGTGGGGCTGCTGCGCTTCCCCGACGCCCGCTCCACCTTCCTCACCTTCGGCTTCCAACCCACCAGCGCCCGGGTCTCCTTCGAGCCGGAGCCGGTCACCGTCGTCAACGTCCGGCGCGGCCAGACGTTCACCACCACCATCGCCTACCGCCAGCACCTGCGGATCCACGACGTACGCGTCAACGGCGTGCCCCTGGACGTGGGGCCGCGCTGCCGTACCGCCCGGCCCTTCGACACCGTACTGAGCGGTGCGTACAACTTCCTGACCGGCGGAATCCTCGACGGGGAGATCACCATCCCGCCGTTCGCCGGCTGCGGCAGCCGGGGCGAGGACCTCTCGCCGCTGTTCACCGCCGCCCTCTCCGGTCCGGGCAACGCCGTACGGATCCGGCAGGGGCAGCTCGCGGGGGCCGGCAGCGCCCCGCCCGTCCCCGAACTCCCCCAGCGCTGAGGAGCCGCGAAGCCATGGGAATCGACGTGGTCGTCGAGGGGCTGACCAAGGCCTTCGGACGGCAGACCATCTGGCAGGACGTCACGCTCACCCTGCCCGCGGGCGAGATCAGCGTGATGCTCGGCCCCTCCGGCACCGGCAAGACCGTGTTCCTGAAGGCGATCGTCGGACTGCTCCGGCCGGACCGGGGCCGGGTCCTGGTCGACGGCGTCGACATGGCCAACGGCCGCGAGAAGGACATCTACGAGGCCCGCAAGCGCTTCGGGCTGCTCTTCCAGGACGGGGCGCTGTTCGGCTCGATGAGCCTCTTCGACAACATCGCCTTCCCGCTGCGCGAGCACACCAGGAAGAAGGAGTCGGAGATCCGCCGGATCGTGCGGGAGCGCATGGACGTGGTGGGCCTGGCGGGCGCCGAGCGCAAGCTGCCCGGTGAGATCTCCGGCGGGATGCGCAAACGGGCCGGGCTGGCACGGGCCCTCGTCCTGGACCCGCAGATCATCCTCTGCGACGAGCCGGACTCCGGCCTCGACCCGGTGCGCACCTCGTACCTCTCCCAGCTGCTCATCGACATCAACACCCAGCTCGACGCGACCATGCTGATCGTCACCCACAACATCGACATCGCCACGACCGTCCCCGACAACATGGGGATGCTGTTCTGCCGCGAGCTGGTCGCCTTCGGGCCCCGGGAGGTGCTGCTGACCAGCCAGGAGCCGGTCGTCGAGCAGTTCCTCGAGGGGCGGCGGGCGGGGCCCATCGGCATGTCGGAGGAGAAGGACCGCGCGACCATGGCCGAGGAGGCCTCGCGCGGCCTGGTCGTCGGCGCGCCCACCCGGCGCACCCTCGCCCCGCAGCTCCACCCCACCCCCGGACTGCCCGAGCGGCGCGCGGTGCGGCGCCGCCGCGCCCGGGTGCGCGGCCTGCTCGACGAGCTGCCGCCCGCCGCCCGCGCGGCCGTCGAAGCCGATCTGGGCCTGGCGCCGCCGGGCGACACGCTCGTACGCACCAGGGCGCCGCACGCCTACGAGGGCGGGGGGCCGGTATGAGCGCCCCGACCGGGCCCGGGGCCGCGCCCCGGCCGCCGCTGCGGGTCCTCGACCCGCTGCGCGAGACCGGCAGGTTCTTCGCGCTGGGCTGGACCGTCGTCCGGCTGACGTTCCGGCGGCCGTTCCAGGTGAGGGAGTTCGTCGAGCAGTTCTGGTTCATCGCCAGTGTCACCATCCTGCCCGCGATGCTGGTGACGATCCCGTTCGGCGCGGTCATCGCCCTCCAGGTGGGCTCCCTCATCCAGCAGTTCGGCGCGCAGTCCTTCACCGGGGGCGCCAGCGTCCTCGTGCTGGTCCAGCAGGCCAGTCCGCTGATCGTGTCGTTGCTGATCTCCGGGGTCGCGGGCTCGGCGATCTGCGCGGACCTCGGGGCGCGGACGATCCGCGAGGAGCTGGAGGCCATGGAGGTCATGGGCGTCTCGCCGGTGCAGCGGCTGGTGGTGCCCAGGGTCCTCGCGGTGATGTCGGTCGGGCTGCTGCTCAACGGTCTGGTCTCGGTGGTCGGCACGCTCGGCGGCTACTTCTTCGCCGTGGTCGTCCAGGGCGGCACCCCCGGCGCCTACCTCGCCAGCTTCTCCGCGCTCGCCCAGCTCTCCGACCTGCTGGTCGGCGAACTCAAGGCGGTGCTCTTCGGGTTCATCGCCGGAGTGGTCGCCGCCTACCGGGGTCTGAACCCCAAGGGCGGCCCGAAGGGGGTGGGCGACGCCGTGAACCAGTCGGTCGTCTTCACCTTCCTGATCCTGTTCTTCGTCAACATGGTGCTCACCGCCCTGTACCTCCAGCTCGTCCCGGCGAAGGGGCTCTGAGATGGCGCTCCTGGACCAGGCCCGAGGCCGTACCCGTACCGGAGCGGAGGCCGCGCCGCGCGCGCCGGGCCGGCTGTTCGCGTGGCTGGACCGGCCGGGCGACGAGCTCCTCTTCTATCTGCGTGCCCTGCTGTGGATCCCGCGCGCGGTCCGCCGCTACCCCAAGGAGGTCCAGCGCATCCTCGCCGAGGTCTCCTTCGGCACCGGCGGGCTGAGCGTCATCGGCGGCACGGTCGGCGTGATGATCGGCATCACCGTCTTCACCGGCACGGTCGTCGGCCTCCAGGGGTACGCGGCGCTCAGTCAGATCGGCACCGACGCCTTCACCGGATTCGTGTCCGCGTACTTCAACACCCGGGAGATCGCCCCGCTGGTCGCCGCGCTCTCCCTGTCCACCACGGTGGGCGCCGGCTTCACCGCGCAGCTCGGCGCGATGCGCATCAATGAGGAGGTCGACGCGCTGGAGAGCATGGGCGTGCGGTCCATGCCGTATCTGGTCTCCACCCGGATCGTGGCGGGCGCGGTGGCCATCGTCCCGCTGTACGGGATCGGGCTGCTCGGGTCGTTCCTGGCCTCGCGGATGGTCACCGTCCTGTTCAACAACCAGTCCACCGGCACCTACGACCACTACTTCCACCTCTTCCTCGCCCCCACCGACGTCCTGCTCTCCTTCCTGAAGGTGCTGGTCTTCAGCGTGCTGGTGATCATGGCGCACTGCTACTACGGCTACCGCGCCACGGGCGGCCCGGCGGGTGTCGGCGTGGCCGTGGGCCGGTCGGTGCGGACGGCCATCGTGCTGATCAGCATCACCGACTTCTTCCTCAGCCTGGCGCTCTGGGGCGCCACGACCACGGTGAAGGTGGCGGGATGAGCGCGCCGGTGCGGGAGCGGAGCACGGACACCCCGGTACGGCTGCGCCCGGCGGACACCGTGCTCGCCCGCCGCCGCCGACTCGCCGGTCTGGTCTATCTGCTGCTGCCCGTCCCGCTGGTCTGGCTCTCGCTGGCCTTCTACCACCACGACTTCGAGGACACGGCCGAGGTGGTCGTGGAGGCCGGGTCGGTCGGCAGCGAGATGCGCCCGCAGGCCGACGTGAAGCTGCGCGGTGTGGTGATCGGCCGCGTCGAGAAGGTCGACACCGACGGCAAGGCGGCCCGGCTCACCCTCGCCATGCAGCCGGGGCAGCTGCGCCGGGTGCCCTCGAACGTCTCGGCCCAGCTGCTGCCCACCACGCTCTTCGGCCGGCGGTACGTGGCGCTCGTACCGCCCGCGCGGCCCTCCCCGCGCCCCCTCGCGCCCGGCAGTGTCATCCCGAAGGACCGCAGCCGCAGCGCCGTCGAGCTGGAGAGCGCGCTCAACCATCTGCTGCCGCTGCTCACCGCCGTACAGCCGCAGAAGCTCTCCGCGACCCTGACGGCGGTGGCGGACGCGCTGCGCGGGCGCGGCGACAAGATCGGCACCTCGCTGGAGCAACTCGGCGCGTATCTGGGGAAGTTCAACCCCCAGCTGCCCGTGCTCAACCGCGATGTGAAGGAGTTCGTACGGGTGAGCGAGGGGTATGCGCAGGCGGCGCCCGACATCGTCGACGCGCTCTACGACGCGACCACCACCAGTGCCACGCTCGCCGCCGAACAGCGGCAACTGGCGGCGGCCTACGCGTCGGTGACCACCTCGTCGAGGGACCTGAACAGCTGGATCCGGCAGAACCGGGAGAACCTCATCCGGGTCACCGCCGCGAGCCGCCCCTCCCTGGAGATCTTCGGCCGGTACGCCCCCGCCTTCCCCTGCACCCTGAGGACCCTGGCCGACTTCGTCCCCGCGATGGACCGCGCCCTCGGCAAGGGCACCGACGAGCCGGGGCTGCACGTCGACGTGACGGTGGTCCGGGACCGGGGCGCCTACCGGCCGGGCCACGACACTCCCCGCTACACAGCCACCGGGGGCCCGGCCTGCTACCCGGTCCCGTACGGCGGCGGACAGCCGGCCGCGCCGCCGTCCGCCCCGGCGCTCGCGACGGTGGGCGGCGGACTCGGCGTCGCCAACTCGCCCCAGGAGAACGCCCTGGTGAACGAGGTGCTGGCGGCCGGGGACACCCGGACGCCCGACGCCCTGCCTGACTGGTCGAGCGTGCTCGCCGGGCCGGCGCTGCGCGGCACGGACGTGAGGCTGCGGTGAGCCGGCGGATGACCGTGACACCGCACACGGGTCCCGGGACGGAGGCGAGGACGAGGTGAACCGCGCGCCGCTCACCGGTCCGCTGCTCAAGTCGGCGGTCTTCGTCCTGGTCACCGTGCTGGCCACCACGGTGCTCGCGCTGAGCATCAGCAACACGGGTGTGGGCGACACACACACGTACAAGGCGTGGTTCACCGACGCCACCGGCCTCACCGAGGGCGACTCGGTCCGGATCGCGGGCGTCAAGGTCGGCCAGGTCGAGTCGGTGGACATCGTCCAACGGCGGTACGCGCAGGTGCGGTTCTCCGTGCAGCGGAGCCGCACCCTGCCCGCCTCCAGCACCGCCGCCATCAAGTACCTCAACATGGTGGGCCAGCGCTATGTCGCCCTGGAGCGCGGCGCCGGGCCGGTCGGGCAGCCGCCGCTGCGGCCCGGCGGGACCATCCCGCTGCGCCGCACCACGCCCGCGCTCGACCTCACCCAGCTCTTCAACGGCTTCCAGCCGCTCTTCCAGGGGCTCTCCCCGGCCGAGACCAACAAGCTGGCCGGTTCCGTCGTCCAGGTCCTCCAGGGCGAGGGCCCCACGGTGGAGAGCCTGGTCACCACCATCGGATCCGTCACCAGCACGCTCGCAGCCAAGGACGCGGTGATCGGCTCGGTCGTCGACGGCCTCACCACCGTGCTGCGGACGGTCAACACCCGCGAGAGCCGGCTGACCGGCCTGGTCGACACCCTCGACGAGCTGGTGGCGGGCCTCTCCGGCGACCGCCGGCCCATCGGGCAGGCGATCAGCTCCCTGGCGGTGCTGACCACCAGCACCGCCGGACTCCTCGACGAGGGCCGCGCGCCCCTGCGCGACAGCGTCGACCAGCTGGGCCGGGTCTCCGCCCACCTCGCGGACGAGGGGCCGCTGCTCGAACAGTTCCTGCGGCGCACCCCCGACAAGATGCGGGCCCTCACCCGCCTCGCCTCGTACGGGAGCTGGCTCAACCTGTACCTCTGCCAGGCGCGGGTCACCGGCGTCGCCACCGACGACGGCAGCCCGCCCCCCACCGGCATCACGATCAAGGACCAGAGGTGCCGCCGATGACTCCTGTACGTGTGACTCCTGTACGTGCCCGCATACGCGTCCGGGGGCGCCGCCTCCCTAAGCCGCCGCGCAGACCGTTGGCCGAGCGGCACCCCGTGGCGATCGCCGTCGTCGGGCTGCTCACCATGACCCTGGTCGGGCTGCTCGTCTACAACGTCAAGGCGCTGCCGTTCGTCGGCGGCGGGACCCGCTACACCGCCGACTTCAAGGAGTCGGCCGGGCTGCACCCCGGCGACGAGGTCCGTATCGCGGGAGTGAAGGCCGGGGAGGTGGACGCGGTCGGGCTCGACGGGCCCAAGGTGAAGGTGGCCTTCACGGTCAAGGACGCCTGGGTCGGCGACGCCAGCACGGTCGGCATCGCCATCAGGACGCTCCTCGGCTCCAAGTACCTGGCCCTCGACCCGCGCGGCACCGCCGCCCAGGACCCGCACCGGCGCATCCCGATCACCCGCACCACCTCCCCGTACGACGTGCTCGACGCGCTCGACGGACTGGGCCGGACGGTCGGCGAGCTCGACACGCGCACCCTCGCCAGGAGCTTCGAGACGCTCTCGGCGACGTTCAGGAACACCCCGCCGAACGTGGGCAAGGCCGTCACCGGTCTCGCCGACCTGTCGCTGACCATCGCGAGCCGGGACGAGCAGATCAGCAGGCTGCTCAAGGGCACCGACCAGGTCACCAGGACCCTGGACGGCAAGAAGGACCGGGTGCGCGCCCTGCTCGTCAACGGCGGACGGCTGCTGTCCGAGGTCGGTTACCGCAGGGACGCCATCCACGGGCTGCTCACCGGCTCCCGGAACCTGAGCGTCCAGCTCAGCGGGGTCGTCGCGGACAACCGGGCCCGGCTCGGCCCCGCACTCGACGCGCTCGACCGCGTCACGGCGGTGCTGAGCAGGAACAAGGCGAGCCTGGACCGGATCCTCGCCCAGGCGGGCCCGTACTACCGGCTGGTCGGCAACACCCTGGGCAACGGCCACTGGATGGACAGCTATCTGTGCGGCCTGGTCCCCAAGACGTATCTGCCGCCCGGCAGCATCCCGCCGGACGGCTGTATGCCCCCGAAACCAGGGAAGGGGAGCCGGAGTTGACGCCCCTGCGAGTCACCCTGTCCCGGCCGCGCAAGCTCCTCGTGCTCGGCGTCGCCTTCGCCCTGCTGGTCGCGGCCGGCGTCTCGGCCGTCGCCGTGCGTCTCCTGGGGGACGACGGCGCCCTGCACCTCACCGCGTACTTCGACCGGACCGTCGGCGTGCACGAGGGGTCGGACCTGCGGGTCCTGGGCGTCCGGGTCGGCAGCGTCGACCGGCTGCGCCCCGAGGGCCGCCAGGTGCGGGTGAGCCTGAGCGTCGAGAAGGGCGTACGGATCCCCGAGCTCGTGCGGGCCGTCGTGGTCGCCCCCAGCGTCGTCTCCGGCCGGTTCGTGCAGCTCAGCCCCGCCTACAGCGGCAGCGGGCCGACCCTGGCGGACGGCGCGGTCATCCCGCGCGAGCGGACCGCCACGCCGATGGAGGTCGACGAACTCGCCGAGAGCGTCAGCGGGCTCGTCGAGGCGCTCGGCCCGAACGGGGCCAACAAGAAGGGCGCCCTCTCCGACCTCATCGAGACCGGCGCCAAGAACCTGAAGGGCAACGGCGACGCGGTCGGCCGTACCGTCCAGCAGCTCGGCGGCGCCGCCAAGGTCCTCGGCGGGTCCAGCGGCGACCTGGTCAGGACCGTGCGCCAACTCCAGTCGTTCGTCACGATGCTGAAGGAGAACGACGGCACCGTCCGCACCACCGAGCAGCAGCTCTCCGACGTCACCACGTTCCTGGCGGGGGAGAAGGACGACCTCGCCGCCGCGCTGCGGCAGCTCGGGACCGCACTCGGCGAGGTGAAGACCTTCGTCCGCGACAACCGGGGCAGGCTGAAGAAGGACGTCGACCGGCTCGCCGCCCTCACCCAGTCGCTCGTCGACCAACGCGCCTCCCTGGGCGAGGCGCTGGACACGCTGCCGCTGGCCGCGTCCAACCTGGAGAACGCCTACGACCCGGCGACCCGCACCATCGACGGCCGCGCCGACCTCAACGAGCTCGGCCCGCTGCCGCTGCCCGCCGCCGAGACGTACGGGCGCGGCGCGCCGGGGGCCGGGCGATGAGGCGCGGTGCGGCCCGGGCCGGGCTGGCGCTGTGCGCCGCGGCCGCCGCCACCGGCCTCGCGCTGGTGCCGGGTGTCCGACTGCCCTCGTTCCACGGCATTGAGGACCTGCCGCTGCCCGGCGGCGCCGGCCTCGGCAGCCATCCCTACCGCGTCACCGCCGTCTTCAAGGACGTCACCAGTCTCTTCCCGCAGTCCTCGGTCAAGGTCAACGACGTCGCCGTGGGCCGGGTCGAGAAGATCACGGTGAGCGGGGACGACTGGCTGGCGCGGGTGACCATGAAGGTCAACGGCAAGGTGCGGCTGCCCGCCGACGCCTACGCCAACCTGGAGCAGTCCAGCCTGCTCGGCGAGAAGTACGTCCAGCTCGTCGCGCCCAGGGATCTGGCGCCGCGCCCCGACCTCAACGACACCTCGGGCCCGCGCGAGGCCGCCGCCGTACGTGAGAGCGCGCCGCTGGCCGACGGGGCGGTGATCCCGCTCGCCCGCACCAACCGCAACGCGGAGGTCGAAGAGGTCTTCGGCGCCCTGTCGATGCTGCTCAACGGCGGCGGGGTGCGGCAGATCAACACCATCACGCGCGAACTGAACCGCGCGCTCGACGGCCGCCAGTCCTCGGCCCGTTCGGTCCTCAACCGGATCGCCGCCTTCGCCACGGACCTCGACACCCACCGCGGTGACCTCACGGAGGCGCTCGACGCCCTCGACCGGCTGTCGTCCACGGTGGCGGGCCGGGACACCGAGGTCGGCGCGGTACTGGACCGGCTCGGCCCCGGCCTCGAGGTGCTACGGGACCAGCGCGGCTCGCTCGTCACCATGCTCACGTCGCTGGACACGCTCTCCACGGCCGCCGTCGGCACCGTCGACCGCACCAGGGCCGACACCGTGGCCGACCTGAAGGCGCTCGCCCCGACCCTCAAGGGCCTGGCCGACGCGGGCCGGAACCTGCCCGCCTCGCTCCAGGTGCTGATGACCTACCCGTTCACCGACGAGGTGCTGAGCGGCGTCAAGGGCGACTACCTCAACGTCTATCTCAAGGTCGCCGCCGCGCCCGGCACCGTGATCCTGCCCGAGCACGGCAGACCGACGCCGACCGGGGGCGCGCTGCCGCTGCCGTCCGTCGGGGAAGGCGGTGCCCGGTGATCACCCCGGCGACCCACCTCAAGAACCTCGCGTTCCTGTTGCTCGGCGCCCTGGTACTGGGCCATATCGCGGTGACGTACGCGGACCTGGGACGCCTGGTCGGCGCGCCGGGCTCGTACACCGTACGCGTGCAACTCGCCGAGACTGGCGGTCTGTTCACCGGGTCCGATGTGACCTACCGGGGCGTCGACGTCGGCCGGGTGCGCGGTATCGCGCTGACCGGCGACGGGGTGGAGGCGCGGCTCGCCATCGACGACGGCACCCCGCCGATCCCCGCCGACCTGGACGCGAAGGTGGCGGGGCTCTCGGCGGTCGGGGAGCAGTACCTCGACCTCGCGCCCCGCACCGACCGGGGGCCCTACCTCCGCGACGGCGACACCGTGGCCCGCCGGGACACCAGCACACCCGCCCCGATCACCCGGCTCCTGACCGGCGTCGACTCCCTGGCGGCTTCGGTGCCGACGGACGAGCTGCGCACGGCCGTCGACGAGCTCGGCAGGGCGTTCGCCAACCAGGGCGCCAACCTCCAGGTGCTCTTGGACGCGGGCAGCCGGTTCCTCGACGCCGCCGACCAGGCGCTGCCCGCCACCACCAGGCTGCTCACCGACGGGGAGACCGTGCTCAGGACCCAGGCCGACAGCACCCGCGCCCTCACCTCCTTCGCCACCGGGGCCCGCCGACTCGCCCGCAGCCTCAAGGACTCCGACTCCGACCTGCGCCGGGTCATCGACCGAACGCCCGGCACGGCGCAGGAGTTCACCGCGCTGCTGCGCGACACCGACCCCGGTCTGAGCGTGCTGCTCGCCAATCTGACCACCACCTCCGAGCTCCTCATCACCCGGCAGCACGGCACCGAGGAGCTGATGGTGCGGCTGCCCCGGGTGGCCGCCGCCGGGTCCACCGCCGTCGGTCCCGCAGGCGTGGACTTCGGCATGGTCACCACCTTCTTCCAGCCGCTGCCCTGCACCAAGGGCTATGAGGGCACGCGGTACCGCGACGGCCTCGACACCTCGGGGAGTACGCCGGTGAACACCGCCGCCCGCTGCACCGCTCCGGCCGCGAGCGGCCAGAACGTCCGGGGCTCGGGCAACGCCCCCAGAGGGTCGGTGCCCACCCCCGCCGCACCGGGCTCGCTGTCCGGCTCCGGCTCGGGAGCCGGCGTCCTGGGCGCGCCCGCCGTACCGGAGCGGAGCCCGAGGGGCCTCGCCGGACTGCTGGGACTGGGGGAGTGAGGGCATGAGACGCCGACGGCTGGTCCTGGTCCTGGGCCTCGTGCTCGCACTGGCCCTGTGCGGGGTGTCCGGCTGGTCCTACGTCCGCGCCCGGGGCGACGACGGCCTGGCGTACGCCCGCAGCCGCGACGCGGCGCTCGCCGACGGGCGCCGCCATGTCGCCCGGCTGAACTCCCTGGACGCGGGGCACGTCGACGCGGACCTGGCGGCCTGGCTGGACGCGACGACCGGACCGCTCGGGGACGAACTGCGCGCCACCCGCGCCAAGAGCGCACGGGTCCTCAAGGAGCAGGGCACCACGACCCGCGCCGAGGTCACCGACGCCGCCGTCACCGAGCTCGACGAACGCTCCGGCACGGCCCGGCTGATCGCCACCGTACGCGTCGAGGCCCGGCCGCGCACGGGCGCCCCGGCCACCGACCGCAAGCGCTTCGAGGCCGGTCTCACCCGCATCGGCGGCCGCTGGAAGCTCACTTCGCTGACCGCCGTCGCGGCCGGCACGGGCTGAGGGGGAGAGGATGACCACCACCGAGGAGACGGCCACCGAGGAGACGGCCGCCGAGGAGACGGCCACCGAGGCCCGCGCCGCCGAGGCCCGCGCCGCCGAGGAGCCGCCCGCCCGGGGGCGTCCGTGGAGCTTCCCGCTGCCGCTCGGGCGTCTGCGCCGCCTCCTGCTGCCGCTGCTCGTCGTGGCCCTGCTGGCGGCGAGCGGTGTCCTGCTGCTCCTCGCCGGGCAGGAGCAGCACGCCCCGGCCGCCGCCAACCGCGCTCTCACCGACCGCGCGGCCACCGACGAGGTGCTGGACGAGGTTGGGACGGCGGTGAGCCGGGTGTTCAGCTACGCCCCGACGACCCTGAGCCGCACCCGCGACGACGCCCGCGCGCTGCTGCGGGGACAGGCGGCGAAGGAGTACGACGCGCTCTTCGTTCAAGTCCAACAGCGCGTGGTGGAACAGCAGTTGACGCTCACCACGACAGTCGCCCGCGCCGGAGTCACCCGGCTCACGGCCACCCGCGCCGAGCTGCTGCTCTTCCTCGACCAGACCAGTGTGCGGCGCGGCGGCGGACCGACCACGGTCGCCGCGCAGCTCTCGGTGTCCGCCGGGCGCGACGGCGGCCACTGGCGGATCACGTCGATCAAGGCCCGTTAGGGCGAGTGGGGAGGTGCCATGAAACGGAGGGCAACGGCGGCGCGCGGGAGGCCGTCACCGACCGCGACGACCGGCCTCGCGGCCGCGCTGGCCTGCGCGTTCGCTGTCTGGACGGGCGGCTCGTGGTACGCGGTGGCGCACGACGAGCGGGCCGCGTTCGCCCGTACCAGGGACGAGGTGCTCCAGGCGGGCGAGCAGGGCGTGCAGAACATGAACACCCTCGACCACGGCGATCTGGCCCGTGGCCTCGACCTCTGGGAGGAGTCGGCCACCGGCGATCTGCTCAAGGAACTCAGGGACAGCAGAAAGCAGTTCGAGCGGCAGGTCGCGAGCGCCGGGACCACCACGACCGCCAAGGTGCTCTCCGGCGCGGTCACCGAACTCGACGAACGCGCGGGCCGGGCCCGGGTCATGGTCGCGACCCGTATCACCGTCCTCGCGGCGGACCACCGCACCAGCACCAAGGACAGCCGGATGCTCGGCGAGCTGACCCGCACCCCGGCGGGCTGGAAGCTCAGCCGGCTGGGCCAGGCGCCCGTCGGCGACGCGGCCGGTCCTTCCTCCGCCTCGCCCACCCCCAGCGGCAGCTGACCCGGAGGCCCCGATGTCGACCACCCGCCACCTCGTCAACCGGCAGCGCCGCCTGGCCGCGACGCGCCCACCAGCCCCTCGGCCGACCGGGCTCGAACAGCGCCCGGCCCCGCGCCGTGGCGCTCCCACCGCCACACCCCGGGAGCCCGTCGTGCGGCCGGGCCGAAGCCGGTTCCTGCCCTGGCCCCTGGTGCTCGCCGCACTGACCCTGCTGCTCGCCGCGTTCTCCGTCCTCGCGTACGTCCAGGGCGGTCCCGGACACGAGGACGCCGCCGGGCGCAACACCGCACTGGCCGACCCCGCCCGTACCAGCGAGGTGAAGGGCGTCGTCGAGGAGGCCGTGCGGGGGATCTTCTCCTACGACCACACCGACCCGGCCAGGACCGAGGCGGCGGCCGCGCGCAGCCTCACCGGCGCGGCCGTCACGCAGTACCGGAACCTGATGGGGGCGGTCCGCGAGCAGGGGCCCGGGCAGAAGCTCGTGCTGACCACCACCGTCACCGACAGCGGTGTCGAGGTCGTCGAAGGGGACCGCGCCCGCGTCCTGGTCTTCGCCGACCAGAGCAGCACCCGCACCGGCAAGGGCGGCGGGACCACCGTCGCCGCCGCGATGTTCGCGGTCGACGCGGTACGCCGGGACGGCACCTGGCGGATCGCGGCGATCGACACCTTCCAGCGCGCCCCGGGCACCCCGACCGACCAGGGCAAGGAGTGAGAGCCGTGCTGACTCGACCGACGAACCGGACCGCCGTCCGGCTGACGCTGCTCGCCGCCGTGGGCCTCGCGGCCACCGCGTGCGGCTCCTCGGCCCAGCCGCCGCCGGAGGTGGACTGGGCGGGCGGGGTCTGCGCGCACCTGGCGGACAGCGGGGCCGGGCTCGCGGTGCCCACGGTCGACCGGGCCCAGCCGGCGCGGGCCAAGGGCCAGCTGGTCACCTTCCTCACCGCGCTCGACCAGCGGCTCGGGGCGCTGCGCGTCCAGATGCGGAAGGACGGGGCGCCGCCGGTCGACGGCGGCGCGGCCGCCTTCGACACGGCGCTCGCCCGACTGGACAGGGCCCGTACGTCGGTGGGCGAGGCGGTCGGCACGCTCTCGCGGGCCCGGGTCACGGACCAGAAGTCGCTGAAGTCGGCGCTGGACGCGGCGGGTTCGTCCCTGAAGGCGGTGAGCGCGTACAAAGGGCCTGCCGAGGATCTGCGGGCGGACCCGAAGCTGAGGAAGGCCTTCGACGACAACCCGGACTGCGCCGGGGCCGTCAACGCGGCCGGAGGCGGGGTGCCCGATGGATCCTGAGCCCTCCCGCTCCGAGCCTGGCGCCCGCGAGGACCTGCGGGACCTGTCGCCGGGGCAGCGGCTGGCGGTCCTTGGCGCCGCGGTCGCCGTGGCCCTGGGCCTGGTGGTGCACACCGGCGCGACCTTCCTGCACCTCGCCCCGCGCAACGCGGCCACCGACGCCATCGGTGACACGGTCAACTCCTATATGGCGCCCGAGTTCACCCAGAGCTGGCAGCTCTTCGCGCCCGACATCACCCGGACCATGACGGCGGTCGGCGCCCGCGTCGAGCTGCGCGCGGCCGACGGGACCACCACGGTCGGCCCGTGGCGGGACCTGACCGCGCAGGACCTCGCCGAACTGCGCGGGAACCCGCTGCCGAGCCGGATCCGCCAGCAACTCGCCACCGCGTGGACGGCGATGCTCGCCTCGCACGACACCGAGCTGCGGCCGGTCGGTCCGGCGGGCGCGGACAGCGAGCAGTACCTCAAGCGGCTGGCCCTGTCCCGGCTGCCCGCCACCCCCCGGGGCGCCCGGATCGAACGGATCCAGTTCCGTTCCACGGACACCACGGTCCCGCCCCCGCCGTGGAAGAAGCGGGGCGCCCGCACCGCGCCGGTGGTGCGTGTCTACCCCTGGTGGCCGGTGGGCGCCGCCGACTTCGCGGAGGGGCGCACGTCATGACGTCTGCGTCACAGGTCGACACGAAGCCCCGACCGGGCGCTGAGGAAGCCGCGTCGATACTCGACCGGGTGCTGGGGCGGGCGTGCGACGCGCGCGTGTGGGCCCATCAGAGCGCCGCCGTACGGATCGGCATGGCCGGGGTCTGGCTGCTGCTCCTCGTCCACGAGTTCTGGCGGCGCGAGCGCATCTGGGGACCCGACGCGCCGTGGAGCTGGCGCCTGGCCGAGCACTCGCTGGAGCGGAGCCATGCGTTCAGCGTGCTGCGCTGGTCCGGCGGCCAGCTCTGGTTCGAGGTGTTCTATCTGCTCTCGGCGGCCGTCGCGGTGGCGCTCCTGCTCGGCTGGCGCACCCGGACCACCTCGCTGCTGTTCCTCGTCAGCGTCCTGTCCCTGGACCACCGCAACGAGAACGTGCTCAACGCCGGCGACACCATCTTCCGCATCACCGCCGTCTACCTCGTCTTCACCCGGTGCGCCCAGGTGTGGTCGCTGGACGCGCGCCGACGCGGACGCGCCACCGCCAGGGGCGACGACCGTACGGGCGTGGTGCTGTGGGCCGTCTGCGGACTCGTCCTCGCCTGGGCGACGCTCCTGGCGCTGCTCACCGGCGGCTGGGCCCTGCTGCTGTGGGGCTGCTGGGCGGGCCAGGCGCTGTGGCGCGGGGTGCGCGGGCGAGCGGGGGTGCGCCGCACCCTGGAGCTGATCGGCCATCTGCTGCACAACGGGGCGGTGGCGATGATGATGATCCAGCTGTGTCTGCTGTACGCGTCGGCCGGCTGGTACAAGATCCAGGGCGCGCCCTGGCAGGACGGCACCGCCGTGTACTGGTCGGCCGGGCTCGACTGGCTGGAGCCCTACCCCTCGCTCTCCCACGCCCTCTCCTCGCACGCCCTGACCGTCCTGGCGCTGACGTACGCGACCGTGCTCGTCCAGGTCGCCTTCCCGTTCAGCCTCCTCGACCGGCGGGTCAAGAACGTCCTGCTGGCGCTGCTGTTCGCCGAGCACATCGGCATCGGGCTGCTGCTCGGGCTGCCGTACTTCTCGCTCTCGATGATCGCGGCCGACCTGGTGTTCCTGCCGACCGGGTTCCTGGTGGCGGTGGGGGAGCGCGCGGCCGGGCTGCGGCGGCGCCTGTCCGGAGACGGACGACCGGCCCCCGACGCCTGGGGCGCGGAGGCCGGTCCTGCGGCCCGTACGGAGGAGGGGGACGGGCTCACCCCTTCTTCGCGAGCGTCATGTTGATCGTGTTGCCCGGCCCCGCGGTGAAGGCGCTGAGGATGTCGTTGAACGCGCCACAGCTCTTGAGGGGCGGCAGGGTGTACGTGCCCTTCAGCTTGCCGCCGCTCAGCGGGTCGAACCTGCCGTCCGACGTGAGGTTGACGTCGGCGGGGGTGCCGGTGGCGCAGTCCGCGCCGCCGCCCAGCGGGATGCCGAAGACGGTGACCTCGGGGAGCTTCACATACATGCTCGACTTGGTGGTGAGGTCACCGGCGGTGTTGAGCGTGCCGCTCGTCCGGCCCACCTGCCGGAACTCGATCTTCGCGGTCGCGGGGAGGAATCCGAGGATCGAGAACTTGCCCGAGGTCGGGTTGAGCGTCAGATCGGCGTTGTACGTGCCCGAGGCGAGGTCGAAGTCGGCCTCGATCCCCCCGGCCAGCGCCGCGTTCCCGTTCGCCGCCTTGATGACCGAGCTACCGGTGAGGCCGTAGCTCAGGTGGATGGGCGGGTTGGGGGCGGTGGGATTGGTGGGGTTGGTAGGACTGGTCGGGTTGGTGGGGTTAGTAGGGCTGGTTGGGTTGGTCGGGTTGGTCGGGTCCGTGGGGTTGGTTGGGTTGGTTGGGTTCGTCGGGTTCGTGGGGCTGGTCGGGTTCGTGGGGTTGGTAGGGCTCGTTGGATTCGTAGGGTTGGTTGGATTCGTGGGGTTGGTTGGGTTGGTCGGGTTGGTCGGGTTGCTGTCCACGACCTTGAAGCGGTGCAGGGTCTTGTCCGTCGACGTCAGGGTGCACGCCGCGTCGAACGTGTCCTTGCCCGTGACCAGTTGAACCGGCTTGCCATTGGCGTCCCGCGCGATCATGTCGTGCAGCGAGATGTTGTTGACTTCGATGCTGCCGTCGCCGGTCCGGTCGAAGGTCAGCGAGGGCGCGTGGCCGGTGGCGACGACGGTGAAGTCGGCGGGCGGGCTGGGGATGTTGCCCTTGGCCACGTCGTTCTCGACCTTGATGCCGGAGAGCGGCCCGGACGGGGTGTTCACCGTGACGTCGGCGGTGGCCTTGCCCTCCAGGGTCTTGGCGCCGACCAGGCCCAGGCCCTGTGCGGCCCGGGAGCTCACCAACGTGTTCGCGTCGATCTGGAAGGCCGGGGTCGCCTGACCCTTGGGCATCTCGTCCGGTATGTCGGCGGTGATGGTGATTTTGATCGGGTCGGCGTTGATCAGGGGGAAGACGCAGGAGTAGTCCTGCACCAGCTTGGCCGGTACCGCGCTCGCCGGGCCGGCCGCCGTGACCGACACTGTGGTGGTGACGACGCCGATGGCGGCGGTGACGGCCAGGGTGGACAGCGTCCCCTTGGTCCGCTTTCTCTGAATTCCCATGAGCTGCCTCTCGCAGGGGTGAAGCCATCGTGTTCCGGATCGGAAACTACTGAGCGGTAGGGTGAGGGTCAAGGTGAAAATCGGTACCGAACTGCCGGGGAATTGCGAATTGGCAGCCATTGATGAATCTGCCGGTCTTTTTTCGCCGCCCAGTGCGCGTTCCGCACGTACTCCGGACGGGATTCGGACGTGTTCCGGGCGGGCCCGAAAAGGCCGTTGACCGCGCTTGTCGGAGTCACTACTTTCCCCGGGGTATGGGAGTTCCTGAGAAAAGAGCCAGGGTGAAATGCGCGCTGGGCGGTTCCGCGGCCCTCGCGCTGGCGGGCGGCGCGCTCCTCTCGTACGGCGTGGGCAGCGCGGCCGCCGTGGAGGCCCGGCTGTCACAGACGTACGAGTGCCGCTTCCCGCTGATCGGGGCGGATCCGCTGAAGGTGGCGATCAGCGCCGAGCTGCCGGCCTCGGTTCCGGTGAACACCCAGACGGGCGCGATACGGATCGACGCGCTGTCCACGGTGAGCGCGCGGGCGGCGCAGGGCCTCGGCCTGGTGGGCGCGAAGACGGTCGAGGGGACGGCCTCGGCGAGCGCCACGGTGAACCTGCCGGGCGGCGGTCAGCTCGACGTCGGCGTCGACACCACCGTGGCGAAGGCCGGCATTCCCAGCCCGGCCCGGGACTTCGAGGTCAGGGCGTCCGGCGCCGCCCCGTCGCTGTCCTTCCGTACGCCCGGCGCGGCCACCCTCGACGTCAACGCCCTCACGCTGAAGCTGACGGCCCGGGACGCGACCGGCACGGTCGTCCGACTGCCGCCGTACGGGGACGTGTTCGAGGCGCCCTGCACGCTCGAGCCGGCCGACCAGAACAGGACACTGCACCGGTTCACGATCACCGGCGCCGGCCCGACGGGCCCCACTCCCACCGGCCCCGCCCCCAGCTCCCCGACGCCCACCGGCCCCTCCCCGACCGGCTCCGCGACGGCCGGGCCGGGGCCGACGGGACCCTCCCCGACCGGCCCGGCCCCGACCGGTCCCGGCGGCACCACCGGTCCCACCGCGACCGTCGGCCCCGGCCCGTCCCTGCCGCCGCCCGGGACGACCGGCGCCACCTCGGGCGGCACCGACCTGGTCACCCACGTCAACGGCCCCGGTGACGGCGGCGGCAGCCTCGCGGGCACCGGCGCCGCCGCGGCGGGCTGGCTGCTCACGGGCGCCGGGGTGCTCGGCGGGGCAGGCATCGCGGCCTTCCACTACGCGCCGCGCCGCATCCGGGGCGAGGGCGACGACACCCCCTGAGCCGAAGGTATACGAGCGCTGCCCCCGACCGACGGCTCACCCCGCCCGGTCGGCCGCGCGGCGCCGCAGCACCAGCCACACCCCGCCGCCCGCCAGGACCAGCCCGGCGAGGGCGACGACCGTCCAGTTGACCGTGGCGTAGCCGACCTCGGCGCTCTCGACCAGCTCGCCGCCCGTGTCACTGGCGGTCACCTCGACCTTCCCCCAGTCCACCAGCGGCGGCCCGACCCACTTCTGGGTCACCTCGACGCGCTGGCCCGGCAGCAGTTCTGCGGGCAGCCGGCGCCCCGGAGGCTCGAAGGAGGTGTGCCCGAACACGCCCTTCGCCCGCAGTGCCACCTGCGGCGAGAGCATCACATTGCCGCTGTTGACCAGCGCGTACGAGATGGTCGCGGCGCGTTTGGCGCCCGGCACCAGCGGCGCGCCGTAGCGGAAGCGCACATCGTCGATCCGGAGCCCCCGCACCCGGGCCCCGTTCACCTTCAGATAGACGCGGGCCCCGACGGCCTGCTGGACCGCGACGCCGTTGCCGTCGGAGCGGCCCAGCCGCGTGTCGAGCGCGACGATCGCCCCGGGGTGGTCACCGGGCTCGGCGCCCCTGGGCACGGTGAGCGTGAACGGGACGGTGGTCTGGCCGCCGCCCGCGAGGGTCACCTCGGTGCGCTCCAGCCGCGTCCACGCCCCGACGCCGCTCATCCGCTCGCTCTTGTTCCGTACGGCGAAACCGCCGTCGCGCGGGGTGTTGTAGCCGTCCGTCCCGTACAGCTGGAACGTCGCCGGCCGGGAGTCGAGGTTCTTGACCGTCACCTGGTCGCGCACGGTCGCGCCCCGGTCGGCGGTCATCCGGAAGTACGCCCGGCCCGGCGCGCCCGGCGCACCCTGGTGCACGGGGAACACCGACCAGCGGCCGTTGTCGGCGGCCCGCGCGGGCGAGGCGGGCAGCGCGGCGAACGCCGCCAGCAGCCCGAGAACGGCGAGGAGCGGCGCCCAACGCCGCCCAGTGCTGCGCTTGTTCATACGGTTCCCCCTCGTGGGGCCGGAGGCTCGTGGGACGGGCGTGCGGTGGGGACGGAAGCGGGCCGGCCGCTGGGTGCGACCGGCCCGGGGAGGCGCGCCTCACGTCAGGGTGAGCGTGAGCACGGCCTTGTAGTCGCCCGCGGCGGCGGTCGCGGGGATGTTCAGGGAGAGCGCGCTGTCCACGGTGAACTGACCGCCGGTCGCGGCCGCGTCGGGCGCCCCGGCGAGGGTGGCGCCGACGGTTCCCACGGGGCCCTCGGTCCCGGCCACGCAGTTGCTCTTGGAGCCCGGTGAGCTCACGCAGGCGGGCTTCCAGCTGAGCTTGTCCGCGCCGATGGCACCGGCCGTACCGGTGAAGTCGGTGACCTTGCCGGTCAGCGACCAGCCGGTGGCGCCGCCCCGGTCGTCCTTGACGGTGACGGTCTGGAGGCTGCCGGTGGAGACGCCGCCCACGCCCTGGTTCACGGCGGAGAGGGCCACGCTGTCACCGGGCTGCGTCATGGAGAGCGTGCCGGCCACGGCCTTCACCTGGGCGCTCAGGTTCTGCTGGGCGGTCGAACCGGAGGGCGCGGTGGGGTTGGTCGGGTTGGTGGGGTTCGTGGGACTGGTGGGGTTCGTAGGGTTCGTAGGGTTGGTGGGGTTCGTTGGATTGGTCGGGTTGGTGGGGTTCGTTGGGTTGGTGGGACTCGTAGGGTTCGTCGGGTTCGTGGGGTTCTTCGGTACGACCTTGAAGCTCGCTAGGACCTTGCCGGTCGACTTCAGTGTGCACGGGGCGTCGAACGTGTCCTTGCCCGTGACCAGCTGGATCGGCTTGCCGTTGGCGTCGCGCACGATCATGTCGTGCAGCCCGATCCCGTTCACCTCGATCCGGGCGTCGCCCGGGGTGTTGAAGGTGAGCGAGGGCGCGTTGCCCTTGGCGTTGACGGTGAAGTCGGCGGGCGGGCTCGGGATGTTGGTCTTCTCGACCGTGTTCTCGACCCCGATGCCGGAAAGCGGTCCGTCCGGTGTGAAGACGGTGACGTTCGCCGTGGCCATGCCTTCGAGCGTCTTTCCGCCGACGAGTCCGAGACCCTGGGCCGCCCGCGAACTGACCTTCGTGGCCGCGTTGACCGCGAACGCCGGGGACGGTGTGCCCGCTTCGATCTCGGTCGGTATCTCGGCCGTGATGGTGGCCTCGATCGGGTCGCTGCCGATCAGCGGGAATACACAGTCGTACTGCTGGACGAGCTTCGCCGGTGCGGCCTGCGCGGCCCCGGCGCCCGCGAAGCCGAGAAATCCCGCGACAAGACCGCCGGCGGCGGCCACGGCCAGGGTGGACCGCGCCCCGGACTTTCTTTGCCGAGCTCCCATGAGGTACCTCTTGTGGGTTGTACGGACAGGGAAGTTCCGCGTTTCGGATGCGTAAACTACTTGCGAGTAGGGGGACGGTCAAGGCACCTGATATGCAAGGGTGTGGAAGGTCCCGGTCATTCCTGTTTCTTGTCACCGCGGTGAGTACGGCCGTGCCTTTTCTTGTCTCCGCCGCACACATGCTCACCCGTGTGACAAACAACGGAAATGCGGGGAAAGGAAATGCGAAGGGAAAAAGGGATTTCGGAATCGGGGAGGTTTCGATCGCCTGTGGCGCCCGCTCTCGATGGGGTGGTCCAGCGGTGGGCGCGGTGGCTCGCACGCGATTGCAATATGACGGCATGTCAGATATGACGGAACGTCAGAGAAGGTGGGAGCCGATGGTGGAGCCGGGACGGCCGAGGACGGCGGGGCGGGGCGCGAGGCGCCCTGGCAGCCGCTCCCGGTGCTCGGTAAGGTCGGCTCCCCACCGCAAGTCCCGGCACCCCTCAGCGTTCCGGCACCAGCGCAAGTCCCCGTATCAGCGCACTTCACGGCAGTGGTACGAGCTCCAACGGCGGCCCGGCGCCGCCGGACGGCCCACCCCCCGGCCGTCCGGCGTGCCCGCCACGCCCGAGCCCGCGGCGCTCACCGCTGCCGTCACCCCCCTCGCAGCACCACCGGTCTGATTCGGAGTGTTCATGACGCCCGTAGCGCCGAACCCTGAACTTGTCATCGGAGTGAGCCCGTTAGGGCTGCCCGACCCGCGTCCGGTCGCCGCGGTCCGCCGGGGCGGCGGACTGGGAGTGCTGGATCTGGGGGCGGGCGACCGCCGCGCCAGAGAGGCGCTCGCGCCCGTACGGCGCTGGACGGCGGGCGCGTTCGCCGTACGGGTCGGACCGTCCTGCGCGCTGAGCCCCGAGGAGGTGGCCGAGGAGTGCGGCGGCGGCCTGCCGCCCGTGGTGCTGCTCGCCGCCGACGCCGAGTGGAAGATCGCTCAACTGGCCGAGGAGACCCGCGTGCTGGCGGAGGTCGGCGACCGGGACGAGGCGCGCCGGGCCGTGGCGGACGGCGCGTACGGGCTCGTGGCGCGCGGCAGCGAGTGCGGCGGCCGCGGCGGCGAACTGAGTACCTTCGTCCTCCTCCAGGCGCTGCTCGCCGACCCGGCGTACGACGTGCCCGTGTGGGCGTGCGGCGGCATCGGACCCCGTACCGCGGCGGCGGCCGTGGTCGGCGGCGCTGCCGGGGTCGTCCTCGACACCCAGCTGGCGCTGCTCGCGGAGTCCGGGGTCACGGACGAGGCGGCGGCCGCCCTGCGCGCGATGGACGGGTCCGAGACGGGCGTCGTCGACGGGGTGCGGGCGCTGCGGAACCCGCGGACGGGTCTTCAGCTCCCCGTCGGCCAGGACGGCTTCCTCGCCGCCCGGTTCGCCGAGCGCTGGGGCACGGTGGCCGATGCCGTACGCGGGGTGCGCGAGGCCGTCCTGGCCGCCGTGGACGACCCGGCCGTGGCCCGGACCCCGGCGGCGGGCTCGCCGATGGCGCGGGCGCTCGGCACCCGGCTGCCGGTCGTGCAGGGGCCGATGACCCGGGTCAGCGACCGGGCCGGGTTCGCGGCGGCGGTGGCCCGCGAAGGCGCGCTGCCGATGCTCGCGCTCGCCCTCTCCGACGGCGAGCAGAGCCGCGCCCTCCTCGAACGTACCCGCGACGAGCTGGGCGAACGGCCTTGGGGCGTGGGCATCCTCGGCTTCACCGACAGCCGGCTCCGAGCCGAGCAGCTGGCCGCCGTACGGGCGGTCCGGCCCACGCACGCCGTCATCGCCGGCGGCCGCCCCTCCCAGGCCGCCGACCTCGAAGCGGCCGGCATCGCGACGTTCCTGCATGTGCCGTCGGCCACGCTGCTCAGCCAATTCATTGACATGGGCATGCATAGATTTGTCTTCGAGGGCGCCGAGTGCGGCGGCCATGTGGGGCCGCGCAACAGCTTTCCGCTCTGGGAGGCCCAACTCGCCGTGCTCGAGGAGTACCTGGCGCGGGCGCCCGCCGCCGCGCGCGACTTCCAGGTGCTGCTCGCCGGCGGCATCCATGACGAGCGCTCCTCGGCCATGGCCGCCGCGCTTGCCGCCCCGCTCGCGGCACGCGGAGTCGCCGTCGGCGTCCTGATGGGCACCGCCTATCTGTTCACGGCCGAGGCCGTCGACCGCGGCGCGATCCAGCCGGTCTTCCAGCGCCAGGTGATCGCCGCCGAAGCCACCGCACTCCTGGAGAGCGCCCCGGGCCACGCCACCCGCTGTGTCGCCAGCCCCTACACCGCCGACTACGCCGCCGCCCGCGCACGGCTGCGCGCCGACGGCACCCCCGACCGCCAGGCCTGGGAGGAGCTGGAGCGGCTGAACATCGGGCGGCTGCGGATCGCCAGCAAGGGCGTGGAGCGCGCGGGCGGCGAGCTGCGCCCGGTCTCCGAGCGGCGCCAGCTCGACGCCGGGATGTTCATGGCGGGCGAGGTGGCCGTACTGCGCTCGGCGGCCACCACCGTGGGCGCGCTGCACGACGCCGTGAGCCGGGGGGCCGCCGCCTTCGCCGAGCGGCGGACGGCCGAGCTGCGCCAAGCCCTCGGCGCGGCCGAGGACACCGCGGCGCAGCCCCTCGCGCAGCCGCTCGACATCGCTGTCGTCGGCATGGCCTGCATGTTCCCCAAGGCCCCCGACCTCGCGACCTACTGGGCGAACGTCGTCGGCGGCGTCGACGCGGTCACCGAGGTCCCCGCCGAGCGCTGGGACCCGGAGGTCTACCACGACCCCACGGGCGAGCGCCCCGGGACGACCGTGTCGCGGTGGGGAGGCTTCCTGCCGCCGATCCCCTTCGACCCGTTCGCCTACGGGATCCCGCCCGCCTCGCTCGGCAGCGTCGAACCCGTACAGCTCCTCGCCCTGGAAGCCGCGCGGCGGGCCCTGGACGACGCCGGGTACGGCGAACGGCCCTTCGACCGCTCCCGTACGTCCGTGGTCTTCGGCGCGGAGTCCGGCAGCGACCTGTCCGGCGCCACCACCCTGCGCACGGTCCTGCCCGCCTATCTGGGCGAGATACCGCCCGCCGTCGAGGAGCAGCTGCCCAAGCTCACCGAGGACTCCTTCCCCGGCATGCTCGCCAACGTCATCGCGGGCCGGATCGCCAACCGCCTCGACCTCGGCGGCGCCAACTACACGGTCGACGCGGCCTGCGCCTCCTCGCTCGCCGCCCTCGACGTCGCCTGCAAGGAACTCGCCTCCGGCACCAGCGAGATGGTGCTGTGCGGCGGCGCCGACCTGCACAACGGGATCAACGACTACCTGCTCTTCTCCTCCGTCCGCGCGCTCTCCCCGAGCGGCCGCTCCCGTACCTTCGACGCCCGTGCCGACGGCACCGTGCTCGGCGAGGGCGTGGCCTGTGTCGCCCTGAAGCGCCTGGCCGACGCCGAGCGGGCCGGCGACCGTGTGTACGCCGTGGTCAAGGGCGTCGGCAGCGCCAGCGACGGCCGCTCCCTCGGGCTCACCGCGCCCCGGCCCGAGGGCCAGCGGGCCGCGCTGGAGCGGGCCTACCGGGCGGCCGGGATCTCGCCCGCCCGGGTCGGTCTGGTCGAGGCGCACGGCACCGGAACCGTCGTCGGCGACCGCACCGAACTGGCCACGCTGACCGAGGTGTTCACCGAGGCGGGCGCGGCGCCCGGCGGCTGCGCCCTCGGCTCCGTCAAGTCCCAGCTGGGCCACACCAAGTGCGCGGCGGGCCTGGCCGGACTGATCAAGGCGGCACTGGCCCTGCACACCGGGATCACCCCGCCGACCCTCCACCTCCAGGAGCCGAACGCGGCCTGGGACCCCGCCACCAGCCCCTTCGCCTTCCACTCCGAGGCACGGCCGTGGGCCGCCCCCGCCGACGAACGCATCGCGGGGGTCAGCGCGTTCGGCTTCGGCGGCACCAACTTCCACGCGGTGCTTGCCGCCCACGCCGAGGGCGCGCCCCCGGCCCAGGGGTACGAGCAGTGGCCCGCCGAGCTCTTCCTCCTCCGGGGCGCGGACACGGCGGCGGCCGGGCGGGAGGCGCGGTGGCTGCTGGGCGAACTGGGAGAACCGGGTGAGCCGGGTGAACCGGGCGGTTCGGCCGGCCCGGGCGCGGGCCTGCGGCTGCGCGACGCTGCGCTGCTGGCGGCCCGACGCGCCGCGACCCGGCCGGGCCCGGTGCGGATCGCGGTGGTGGCGGAGAGCGTGGACGAACTGCGCGGGCTGCTGCGGAAGGCGGCGGCCGGCGAGAAGGGGCGCGGGCTCCATCTGGCCGACGACGCGGGGGGCCTGGCCGGCGGCGCGTTGCCTGACACGGACGGGGTGGGCGACCTGACCGGCGGCACCCGGCCCGACACGGACAGGCTGCCCGACCTGGACGACCGTTCCGGGGGCGGCCCGAAGGTCGCCTTCCTCTTCCCCGGGCAGGGCAGTCAGCGGCCCGGCATGCTCGCCGAGCTCCTCGTGGCCTTCCCGGAGGCCGCGCACCTGGTGCGGCAGGGCGGGGCGTACGCCAGTGCCCTCTACCCGCCGAAGGCCTTCGACCCGGCAGTGGCCGACCGCCAGCAGGAGGCGCTGAAGGACACCAGAATGGCCCAACCGGCCCTGGGGATAGCCGGACTGACGGTCTCCCGCATTCTGGAAGCGGTCGGCGTACGACCCGACATGGCGGGCGGGCACTCCTACGGGGAGCTGGTCGCCCTGACGGCCGCCGGAGCCCTGACCCCGGACGCGCTGCTCGACCTCAGCGCCCGCCGGGCCGAGTCCATCCTGGGCTCGCTCGGGGAGGACCCCGGTGCCATGGCGGCGGTCCAGGCGGCCCCCGCCGACGTCGAGCGCGTCCTCGCCGAAGCCGGGCTGGCCGGCCGGGTCGTGGCCGCCAACCGCAACGGCCCCCGGCAGACCGTCGTCTCCGGCCCCACCGCCCTGGTGGACGAGGCGATGGACCACCTCCGGGGCGCCGGACACGGCGTGCGGCGCATCCCGGTCGCCTGCGCCTTCCACAGCCCGCTGGTCGCGGGCGCGGGCGAACGGTTCGCCACGGTCCTGGCCCGGCACCAGGTCAGGGCGCCGGAGTTCCCGGTCTGGGCCAACCGGACGGCCGCCGTCTATCCGGCCGGGCCCGACGGCGTACGCGCCGAACTCGCCGCGCAGATCGGCTCCCCGGTGCGCTTCGCCGAGCAGGTCGAGGCGATGTACGCGGCGGGCGCGCGGGTCTTCGTCGAAGCGGGCCCGGGGACGGTGCTGACGGGCCTCGTCGGCCAGATCCTGGGCGAGCGGCCGCATCTGGCGGTCGCCTGCGAACCCCGCCCCGGCGCCGGGCTGCGCGGCCTCCTCGACGCGCTGGCGCGGCTCGCGGTAGCGGGCGTGCCGGTGCGTGCCGGGCGGCTCCTCCAGGGCCGGGGCGCGCTGACCGAGCGGCCGGAGCCGCCCGGCTGGACCGTGGACGGCCACCTCGTACGCACCCGATCCGGCGAACTGCTGCCCGGAGCCCTGCGACCGGCCCGACGGGTCACTCTGGAGACGAGCACGGTGACACGCGACGACGACTCCCGGCACGAGCTCATCGCCGACTACCTGCGCACCACCCGCGAGCTGGTCGCGGCCCAACGGGACGTCCTGCTCACCCACTTGGGCGCCACCGGGGCCCCCGTGCCCCCGCCGCCGGTCCCGGTTCGTACGGACGCCGTCGCGCGGCCCGTGGCCGTGGCCGAGGAAGCGGCGCCCGCCGAGGCCCCGCGACCCGTCGTGGTGGACCTCGGGCAGGCCGTGCTCACCGTCATCAGCGAGCGCACCGGCTACCCGGCCGACATGATCGAGCCCGATCTGGACCTCGAAGCGGACCTGAGCATCGACTCCATCAAACGCACCGAGATCGTGGGCGAGCTGGCCCGCCGTCTCGCGGGGACGCGCACGTTCGACGACGCCGAGATGGAGGAGCTGTCCCGGGCCCGGACGGTGGCCGCGATCACGGCGTGGATCACCGGGCACGAGGGGTCCCGGGAGCCGGACGAGACCGCCGCCGTGCCCGCCACGACGTCTGAGGCCACCCCCACTGCGACCGAGCCCGTCCACGGCGTCGCCCCCCGGCGCTTCCTCCTCGCGGAGACCGCCCTCGCGCTCCCGCCCATCCCGCCCGGCCCCTCCCTCCACGGCAGGCGCTTCGCCCTGCTCGGCGGAGGGCAGACCGGCGAGGAGCTGGCGGCCCTGCTGGCGGACCGGGGCGCCGAGGTCGTCGCGTACGACATGCACCGGCGCCTCGATCCGGCCGACGGGCCCCTCGACGGGGTCTTCCACCTGGGAGCCGTCCTCCCGGCCGCCGCCGTCTCCGACGGCGGACCCCCGCTGCTCCCCGGGGCCTTCGAGGTCTTCCGCGCCGCCCTGCGCCTCGGGCCCCGGTGGCTCATCTGCGGCAGGACCGCGCCCGGCCTCGGCGAGGACCCGGGGGCGGGGCTGCACGGGCTGTTCCGGACGATCGGGCGGGAGTACGAGGACGTCACCGCCCGTGTCGTCGACCTCGACCCGGCCGCCACGGCGGCGCGGCGGGCGGAGTTCCTGCTGGCCGAGCTGTACGCCGAGGACCGCGCCCCCGTCGTCGGGCGCACCGACGCCGGCCGGTACGGGTACGCGCTGGCGGAGCGCGGCCTCGGCGGACTCGCCCGGACCGGCGCGGGGCCCGCCGGGGACGGGGCCGCCGAAGCGGCCGCGCTCGGGCTGGACCGGGACTCCGTCGTCGTGCTCGCCGGAGGCGCGCGCGGGATCACCGCCGACGTCGCCCTGACCCTCGCGGCGGCCTCGCACTGCCGGGTCGAGCTCCTCGGCAGGACCCCGCTCCCCGCCGGGCCCGAGGATCCGGAGCAAGCCCGCGCCGCCGACGCCGCCGCGCTGCGGGCCCTGCTCGCCGCGCGCGGCGAGCAGGCTCCCGGCGCGATCGAGCGCGAGGTGAGAGGCATCCTGGCGGGCCGCGAAGTCGCCCGCACCCTGGACCGGTTGGGGCGCCTGGGCAGCCCCGCCGCGTACCGCGTCGCCGACATGTGCGACGGCGCGGCCGTGGCCCAGGCCGTCAAGGAGATCCAGGCCGAGCACGGGCGCATCGACATGGTGGTGTACGCGGCCGGGGTGATCGAGGACCGGCTCATCGAGGAGAAGGACCCGGAGTCGTTCCGGCGGGTGTACGCGACGAAGGCGGACGGCGCCCGCGCGCTGCTCGACGCCGCCTCCCAGCTCCCGCACGGCCCCCGGACGGCCGTGCTGTTCGGCAGCGTCTCCGCCGTGCTCGGCAACCGGGGCCAGAGCGACTACGCCGCCGCCAACGACGCGCTCGCGGGCCTCGGCGCGCGCTGGGCGCGGCGCACCGGCCGGCGGGCGCTCACCGTGCACTGGGGGCCGTGGGCGCCGTCGGCGGAGCACGGCGGCATGGTCACCCCGCACCTCGCCCGCGAGTACGCGCGGCGCGGGGTGGACCTCATCGACCGCGAGGAGGGGGCGCTCGCCCTGCTGCGCGAGCTGGCCTGGGGCGACGAGTCGGCCACGTCCGTCGTCTACACGGCATCGGGCTGGTGACATGGCCGACGAGAAGCCGACCGAGTCGTACACGAAGGGAAGCCGGCTCCCGGTCGCCATCGTCGGGATGGCCGTCCTGCTTCCTGGCGCCGGGGACCTGGACGCGTACTGGCGCAACCTCGTCGACGGGGTGGACGCCGTACGGGAGGTGCCCGAGGGACGCTGGGACCCGGTCTACTACCGGCCCGGCGACCCGGGCGGCGCCGCCGACCGGATCTACTGCCGGCGCGGCGGCTTCGTCGACGGCCTCGCCGAGGTCGACGCCGCCCGCTTCGGCATCATGCCCAGCTCGGTCGCGGGCACCGAGCCGGACCAGCTCATCGCGCTCTCGGTCGCGGCCCGGGCGATCGCGGACGCGGGCGGTGAGGACCGGCTGCCCGACCGCGGCCGGGTCGGGGTGGTCCTCGGCCGGGGCGGCTACCTCAACCCGGGGCTCGTCCGGCTCGACCAACGGGTGCGCACCGCGCACCAGTTGACGCGCACCCTGTCCGAGCTGCTCCCGCACCTCGCCCCCGACCAGCTCGACCGGGTGCGATCGGCCTTCACCGACACACTGGGACCCGAGCACCCGGAGTCCGCGATCGGGCTCGTGCCCAACCTGGCCGCGTCCCGCGTCGCCAACCGCCTCGACCTGCGCGGCCCGGCCTACACGGTGGACGCGGCCTGCGCGTCCTCGCTGATCGCGGTCGACCAGGCGGTGGGCGAACTGGCCTCGGGCCGTTGCGACCTGATGCTCGCGGGCGGCGTCCACCACTGCCACGACATCACCCTGTGGAGCGTGTTCGCCCAGCTGCGCGCCCTCTCGCCGAGCCAGCGCAGCCGCCCCTTCCACGCGGCGGCCGACGGCATCCTCATCGGCGAGGGCACGGGCGTCGTGGTCCTCAAGCGGCTGGCGGACGCCGAGCGCGACGGCGACCGGGTGTACGCGGTGATCCGTGGCACCGGAGTCGCGGGCGACGGCCGCGCGGCCGGGCTGATGAACCCCGACCCGGGCGGCCAGACCCGCGCGGTCCGCCAGGCCTGGCACGCGGCCGGCCTCGACCCGCGCGCACCCGGCTCCCTCGGCCTCCTGGAGGCCCACGGCACCGGCACCCCGGCGGGCGACGCGGCCGAACTGGCCACACTGGCCGAAGTGTTCGGGCCGGGCGCGGACGGCGGGGCCGCCCCCGTCATCGGCTCGGTGAAGTCGATGATCGGGCACTGTATGCCCGCGGCGGGCGTCGCCGGACTGGTGAAGGCGGCCCTCGCCGTGCACCACGCCACGCTGCTGCCCACCCTGCACTGCGAGGACCCGCACCCCGCCCTCGCCCGCACCCGGTTCCGCCCGGTGTCCGTCGCCCGCCCCTGGGAGGGGCCGCTGCGCCGGGCCGCCGTCAACGCCTTCGGGTTCGGCGGCATCAACGCCCATGTGGTCCTGGAACAGACGCCGACAGCCGCGCCCGCCCCGCGCCGGGCGGCCGTGCGGGAGCCGGAGGCGGTGCTGCGCCTGACGGCCGACACGGCCGAGGACATGGCCCGCCTCCTGGACACGGACGACACGACGGTACGGGAGCGGGGCGGCTGCTCGTACGGACGGGAGGAGCCCGCCGCGTACGGCTGGGATGTGCCTGCCGCACGCCTCGGCATCGTCGACCCGACCGCCAAACGGCTGGCACTCTCCCGGCGCGCCGTGGCCCAGGGCCGCCCGTGGCGCGGCCGCGGCGATGTGTGGTTCGCTCCGCGCCCGCTGCTCGGGGCGGCGGGCGGCGGCAAGGTGGCGTTCGTCTTCCCCGGCCTGGAGGCCGAGTTCGCGCCCCGGGTGGAGGAGGTCGCCGAGCACTACGGGCTGCGGCTGCCCGGCCGCTCGTACACGGAAGCCACCGACGTCGCCCGGCACGGGCTCGGCGTGCTGCGCGTCGGCCGCCTCCTCGACCAGGCCCTGCGAGCGCTGGGCGTCCGGCCCGACGGGGTGGCCGGGCACAGCGTGGGGGAGTGGGCCGCGATGATCGCCGGCGGTGTGTTCGCGGCCGACAAGGCGGACGCGTTCTTCGCCGCCGTCGACCCCGACTCGCTGCGGGTGCCGGGCCTGGTGTTCGCGGCGATCGGCGCCCCGGCGGCCCGGGTGAGCGAGGCGCTCGCCGACTGGCCCGGCCTCGTCCTCTCGCACGACAACTCGCCCGGCCAGTCCATGGTGTGCGGCCCGGAGCGGCCGGTCGAGGAGTTCGCCGCGAAACTGCGCGCGGAGCGGGTGATCTGCCAGGTGCTGCCGTTCCGCTCCGGCTTCCACACCCCGATGCTCGCCCCGTATCTGGGTCCCCTGCGGCGCGGTGTGGACGCGGCGGAGATCCTTGCGCCGCAGATCCCGGTCTGGTCCGGCACCACGGCGGCCCCGTTCCCGGCCGACCCCGACGAGGTCCGGGCGCTGTTCGTCCGCCACCTTCTGGAGCCGGTGCGGTTCCGGCCGCTGGTGGACGCCCTGTACGCGGCGGGCTTCCGCGCCTTCGTCCAGGTGGGCACCGGCCGGCTGGCGTCGCTGATCGACGACACCCTCAAGAACCGCGACCACCTCACCCTCTCGGCCAACTCGCCCCAACGCAGCGGGCTGGCGCAGCTGCTGCGGGTGGAGACGGGGATGTGGGCGGAGGGGTATGTGCTGTCGCCCGCCGGGCAGGGGCCGAAGGGGCGCGCACTGCCGCCCGTCCGACCGGTGAAGTCCCGCGCCTCCGCCGCCTCCGCAGAGGGGTCACGCGCCTCCGCCGCCCCCGTCCCCCTCGACCTGAGTGCCGCTCTGGTCCCCCTCGACCCCCACCGCCTGGACGAGTTACGTGCCGGGCTGCGCCCTCGTACCGGAGGGGTACCCGAACGTCCGCGTACCGCAGGCGCGTTGGGTGACGAGGTCACCCGCCGCCACCCCGTCGCCGCCGAGCTCGACGCGCTGCTGCGGGAGACGGCGGACAGCGTCACGGCCGTACTGGAGGCCGCGAGCGCGCCGGTCGCCGCCCCGCCCGCCGAGCACCGCACCCGGCTCCGCGTCTCCACCGCCGACATGCCCTATCTGCTCGACCACTGCTTCTTCCCGCAGCGGCCCGGCTGGCCCGATACCGCCGACCGGCACCCCGTCGTCCCCGCCACCACCGTCCTGCACCATCTGATGGCCGCCGCCGAACAGGCCGCGCCCGGACAGCGGGCCGTCGCCGTGCACGACGTACGGCTGGAGAAGTGGGTCAACGCCATCCCGGCGGTGGACGTGACGGTCACCGCCCGGCCGCAGGGGCACGGCCGTTGGGCGGTCGCGTTCGGGCCGTACGCCCGCGCGACCGTCCAGCTCGCCCCCCACTACCCCGGCCCCGGGCCCGTACCACCGCTCGACGCGGCCGACGAGCGCCCGCCCGAGATCGCGGCGGCCCAGCTGTACGAGGACCGGTGGATGTTCCACGGCCCCGCGTTCCAGGGGGTCACCGCGCTGCGGGGGATCGGGCCCGGCCATGTCCGGGGCACCATCAGCACGCCCGCCGCGCCCGGCGCGCTCCTCGACAACGTGGGCCAGCTCCTCGGCTACTGGCTGATGTCGACCCGCCCCACCAGAACCGTGATCTTCCCCGTCGCCCTGGCGGCGGCCCGCTTCTTCGGGCCGCCCCCGTCCACCGGCGCCCCCGTCGACTGCCACGCCGTCATCACCTCGCTCACCGAGGACACCCTGCTCGCCGACGTCCGGCTCACCCTGCCCGACGGGACGGTGTGGGCGGAGCTGAACGGCTGGCGCGACCGCCGGTTCTCCGGGCTCGACGCGCGCAGGTCCGGTGGCTACCCGGAGCGTCTGGCCCTCGCCGAGACCCGGCCCGGCGGCTGGTGTCTGCTGCGGGACGCCTGGCCCGACCTCGCCTCGCGCGACCTGCTGATGCGCATGCAACTGGGCCGGGCCGAACGGGAGGCGTACGAGACGAAGCCGCCGCGCGGCCGGCGCCCCTGGCTGCTCGGCCGGATCGCCGCGAAGGACGCCGTGCGCGGCTGGCTCTGGGAGCACGGCGAAGGCGCGGTGTTCCCGGCCGAGATCGAGATCGTCAACGAGGAGTCGGGGCGGCCCCGGGCCGTGGGAAAGCACGGCCGCACCCTGCCGGCACTCCACCTCTCCCTCGCCCACCGGGGCGACCTGGCGGTCGCGCTCGTCCGCCCGGCCGGGCCGGACCCGTCCGCGTACGGCGTCGGCATCGACGTCGAGGAGATCGCGGACCGCGCCCCCGAGACCCTCCGGGTCGCCCTCGGCGCCCGCGAACTCGACCTCCTCCAGCGCCTCGTCGCCGAAACCGGCGAGTCCGAGGCCTTGTGGTTCACCCGGTTCTGGACGGCCAAGGAGGCCGTCGCCAAGGCGGCGGGCACCGGGCTCGGCGGGCGGCCGCACGCCTTCGAGGTGACCGAGGCGGCCCCCGACTCCCTCACCGTCACCGTCGACGGCCGCCGCCACCTCGTCCATTGCGCCCTCGTCACCGACACCCACGTCGTGGCCTGGACCACGTCCGCGCCGTCCCCCAAGGAGAGTGCCCCGTGACCACCAGCGAACGGCCGCCCGGCCCCGCCCCGCTCGACGAGGAGACCGACCCGGAACGGCGGGCGGCCCTGGAGGAGACCGTCCTCGCCGAGATCGCCCAGCTCATCGTGACCGTGCTCGGCGACTACGCCCCCGACCCCGCCGACATCCGCCCCGACACCCTGTTCGGGGACGACCTGGAGCTGGAGAGCATCGACCTCGTCATGCTCTCCGGGCATCTGGAGGAGTGGTACGGCGAGCGGGTCAACTTCGCGGAGTTCGTCGCCGGTCTGGAGATCGACGAGATCATCGCGCTCACCGTGGGCCGGCTCGTCACGCATGTGGTGCGCTGTCTGGGCGAGGCCCCCGGACCGGGAGCCGCCCGATGGTGATGATCCGCGCCAACGGGCTCGGGCTGCACGTCCAGCGGCTCGCCCCCCGGGGGCGGCGGCCGCAGGGCACGGCCGTGTTCGTCCACGGCGCCTTCATCGACAGCCTCGCCAGCTACTACTTCACCCTCGGCCCCCTCTTCGCCGCCGCCGGATACGAGGCCGTCATGTACGACCTGCGCGGGCACGGCCGCAGCGAACGGCCGCCGCGCGGCTACACCCTGGAGGACTTCACCGCCGATCTGGACGCCCTGCTCGACGAGTTGAAGATCGACGGGCCGGTCCACCTGGTCGGCAACTCCTTCGGCGGCACGGTCGCGCTCGACTACGTCGTGCACCGGCCCGAGCGCGTCGCCACCGTCACCGTGATCGAGTCCGGGCCCGCCAGCCGGACCTGGTCGCACACCATGGCGGCGGCGCTGCGGCACGCCGGGGAGATGTCCGAGGACGACGCGCTGCTGTGGTTCACCGAGCAGTACGGCACGCTCTCCTCGACCCGGACCGGCGACGCCCGCCACGACGCCCATATCCGCAGGCTCGGCCAGGCGGCGGGGCGGCTGGTGCGCTCCACCACCATCGCCGAGGACATCCCCGGCGGCCGGGTCCTCACCGACGAGCAGCTCGGCCGGGTGCGCTGCCCGGTGCTGCTGATCAACGGCCAGGAGGGACTGGTGGCCGCCGAGGCCGCCCGGCTGCGGTCGCTGCTGCCGCGCTGCCGGGTCGCGGTGGTGCCGGGGCAGAAGCACTCCGTCCTGGTCGAGGCGTCCGAGGCGGTCGGCGAGCTGGCGCTGAGCTGGATCCGCGACCACACGGCCGCGCTTCCCGCCGCCTCCGGGCCGGGCGAGCCGGACCCGGTCCGGTGAGCCGCTTCCTGTTCGTGGTGCCGCCGCTGACCGGCCACATCAACCCGGCCGCCGCCGTCGCCGCCGAGCTGGCCGCCCGGGGCCACGAGGTGGCCTGGGCGGGCCGCCCGGAGGCCGTGGAGCGGCTGGTGGGGGAGCGGCCGCTGGTGTACGAGTGCGCCGGGCCCGACGGCATCGGCGGACGGCCGCCCGAGCTGCGCGGGGCCGCTGCCCTGAAGTTCCTCTGGGGGCGGTTCCTCGGCCCGCTCGCCGAGGCGATGGCGCCCGGGGTGGAGGCGGCGATCGGCGCGTTCGGGCCGGACGTGGTGGTGGCCGACCAGCAGACCGTGGCGGGCGCGCTGGTGGCGGAGCGCCTCGGGGTGCCCTTCGCGACCTCGTCCACCACCTCGGCCGAACTCACCGACAGCATGGCCGGGATGCCCGGCGTGCACAGCTGGCTCACCGGGCTGCTCGGGGAGCTGAGAGCGCGCGTCGGTGACCCGGCCGCCACGTACGACCCGCGCTTCTCCCCGCTGCTCACCCTCGCCTTCACCACCCCCGAGCTGACCGGCCCGTACACCGCACCGGACACGGAGCTGCGGTTCGTCGGACCGGCGCTGGCCGCCCGGCGCTTGGACACCGGGGACTTCCCCTGGCAGTGGCTGGACCTGGCACCGGGGACACCGGCGGTCCTGGTCACGCTGGGCACGGCCAACACCGACGCGGGCGGCCGCTTCCTCGCCGAGAGCGTCGCGGCGGTGCGCGCCCGCGCCGGGCGGCTGCGGGCGGTGGTCTGCGACCCGGGCGGGCTGCTCGGGGCGGTGCCACCGGGACCCGACGTGCTGGTACGGGCCGGGCTGCCGCAAGTCGCCCTGCTGGAGCGGATGTCGGCGGTGCTCTGCCACGCGGGGCACAACACCGTCACCGAGGCGCTGTGGCACGGGGTGCCGCTGGTGGTCGCCCCGATCCGGGACGACCAGCCGGTCGTGGCGGCCCAGGTGGTGGCGGCCGGGGCCGGGGTGCGGGTGAAGTTCGCGCGGGCCGGACGCGAGCAGATCGGCGCGGCCCTGGACGCGGTGGTGACCCTGCCCGGCCACCGGGCCGCGGCCCGGCGCGTGCGGGACGCCTTCCGCGCCGCGGGCGGCGAGTCGGCCGCCGCCACCCACCTCGAAAAGCTCGCCGCCGCCACCGGACACCCCCGATAGAGCCCCCACAGAGAGGGACGCCCATGCCCGACAGCAAACGGATCGCCGAACTCCGCCCGTCGTACCAGGAGGAGCTGGCCCGTGGCACGGCCCGCTTCTTCCGGCCGGCCCGCACCGACTGCCCGTGGTGCCGGGGCCACGACCTGCGCCGCAGATTCCGCACCACGGACCTCATCCAGGGCAAGCCCGGCGCCTTCGTCCTCGACGCGTGCCGGGGCTGCGGGCACGTCTTCCAGAACCCGCAGCTCAGCCAGGAGGGCCTGGACTTCTACTACCGGGACTTCTACGACGGCCTCGGCGCGGAGACCACGGCCAAGATGTTCGAGGGCAACGGCAGCAGGAAGCGGTTCCGGCGCAGCGCCCGCGCGCTGCGCCGGGTCGCCCTGCCCGGCCGCTGGCTGGACGTCGGCACCTCGCTCGGCCACTTCTGCGCCACCGCCAAGGAGGTGCTGCCCGACACCGAGTTCGACGGTCTCGACCTGGGCGAGGGCGTCGAGATCGCGGCCAAGGAGGGGCGGGTCAAGCAGGCCTACCGGGGGCTGTTCGTGGAGCTCGCCGGGGAGATGGCGGGCCGCTACGACGCGGTCAGCATGTTCCACTACCTGGAGCACACCCCCGACCCGCACCGCGAACTCGCCGCCGCGCACACGGCGCTGGCGCCCGGCGGGCATCTGCTAATCGAGGTGCCCGACCCCGAGTCGTGGTCGGGGCGCCTGCTCGGCCGGCGCTGGCTGCCCTGGTTCCAGCCCCAGCACCTCAACATGGTCCCGATGGGCAACCTGTGCGGGCAGCTGCGGGAGCTGGGCTTCACGGTCGAGGTGGCCGAGCGGCGCGACGCCCACATCCCGGCCGACCTGGTGTGCGCCAGCTGGTTCCTGCTCGACCGGCTGCTGCCGCGCGACGACGCGCCCTGGCTGCCCCGCCGCCCCGGCCGCGCCTCCCGGGCCGTCCGCTTCACGCTGGTGTGGGCGGCGCTGCCGGTGCTGATCGCGGTGTACGGGCTCGACCAGCTGCTCAACCCGGTGGCGCGGCGGACCCGGTTCTCCAACGCGTACCGGGTCATCGCCCGCCGCGAGGGCTGAGACCCGTCCCCGGGCCCCGCCCGCGCCCCCGGCCCGCTTTGAGCGCGCCGCTCAGCCGCCCGACAGCACCTGCGCCAGGTCGTAGGAGACCGGTTCCTCCAGCTGGGCGTACGTACAGCTGTTGGGGGACCGGTCCGGGCGCCAGCGGCGGAACTGGGCGGTGTGCCGGAAGCGGTCGCCCTCCATGTGGTCGTACGCCACCTCGCACACCCGCTCCGGCCGCAGCGCCACCCACGACAGGTCCTTCTTGCCGGTCCAGCGGCTCTGCGCGCCGGGCAGCCGGGCGCCCTCGTGGGCGGCCTCGTCGAGCCAGGCCGCCCAGGGGTGCCCGCCGCCCACCGGGTCGTCCATCAGGAGCGGCGCCAGCTCCTCGACGAGCTCGGCGCGCCGCTTCATCGGGAAGGCCGCGCAGACGCCGACGTGCTGGAGGGCGCCGGCGCCGTCGTACAGGCCGAGCAGCAGCGAGCCCACGATGGGGCCGCTCTTGTGGACGCGGTAGCCCGCCACGACCACGTCGGCCGTGCGCTCGTGCTTGATCTTGTACATCAGCCGGGCGTCCGGGCGGTAGCGCAGGTCGAGAGGCTTGGCCACCACTCCGTCGAGCCCGGCGCCCTCGTAGTGCTCGAACCACTCCTGGGCCTCCTCGACGTCCGTGGTCGCCGGGGCCAGGTGCACCGGCGGGGTGACCTTCCTCAGGGCCTTCACCAGGGCCGCCCGGCGCTCGCTCAGCGGGGTGTCGAGCAGCGAGGCGTCGCCGAGCGCGAGCAGGTCGAAGGCGACGAAGCTGGCCGGGGTCCGCTCGGCCAGCAGGTTCACCCGGGAGGCGGCCGGATGGATGCGCTCGGTGAGCCGGTCGAAGTCGAGGCGCCCCTCGTGGACGATGACGATCTCGCCGTCCACCACACAGCGCTCCGGCAGCCGCTCCGTGAGGGCCTGAGCGAGCTCGGGGAAGTAGCGGGTCAGCGGCTTGCCGTTGCGGCTGCCGATGACGATCTCGTCGCCGTCGCGGTGCACGATCGCCCGGAAGCCGTCCCACTTCGCCTCGTACTGCATCCCGGGCGGAATCCTGGCGACCGACTTGGCGAGCATCGGCTTCAGGGGCGGCATCACCGGCAGATCCATACCGATGATTCTCACCGGACTGTGCCGATATGCGCCATTTGCGGAGCGCGCCTACCGTGGCCTGCATGGGCACGAGCAAGGGCGAGGCCGTCGAGCTGGACGTGGCCGGACGGGCCGTCCGGCTGTCCAACCCGGGCAAGGTGTACTTCCCGGAGCGCGGCTACACCAAGCTGGACGTGGCCACGTACTACCTGGCGGTCGCCGACGGGATCACCCGCGCCCTGCGCGACCGCCCGACCACCCTGGAGCGCTACCCGGACGGCGTGGACGGCGAGTCCTTCTTCCAGAAGCGGGCGCCCAAGAACCTGCCCGAGTGGATCCCCACCGCCCGGATCTCCTTCCCCAGCGGCCGGCACGCCGACGAGATCTGCCCGACCGAGCCCGCCGCCGTCCTGTGGGCCGCCAACCTGGGCTGCCTCACCTTCCACCCGTGGCCGGTGCGGCGCGAGGCCACCGACCACCCCGACGAGCTCCGCATCGACCTGGACCCCCAGCCCGGCACCGGCTTCGACGACGCGGTCCCGGTCGCCCACGAGCTGCGCGCCCTGCTGGACGAGTCGGGCATCAGGGGCTGGCCCAAGACCTCCGGCGGCCGGGGCATCCACGTCTTCGTCCCCATCGAACCCCGCTGGACCTTCACCGAGGTGCGCCGCTGCGCCATCGCCGTCGGGCGCGAGCTGGAGCGGCGGATGGCGGGAAGGGTCACCACCGCGTGGTGGAAGGAGGAGCGCGGGGAGCGGATCTTCGTCGACTACAACCAGACGGCCCGCGACCGCACCATCGCCTCCGCCTACTCGGTCCGCCCCAAGCCGCACGCCCCCGTCTCGGCGCCGCTGCGCTGGGAGGAGCTCGACGACGTGCACCCCGAGGACTTCGACCTGAAGACGATGCCCGCGCGGTACGCCGAGGTGGGGGACGTCCACGCGGACATGGAGGACCACGCCTTCAGCCTGGAGCCGCTGCTCGAACTCGCCGCCCGCGACGAGCACGAACACGAGCTGGGGGACATGCCGTACCCGCCGGACTACCCCAAGATGCCGGGCGAGCCCAAGCGGGTGCAGCCGAGCCGCGCCAAGAAGAGCGCCTCCTAGGATCGGTGGCCTACACCCCCGGTGGCTCCCGGAGGGGCGCCTACGCCGTGGGCGGGCGGCGCTCGGCCGGGGGCAGCAGCAGTATCTCCAGGGCCTGGGCGCACGCGCGTGCCTGCGCCAGGAACCAGGCGGCGCGCTCGTCCGTCATCACCGAGGTCGCGCCCCGCAGCGAGAGGGCGAAGCGGGCGTGGCCGGCGCGGTCCAGGACCGGAACGGCGAGGGTGCGCGTCCCGTACCCGTCCCCGTACGCCCCGGTGAGCGCGCTCCCGCTCTCCTCGCGCGCGAAGCCGTCGGCCCGTACGTCCGCCAACTCCTCGTCCAGGGCGGCCGGTTCGTCCGGCCCGGGCCAGGCGAGCAGCACCCGGCCCGGCGCCGTCGAGCGCAGCGGGCGGCGCAGCCCGGCCATCGGGGGCACCGGGCCGCCCGCGACGATCACCGCATGCGGGCCGCTGCGCAGCGCGAGGTCGGCCACCGCGCCGGTCCGCGCGGTCAGGTCGGCCAGTTCGGGGGCGGCCAGGTGCAGTCCGCGCCGGTGGTACGAGAGCCGGCCGAGCTCGGTCATCGCGGGCCCGAGCCGGTAGCGCGCGGTGCGCACGTCCTGCTCCAGGAAGCCCGCCGCCACCAGCGTGCGGGCCAGCCGGTGGGCGGTGGAGACGGGTAACCCCAGCCGCCGGGAGAGATCGGACGCGCTGAGGTCGGGGCCGTTGTCGTGGAAGGAGTGCAGCACCTCCAGGGCGCGCTGCACCGCCTGCGCGCCGGTCGGTGTGCGCACCGTGGTGGCCTCGGTCATATCGGCTCCCTGCCGGGTCGTGATCGACGAAGGGCTCCACACTACGGCCGGGCCTTCCGGTCGCTCAGGGCAACGGCGAAGGCGGCCGGAACCGCTCCGGCCCGCACTGTCAGTGGCCGGTGCGAGACTGAGGAGGAACGAGAACGGGCCATCCGGGCGCGCCGGTTGGGCGCAGCCGTGCGCCCGGACCATCGTGACCGGGAGGGCCCGGCAGGACGGGGGAGAGGGGCGGGGGAGCGTGATCGTCCGGCCGTAATCGGCCAAAGACCGCGAGGCGGAGGGGGCCGCCTGACGCGGGCGGCGCAAGGCGTTCAACGATCATTGACCGGACGTTGATCCGGCCCGGCCAGCATGGATGCCATGTCGATCAACACCACCATCGCCGGGCAGGAACTCGCCTGGCAGGAGACCGCGTTGTGCGCCCAGGCGGGGCCCGAGTTCTTCTTCCCCGCGCCCGGGAGCTCGACGCGGGAGGCCAAGATGCTCTGCGGCGGCTGCGAAGGACGCCAGGCCTGCCTGGAGTACGCGCTGGCGAACGACGAGCGGTTCGGCGTCTGGGGCGGCCTCTCCGAGCAGGAGAGACTGCAGCTCCAGCGCAGCCGTCAGCTGCGGCGCGGCCGGGCCTGAGAGCCACGAACCCGGCTGCCTCAGGAACGGCCGGGTTCCGCCGGCGGACGCGCGTGCCCGTTTCGGGGGCGGGCCGCGCGTCCGCACCCGCGCGTGCCCCCTCGGACCCGCTGGAGCCGGCGGAGCCGCCCATAGGATCCGGACGGTTCCGGTGCAGGATGCCCCACAAGCCCTGGCACGTCCGGCCCCGGCCGGTCATGCTGACAGCGGTGGAGGACCCGACGTCACGGCCTGGGGGGCGTGTTGAGGACAGCGGGCACGGCGGAGCGCACATACGACTACATCGTGGTGGGGGCCGGCTCGGCGGGCTGTGTGCTCGCGGCGCGGCTCTCCGAGGACCCGGGCGTCCGGGTCGCGCTCGTGGAGTCGGGCCCCCGCGACCGCAAGCCGGAGATCAGGATTCCGGCCGCTTTCCCGAAGCTCTTCAAGACCGCGTACGACTGGGACTTCACCACCGCGAAGCAGGAGGCGCTGGGCGGGCGCGAGCTCTACTGGCCGCGCGGCCACACCCTTGGCGGCTCCTCCGCCATCAACGCCATGATGTGGGTCCGCGGCCACCGCGCCGACTACGACGCCTGGGGCGAGGCGGCCGGGCCCGAGTGGGCGTACGACGCGTTCGTCCGCTACTTCCGCCGGGCCGAGCGGTGGACCGGCCCGACGCCGAAGGACTCGGTGTACGGCACCGAGGGGCCGCTGTGGGTCTCGCCGCTGCGCGACCCCAGCCCGCTCACCCTGGCCTTCCTCGCCGCCTGCCACGACCGCGGCCTCACCGGGCTCAGGGAGCTCAACGGCCCGGACCACTCCGGATACGCCACGACCCCCGTCAACCAGCGCAAGGGCCGCCGCTGGAGCGCCGCCGACGGCTATCTGAAACCGGCCGCGCGGCGCCCCAACCTGGACGTGTTCACCCAGACCCGGGTGCGCGGGCTGGAGTTCGAGGGCAGCAGGGCCACCGGAGTCCGCACCCAGGGCGGCCCGGGCACCCTCACCGCCCGCCGCGAGGTGATCCTCAGCGCGGGCGCCATCGGCTCCCCGCAGCTGCTGATGCTCGCCGGGATCGGTGACCCGGAGCGGCTGCGGGCGGCCGGGGTCGACGTCAGGGTGGCCTCGCCGGACGTCGGCCGCCACCTCCAGGACCATCTCGCGTACGCGGTGACCGTGCGCTGCCCCAGCCCCGTCACCCTGACCGGCGCGGACACGCTTCCCAACCTCGGCCGCTTCCTGCTGCGCGGCCGGGGGCCGCTGACCTCCAACCTCGCGGAGGCCGTGGCGTTCGTGCGCACCCGGCCCGACCTGGTGGCGCCGGACATCGAGCTGGTCTTCGCCCCGGCGCCGTTCGTCGACCACGGCCTCACCCCGCCCACCGAGCACGGCCTCACCGTCGGGGTGGTGCTGCTCCAGCCCGCCGGCGAGGGCCGGATCGACCTCGGCGGGACGGCCGCCACCACCCCGCCCCGGATCGACCCCGGCTATCTCACCGCCGAGGACGATCTGCGCCGGCTGCTGGTGGGGGTGCGCCGGGCGGAGCAGCTGCTGGCCACCCCGGCCCTGGCCGAGCACGTCTCGGGGCCGCTGGCGCCCTATCCGGGCGTCGTGGACGACGAGACGCTGGCGGCGGCGGTGCGCGGCTCGGCGGAGAGCCTGTACCACCCGGTCGGCACCTGCCGGATGGGCGCCGACCAGGGCTCGGTCACCGACCCGCGGCTGCGGGTGCGCGGCACCGAGGGGCTGCGGGTCGTCGACGCCTCCGTCATGCCGCGCATCACGCGCGGCCACACCCACGCCCCGACGGTCGCCCTCGCGGAGAAGGCGGCGGAGCTGATCCGGGAGGACGCGCGCTGACCGCCCGGAGCGACGGTCGCGGCGGTCTCAGGCGCCCCGCGAGGCGCGGCGGCCGTCAGGCCTTGCCGCGGGCCGCCAGCCGGGCCTTGCGCGCGGCGAGCTTCTCGTCGAACTTGCTCGCCTCCGCGTCCAGGCCGCCCATGTACAGACCGAGCTCCTCCTGCGCCTTAAGGCCCTCCGGGCCGAGCCCGTCGATGTCCAGGACCTTGAGGAAGCGCAGCACGGGCTGGAGCACGTCGTCGTGGTGGATGCGCAGGTTGTAGATCTCGCCTATCGCCATCTGCGCGGCGGCGCGCTCGAAGCCGGGCATGCCGTGGCCGGGCATCCGGAAGCCGACGACCACGTCGCGTACCGCCTGCATCGTCAGGTCGGGGGCGATCTCGAAGGCCGCGCCGAGCAGGTTGCGGTAGAAGACCATGTGCAGGTTCTCGTCGGTCGCGATCCGCGCCAGCATGCGGTCGCAGACCGGGTCGCCCGACTGGTGGCCGGTGTTGCGGTGCGAGATGCGGGTGGCCAGCTCCTGGAAGGCCACGTACGCCACCGAGTGCAGCATCGAGTGCCGGTTGTCGGACTCGAAGCCCTCCGACATGTGCGCCATGCGGAACTGCTCCAGCTTGTCCGGGTCCACGGCGCGCGAGGCGAGCAGGTAGTCGCGCATCACGATGCCGTGCCGGCCCTCCTCGGCGGTCCAGCGGTGCACCCAGGTCCCCCAGGCGCCGTCCCGGCCGAACAGGCTCGCGATCTCGTGGTGGTAGCTGGGCAGGTTGTCCTCAGTGAGGAGGTTCACCACGAGCGCGATCTTGCCTATGTCGGTGACCTTGGACTGCTGCGGCTCCCAGGCCTCGCCGTCCTCGAAGAGCCCGGGGAAGTTGCGCGCGTCCGACCACGGCACGTACTCGTGCGGCATCCAGTCCTTGGCCACCTTGAGGTGCCGGTTGAGCTCCTTCTCGACGACCTCCTCCAACGCGTACAGCAGTCGGGCGTCGGTCCACACGTCCGCGCTGCCGAGGTGGGGAGAGGTGATCGTCACGGGTACTCCAGGGGGACGGGGAAAGGGGACGGGCTACCTACGGCTACGTAGGTTACGAGACCGTAGGTTAAGCGGGCGGTAAGCCTGCTTCCAAGTCCCGTCCTCTTCCCGGTCCGCCACTCTCTGTCATACGCCCAGGTCAGGGTGGGTGGCGGAGAGGCAAGTCGGGCATGCCTCAGCTCTCCGCCCGCACCCTCAGCTCTCCGTCCGCACCCTCAGCTCTCCCCCCGCACCTCCTCCGCCGTGGTGTCGCGCAGTTCGCCGTCGAGCAGCAGCCACCGGGTGACCCCGATCGACTCCAGGAACGGCACATCGTGGCTGGCCACGATCAGCGCCCCCTCGAACGCGGCCAGCGCGTCCGTGAGCCGCCGCACGCTCGCCATGTCCAGGTTGTTCGTCGGCTCGTCCAGCATCAGCAGCTGCGGCGCGGGCTCGGCGAGCAGCAGCGCGGCGAGCGAGGCCCGGAAGCGCTCGCCCCCCGAGAGGGTCCCGGCCGGGCGGTCGGCGCGGGCCCCCTTGAACAGGAAGCGGGCGAGCCGGGCCCGGATCGCGTTGGCGGTGGCGCCGGGCGCGTACCGCGCCACGTTCTCCACCACGCTCAGCTCGTCGTCCAGCACGTCCAGGCGCTGCGGCAGGAACCGCAGCGGCACATGGGCCACCGCCTCGCCGGCCGCCGGGGCGAGCTGCCCGGCCAGCGCCCTCAGCAGGGTCGTCTTGCCGGCCCCGTTGCGGCCCACCAGCGCGATCCGCTCCGGCCCGTGGATGTCCAGGCTGCCCAACGGCCCCTGTGCGTACGGCAGTCGCAGCTCACGAAGAGTGAGCACGCTCCGGCCCGGGTGGACCTTGGTGTACGGGAGCTCGACGCGGATCTCGTCGTCGTCCCGCACCGCGTCGACCGCCTCGTTCAGCCGGTCCCTCGCCTGGGCGAGGCGCTCGGTCTGGAGGATGCGGTGCTTGCCCGCCGACACCTGGGCCTCGCTCCGGCGGCCGTTGGCGACGATCTTCGGCACCCTCTTGTTCTCGTAGCTCTTCTGGGCGAACCGCTGACGCCGGGCCAACTTGACGTGCGCGTCGGTCAGTTCCCGCTTCTGCCGCTGGACGTCGGCCTCGGCGGTGCGCACCATCCGCTCGGCCGCCTCCTGCTGCACGGCCAGCGCCTCCTCGTACGCCGAGAAGTTGCCCCCGTACCAGGCGACCTCGCCGTCGCGCAGGTCCGCGATCTGGTCGACCCGGTCGAGGAGTTCGCGGTCGTGGCTCACCACCACCATCACCCCCGGCCAGGCCGCGACCGCGTCGTACAGCCGGCGGCGCGCCCGCAGGTCGAGGTTGTTGGTGGGCTCGTCGAGCAGCAGCACGTCCGGGCGGCGCAGCAGCAGCGCGGCCAGCCGCAGCAGCACCGACTCGCCGCCGGAGAGCTCCCCGATGGTGCGGTCGAGGCCGACGGCGTCGAGGCCGAGCTGTCCGAGCGCGGCCCGGGCCCGCTCCTCCACGTCCCAGTCGTCACCGACGGCCGTGAAGTGCTCCTCGCGGGTGTCGCCCGCCTCGATGGCGTGCAGCGCGGCCCGCACCCGGTCGATGCCGAGGGCCTCGTCGACCCGCAGGCCGGTGGCCAGGGTGAGGTTCTGCGGCAGATAGCCGATCTCGCCGGCCGCGGCGACCCGGCCGCCGGTGGGGGTGAGTTCACCGGCGAGCAGCCGCAACAGCGTGGACTTCCCCGAGCCGTTGAGGCCGATCAGCCCGGTGCGGCCGGGGCCGACCGCCAGCTGGAGGCCGTCGAACACGGTGGTGCCGTCGGGCCAGGCGAAGGTGAGGTCGGTGCAGCCGATGTGCGTCGAGGACGCGGAGTACGTAGACATAAGTGTCTCCCTGTTGCGGGGAAGGGCGGGGGCAACGGGAACTGAGACACCGGTGTCAGGGCAGCAGCGGAGAACGCGAAGGGCCCTGGTCGTGGAGGACGGCTCGGAGGCAGGTCACACCGCGCGCGCGACACGGAAGGGAGTGCGCGAAACGGTGTCTCAGGTGCCTCAGACGAGCAACGTCCTACTCCGATCGACGACAACAGGGCCGAGAAGAACGTACGACGGGGCGCCGGCCGGGTGCAAACGATTTACGGCGCGGGATGTCCTGCCGTGGCGGACACGGTCAGCAGGCGTCGCGCAGCAGCGCGGTGAGGTCGCCGTCGAGGTCGAGATAGTGGTGCTCGTGGCCGGCCGGCACCATCAGCTGGGTGCGCTTGAGGAAGCGGCGCAGCTCGGAGGTGCGGATGTGCACCATCGCGGTGCCCTCCGGCGCGTGGAACTCCACGACCGTGCGGTCGAAGCCGTACGGCCTCACCCGGACGTCGCCCATCCCAGCGGAGGTGTCCACCCCCGTCTCCAGGAGTTCGCGCGAGAACGCCCAGCAGACCTCCACCCCTTCCAAAGTGGCGGGCGCGGGGAAGACCATCCGCACGGCGAACGGGTCCTCGCGGTCGTAGCTGAGCGTCGCGGGAACGGTCTGCACCCGAGGGTCGGACGCGATCAGGCGGGCCTCGACGGCTTGCTCGATGACAGTGGACAACGCCCTGTTCCCCTAACCTCACGACCGGGTACTTCTCTTCCTGCTGCTCACGAAGACGGCAGAAAACACGGTTGCGTGCACACAAGCCGAGGGTGAGCTGTGTCACCTGATCGCTACGTGTGCGTCACTTTCCGGTGCGTCACCGCGCGGCCCCACGCGGTGTTCAACGGTCTCCGGATTGATGTCGATACGGTCGAATTTCGCCCTCTGGACGCCCCTCGCGGGGTCGGCTAGCTTCCAGCGCCATGAAGCCCATGGGGAAGACGAGACGCATGCTGTCGGTGGGACTGGGCGGGGTGGCGCTGGTGGCCGCGCTGACCGCTCCGGCCCACGCGCACGGCCACGGCGACGGCCGCCCGGCGCCGTCCTGGCAGCCCACTCCGACCGGTGTGGACGCCAGGTTCCGGGGCCTGGCGGCGGTCGGCCGGAACACCGCGTGGGTGGCCGGGAGCAGGGGCACGGTGCTGCGGACCTCCGACGGCGGGCGCAGCTGGCGCGATGTGTCCCCTCCGGGCGCCGGGGAGCTGGAGTTCCGGGACGTGGAGGCGTTCGACGGACGGCGGGCCGTGGTGCTCGCCATCGGCGAGGGCGAGGCGTCCCGGGTCTATCGGACCGAGGACGGCGGCGCCACCTGGAAGGAGTCGTTCCGCAACCTTGACCCCAAGGCGTTCTACGACTGCCTCACCTTCTTCGACCACCGCCACGGCCTCGCGGTGAGCGATCCGGTCGACGGGAAGTACCGCATCCTGTCGACCGCCGACGGCGGCCGCTCCTGGAAGGTGCTGCCGAGCACCGGTATGCCCGAGGCGCGGCCCGGCGAGGCGTCCTTCGCGGCGAGCGGCCAGTGCCTGGTGAGCTCCGGGCCGCACGACGTCTGGCTCGCCAGCGGCGGCGCCGCCACCGCACGCGTCCTGCACTCCGCCGACCGGGGCCTGACCTGGACGGCGACGGACTCGACCATCCCGGCCGGCGACCCGGCGCGCGGCGTCTTCGGGCTCGCCTTCCGCGACCGTACGCACGGGCTCGCCGTCGGCGGCGACTACCGGGCCGGACAGCTCTCGCCCCGGGCGTCCGAGGCCACCGGGAACGGTGGCCGCACCTGGTCCCCGGCGCGGACCCCGGTCGCGGCCTACCGCTCCGGCGTCGCCTGGCTGCCGCACAGCCGCTCGGCCGCGCTCGCCGTCGGTCCCACCGGCACCGACGCGACCACCGACGGCGGCCGCACCTGGCACACTGTGGACACCGGCTCGTACGACACCGTCGACTGCGCCCCCGACGGCGGCTGCTGGGCGGCGGGTGAGAAGGGCCGGGTGGCGCGGCTGTCCCGCTAGGGCCTGTCGTCGGGCAGCTCCTGGCGGTACCGGTCGAGTCCGGGGGCGACCTTGGTCGCGTAGAACTCGGTGATCCGGTACGCGCAGACGCCGTTGACGCTGAAGGGGTCGGTCGCCGTGATCCTCTCGATCTCCGCGCGGTCGTCCCCGACGGCGAGGATGACCCCGCCCTCGCGGGGCTCCTTGCGGCCGGAGGCGATGAACACACCCGCCTCGTACTGCCCGTTCAGCCAGGCGACATGGGCGTCGAGCAGCTCGTCGACGCGGGCGAGCGGGGCCGTGTAGGCCAGGTCGAGTATGAACATGATCGTCAGGCTACTCCGGCCGCGTCTAGGCTGACGGGATGGTGACGCTCACAGAGATTCCCGAGGGCTGGCCCGCCGACGAGGCCGGGGCGCTGGCCGTGCAGGACGAACTGCGCGGCCGCGTGGTGCTCGACGAGCCCGGCCCGCCGCCCGGCACCGGCCTGGTCACGGGCGTCGACGTCGCCTACGACGACGAGCGTGACGTCGTCGCGGCGGCCGCCGTGGTCCTCGACGCGGCCACCCTGGAGGTCGTGGCGGAGTCCACCGCCGTGGGCCGGGTCGCCTTTCCGTACGTGCCGGGGCTGCTGGCCTTCCGGGAGATCCCCACGGTCCTGGCGGCCCTCGACGCGCTGAGCACCGGGCCGGGCCTGGTTGTCTGCGACGGGTACGGGCTCGCCCACCCGCGCCGCTTCGGCCTCGCCTCCCACCTGGGCGTGCTCACCGGGCTCCCGGTGATCGGCGTCGCCAAGAACCCGTTCACCTTCGCGTACGAGCAGCCGGGCACCGAGCGCGGCGCCGCCTCGCCGCTGGTGGCGGGTCCCGGCGAGGAGGTCGGCCGGGCCCTGCGCACCCAGGCCGGGATCAAGCCGGTGTTCGTCTCGGTCGGCCACCGGGTGAGCCTGGACAACGCCTGCGCCCACGTCCTGAGTCTGACCCCGCGCTACCGCCTGCCGGAGTCGACGCGGAGGGCGGACGCGCTGTGCAGGGAGGCACTGCGCACCGCGCTCCGGCCCGTACAACATCCCGTGGCCTAGCGCGCGTCGGCCACCCGGAAGCGGATGCCGGCCTTCTGGACGCGGTCCAGCAGCGCGTCACCCATCGCGGTGACCGTGGTCAACTGACCGGACAGGGGCGGCAGTTCGTCGAGGGCCAGACTGAGCGCCCCCTCCGCCAGGATCTTCGCCGTCTCCCCGTACCCCGGATCCCCGCCCGACACCTCGGTGAGGACGCGCCGCCCGCCGCCCTCCCCGACGAACCGCAGCGAGAACCAGCTGCGGTCGCGGCGCTCCTGGTCCGGGCCGCTGCCCGGCTCGTAACGGCTGATCAGCCACCGCCGGGCGGGCGGCAGTTGGGCCACGCCGAACGCCGCGCCCGCCCCGGCCACCGCCCCCAGAGCCATCGGCAGCCGCCGCACGCCCGCGAAGTGGCGGTAGCGGAAGTCCGGCCCGTAGCGGGCGTTCGCGGCGGCCGAGCGGGCCACCACCATCGGGTCCAGGACCGGCAGCGGCAGCGCCCACGCGCCGGTCTCGCGGCTGAAGTGCGGGGTGCCCAGCGGCGCCCGGGCCCGGCGCCCGACCAGCCGCGGCTCGTGCAGCCGCCGCTCCCGGGCCGCCCTCAGCTGCTGCGGGCCGCGCCCCATGGCGGTGATCGCCGAGGCCAGGGTGCCGCCGGAGAACATCGCGTTGGAGCGTACGAAGCCGTCCACCCGCAGCGGCACCCCCTCCGGGAGCCGCTGGACCGTGTAATAGACACCGAGGTCGCACGGCACCGAGTCGAAGCCGCAGGCGTGCACCAGACGGGCACCGGTCTCCCGGGCCCGCGCGTCGTGGCGTACGTACATCGTGTCCACGAACTCCGGCTCGCCGGTCAGATCGAGGTAGTCGGTCCCCGCCTCGGCGCACGCGGCGACCAGCCCCTCGCCGTACCAGACGTAGGGGCCGACGGTGGTGGCCACCACCCGGGTGGACTCGGCGAGGGCGCGCAGCGAGTCGGGGTCGGAGGAGTCCGCGGTGATCAGGGGGAGCGAGGCGCACGCCGGGTCGATCGCGGCCAGCTTCTCGCGCAGCCGCTCCAGTTTCGCGGCCGACCGCCCCGCCAGCGCCCAGCGGCAGTCCTGCGGCGCGTGCGCGGCCAGATACTCCGCCGTGAGCGTGCCCACGAACCCCGTGGCCCCGAACAGCACGATGTCGTAAGGCCTCGACGCCGCCTGCCGCTCCGTCCGCTGTGACCGCTCCGACCGCTCCAAGGTGGTGCCCTCCGCTTCGTCCCCGCCGCGCTCCCGCGCCGTTGTCGGTGGCTGAGGCTAGCGTGAGAAGCGGTGTTGTGGGTGATCAAGGAGAACGGACCTGGACGCGGCCGGGCGAGGGCTCGTGGAACACGCGCCGGCACTCGGTAAAAACCAAGCGCTTGCTCGCGCAGAGGGCTTGTGCGAAGTGGAACACGTTCTTAGCATCGCTGCTGTTACATCAGTTGTGTCACAGTGCTGGGGGCTCGATGACAGGTTCTGGGTACGGCCCGCTCACCGGGGTGCGCGTGGTCGAGCTGGCGGGGATCGGGCCCGGCCCGTTCGCCGCGATGCTCCTGGCCGACCTCGGCGCCGACGTGGTGCGGGTGGACCGCCCCGGCGGCGCGGGTCTGGCCATCGACCCGGCGTACGACCTGACCAACCGCAACAAGCGGTCCGTACTGATCGACCTGAAGTCCGAGGAGGGCCCCCGCCGCGTCCTCGACCTGGTCGAGAAGGCCGACATCCTCGTCGAGGGCTACCGCCCGGGCGTCGCCGAGCGCCTCGGCGTCGGGCCCGAGGAGTGCCTGGCCCGCAACCCGAAGCTGGTCTACGGACGGATGACCGGCTGGGGCCAGGACGGGCCGCTCGCCGCCCGCGCCGGCCACGACATCGCGTACATCGCCGTCACCGGCACCCTCGGCATGATCGGCAAGCCGGACGAGGGCCCGACCGTCCCCGCCAACCTGGTGGGCGACTACGCGGGCGGCTCGCTCTACCTCGTCGTCGGCGTCCTCGCCGCCCTCCAGCACGCCCGCGCCCACGGCGAGGGGCAGGTCGTGGACGCGGCGATCGTGGACGGCGCCGCCCACCTCGCCACGATGATCCACGGCATGCTGGCGGCGGGCGGCTGGCAGGACCGGCGCGGCGCCAACCTGCTCGACGGCGGCTGCCCGTTCTACGGCACCTACGAGACCGCCGACGGCCAGTACATGGCGGTCGGCTCCCTCGAGCAGCAGTTCTACGACGAGTTCATCCGGCTGCTCGGACTCGACGCGGTCGCGCCCGCCCGCAAGGACCTCGCCCGGTGGGAGGAGTTGCGCACCGCCATCACCGAGCGGTTCCGCACCCGTACGCGCGAGGAGTGGACGGCCGTCTTCGAGGGGTCGGACGCGTGCGTGGCACCGGTGCTCTCGCTGCGCGAGGCGCCCGCCCACCCCCATCTGGCCGCCCGGGCCACCTTCGTGGAGCACGGCGGCCTCACCCAGCCGGGGCCCGCGCCCCGCTTCTCGGCCACCCCCGGCTCCGTCCGCCGTCCGCCCGCCCTGCCCGGCGCCGACACCGCCGAGGTCGCCCGCGACTGGGGCGTGCCGGAGCTCGCCGGGGCCCCGAGCGCCAAGCACACCAAGGAGAACGACCGTTGAAGCGGCAGATCTTCACCGCCGAGCACGAGGCCTTCCGTGAGACCGTGCGCACCTTCCTCGCCAAGGAGGTCCTGCCGCACTACGAGCAGTGGGAGAAGGACTGCATCGTCTCGCGCGAGGCCTGGCTGGCCGCCGGCCGCCAGGGCCTGCTCGGGCTCGCGGTCGACGAGGAGTACGGGGGCGGCGGCACCGCCGACTTCCGCTACGGCGTGGTGCTCGCCGAGGAGTTCACCCGGGCGGGCGCGGCGGGCCTGGCCATCGGGCTGCACAACGACATCATCGGCCCGTATCTGACCGGGCTCGCCACCGAGGAGCAGAAGCGGCGCTGGCTGCCGGGCTTCTGCGACGGCTCCCTGATCACCGCGATCGCGATGACCGAGCCGGGCGCCGGATCCGACCTCCAGGGCATCGCCACGCACGCCGAGGACAAGGGCGACCACTGGCTGCTCAACGGCTCCAAGACGTTCATCTCCAACGGCATCCTCGCCGACCTGGTGATCGTCGTCGCCAGGACCACCCCCGAGGGCGGCGCCCACGGGCTCTCGCTGCTCGTCGTCGAGCGGGGCACGGACGGCTTCGAGCGCGGCCGCAACCTCGACAAGATCGGCCAGAAGTCCCAGGACACGGCCGAGCTGTTCTTCACCGACGTACGGGTGCCCAAGGAGAACCTGCTCGGTGAGCTCAACGGCGCCTTCGTCCACCTGATGACCAATCTGGCGCAGGAGCGCATGGCCATCGCCGTCGCCGGGATCGCCGCCGCCGAGCACCTCCTGGAGATCACCACCCGGTACGTGAAGGAGCGCGAGGCCTTCGGGCGGCCGCTCGCCACCAAGCAGCACATCCGCTTCGAGATCGCCGAGATGGCCACCGAGTGCGCCGTCACCCGTTCGTTCGTCGACCGCTGCATCGTGGATCACTCGAACGGGGAGCTCGACGCCGTGCACGCCTCGATGGCCAAGTGGTGGGCCACCGAGCTCCAGAAGCGCACCGCCGACCGCTGTCTGCAACTGCACGGCGGCTACGGCTATATGAGCGAGTACCGCGTCGCCAGGGCTTTCACGGACGGACGCATCCAGACCATCTACGGCGGGACGACCGAGATCATGAAGGAGATCATCGGTCGTTCCCTGCTCGGCTAACCCTCTTTGAAAGGCTTTTCCGTGAGCACCGAAGCGTATGTGTACGACGCGATCCGCACCCCGCGCGGCCGGGGCAAGGCCAACGGCTCCCTGCACGGCACCAAGCCGATCGACCTGGTCGTCGGTCTGATCCACGAGATCCGGGGGCGCTTCCCGGACCTGGACCCGGCGGCGATCGACGACATCGTCCTCGGTGTGGTCGGCCCGGTCGGCGACCAGGGCTCCGACATCGCCCGGATCGCGGCGATCGCCGCCGGGCTGCCGGACACGGTCGCCGGAGTCCAGGAGAACCGCTTCTGTGCCTCGGGCCTGGAGGCCGTCAACCTGGCCGCCGCCAAGGTCCGCTCGGGCTGGGAGGACCTGGTGCTCGCGGGCGGCGTCGAGTCGATGTCGCGGGTGCCGATGGCCTCGGACGGCGGCGCCTGGTTCGCCGACCCCATGACCAACTTCGACACCAACTTCGCCCCGCAGGGCATCGGCGCCGACCTGATCGCCACGGTCGAGGGCTTCTCGCGGCGCGATGTCGACGAGTACGCCGCGCTCTCCCAGGAGCGGGCCGCCGAGGCGTGGAAGGACGGCCGGTTCGCCCGTTCCGTCGTGCCCGTCAAGGACCGCAACGGCCTGGTCGTCCTCGACCACGACGAGCACATGCGCCCCGGCACCACGGCCGACTCCCTGGCGGCCCTCAAGCCCTCGTTCGCCGCCATCGGCGACATGGGCGGCTTCGACGCGGTGGCGCTCCAGAAGTACCACTGGGTGGAGAAGATCGACCACGTCCACCACGCGGGCAACTCCTCCGGCATCGTCGACGGCGCGGCCCTCGTCGCCATCGGCTCGCGCGAGGTCGGCGAGCGCTACGGCATGACCCCGCGCGCCCGTATCGTCTCTGCGGCCGTCTCCGGCTCCGAGCCGACCATCATGCTCACCGGCCCCGCCCCCGCCACCCGCAAGGCGCTCGCCAAGGCCGGGCTGACCATCGACGACATCGACCTCGTCGAGATCAACGAGGCGTTCGCCGGAGTGGTGCTGCGCTTCGCCCGCGACATGGGCCTCCCGCTCGACAAGATCAACGTCAATGGCGGCGCCATCGCCATGGGCCACCCGCTGGGCGCCACCGGCGCGATGATCCTCGGCACGCTCGTCGACGAGCTGGAGCGCCGCGACCAGCGCTACGGCCTCGCCACCCTGTGCGTGGGCGGCGGCATGGGCATCGCCACCGTCGTCGAGCGTCTCTGACCGTCCTCTTCCCGGCCAACCCGTTACGGAGCAGCATCACATGAGCGAGAGCACCACCATCCGCTGGGAACAGGACGAGACCGGCGTGGTCACCCTCGTCCTCGACGACCCCAACCAGTCCGCCAACACCATGAACCAGGCCTTCAAGGACTCGATCGCGGCGATCGCGGACCGCGCCGAGGCCGAGAAGGACTCCATCCGGGGCATCATCTACGCCTCCGCCAAGAAGACGTTCTTCGCGGGCGGCGACCTCAAGGAGATGATCCGGATCGGCCCCGAGAACGCCCGGCAGGCGTTCGAGACCGGCATGGCCATCAAGCACGCGCTGCGCCGCATCGAGACCCTGGGCAAGCCGGTCGTCGCCGCCATCAACGGCGCGGCCCTCGGCGGCGGTTACGAGATCGCGCTCGCCAGCCACCACCGCATCGCCCTCGACGCCCCCGGCTCCAAGATCGGCCTGCCCGAGGTCACCCTGGGCCTGCTCCCGGCGGGCGGCGGCGTGACCCGTACCGTACGGCTGATGGGCATCGCGGACGCGCTGCTGAAGGTGCTGCTCCAGGGCACCCAGTACTCCCCCCGGCGGGCGCTGGAGAACGGTCTGGTGCACGAGGTCGCGGCCACCCCCGAGGAGATGCTCGCCAAGGCGCGCGCCTTCATCGACGCGAACCCCGAGTCCCAGCAGCCCTGGGACGTCAAGGGCTACCGGATCCCGGGCGGCACCCCGTCGAACCCGAAGTTCGCCGCCAATCTGCCCGCCTTCCCGGCCAATCTGAAGAAGCAGCTGAACGGCGCCCCCTACCCGGCCCCGCGCAACATCCTCGCGGCCGCCGTCGAGGGCTCCCAGGTCGACTTCGAGACGGCGCTGACCATCGAGGCCCGCTACTTCACCGAGCTGGTCACCGGCCGGACCGCGAAGAACATGATCCAGGCGTTCTTCTTCGACCTCCAGGCCGTCAACTCCGGCGCCAACCGCCCCAAGGGCGTCGAGCCTCGCCCGGTCCGCAAGGTCGCCGTCCTCGGCGCCGGCATGATGGGCGCGGGCATCGCGTACTCCTGCGCCCGCGCCGGCATCGAGGTCGTCCTCAAGGACGTCTCCGCCGAGGCCGCCCAGAAGGGCAAGGCGTACTCGGAGAAGCTGCTGGCCAAGGCGCTCTCGCGGGGCCGCACCACCGAGGCCCAGCGCGACGAGCTGCTCGCGCGCATCACCCCGACCGCCGACCCCGGGGACCTGGCGGGCTGCGACGCGGTGATCGAGGCGGTCTTCGAGAACACCGAGCTCAAGCACAAGGTCTTCCAGGAGATCCAGGACATCGTCGAGCCGGACGCGCTGCTCTGCTCCAACACCTCCACCCTGCCGATCACCGGCCTCGCCGAGGGCGTGGAGCGCCAGGCCGACTTCATCGGGCTGCACTTCTTCTCGCCCGTCGACAAGATGCCGCTGGTCGAGATCATCAAGGGCGAGCGCACCGGTGACGAGGCGCTGGCCCGCGCCTTCGACCTGGTCCGCCAGATCAAGAAGACCCCGATCGTGGTCAACGACTCGCGCGGCTTCTTCACCTCGCGGGTCATCGGCCAGTTCATCAACGAGGGCGTCGCCATGCTCGGCGAGGGCGTCGAGCCCGCCTCCATCGAGCAGGCGGCGGGCCAGGCGGGCTACCCCGCCAAGGTGCTCTCGCTGATGGACGAGCTGACCCTCACCCTGCCCCGCAAGATCCGCGACGAGACGCGGCGCGCGGTCGAGGAGGCGGGCGGCGTCTGGCCCGGCCACCCGGCGGACGCGGTCATCGACCGTATGGTGGACGAGTTCGGCCGCCCCGGGCGCAGCGGCGGCGCGGGCTTCTACGAGTACGACGAGGAGGGCAAGCGCGTCCGGCTGTGGCCGGGGCTGCGCGAGCACTTCGGCAAGCCGGGCGCGGACGTCCCCTTCGAGGACATGAAGGAGCGGATGCTCTTCGCGGAGTCGCTCGACACCGTCCGCCTCTTCGAGGAGGGCGTGCTCACCTCGGTCGCCGACGCCAACATCGGCTCCATCATGGGCATCGGCTTCCCGGCCTGGACGGGCGGCGTGATCCAGTACATCAACGGATACGAGGGCGGTCTGCCGGGCTTCGTGGCCCGCGCCCGGGAGCTGGCCGAGCGCTACGGCGACCGGTTCCTGCCGCCCGCGCTGCTGCTGGAGAAGGCGGCGAAGGGCGAGAAGTTCACCGACGCGTGAGCGACGGCGGCGGGCGGGGGAGCGGAGAGTCCCCCGCCCGTCACTCCGACTCGGCGCGGAACGCCGCCCGCAGCTCCTCCTTGAGGGACCGCTGGAAGGCGGTGACCAGCGCCTGCACCACCATGGGCTGCATATGGGCGGACAGCGACCGCATCGCGGCCACATGGTCGGGGTCCGACTCCCGCTCCCGGTAGGGGTTCCACACCTCGTCCCGGAACAGCCGCGTCAGCTCGTGCGCGGCCGAGCGGGTGTGTTCGAGCAGCACGGTCCGCGCCGCCAGGATCGTCTCGTGCGCGATCGGCACGTCCAGCAGCTGCACCCCGAGCGCGAGCAGTCCCGGGTCGACCAGGAACGCGTCGGCCTTCCCCTCGGTCCGCTCGAGGACGCTCATCGCGGCCAGCCGGTCGAGGTCCGTGTCCGACAGCGCCCGCCCGGCGCGCCGCTCCAGCTCGGCCCGGGTCGCCTCTTCGGCCGCGTCCGGCGCCCAGGAGGCGACCACGGCCCGGTGGATGGCCAGGTCGTGCGCGCTCAGATCGGCCGGCAGCTGCTCCAGGTACCGCTCGATCGCGGCCAGCGTCATCCCGTGGTGCTGCAACTCCTCGATGAGGGCGAGCCGCGACAGATGCGCCGGGCCGTAGTGGCCGACGCGGCGGGGACCGATCGCGGGGGGCGGCAGCAGACCCCGGGTGCTGTAGAAACGAATGGTGCGCACGGTGACCCCGGCCCTCGCGGCCAGTTCGTCGACCGTCAGGGTCGGCTCCTCGGTCTCCGTCGCCATGGCGGTGCCTCGTTTCCCCGGGTACGCGGACTGCGACGCAACAGTATTGCTGTCTCACCACTGTTGTCACCCACCCGGGGAACGGGCCGCCTCACCGCCTCAGCCGCCCGCGACCAGCGGGTAGTGGTCGGAGAGGTTGGTGTACGTGTAGCTCTTGCCCCAGCTGCTCACCGTCCAGGGCGCGGACTGCTCCTTGACGACGTTGTTGTTCCAGCCCGAGGGGCGCGCGTGCCCCTGGTAGTGCAGCACGTAGTCGAGGTCCTCGCGCGCCTCGCCGGGGTAGCGGTAGGCGGCGATCGAGTTGTCGACGGTGTCGAACGAGTAGGGGTGGCCGGTGCGCGAGTCCGCCGCGGCCAGCCCGCCGTCGGTGAGCATCGAGGCGTACTCGGAGCTGTGCGAGTCGACGTTGAGGTCACCGGCGAGCATCACCTCCTCGTTCGCCGGGATGTTCTTGGCGTCGAGGAACGACTTGACCGCCTTCAGCTGGAGCGAGCGGTCCTTGGCGGCCTCGCCCGCGCCGCACCCGGAGTCGGTGGACTGGAGGTGGGTGCCGACGACGTGCACCTTGGTGCCGTTGACGTTCAGCACCACGTAAGCGATGCCCTTGTTGGACCACCAGTCGGCGCCGCAGGCGTCCTTGAAGATCATCTGCTCCTTGCGCAGGATCGGCCACTTGCTGAGCACGGTGACCCCGCCGTCCTCGGGCGTGGTCGAGGAGTACGAGCCGCTGGTCGCGTCCCAGCCGTCCTTGCTCCGGCCGACGACCGGCGTCTGGTACGGGTACTGGGCGGCGGCGTTCCGCTTCAGCGCGTCCGAGGTGGTGTTGTCGAACGCCTCCTGGAGGACGACGACGTCGTTGCCCTGGAAGAAGGAGGCCGCCGGTATCGCCTGGGCGCGGTGCTCCTGGCCCCAGTTCGGGTAGAGGTTGGTGCTCATCATGAAGGTGTTGTAGGTGAGCACCTTCAGCCGGGGCGCCTCGGCGGTGGCGGCCGAGGCCGACGGGGCGGCGGCGGCCAGCGTGGCGGCGGTGAGCGCGGCGGCGAGGGCCGCGCCGGGGACACGGCGAAGCGCGGAGTGCGGCACTGGAACTCCCGAGAGTGGAGTGGGGGGTTGGACTGGCGCGCACATCAAACCAGCCACAGTTACTTCGGGGTAACCGTCTGGTGGCGCATTTCTTTCCGGGGTCGTAACGAGTGGACGATCTTGGCGTGAGAGCGGGGCGGCGCGGCCGGTGCAAGCGCAGGAGTGACAGAGGGGAAATTGTGTTATCTGTCATCTGGTATCTCTGGGGGAATGATCGAAAGCCGTATTCCGCCCGCGCCCGCCCCGACCCCGCCGCCGCCCGGCGGTGTCCTGTGGAGCCTCGCCGGCGACGTACGGATGCTGCTCACGCTGCCCGCCGCCCTCACCCTCCAGGTGGCGCACCCGGCCGTCGGCGCCGGGGTCGACGAGCACTCGGTCTTCCGCACCGACCCCTGGGGGCGCGGCGAGCGTTCCCTGCGCTCCCTCCAGCTGTGGGTGTACGGCGGTGAGGCGGCCGCCGAGGAGGGGCGGCGGCTGCGCCGCCTGCACCGGAGCATCCAGGGCACCGACACCCGGGGCCGCCGCTACCACGCGCTGACCCCCGCCAACTACGCCTGGGTGCACGCCACCGGCTACCCCGTCTTCGCCCACTCCCAGAAGTATCTGAACCGCCCCCTCAGCGAGGCCCAGGAGCGGCGGATGTACGCGGAGTGGCTCCAGGTCGGACGGATCCTGGGCATCCACGACCGGGACATGCCGCAGACCATCGAGGAGTTCTGGCCGTACTACCGCAAGGTGCTCGGCGACGAGATCGCCTCCAACGCGGTCGTCGAGGAGCTGCTGTCCGTGGACGCGAAGGTCCCGGCCCCCGAACGGGGCCCGAGGCCGGTCCGGCTGCTGCTGCGGCTGCTGTGGCCGGTGCTGCTGCCTCCGATCGCCCGCTTCCGGCGGTTCGTGACCATCGGGTTCCTGCCGCCGGACGCCCGCGAGGCGCTGGGCCTGGAGTGGACCGACGCGCAGGAGCACAAGCTGCGCCGATTGGGGCGCGTGGTGCGGGCGGTCGTGCCCGTACTGCCCGAGCGGCTGCGCTACCTGCCGCTCGCCCGCCAGGCGAGGGCGCGCTCGCGGGCCGACGGGCCGCGGCGCCGCTGACTCACGCCGACGCCCGCCGCACCAGCGCCGTCTGCGTGATCACCGACGTCGGTACGGCCGCCGGGCCCTCGCCCAGGCCCCGCAGCAGCAGCCGGGCCATCAGCCGGCCCATCCCCTCGATGTCCTGGCGGACCGTGGTCAGCGGCGGGTCTGTGGTCTCGGCCACCCCGCGCATGTCGTCGAAGCCGGCCAGCGCCACGTCCTCGGGCACCCGCCGCCCCCGCTCGCGCAGCACCCGCAGCGCGCCCGAGGCCATCAGGTCGTTGGCGGCGAAGACCGCGTCCAGGTCCGGGCGCCGGTCCAGGAGGCGGGCCATGGCGCGGGCGCCGCTCTCGGCCGTGAAGGCGCCCTCCTCCACCAGCTCCGGGGCGGCGTCGGGCAGCACGTCGTGGAACCCGTCGAGCCGGTCCGTCGCCGAGGTCTGGTCGCGCGGGCCCGCGACATGGGCGATACGGGTGCGGCCGAGCGCGAGCAGATGGCGGACGGCCTCGCGGGCGCCGCCCCGGTTATCGGCGTCCACATACGGCACGGGCCGCTCGCCCGGCGGCGTCGGCCAGCCCGGGCGGCCCCCGTACACCGTCGGCGTCCCCGTCCTGCGGGCGATCGCGGGCAGCGGGTCGTCGGTGTGCAGCGAGAAGGCGAGCGCGCCGTCGACGTGGCCGCCCGCGAGATAGCGCGCTATCCGGTCGTAGTCGCCCGGTCCCTCCACCAGGAGCAGCACCAACTGGGTGTCGTGCGCGGTGAGTTCCCTGCTGATGCCCCGGATCTGCTGCGAGAAGAACGGGTCGGAGAAGATTCTGATCTCCGGCTCGGGGATGATCACCGCGACCGCGCCGGTGCGGCGGGTGACCAGGGTCCGGGCCGCGTGGTTGGGCACGTAACCCAGCTCCTCGACCGCCCGGCGCACCTTGTCGGCGAGCGGCGGACGCACCCCGGCGCCGCCGTTGACGACCCGGGAGGCCGTGGCCCGCGAGACGCCGGCGTGCGCGGCGACGGCTTCCAGGGTGGGGCGGGCCCCGGGGTGCTGCACGGTCAAGGCGGGTGCTCCTCGTGCGCGGCGGCGGTTGCGGCGCACGGCGCTGCGCCGCGCCCAGCGTATCCGGCGGCCCCGGGTAGGACCCGGTGGGCGGGCGCGGGCTCCCCGGCCGCGCCCGCCCACCGGAGCCGTGCTCGCGTCAGCGGTGGCCGTGGATCTCGTTCGTCGCCGCGATCTTCTTCCAGGACTTCGGCTGCGCCACCGCCGAACCGGCCGTCAGCTTCGCCTTCTTGGCGGCCGGGGCGGCGGGCTTGACCGGCTGGTACAGCCAGGTGTCGAAGAGCCCGGCCAGCGGCTTGCCGGAGACCTTCTCCGCGTACTGCACGAAGTCGCCCACCTTGGCGTTGCCGTACTGGTGGGCCGCCGGCCAGCCCTTCAGGATGGTGAAGAACGTCTCGTCGCCGACCGCGTTGCGCAGCGCCTGGAGGGCGAGCCCGCCCCGGTCGTAGACGGCGAGGTCGAACTGGTTGTCCGGGCCCGGGTCGCCCGGCTTCACCTTCCAGAACGGGTCGTCGGCCGGGTGCTGCGCGTACACGTAGTCCGCGAGCTCCTGCGCGGTGCCCTCGCCCTCCTTCTCCGACCAGAGCCACTGGGCGTAGCGGGCGAAGCCCTCGTTGTTCCAGATGTCCTTCCAGCCGTTGACGGAGACGCTGTCGCCGTACCACTGGTGGGCCAGCTCGTGGACGACCACCGACACGTTGGCGCCGTTCGCGAACTGCCTGGGGCTGTAGTACGGCCGCGTCTGGGTCTCCAGCGCGAAGCCGGTGGTCACGTTCGGCACATAGCCGCCGACCGAGTTGAACGGATACGGCCCGAACACGTCACTCAGCCACTCGGCGACCTCCTTGGTGCGCTCGATGCTGGCGCGCGCGGCGCCGTCGTTGTCGCCGAGGTCCTTGCTGTACGCGTTGATGACCGGCAGCCCGTTCGCGGTGGTGTCCGTGGTGATGTCGAACTTGCCGATCGCGAGCGTCGCCAGATAGCTGGCCTGCGGCTTGTTGGAGCGCCAGTTGTAGCGGGTCCAGCCCAGCTTGGAGCTCTGCGACTGGAGGGTGCCGTTGCTGATCGCCTGGGTGCCGTCCGGCACCAGCACCGACACGTCGTAGGTGGCCTTGTCCAGCGGGTGGTCGTTGGACGGGAACCACCACACCGCCGAGTCGGGCTCCTGCGCCGCCACCCCGCCGTCCGGCGTGCGGTGCCAGGCGGTGTACCCGTCGATGCTCAGCTCGGACGGCTTGCCCGCGTACTTCACCACCACCGAGACCGACTTGCCCTTGGCGAGCGGCGCGGCCGGGGTGATCTCCAGCTCCTGGGTGCCGGTCTTGACGTACTTCGCCTTGGTGCCGTTGACCCTGACCTCGCTCACCGCGAGCCCGAAGTCGAGGTTGAAGCGGGAGAGGTTCTGCGTCGTGGTGGCCAGGATCGTCGCCGTGCCCTCCAGGAGGTCGGTGGCGGGCTGGTACTTCAGCCGCAGGTCGTAGTGGGAAACGTCGTAACCGCCATTGCCGCTGCTCGGGTAGTAGGGGTCGCCGATACCCGGGGCGCCCGGTGTGAAGTCGGTCGCGGATGCCGGGATCGCCAGCAGCAAGGACGCGGCGAGCACGCTCGGGGCGAGGATTCTGCGGTGCACGAGTGCTCCAAGTCGTCGGGGTGAACGATCTCTTCGGAGCCTATTCAGCGCCCGCCCGGCAGGTCATGTCCATGGCCTCTCCTGTCACACGATCGCCATTGCGCCGACATGTTGACCTGCTCGCCCAGGAGCACTTTCGGACCGTGCATGCCCTCTTTTGCACGGGAGTTGACGGGAGTACCGTCCGCCCATGCCGATTCCTGCGCGGCCCAGCCGCACGAGGTTCAGATCGCTCCCCTGGCCCGGTGGGGCGCGCCTGTTCGCGATGGCGGCCGTGGCCGCCCTGACGGCCCTGTTCCTCTCCCCGGCGGGCGCCCAGGCGGCGCGCGGCAGGGAGAGCACGCCCGTCTACTCGTACGAGAACGCGATACGCGAATCCGTCTGGGTCGACACCCGGCTCGACGCGGACGGCGACGGCAGGGGCGACCGGGTCGCCGTCGACATAGTCCGCCCCCGTGAACCCGCGAGCCAGGGGCGCAAGGTTCCGGTCATCATGGACGCCTCGCCGTACTACTCCTGCTGCGGACGCGGCAACGAGCACCAGCTCAAGACGTATGACGCGCAGGGCCACGTCGTCCAGATGCCGCTCTTCTACGACAACTACTTCGTGCCGCGCGGCTATGCCTTCGTCGGCGTCGACCTGGCCGGAACCAATCGCTCGGACGGCTGCGTCGACATCGGCGGCCCCTCCGACATCCAGTCCGCCAAGGCGGTCGTGGACTGGCTGAACGGCCGCGCCCGCGCCTACACCACGCGGACCGGCGACCAGCGTGCCAGCGCGGGCTGGACCAACGGCCGCACCGGCATGATCGGCAAGAGCTGGGACGGCACCATAGCCAACGGCGTGGCGGCCACGGGCGTCGAGGGCCTGAAGACGATCGTCCCGATCAGCGCCATATCCTCCTGGTACGACTACTACTTCGCCAAGGGCGCCCCGCTCTACGACTCGGGGCCCGACTGGCTCTCCCACGCGGTCGAGAGCCCCGACGCACAGGCCCACTGCGCCGCCGTACAGCAGCGGCTCGTCGACGGGGCGCCGCGCACCGGCGACTGGACGCCGCTGTGGAGCGGGCGCGACTACGTGGCCGGCGCGGGCAACGTCGAGGCGAGCGTGTTCGTGGTGCACGGCATGCAGGACCTGAACGTACGGACCAAGAACTTCGGCCAGTGGTGGGACGCCCTGGCGGCCCACGGCGTCGAGCGCAAGATCTGGCTCTCCCAGACCGGGCACGTCGACCCCTTCGACTACCGCCGCGCCGACTGGGTCCCCACCCTCCACAAGTGGTTCGACCACTATCTCCTCGGCTATGACAACGGCATCGAGCGCGAGCCGATGGCCGACGTCGAGCGCCACCCCGACCAGTGGACCACCGACCGCACCTGGCCTCCGGCCGGCACGCGTGACGCCGTGCTGCGGCCGGTCACCGGCTCCGCGCCCGGCGTCGGCGGCCTGGGCCTGAACCCGGCGCCCGCCGGAGCGACCGAGACGTTCACCGACGACCCCCGGCTGGACGAGGGCAGCTGGTCCGCCGCCGTCGACAGGTCCACCCCGGAGAAGGCCGGGTTCGTGACCCAGCCGCTCGGCGCCGACCTGCGCCTGTCCGGCTCCTCGAAGGTGACCGTCACCGCCACCCCGACCACCACCAGCGCCCACCTCTCGGCGGTCCTGGTCGACCTCGGCCCCGACACGATCCGCGACTACGGCGGCAGCGGAGAGGGCATCCTCACCGGCACCGCCCGCACCTGCTGGGGAGCCAGCACGGCCGGGGACAGCGCCTGCTTCAAGGTGACGTCGGCCGACACCAAGGCCGTCGACCACACCGTGTTCAGCCGCGGCTGGGCCGACCTCGGCAACTACGCGGGCGACACCGGGCAGCCGCTCACCCCGGGCAAGCCGTACACGATCACCCTCGACCTGCACGCCACCGACCACGTCGTCCCGGCCGGCCACCGTCTCGCGCTGATCGTCGCGGGCACCGACAAGGACCTCATCGACCCGCCCGCGAGCCGCCCGACCCTCACCCTCGACCTCGCCCGCACCTCGGCGAAGCTGCCGCTCCTCGGCGGTACGCGGGCGTTCTGGCGGGCCACGTCCACCACCCCGCACCACAGCGCGCCCAAGGTCCCGCACCCGGTCGGCGTCGAGGCGCCGCACCTGCTCCGCCCGGTCCCGGAGGCGCGATGAGAGCCCGCACCCTGCTCCTCGGCGCCATGGGGGCCGCGCTCGCCGTGCCCCTGGTGACGGTCCCGGCACGGGCGACGGCGAGCCCGCCCCGTACCGGCTTCGAGGTGAGCGCCGGGGCGCGCTGGACCGGCGCGGCGGAGGAACAGGACTTCCTCGCGGCCGTCGACCGGGGCAGCGACCGCGCCTCGGTCACCCGCATCGGCACCACCACCCAGGGCCGTCCCCTCCAGCTCGTCCGGGTCGGCAGCGGGCACACCGCCAACCGGGTCCTGCTGGTGTGCAGCCAGCACGGCGACGAGCCGGCGGGCCGCGAGGCCTGTCTGGCCACCGTCCGCGACCTCGCGTACGCGAAGGACCGGGCGACCCGCCGACTCCTCGCGCACACCACCGTCTACGTCGTGCCGAGCGCCAACCCGGACGGCCGGGCCGCCGACACCCGCGCCAACGCCGACGGCGTCGACGTCAACCGCGACCACATCGCCCTCAGGACGCGGGAGGCGCGGGCCGTCGCCGCCGTGCTGCGCGACGAACAGCCCGACGTCGTCTACGACCTGCACGAGTACAGCGCCACGCCCAAGTACTACGACAAGGACCTGTTCGACCTGTGGCCGCGCAACCTCAACACCGCCCCGGCGGTGCACGAGGAGGCCAGGACGCTGTCGGGCGCGTACGTACGGGAGGCGGCCCGCGCGGACGGCTTCTCGACCGGCACCTACGGCATCTGGACCGACCCGGTCACCGGCGAGCCGGTCAAACAGGTCGCGGGCGACGGCCAGGAGCGGATCCTGCGCAACACGTCGGGAATCAAGCACGCGGTCGGCCTGCTCATCGAGAGCCGCGTCGACCCGGGTACCGACGCCGAGCGGGCCGACCCGGCGCTGAACAACCGGCGCCGGGTGGTCTCCCAACTGAGCGGGCTGCGCGGGCTGCTGGCCTTCACGGCCGAGCGCAGGGGCGACATCGAGGCGGCGACCACGGCCGCCCGGCTCGCCGGCTACCGCGACCGGGGGCCGGTCTACCTGGGCGGCGCCGACAACGAGCCCGCCACCCCCGCACAGATCCTCGCCGACCCGCCGTGCGGCTACCGTCTGACCGCCGCCCAGTACACCGAGGTCAAGGACCGGCTCGCGCTGCACGGCGTCCGGGCCAGGCGGTCCGCAGACGGCGCGTTCGTCCCGCTGCGCCAGCCGCTGCGGACGCTCGTGCCCCTGCTGCTGGACGCCCGTGCGCAGTACGGGCTGACGGCGGCCGAACCCGTACAGCGCTGCTGAGACGGGTTCTCACAGGAGGGGAGCGCGGGAAGCGGCGAGCGCGGCCGCCTCCCGCGCGCACCCCCAGGCGACGGTGACCCCGGCGCCGCCGTGCCCGTAGTTGTGCACCAGCAGGCCGCCGGACGCGGTGGGTTCCGCCTCGACGCGCACCCCCGTGTCCCGCACCGGCCGCAGCCCCACCCGGTGCGCGAGCACCCGCGCCCCGGCGATCTCGGGGCGCACCCGCGCGCACCGTGCCACGATCCGCTCGGCGACGGCCGGGTCCGGGGCGAGGTCCCACGCGCCGTCCTGCGCGGTGCCGCCGAGCAGCAGCCCGTAGGGCTGGGGGAAGAAGTAGGTCGTGTCGCTGGAGGAGTGGTCGACGGCCGTGTACCACTCGCTCACACCCGGGTTCTCGACGACCACCAACTGGCCGCGCACCGGCCGCACCAGGGGGTCGGGGACGAGCGTACGGGCGCCCAGGCCCGTGCAGTTGACGACGACCGGCGCGACCGGCAGCACCTCCAGCGCGCGTGTCTCCACGGTCCCGCCCGCCGCCTCCAGCCGCCCGAGCAGCCACGCCAGGTGCACCGGCATGTCGATCAGCGGTATCCGGGCGCGCACGCCCCGCGCCGACTGGCGCATCCCCGCCACCTCGCCGGCCCACGGCCCCAGTTCGGACAGCCGGATGCCCGAGTGCAGCCCCTCGACGAGGCGCACCCCGGTCCGCCCGGGATCGGCGGCCAGCTCCTCGTACACCCGCAGTGAGGCGAGCGCCCAGTCGCCCACGCGCCCGGCGGGCTCGATGCGGTACGGCCACCACAGCGCCCCCGCCACCGCCGACGTCGTCCCCTCGGCCGGTTCGCGGCTCCACACCCGCACCCGGTGGCCCGACTCGGCGAGGACGACCGCCGTGGTCAGACCGATGACTCCGCCACCCAGCACGATCATCTGCTCGCTCATGACGGGACGGTAGCGGAATGGGTGACGCCGTGCTCGGATCTGCCACAGAGGGGAATACTCAGGACATGTCTGCCGCGTACGCGACCTTCGCCCTCGCCCCCGCGATGCGGGCGGGCGATGTCGCGGGGACCGGATCTCCCCAGCTGCACCGCGACTTCATGGACTTCGTCGTCGACGGCCGGCCGCTGCTGCTCCAACTCGCCGACCTCGACGCCGTCTCCCCGCTCGCGGCGGACGTGCCGCCCGCCATCCTCGGCGCCCAGGTGCGCGGCCTGCTGCTGGAGACCGAACCGCCGCTGGCCGACGGGCGGTACGTGGTCTACGCCTGCCCGGAGTGCGAGGACCTGGCGTGCGGCGCGGTCACCGCCGTCATCGAGCGCTCCGGCGACGACATCGTCTGGCGGGACTTCGCCTGGCAGACCGGGCCCCTGCCCGACCTGGCGCTCAACGGCTACCACGGCATCGGGCCGTTCCGCTTCCGCGCCGAGGAGTACAGAGCCGCCCTCGAACGGCTGCTGGACGACGAGCCGCCCCGGCGCCGGGTCCTGCTCGTCGGAGCCCGCGCGGCCGCCCTCGGCAAGGTCGCCGCGGCCCTGCGCTCGATCGGCATCGGCGCGGACATCGCCCACGACGTGACCGACGCGATCCCCGAGGAACTCCTCTCCTACGGCGCGGTCGCCTTCGGCCGCGGGGTCACCGACACCGAACGCGCGGCGGTGCGCGCCGCGTTCGCCCGCGCCCACGCGCACCCCGTCTACGTCACGGCCCTGGCCTCCGTCATCCCGCTCCTGGTGGCCCAGCTGGAACAGGCCCTGGACCGCACCCCGCTCGCCCAGCGCCGGCTCACCTATCTCTCCGCCTCCCCGGACGAGGCCCGCCTCGCGGTCGGCGCGACCTGCCGGGTGCGGCTCACCGCCTACCGCCTGGACCGGCTGCACCGCGTCCACACCCAGCAGGTCCTGGACACGGTCCTGGAACCCGGCCCGCACCGCATCCCGCTGGACGAGCGCGCCCTGCGCGGGGAGGCCTTCCTGGTGGCCCGGACCACGGGGGGAGTGCTCACCGCGGCGGTGGTGCGCTGAAACGGTCCGCTGGCCCGCACCGGCCCGGCCGACGGCCGTCCCTGGACGCCGGCGCACCCCAGTAGGATCGATGTCCTCATGACTGCCACTCTCGTCGCCAAGGACCTCGCCGCCGGCCACGGCGACCGCACGCTCTTCGCCGGGCTCGACCTCGTCGTCGCCCCCGGCGACGTCATCGGCCTCGTCGGGGCGAACGGGGCGGGGAAGTCCTCCCTGCTGCGCCTGCTCGCCGGACTCGACACACCGGAGGAGGGCGAGCTGCGGCTCTCCCCGCCCGGCGCCACCGTGGGACACCTGCCGCAGGAGCCCGACCGGCGGCCAGGCGAGACCGTGCGCGCCTTCCTGGCCCGGCGCACCGGAGTGGCCGCCGCCCAGGAGGCCATGGACGCGGCCACCCAGGCCCTGGTCGACGGGGCGCCCGGCAGCGACGACGCGTACGCCGAGAGCCTGGAGCGCTGGCTCGACCTCGGCGGCGCCGACCTGGACGAGCGCGCCGAGGAGGTGGCCGCCACCCTCGGCCTCACCATCGGCCTCGACCAGCCGATGACGGCCCTCTCCGGCGGCCAGGCCGCCCGTGCGGGCCTCGCCTCGCTGCTGCTCTCGCGCTACGACGTCTTCCTGCTGGACGAGCCCACCAACGACCTCGACCTGGACGGTCTGGAGCGCCTGGAGTCCTTCGTCAAGGGCCTGCGCGCGGGCACGGTCGTGGTCAGCCACGACCGGGAGTTCCTCACCCGCACGGTCACCAAGGTGCTCGAACTCGACCTCGCCCAGCAGCAGATCACGCTCTACGGCGGCGGCTACGAGGCGTATCTGGAGGAGCGCGCCACCGCCCGCAGGCACGCCCGCGAGGACTACGAGGAGTACGCCGACAAGCGCTCGGCCCTGGAGAGCCGGGCCCTGATGCAGCGCGGCTGGATGGACAAGGGCGTCAAGAACGCCCGCCGCAAGGCCGGCGACAACGACAAGATCGGCCGCAAGTTCCGCAGCGACGCCAGCGAGAAGCAGGCCAGCAAGGCCCGCCAGACCCAGCGCATGATCGAGCGCCTGGACGTCGTGGACGAGCCCCGCAAGGAGTGGGAGCTGCGGATGGAGATCGCCTCCGCGCCCCGCTCCGGCGCGGTCGTCGCCACCCTCAGCCAGGCGGAGATCCGGCGCGGCGACTACACCTTCGGCCCCGCCACCCTCCAGATCGACTGGGCCGACCGCGTGGCGATCACCGGTGCCAACGGCGCCGGCAAGTCCACCCTGCTCGCCGCCCTGCTCGGCCGCCTCCCGCTGGACGCGGGGCAGGCCACGCTCGGCTCCGGCGTCGTCGTCGGCGAGGTCGACCAGGCCCGCGGGCTCTTCGTCGGCGAGGAGTCGCTGCTGGAGGCGTTCTGCGCGGCCGTCCCCGACACCGAGCCGGCCGACGTGCGCACCCTCCTCGCCAAGTTCGGCCTGCGCGCCGACCACGTGCTGCGCCCCGCCGCCTCGCTCTCGCCCGGCGAGCGCACCCGGGCCGCCCTCGCGCTGCTCCAGGGCCGGGGCGTCAACCTGCTCGTCCTCGACGAGCCGACCAACCACCTCGACCTCCCGGCGATCGAGCAGCTGGAGTCCGCGCTCGACGCGTACACCGGCACCCTGCTCCTGGTCACCCACGACCGCCGGATGCTGGACGCGGTGCACACCACCCGGCGCATCGAGGTCGCCGACGGCAAGGTCACCGAGCAGTAGGACGCGCCCGCGTTACGTGAGTGGCGGGCGGTGCGCGCGTACGGTGAACGCGTGGACCGCGAGCGCGACCGACTGCAGGCCGTTCTGGAGGCGCTGCCCCGGGCGGCGATCGTGCAAGGCGGCGACGAGCACGTGGTCGCCGTCAACCGCCGCTTCGTCGAGATGTTCGCCCTGGCCGGGCGCGTCCCGTACGAGCCCGGCGCACCGCTGGGACCCGTCGTCGAGGCGGTCTGCGACACCTTCGCGGAGCGCCCCGACTGGGTCGTCGACACCACCCACGCGATCGCCGCCCGCCGGATCCACCGGGCCGCCGAGATCGAGCTGCGCGACGGCCGGGTCATCCGCCGCGACGTGGAGCCGCTGTGCGACGAGGACGGGCGGCCCTTCGGGTCGCTGTGGACCGCCGAGGACATCACCGAGGACCGGCGCCGGGAGCACGCGCTGCGGCGCGACAACGAGGCGCTCGCGGAGCTGGCCCAGCAGCGCAACGAGTTCCTCGCCTCCGCCTCGCACCATCTGCGCACCCCGCTGACCTCCATCATCAGCTTCTGCGACCTGCTCGCGGACCCCGCCTCGGGGCCCCTGGACCCGGACCGCAGACAGTTCCTGGAGGCCATCCGCCGCAACGCCGAGCGGATGGCGACCGTGATCACCACCCTGCTGGACACCACCCGGATGCGCGAGCCCCGGCTGCGTCTGGAGTTCGGTGAGGTGGACATCGCGCGGATGCTGGAGCACGCCGTGCACGACCGGATGGCGACACTCACGGGGGCCGGACTCTTCACGGTCCTGGACTGCGCGCCCGGCCCGCCCCTGTACGGCGACGAGCACCGCCTGGAGCACGTGCTGGCCAACCTGCTGGAGAACGCGGCCAAGTACACCCCGCCCGGCGGGCGCGTCACGATCGGGGCCGCGCCGGACGGCGACAGCTGGCGCATCGCCGTCGCGGACACCGGGATCGGGGTGCCCGAGCCCTACCGCGAGGAGATCTTCTCCGGCTTCTTCCGGGCCCCCAACGCCGAGAGCGGCGGCTTCCCGGGCACCGGTCTCGGTCTCACCTTCAGCCGGGACATCGTGCGCCGCCACGGCGGTGAGCTGACCGTTGCGGACGCGCCCGGCGGGGGAGCGGTCTTCACCCTGCGCCTGCCCGTCGCCGGGCCCACGCCCGCCGGGGAGGCGCCGTGACGCGGATCCTCGTCGTCGAGGACGACCCCGACGTGGCGACCGCGCTGCGGGTGCTGCTCACCCGGGCCGGATACGAGGTGGTGGCCGCCGCCGACGGCCGTGAGGCGCTGCGCCGGCTCTTCGCCGACGGCCCCGACCTGATGCTGCTCGACATCGGACTGCCGGGCCTGGACGGCTGGCAGGTCCTGGAGCGCACCCGGGACATGACCGACCTGCCCGTACTGCTGCTGACCGCGCGCGGCGCCGAGAGCGACCGGGTGCGGGGCCTGCGCGCCGGGGCCGACGACTATCTGCCGAAGCCGTTCGGCAACGACGAGCTGCTCGCCCGCATCGAGGCGCTGCTGCGCCGCGCCGCGCCCGCGCGCTGGGCGGGCGCGGCCCAGGACGACGCCCTGCGCCTGGTCCCCGAGCGCCGCTCCGCCCTCTGGCACGGCACGGAGGTCCGCCTCAGCGACATCGAGTACCGCCTGCTCCAGCTCCTGGTCCGCAACCGGGGCCGGGTCGTCACCACCGACCAGCTCCTCGACCAGGTCTGGGACGACCCGCAGGGCATCGGCCGCGAGCGGGTGAAGTTCGCGGTGCTGAGGCTGCGGCGCAAGCTCCAGCAGGGGACCGAGGGCCCGGAGTCCGACCCGATCGAGGCGGTGCGGGGGATGGGCTACCGCTATCGGGGGGAGCGCAGTCCCTGACCCGCCGGCCGGCCGGGGACCAAGGTCCCTGCCCCCGAGCGGGCCGAAAGTCCCGAATTCCAGGGACATCCCTGTTCGCAACCTTTGAGCAACCGAGTGCTATCCGTCGGGACAACGGGCGAAGGCGACCTTTGGGGACGTCCCCGGCCGGTCCGTCCCTGGAGTCCTCGTGTCCGCTCTGCCGCCCCGCAGCATCGCCATCGTCCTCGGCACCCGCCCCGAGCTGGTCAAGCTCACCGAGCTGATCCGGCTGCTCGGGCCCGCCGCGCACGTCGTGCACACCGGGCAGCACTACGACGAGGAGCTCTCCGGCCGCTTCCTCACCGATCTGGGCATCCCCGAGCCGACCTACCTCACCGGCATCGGCGGCCGCCCCCGCGCCGTCCAGATCTCGGCGGCCCTGGCCCAGCTCGACGCGCTCTTCCTGGCGAGCCCGCCGCTCGCCGTGGTCGTCCAGGGCGACACCAACGCGGCGCTCGCCGGTGCCCTCGCCGCCAACGCCCGGTCGGTCCCGCTCGTCCACGTCGAGGCGGGGCTGCGCAGCCACGACCGGAACATGCCGGAGGAGCACAACCGGGTGCTGATCGACCGGCTCGCGGACGTGCTGTGCGCGGCGACCCCGGACAACCGCGCCAACCTGCTCGCCGAGGGGATCTCCCCGGAGCTGATCGAGGTCACCGGGAACACCGTCGTCGAGGCGGTACACGGCCAGCTGCCGGACGCCGTCGAGCGGGCCGCACACCTGGGGCGGCTGGGGCTGGCCGAGGACGGCTTCGTCCTGGCCACGGTCCACCGGCCGGAGAACACCGACGACCCGGTGGCCCTGCGCGCGATCCTCACCGAGCTGGTGGCGCTCGCGGACGAGGTGCCCGTGGTCCTGCCGCTGCACCCGCGCACCCGGGCCCGCGTCGAGGCGGCGGGGCTGGCCTCGCTGCTCGGTCCGCTGCGGGTGACGCGTCCGCTGGGGTACGGGGAGTTCCTGGCCCTCGCGCGGCACGCGGCGCTGCTCGTCTCCGACTCCGGGGGCGTCCAGGAGGAGGTCACCGTGCTCGGGCGGCCGCTGGTGGTCGTCCGCAACTCCACGGAGCGGCCGGAGGCGATGGCCGACTTCGCGACGCTGGTCGGCCCCGGGCCCGAGCTCGGCCGCGCCGCGCGGGAGGGGCTGGCGCTGGGGGCAGCCGGTCGGGCGCGCCTCGGGGCGCTGCGGAGCCCGTTCGGGGACGGCCTCGCCTCGCGGCGGATTGTTGAGCTGCTGGGGGTCGTGGCCTCCAGGCCCGGGGTGTACGCGGCGGCGTAGCGGTTCGTCCGCGGGCCGTCTGCGGCTGGTCGCGCAGTTCCCCGCGCCTGCGCCTCTGTAGGGCGCCCACCTCCTTTCTTCGTTCGGATCACCGGAAAGAGCCATGCTCGACAGCCTGTTCATATTTCTCTTCCCCTTTCTGCTCCTTGCCTGCTTCCTGCTCTACTGGGCGGGGGCCCGGCACGCCTACATGAACCGGCCGGAGGTCGAGAGCGGGGACGCCGGGTCCCTCGACTGGCACTTCTTCGTTCCGTGCCGGGACGAGGAGGCCGTCGTCGGGGCCACCGTGGCGCAGCTGCGGGGCGACTTTCCGGCCGCGCACGTGTGGGTCATCGACGACGACAGCGACGACCGGACCGGGGTGATCGTCGCCGCGCTCGCGGAGGACGACCGGCGGGTTCATCTGGTACGCCGGGTGCGCCCCGAGGCCCGTACCGGCAAGGGGGACGCGCTGAACGCCGCGTACGACCAGCTCGGTGAGTACCTGGCGCGGGACGCCGACCGCGACCGGGTCGTGGTGTGCGTCGTGGACGCCGACGGGCGGCTGGACCCGCGCGCCCTCGAACTGGTCTCCGGCCCGACGGCGTTCGGGGACCCGGAGGTCGGCGGGGTGCAGGTCAGCGTGCGGATGCGGAACGTGGACGACCCGCGCCCGCTGCCGGAACGAGGCCGCTTCGCCAACGCGTTCGCGCGGCTTCTGGTCCGCGTCCAGGACATGGAGTTCGCCGTGTCCAACGCCGGGATGCAGCTGCTGCGCGGCCGTACCGGATCGGTGGGCCTGGGGGGCAACGGCCAGTTCACCCGGCTCTCCGCGCTCGACCGGATCGCCGACGCCGAGCGCCGCCCGTGGCAGCGCGGCGCGCTCCTGGAGGACTACGAGCTCGGCCTGCACATGATCCTCGCGGGCTTCCGGATCACGCATGTGGCCGACACCTGGGTGTCCCAGGAGGGCCTGCCGCATGCCAGGCGGCTCCTCACCCAGCGCACCCGCTGGGCGCAGGGCAACTTCCAGTGTGTGCGCTACGCCCCGCGCATAGTCTCGTCCCGGCACTACAGCGGCCGGGGCGTGCTGGAGACGCTGTACACCTTCTGCCAGCCGGTCGCGCATCTGCTGACGCTCGCGCTGGGCGTGGCGATGCTGGTGCTCGGCGGGGTCGGCTCACTCGTGCTGTGGCCGCTCACACTGGTGCTCGCGGCCCTGGCCATCGGCCCGTTCGTGCTGTGGGGCCCGGTCTACCGGCGCGACCACGCCCCGGAGGCGTCCCGGCTGACGGCGGTGCTGTGGGGGGTGGCGCTGTGGCTGTACGCGTACCACCTCTTCGTGGTGTCGGCCCGGGCCTTCGTCCGGATGGCCCGGGGCCGCAACGGCTGGGCCAAGACCCGCCGCAACGCGGAACCGGTGACGACCGGGCCGGTGGCCCTGGAGGCGTAACACCCCTGGGCCCCCTTCAGGAGCGCGACCCCGCTGCCCGTGCGACGTGGCCGCGCCCCGCCCCCCCAGGGGCGCGGGGAACTGCGCGACCAGCCCACCACACACCCGCGGACGAACCCTGGGCACAAAGGATCAGCGGCGTCCCTTGGGGTCCAGCAGCCCCGCCTTGCGCAGCGCGTCCGCCATCGCCCCGTTCGCCGGCGGCGGCGACTGGCGGCCGCCACGGTCCCGGTCGCCGCCGCCCGCACCCCGCCGCTGGCGCTGCTGAGGCGGCCGTCCACCCCGCTGCTCCCGCTTGGGCCCGCCGCCCGAGGCGTCGTCGGTGAGCCGCAGCGTCAGCGACACCCGCTTGCGCGGTACATCCACGTCGAGGACCTTCACCTTGACGATGTCGCCCGGCTTCACCACCTCGCGCGGGTCCTTCACGAACTTGTCGGACAGCGCCGAGACATGGGCCAACCCGTCCTGGTGCACACCGATGTCGATGAACGCGCCGAACGCCGCCACATTGGTGACCACGCCCTCCAGGACCATCCCCGGCTCCAGGTCGCCGATCTTCTCGACGCCCTCCTTGAAGGTCGCCGTCCGGAAGGCCGGCCGGGGGTCGCGGCCCGGCTTCTCCAGCTCGCGCAGGATGTCCGTCACCGTCGGCAGACCGAACGTCTCGTCCACGAAGTCGTCCGGCCGCAGCGACCGCAGCGCCGCCGTGTTGCCGACCAGCGCCGCGACCTCGCTGCCCGTCGTCTTCACCATCCGGCGCACCACCGGATACGCCTCGGGGTGCACGCTGGAGGCGTCCAGCGGGTCGTCGCCGCCGCGGATCCGCAGGAAGCCCGCGCACTGCTCGTACGCCTTGGGGCCCAGGCGCGCCACGTCCTTGAGCGCCTTGCGGGAGCGGAAGGGGCCGTGGGCGTCGCGGTGCGCCACGATGTTCTCGGCGAGTCCGGCGCCGATGCCCGAGACGCGCGAAAGGAGCGGCGCGGACGCGGTGTTGACGTCCACCCCCACCCCGTTCACACAGTCCTCCACGACCGCGTCCAGCGAGCGGGAGAGCTTCACCTCGGAGAGGTCGTGCTGGTACTGGCCGACGCCGATCGACTTGGGGTCGATCTTCACCAGCTCGGCCAGCGGGTCCTGGAGGCGGCGGGCGATCGAGACCGCGCCGCGCAGCGACACGTCCATGTCCGGCAGCTCCTGCGAGGCGAACGCGGAGGCCGAGTACACCGAGGCGCCCGCCTCGGACACCATCACCTTGGTGAGCTTCAACTCGGGGTGCCTGGTGATCAGTTCACCGGCGAGCTTGTCGGTCTCGCGGGACGCCGTGCCGTTGCCGATGGCGACCAGCTCCACCGCGTGCTCCTTGGCGAGCCGGGCCAGCTTGGCGAGCGCCTCGTCCCACCGGTTCGCCGGGACGTGCGGGTGGATCACGTCCGTCGCCACGACCTTGCCGGTGGCGTCCACCACGGCCACCTTCACCCCCGTACGGAACCCGGGGTCCAGGCCCAGGGTCGCGCGCGTCCCGGCCGGGGCGGCGAGCAGCAGGTCGCGCAGGTTCGAGGCGAAGACCCGCACCGCCTCGTCCTCGGCGGCCGTGCGCAGCCGCAGCCGCAGGTCGATGCCGAGGTGGACCAGGATCCGGGTGCGCCACGCCCAGCGGACGGTGTCGGCCAGCCACTTGTCGCCCGGGCGCCCCCGGTCCGCGATCTTGAAGCGGCGCGCCACCATGTTCTCGTACGCCGAGGGCCCGGGCGCGGCCGCGTCCTCGGCGGAGCCCTCCGGCTCCAGGACGAGGTCGAGGACGTCCTCCTTCTCGCCGCGCAGCATCGCCAGGACGCGGTGCGAGGGCAGCGCCGTGAACGGCTCGGCGAAGTCGAAGTAGTCGGCGAACTTGGCGCCCGCCTCCTCCTTGCCCTCGCGGACCTTCGCCGCGAGGCGGCCCTTGGTCCACATCCGCTCGCGCAACTCGCCGATCAGGTCGGCGTCCTCGGAGAACCGCTCGGTGAGGATGGCGCGGGCGCCCTCCAGGGCCGCCGCCGCGTCGGCGACACCCTTGCCGGCGTCGACGAACGCGGCCGCGGCCGCGAGCGGCTCCACCGAAGGGTCGGTCAGCAGGCCCTCGGCCAGCGGCTCCAGGCCCGCCTCGCGCGCGATCTGCGCCTTGGTGCGCCGCTTGGGCTTGAAGGGCAGATAGATGTCCTCCAGGCGCGCCTTGGTGTCGGCGGCGCGGAACTGCCGCTCCAGCTCCTCGGTGAGCTTGCCCTGCTCGCGTACGGAGTCGAGGACCGCCGCGCGGCGGTCCTCCAGCTCGCGCAGATACCGCAGCCGCTCCTCCAGGGTGCGCAGCTGGGCGTCGTCGAGCATCTCGGTCGCTTCCTTGCGGTAGCGCGCGATGAACGGCACGGTCGACCCGCCGTCGAGCAGCTCGACGGCGGCCTTGACCTGCCGCTCCCGTACACCGAGTTCCTCGGCGATCCTGCCTTCGATGGACGTCGTCACGATCCCGTACCGCCTTCTCGCAGAGCCTTGAGGCGCCATTGTGGCAGGCGGCACCGGCAATCGGAGGTCAGCCCTTGCCGGTCAGCCCTTGCCGGTGAGGTCGGCCGGGAACGCGCCCGCGGCCACCGCCGCCATCAGGAAGCCGCGGGCCAGCTCGGTCAGCCGGGCCACGCCGTCCGCGCCGAGCAGCTCGTACGGGGCGAGGTCGAGCCGGTCGGTGGCGTCCTCGACCGCCTCCCGCAGCGCGGTGCCCGCCTCGGTCAACTCGCCCCCGGCGTCCAGGATCCCGCGCTCGCGCAGCCGTGCGGCGGCCGCCTCCCAGTCCGCGCGCCGCCAGCCGCGCGAGCCCAGCACCCAGCGCGGCGCCATGCCCTTGCCGGTGGCGGTGTGGCTGACCAGCGCCTCCAGCGGGTCGAGACCGGCGTCGAGCAGCGCCGCGAGGTGCCCGTCGCCCCGGTGCTCGCGCAGCAGGGTCGCCGCGTGCCAGTACGCCAGGTGCGGCTCCTCGGGCACCGGCAGATCGGCGTGGGCGGCGTACAGCGGCCGGGCGTGCCGGGTGCAGCCCTCGGCGGCGCGCAGGGCCAGGCGCGCGGCCTCGGCCATCTCCGGCGAGGCCACCGCCTCGTCGCCGAGCAGGCGCCGCAGGGTGCGGTCGACGGCCCGCAGCCGGGCGGCGAGGACCGCCTCGGGGGAGGCGATGTCCCAGACGGCGGGCACATGCCGGGCGACCAGCTCGTGGTTGAAGTTGTAGAACGTGGCGGTGATCGTGCCGGGGCCGACCGCGCCCATGGCGGCGGCGCGTCCCGCGAAGTAGGCGGCGCGCTCGTCCTCGACGCCGAGCTGCTTGAGCTCGTCGGTGTAGTCGGGGGAGAAGTAGACCGTCGAGTGCAGCGGGTTGACGGAGTTGTGACAGCGGCGGCCGGCGCGCGGCGGGAGAGACGTCATGACCGCAGGTTACCGACTGGTCGGTACGGCGTGAAGCCCCAGGGCCGGGCGGGCTCGGCGTGGCAGGAAAGGTGGGGTACTCGTCATTGCGGACACCTCGGGCGCCGCGAAGAATCGAGGGCATGGCACAGCGAACCGTCCTCATCGTCCTCTTCGAGGACGTCCAGAGCCTGGACGTCACCGGCCCCATGGAGGTCTTCACGGGCGCGGACCGCTTCGCTGAGGCGGCCGGCGGCGCGTACCGCGTCCGTACCGCCTCCCTGGACGGCGGCCCGGTCCGCAGTTCCAGCGGCCTCACCCTCGTCCCCGACTCCGCCCTGGCGGGGGCGCCCGAGCCGCACACCCTGCTGGTGCCGGGCGGGAGCGGCACCCGCATCCCGGACCCGGTCCTGGTCGACTGGCTGCGCGAGCACGGCCCCCGGGCCGAGCGGCTGGTCTCCGTCTGCACCGGGGCCGTGCTCCTCGCGGAGGCGGGGCTCCTCGACGGGCGCCGCGCGACCACCCACTGGGCCTACTGCGACTCCCTGGCGCGCCGCCATCCGAAGGTCACCGTCGAGCCCGACCCCATCTACGTACGCGACGGGAACGTGGCCACCTCGGCGGGCGTGACGGCCGGCATCGACCTCTCGCTGGCGCTCGTCGAGGAGGACCTCGGGCGCGAGGCCGCGCTCGCGGTGGCCCGGCACCTGGTGGTGTTCCTGCGCCGCCCGGGCAACCAGGCCCAGTTCAGCGCCCAGCTCTCGGTCCAGACCGCCGCGCGCGAGCCGCTGCGCGAGGTCCAGCACTGGATCACCGAACACCCCGGCGCGGACCTCAGCGTCCAGGCGCTGGCCGCCCGCGCCCGGCTCTCACCGCGCCACTTCGCCCGCGCCTTCCAGGCCGAGACCGGGACGACACCCGGCCGCTATGTAGAGCGCGTCCGCGTGGAGCACGCCCGGCGCCTCCTGGAGGACACCGCCGACGGGGTCGAGGAGATCTCCCGCGCCTGCGGCTACGGCACCCCGGAAGCGATGCGCCGCGCCTTTCTGAAGGCGCTGGGGACCGCGCCCGCCGAGTACCGGCGCCGGTTCCACCCCGCCCACTGACCACCGCCCGCGAACCCACCGTCCGCACCACCCGGGAGGAACCCCATGCAGATCGCCATCCTGCTCTACGACCGCTTCACCTCGCTGGACGCTATCGGACCGTACGAGATGCTCTGCCGACTGCCCGACGCCGAGACGGTCTTCGTCGCCGAGCAGGCCGGACCCGTGATCAACGACAAGGGCAGTCTGCACCTCGTGGCGCAGCAGAGCCTCGACGAGGTGCGCAGCCCGGACGTCGTGGTCGTCCCCGGCGGGCCGGGCACCAAGGACATCATCGGCAACGAGGCCCTGACCGGCTGGCTGCGGGCCGTGGACGCCACCACCACCTGGACGACGTCGGTGTGCACCGGTTCGCTGCTGCTGGCGGCGGCCGGGCTGCTGAAGGGTCGGCGCGCCACCACGCACTGGCTCGGCTACGACCACCTGGCCGCGCTGGGCGCGGAGCCGACCGGCGAGCGGGTGGTCACCGACGGCAAGTACCTCACCGCCGCCGGGGTCTCCTCCGGCATCGACATGGGGCTCACCCTGGTCGGCCGGCTGGCGGGCGACGAGTACGCGCAGGCCGTGCAGCTGCTGACCGAGTACGACCCGCAGCCGCCCTACGACGCGGGCTCGCCCCTCAAGGCCCCGGCCGACCTGGTCGCCAGGCTGCGCTCGGGTGGCCACGCCGTCGTGGAGTAGCCCGGCCGAGAGCCTGTCCGTGCACCTCCGCAGGGCCGGTCTTTGAACCCCGTGGGGCTCTCAGTCCGAAGGGGTCCACTCGAAGCGCGGGACCCTGCGCTCCAGGAACGCGGCGACGCCCTCGGCGGTGTCGCCGCTGCCGCGCGCCTGTTCCCGCCAGTGCGCGTCCCGGTCGGTGCGGCCGTTCGCGAACTCCTTGGCCGCCGCCTGGGTCAGCTGCGAGCGGGCGGTGAGGACCCGGGTGAACTCGGCCACCCGCTTGTCCAGTTCCCCGGCCGGCAGCACCTCGTCCACCAGGCCGGTCCGCAGCGCCCGCGCGGAGTCGATCAACTCGGCGGAGAACAGCAGGTACTTGGCGGTGGACGGCCCCACCAGGGCGGCGAGCCGCCGGGTCGAGGAGGAGGCGTAGACGATGCCGAGCTTCGCGGGGGTGATCCCGAAGGAGGCGCCCTCCTCCGCGAAGCGCAGGTCGCAGGCGGCGGCGAGCTGGCAGCCGCCGCCCACGCAGTAGCCGCGCACGGCGGCCAGCGTCGGCTTGGGGAAGGCGGCGAGCGCCTCCTCGGCCCGTACCGCGAGCGACTGGGGGTCCTCGTCCGGGCCGGGGGCGCGCAGCGAGGAGATGTCGGCGCCCGCGCAGAACGTCGGCCCGGCGCCGGTCAGCACCAGGGCCCGCACCTGCGGGTCGGCGGCCAGCTCGTCGAGCAGCGGCGGCAGCGCCCGCCACATCGCGGCGGTCATCGCGTTGCGCTTGGCGGGGTTGCTGATGACGACGGTGGCCACCCCGTCCGCCACGGTGTGCTCCAGCTGCGGCTCCATGCGCCGGATGCTATCCGGGCCGGCCGCTCCTATGATCAAGAGGGGGCCGCCCGGCGACACCACGAGGAGAGCCTGATGGTCGCACCCGCATCGGCACCCGCTTCCGCGCGTGACACCAAGAAGCTCCGCCGCAGTTTCGGACGGCTGACGGTCCTGGGCGCGGTCCTCGCGCTCGCGGGCCTGGTCGGCCTCGTCTACGTGGGCGTGGCCACCCTCACTTCGATGATCCTTTTCGGCTGGCTGCTGCTGGTGGGCGGCGTGGTCGGGCTCGTGCACGCGATCCAGTCGCGCGGGGCGAACTTCTTCTGGCTCGGCGTGGTGGTCGCGGCCCTGAACATCGCCGCCGGAGTGGTGGTCATCCGCCGCCCCGAGGGCTCGGCCGAGGCGCTGACCATGTTCGCGGCGCTGCTCTTCCTGACCGGCGGGGTGTTCCGGCTCGCGGGCAGTGTGGTGGTGCGCGGGCCGCAGATGGGCTGGACGCTGGTGCAGGGCGCCTTCGGCGTGCTGCTCGGGGTGCTGGTGCTGGCCAGCTGGCCGAGCAGCAGCCGCTATGTCATCGGGTGCTTCTTCTCGCTCGGTCTGCTCTTCGACGGTCTGGGCCTGATCGCGCTCGGCGTCGGCGGACGGCGCATCGTGGGCCTGGTCACGGAGGGACGGACCGGCGCCGATGCCCGCGAGGCCGAATCCGTACCGCAGACACCCCCGCAAGCCATGGCAAAGCCGTCAGACGGCGATCAGGGGCGCTTTCGGAAGTGACATCGGCGGGCGATTGCGATCAGAAGGCGTCGATACGCGCTGACTTCTGTTCAGTCGCTCGGTCCGGACCATCCCACTCCCCACTCTCGTAACCAAGAGACTGACAGCCGACTACGAGGGTGGGTGCCGGAACATGGAGATCCGCGGGAGCGTGCCACCCGACGCCGCGCCGGCCAGGCCGTTCCCGTACGAGGGGGTCTGGCGCTTCACGGCCCCCGCGGTCGACGCCTCGGTCCCGCAGGCCCGGCACGCCGTACGCGACCTGCTCCGCCGGCAGGGCGTGCCGGTCCACGACGACCTGATCCAGGGCCTGCTGCTGATCGTCTCCGAGCTGGTGACCAACGCGGTCAAGCACGCGGCCCTGCTCTCCCCGCAGGTGGCGGTGGAGGTCGCCATCGGCGCCGAGTGGATCCGGGTCTCGGTGGAGGACAACCACCCCTACCGCCCCAAGGCGCTGGAGACCGACTACGGCCAGACCGGCGGGCGCGGGCTGCTGCTGGTGCGCGAGATCACCTGTGAGGCGGGCGGCGCCTGCGACGTGGAGCAGACCGCGAGCGGCGGCAAGATCATCTGGGTGGCCCTGCCGCTGGCTCCGGTCCCCGGCGCGGTCACCAGCCCGCGGCAGGCCCTGTGAGCTCGCGGACCGCGGGCCGGGCCGCGTCCAGGACCGTCATGAACCAGGCGGAGAAGGTGGCCCGCTCGTGCAGCGCGGTCAGCTCCTGCGGCGAGACGAAGGCCGTCTCGTGGACCTCCTCGGGGTCCGGCCGCACGGGCGACTGCACCAGACCGACGAAGAGGTGGTTGAACTCCTGCTCCACCAGGCCCGACTCCGGGTCCGGGTGGTTGTAGCGGACCGTGCCCGCCTCGGCGAGCAGCGAGGGCGAGACGCCCAGCTCCTCGTGGGTGCGCCGGGCGGCCGCCGCGAAGGGGGACTCGCCGGGGTAGGGGTGCCCGCAGCAGGTGTTGGACCAGACGCCGGGGGAGTGGTACTTGCCGAGCGCGCGGCGCTGGAGCAGCAGCCTGCCCGCCGGGTCGAAGAGGAAGACGGAGAACGCGCGGTGCAGTCGGCCCGGGGCCTGATGGGCGGAGAGCTTCTCCGCGGTGCCGATGGTATTGCCGCTCTCGTCGACCAGTTCGAGCATGATCTCTTCGGCGGTCCCGTTCGACGAGCTGCTCGCCGTAGTGGCTGGTGTGGTCGGCATAACCATCCTTCGCTTCGGTCCTCGGCTGCCAAGTCTGCCGTACAAAAGCGGCGTCTTCGCACTTCGACGGGCGGCGCATGTCCGTAATGCGTCAGGTGCGCGCCACCGCCGAAGAAGGGATCGTGCCCAGCCGCACCGGCACGGAATCATCGAACATGCGAGCGAGTGGGGAAGCCCGCTGCTCGTGCCGCTCAGTGGCAGAGGCGCGCCTCGTGGGCCGCGTGGCCGCTCGGCTCCAGCTGGAAGGTGCAGTGCTCCACGTCGAAGTGGTCGCCCAGGCAGCCCTGGAGGTCGTGCAGCAGCTTCTCGTGGCCCACCGAGTCCAGCGCCTCCTGGCTGACCACCACATGGGCCGAGAGCACCGGCATCCCCGAGGTGATCGTCCAGGCGTGCAGGTCGTGCACGTCCTCCACGCCCGGCAGGGCCACGATGTGCGCCCGGACCTCGCTCATGTCCACGCCCTTGGGCGCGGCCTCCAGCAGCACGTTCAGCGTCTCCCGCAGCAGCTTCACCGTACGCGGCACGATCATGAGGCCGATCACCAGCGAGGCGATCGGGTCGGCGGCCTGCCAGCCGGTCGTCATGATCACCGCGGCCGACAGCAGCACGGCCACCGAGCCGAGCGCGTCCGCGAGCACCTCCAGGAAGGCGCCGCGCACGTTCAGGCTCTCCTGCTGGCCGCCCACCAGCAGCGCGAGCGAGACCATGTTGGCGACCAGGCCGATCAGGCCGAAAACGATCGTTGTGGGCCCCGAGGTGTCGGCCGGCTCCACGAACCGCTGGACCGCCTCGTACAGGACGTATCCGCCCACGCCGAGCAGCAGCAGACAGTTGGCGAGCGCGGCCAGGATCTCGGCCCGGGCGTAGCCGAACGTCCGGTTGTGGCCGGCCGGGCGGTTGGCGAAGTGGATGGCGAGCAGTGCCATCGCCAGTCCCAGGGCGTCCGTCGCCATGTGCGCGGCGTCGGCGACCAGCGCCAGCGAGTCCGCGAGCAGCCCGCCGACGATCTCGACCACCATCACGCCCAGCGTGATGCACAGGGCCACCCGCAGCCGCCCCTTGTACGCCGCGGCGGCCGTCCCGGTGGGCGGCGGGCCGCCGTGCGTGTGCCCGTGGTCGTGCCCAGCCCCCATGGAAGGCCACCTCTCAGACTGTTGGCATGGTTGTGCGATCCGCGTACGAGGGGTCAGTGAACTACGGGCGGGGGGTATGGGGCAACACGGCACTGAACACCGTTGTCATATGCTCTGACCTGCGGAAACGCCTCGCTGGCGAGAAGTGTCGGCCATGCGTACGGGCTTCGCAGGTCAGAGCGGTGCGCGGCCTCGCGCAGCGGCCCGGGGCCCCGGGCCCGGCGGACGGGGGGCGGTTTGTGGGGCGCCGCCTTGATCGACGATGATGATCCACGCGACAGTCCCCTGCCGCAGGGCCCGATCGGGGCGTAAACAGGCGATGAACTCCCGGTTCCACGCATCCGATAGCCTCCCGATAGCCTCTGCCGACGCGCCGCCCGCCGCTTGATTCCGGGCCGCCGCCGGACATCAGCCATGCCAGCTCCAAGGAGTGAGTTCGTCTGTCGACCGCCATCCTGACCGGCCTGCCGGTCCCCGGGTCGCAGCTCGGGCCCGAGCTGCGCTCGCTGGGCTTCGACGTACGGTCCGCCCAGCGGCCCGAGGACCTGCCCGGCCTGCTCGCCGAGGTCCCGCCCGGTGAGCGGGTCGCCCTGGTCGACCCGTCCTTCGTGGGCCACACGCACGCCCTGCGCCTCGCGCTGACCGACCCCCGCTTCCCGGCGGCCGCGGTCACCGGCGCGCTGGCGGTCCAGGCGGAGGCCCGGCCCGCGCTCACCCGCGCGCTCGCGGACCTCGCCGGGTCCGCCGGACCGGCCGCCGCGGGCGCCCCGGTCGCGGTGAACGCCCCGGCCGCCGCCGTCCTCACCGACCGCGTCTGCGCCGCGCTGGCGGACGGCGGCACCGCCGTGCACCGCCCCGACCTCGGCTCGCTGGTGGCCACCGTGCCCGCCGGGCCCGAGGCCGCCTTCGCCGCCCGCAAGGCCGTCGACGCCGTGGACGACGAGGCCGTCCGGCTGCGTACCGCCGTGAAGTCCCGCGACGGGTTCTTCACCACCTTCTTCATCAGCCCGTACTCGCGCTACATCGCCCGCTGGTGCGCGCGCCGCGGCCTCACGCCCAACCAGGTCACCACCGCCTCGCTGCTCACCGCGCTGATCGCGGCCGGCTGCGCGGCGACCGGCACCCGGGGCGGCTTCGTCGCGGCCGGCGTCCTGCTGCTCCTCTCCTTCGTGCTGGACTGCACCGACGGGCAGCTCGCCCGCTACTCGCTCCAGTACTCCACGCTCGGCGCCTGGCTGGACGCGACCTTCGACCGGGCCAAGGAGTACGCGTACTACGCGGGCCTGGCGCTCGGCGCGGCCCGCGGCGGCGACGACGTATGGGCGCTGGCGCTCGGCGCGATGGTCCTGCAGACCTGCCGTCACGTCGTGGACTTCTCGTTCAACGAGGCCAATCACGACGCCACGGGCAACACCAGCCCGACGGCCGCCCTCTCCGGCAAGCTCGACTCGGTCGGCTGGACGGTCTGGGTGCGCCGGATGATCGTGCTGCCGATCGGCGAGCGCTGGGCGATGATCGCGGTCCTGACCGCCCTCACCACCCCCCGCACGGTGTTCTACGTGCTGCTCATCGGCTGCGCCTTCGCCGCCTCCTACACCACGGCGGGGCGCGTGCTGCGCTCGCTGACCCGCCGCGCGACCCGTACCGACCGGGCCGCGCGAGCCCTGGCGGAGCTGGCCGACAGCGGCCCGCTGGCGGAGTTCTTCGCCAAGGTGGCGCCGATCCGCAAGGGAGCCTTCACCGCCCCGGTCGTCGCCCTGCTCGGCGCGGCGGCGGTGGTGGCCGCGGCCCTCACCCAGGACCTCGACGGCTGGTCCGTGACCCTGGCCGCGGCCATCTACGCGGCCTTCTCCGGCGCCGCCGTGGGCCGCCCCCTCAAGGGCCCCCTCGACTGGCTGGTGCCGCCCTTCTTCCGGGCAGCCGAGTACTGCACGGTCCTGATCCTGGCCGCCCGCTCCGAGGTGGACGGGGCCCTGCCCGCGGCCTTCGGACTGGTGGCGGCGGTCGCCTACCATCACTACGACACGGTCTACCGCATCAAGGGCGGATCCGGCGCTCCGCCGCGCTGGCTGGTGCGCCTCGGCGGCGGCCACGAGGGGCGGACGCTGGTGGTCGCGGTGCTCGCCGCGACCCTGGCCGACCGCGGCACGGACTTCACCCTGGCGCTCACCGCCCTGGCGGCGGCCCTCGCGCTCCTCGTGGTCGTGGAGTCCATCCGCTTCTGGGTGTCCTCCGGGGCACCCGCAGTACATGACGAAGGAGAACCTGCATGATCGGCCTCGTACTCGCAGCCGGTGCCGGACGGCGTCTGCGCCCCTACACCGACACGCTCCCGAAGGCCCTCGTGCCCGTCGACGGCGACACGACCGTCCTCGACCTGACGCTCGGCAACTTCGCCGAGGTGGGTCTCACCGAGGTCGCGATCGTCGTCGGCTACCGCAAGGAAGCCGTGTACGCCCGCAAGGAGGCCCTGGAGGCCAAGTACGGCGTCACCCTCACGCTGATCGACAACGACAAGGCCGAGGAGTGGAACAACGCCTACTCCCTGTGGTGCGCGCGTGAGGTCCTGAAGCGGGGCGTCATCCTCGCCAACGGCGACACCGTGCACCCGGTCTCCGTCGAGAAGACGCTGCTGGCCGCGCGCGGCGGGGACAAGAAGATCATCCTCGCCCTCGACGCGGTCAAGCGCCTCGCCGACGAGGAGATGAAGGTGATCACCGAGCCCGGCAAGGGCGTGCGGCGCATCACCAAGCTGATGGACCCGGCCACCGCCTCCGGCGAGTACATCGGCGTCACCCTCATCGAGCCGGAGGCGGCCGAGGAGCTCGCGGACGCCCTGAAGGCCACCTTCGAGCGCGACCCCGACCTCTACTACGAGGACGGCTACCAGGAGCTCGTCGACCGCGGCTTCACCGTCGACGTGGCCCCCATCGGCGAGGTCTCCTGGGTCGAGATCGACAACCACGACGACCTCGCGAAGGGCCGTGAGATCGCGTGCCAGTACTGACCCGGCTCATCCCGTCGCCGGTCGTCGTCGACATCAGCCGGGGCGCCCTGGACGACCTGGCGGGCCTCCTGGCCGACCAGCGGATCTCGGCGTCGGGCAAGCTGGCGATCGCGGTCAGCGGCGGCTCGGGCCAGGCGCTCAGCGAGAAGCTGGCGCCGGTGCTGCCGGGCGCCGACTGGTACCCGGTCGCGGACGGCACCATCGACTCGGCCGTCCAGCTCGGCGACGACATCAAGGGCAAGCGGTACGACGCGGTCGTCGGCCTGGGCGGCGGCAAGATCATCGACGTGGCGAAGTACGCCGCGGCGCGGGTCGGGCTGCCCATGGTCGCGGTCGCCACCAACCTCTCGCACGACGGCATCTGCTCGCCGGTCTCCATCCTGGACAACGACAACGGCCGCGGCTCCTACGGCGTGCCCACGCCCATCGCCATGGTCATCGACCTCGACGTGATCCGTGAGGCCCCGGTCCGGTTCGTCCGCTCGGGCATCGGCGACGCGATCTCCAACATCTCCGCCATCGCGGACTGGGAGCTCTCGCACCAGGTCACCGGCGAGCCGGTGGACGGCCTGGCCGCGGCGATGGCCCGCACCGCGGGCGAGTCCGTGCTGCGCCACCCCGGCGGCGTCGGCGGCGACGAGTTCCTCACCGTGCTCTCCGAGGCGCTGGTGCTCTCCGGCATCGCCATGTCGATCAGCGGCGACACCCGTCCCTCGTCCGGCGCCTGCCACGAGATCAGCCACGCCTTCGACCTGCTCTACCCCAAGCGCTCCGCGCTCCACGGCGAGCAGGTCGGCCTCGGCGCCGCCTTCGCGATGCACCTGCGCGGCGCCACCGAGCAGTCCGGTCTCTTCACGGAGGTGCTGCGGCGGCACGGCCTGCCCGTGCTTCCGGAGGAAATCGGCTTCTCCGCCGACGAGTTCGTCCGGGCGGTGGTGTACGCGCCGCAGACCCGGCCGGGCCGTTTCACGATCCTGGAACACCTCAACCTGTCCGCAGACCAGATCAAGGACGCTTACGCCGACTATGCAAAAGCCATCGGTAGCTGAACTCCGCCCGGTCGTGCACCCGCCCGGCGTCAAGGACCGGCGGAGCGGCGAGCACTGGGGCGGCCGGCTCTACATGCGCGAGGTCTCCCTGCGCGTCGACCGGCACCTGGTGACCACCCGGGTCACGCCCAACCAGCTGACCTATGTGATGACCGTCGCCGCCGCCTTCGCGGCCCCGGCCCTGCTGGTGCCCGGGATCTGGGGCGCCGTGCTCGGCGTGGTGATGGCCCAGGTCTATCTGCTGCTCGACTGCGTCGACGGCGAGGTCGCCCGCTGGAAGAAGCAGTACTCGATGGTCGGCGTCTATGTGGACCGGGTCGCCGCCTACGTGCTCGACGCCGCGGTCCTGGTCGGCTTCGGGCTGCGCGCCGCCGACATCTGGGGCACCGGCCGCATCGACTGGCTGTGGGCCTTCCTCGGCACCCTGGCCGCGCTCGGCGCCGTACTGATCAAGTCCGAGACGGACCTGGTCGGCGTCGCCCGCCACCAGCAGGGCATGCCGCCGGTCAAGGAGGCGGCGGCCGAGCCGCGCTCCTCCGGCATGGCGCTCGCCCGCCGCGCCGCCGGGGCGCTCAAGTTCCACCGGCTCGTCATGGGCATCGAGGCCTCGCTGCTGATCCTGGTCCTGGCGCTGGTCGACCACGTCCGCGGCGACCTGTACTTCTCCCGGCTCGGCGTCGCCGTGCTCGCGGGCATCGCGCTGCTCCAGAGCGTGCTGCACCTGGTGTCCATCCTCGCCTCCAGCAGGCTCAAATGAGTGCCCCGCTGAAGGTCGGCGCGGTCGTCATCACCATGGGCAACCGCCCCGAGGAGCTGCGCGCGCTGCTCGACTCGGTCGCCAAGCAGGACGGCGACCACGTCGAGGTCGTGGTGGTCGGCAACGGCGCCCCGGTCCCGGACGTCCCGGCGGGGGTGCGGACCGTGGAGCTGCCCGAGAACCTGGGCATCCCCGGCGGGCGCAACGTCGGCATCGAGGCGTTCGGCCCGTCCGGCGCCGAGGTCGACATCCTGCTCTTCCTCGACGACGACGGGCTGCTGGCGAACAGCGACACGGCTGAGCTGTGCCGCCGCGCGTTCGCCGAGGACCCGGAGCTCGGCATCGTCAGCTTCCGAATCGCGGACCCGGAGACCGGGGTCACCCAGCGCCGCCACGTCCCCCGGCTGCGCGCCTCCGACCCGATGCGCTCCTCGCGGGTGACGACCTTCCTGGGCGGCGCCAACGCCGTACGCACCAAGGTCCTCGCGGAGGTCGGCGGGCTGCCCGACGAGTTCTTCTACGCCCACGAGGAGACCGATCTGGCCTGGCGGGCGCTGGACGCCGGCTGGATGATCGACTACCGCGCGGACATGGTCCTGTTCCACCCCACGACGGCGCCCTCCCGGCACGCGGTCTACCACCGGATGGTGGCCCGCAACCGGGTCTGGCTGGCGCGGCGCAATCTGCCGGCCCCGCTGGTCCCCGTCTATCTGGGCGTCTGGATGCTGCTCACGCTCGCCAGGAAGCCCTCCGGGCCCGCGCTCAAGGCGTGGTTCGGCGGCTTCAAGGAGGGCTGGACCACTCCCTGCGGACCGCGCCGCCCCATGAAGTGGCGCACGGTCTGGCGGCTGACCCGGCTGGGCCGCCCGCCCGTCATCTGACACTCTCGGGTCTGAGCACATCGGGTGTGGGCCGTCCGGGCCCTTGGCACCCCGGGTCATCGGTCTTCGGCGTACTTCTTTGAAAGCGAAAGTTTCCTCTTGTGAGTGACACAACCCTGTCCCCGGCGGAAGTCGCCGCCAAGCACGGTCTGGCGGTGAGCGGCGCCCGCCCGGGTCTGTCCGAGTACTGCCGCCAGCTCTGGGGGCGGCGCCACTTCATCCTGTCGTTCTCGCAGGCGAAGCTGACCGCCCAGTACAGCCAGGCGAAGCTCGGTCAGATCTGGCAGGTGGCCACCCCGCTGCTCAACGCGCTGGTCTACTACTTCATCTTCGGCGTGCTGATGAACGCCAAGCGGGGCATCCCCTCGGACGTCTACATCCCGTTCCTGGTGACGGGCATCTTCGTCTTCACCTTCACCCAGAACTCGGTGATGGCGGGTGTCCGGGCGATCTCCGGCAACCTCGGCCTGGTGCGCGCGCTGCACTTCCCGCGTGCCTCGCTGCCGATCTCCTTCGCGCTCCAGCAGCTCCAGCAGCTGCTCTTCTCGATGATCGTCCTGGTCCTCGTGGTGGTCGCCTCGGGCACCATGCCGATGGCGTCGTGGCTGCTGATGGTGCCGGTCCTGGCGTGCCAGTTCGTCTTCAACACCGGCCTGGCGCTGATCATGGCCAGGCTCGGCAGCAAGACCCCGGACCTGGCCCAGCTGATGCCGTTCGTCCTGCGGACCTGGATGTACGCCTCCGGCGTCATGTTCAGCATCAAGGTGGTCCTCCAGGGCAAGCCGCACTGGCTCGCCCAGGTCCTCCAGGTCAACCCGGCCGCCGTCTACATGGACCTGGCGCGGTACGCCATGATCGACGGCTACGGCGCGCACAACCTGCCCCCGCACGTGTGGGCGCTGGCGGCCGGCTGGGCGCTCCTCGTGGGCGCCGCGGGCTTCGTGTACTTCTGGAAGGCAGAGGAGCAGTACGGCCGTGGCTGAGGACAACATCCGTATCGCCGACGCGAGCGGCGAGCGCATCCCGACCGTCATCGCCGACGATGTGCACATCGTGTACACGGTCAACGGCACGGGCGGCGGGCGGGGCAGCGCCACCGCCGCGCTGAGCCGGATAGTGCGGCGGGACAAGGGCGAGTCGCGCGGCATGCGCAAGGTGCACGCGGTGCGGGGCGTCTCCTTCACCGCGTACCGCGGCGAGGCGATCGGTCTGATCGGCACCAACGGCTCGGGCAAGTCGACCCTGCTGCGGGCGATCGCCGGACTGCTGCCGCCCGCCAAGGGCAAGGTGTACACCAACGGCCAGCCCTCGCTGCTGGGCGTCAACGCCGCGCTGATGAACGAGCTGACCGGCGAGCGCAACGTGATCCTCGGCGGCCTGGCCATGGGCATGTCGCGCGAGGAGATCAAGGAGCGGTACGAGGAGATCGTCGACTTCTCCGGCATCAACGAGAAGGGCGACTTCATCACCCTGCCGATGCGGACGTACTCCTCGGGCATGGCGGCCCGCCTGCGGTTCGCCATCGCGGCCGCCAAGGACCACGACGTGCTGATGATCGACGAGGCGCTGGCCACCGGTGACCGCAAGTTCCAGATCCGCTCCGAGGAGCGCATCCGCGAGCTGCGCAAGCACGCGGGCACGGTGTTCCTGGTCAGCCACAGCATCGGGTCCATCCGGGACACCTGTAACCGGGTGCTCTGGCTGGAGCGGGGCGAACTCCTGATGGACGGCCCCACGGACGAGGTCGTCAAGGCGTACCAGAAGGAGACGGGGCGCTAAGCGCCCCTCAGGGGCGCGGGGAACTGCGCGACCAGCCACAGAGGACCCGCGGTCGAAGAACTACAGCTCAGGGCAGGCCCCCGTCGATCAACCCCGGCGGGGGCCGCCGCGTCCTCCCAGGAGGTGGGCAGCGCGGACCGGAATGTCAAGGCTGCGTCAAGTCGCCCGCACCGGGGGAAGGTTGGCGCGGATTGAAGTGTTCTTGTAATGCGCGCAACACCCCGACGTGTTGTCAGGCGTTGTACAACGTAAGCTGTACCGGTGTTGATCGCGACGGACGGGCGGTACCGCCCCGGGCACCCCGAGCGGGAGCCGTCCTCCACTCGGGAGGTTCGGCGGCGTGTCCGAAATGGGATGTTTTGGGTCGGCGGTGTAGAACGGGAGATGTGACGGCAATGGCTACGGGAAATCTCCAGCTACGAGAGACCTCCGCCGTTCCCGTACCGGGCGGTCCCCGGTGACAGATGTCCGGGACGTGCGCACCGACTCCCCCTCGCGCATCACGCTCGACAAGGCCACGGCGGAGAACTTCCCGGTGGCCCCCTTCTTTCTGCCGCGCGCCTGGCGCGACGACCTGATGGCCGTGTACGGCTACGCGCGCCTGGTCGACGACATCGGCGACGGCGACCTCGCCCCCGGCGGCGCCGACGCCCGCCACCTGGGCGTGGGCCCCGCCGACGCGGACGACCGGCTCGTGCTGCTCGACGCCTTCGAGGCCGATCTGCGCCGCGTCTTCGACTCCACCCCGCACCACCCGCTGCTGAGGGCCCTCCAGCCCACCATCCGCCGCCGCTCGCTCAGCCCCGACCCGTTCCTCGCACTGATCGCGGCGAACCGGCAGGACCAGCAGGTCAAGCGGTACGGGACATACGACGACCTGGTCGCCTACTGTGAGCTGTCGGCCAACCCCGTGGGCCGGCTGGTGCTGGCGATCACCGGCACCGAGAGCCCCGAGCGCGTCCGCCGCTCGGACGCCGTCTGCACCGCGCTCCAGATCGTCGAGCACCTCCAGGACGTCACCGAGGACCTCGGCCGGGACCGCATCTACCTGCCCGCCGAGGACATGGCGCGGTTCCATGTCACGGAGGCCGACCTGGCCGCCCCGCACGGGGGCGCGTCGGTGCGCGCCCTGGTCGCGTTCGAAGCGGAACGCGCCGCACGGTTGCTGAATGAAGGCACCTCCCTGGTGGGTAGCGTCCACGGCAGACTCAGACTGCTGCTGGCCGGATTCGTGGCCGGTGGGCGCGCCGCGCTGGACGCGGTGGCTGCCGCCGGCCACGACGTACTCCCTGGACCTCCCAAGCCCACCAAGTCCAGTCTGCTGCGCGAAGTGGGAGCCGTGTTGCGTAGAGCGCGTAGAGAGGGGTGAGCCGGACCGTGGATCCACACGCACACGTGTCCGCGCCGGTACAGGCCGCGTACAGCTACTGCGAGGCGGTGACCGGACAGCAGGCGCGCAACTTCGCGTACGGCATCCGGCTGCTGCCGACCGACAAGCGCCAGGCGATGTCCGCGCTCTACGCGTTCTCCCGGCGCGTCGACGACATCGGCGACGGCGCCCTGGCCGCCGACGCCAAGAAGCAGCGCCTGGAGGACACCCGGGCGCTGCTCGGCCGGATCGCCGAGGGCGCGGTCGAGGAGGACGACACCGACCCGGTGGCGGTGGCGCTCGCGGACGCGGCGCGGCGCTTCCCGATCCCGCTGGACGGGCTGGACGAGCTCATCGACGGCGTCCTGATGGACGTGCGCGGCGAGACCTACGAGACCTGGGACGACCTGAAGGCCTACTGCCGGTGTGTCGCCGGTGCCATCGGCCGGCTCTCCCTGGGCGTGTTCGGTACACAACCGGGCGCACCGGGCACCGAGCGCGCCGCCGAGTACGCCGACACGCTGGGTCTGGCCCTCCAGCTGACCAACATCCTCAGGGACGTTCGCGAGGACGCGGGCAACGGCCGGACCTATCTGCCCGCCGACGACCTGGCGAAGTTCGGGTGCGCCGCGGGCTTCCACACCCCGGTGCCGCCGGCCGGCTCCGACTTCGCGGGCCTGGTCCACTTCGAAGTGCGCCGCGCCCGGGCCCTGTTCGCCGAGGGCTACCGGCTGCTGCCCATGCTCGACCGGCGCAGCGGCGCCTGTGTGGCCGCGATGGCCGGAATCTACCGCCGGCTGCTCGACCGCATCGAGCGCGACCCGGAGGCCGTGCTGCGCGGCCGGGTCTCGCTGCCCGGCAGGGAGAAGGCGTACGTGGCGGTACGCGGGCTGTCCGGTCTCGACACCCGTACCGTCTCCCGGCAGACCGCCAGGAGGCGCGCCTGATGGCCCATGGGCACCTGGACGTGCGGCCGAGGAGCATTACGCGCACGGAGTGTGCAACCCCCGCTCCGGCCGGGGCGTCCCTGACAGCGACGGCCGGGCGTGCGCACGACACGGGCACGGCCACAGGGGAGGGCGCATGACAACCCCGCAGCCCGAACGCGCGGTCGTCGTCGGCGGCGGCCTGGCCGGCATCACCGCCGCGCTGGAACTCGCCGGCGCAGGCCTGGCCGTGACCCTGGTCGAGGGCCGGCCTCGCCTCGGCGGCCTCGCCTTCTCCTTCCGGCGCGGCGAGCTCACCGTCGACAACGGCCAGCACGTCTATCTGCGCTGCTGCACGGCCTACCGCTGGTTCCTCGACCGGGTCGGCGGCGCCCACCTCGCGCCCCTCCAGCACCGCCTGGACGTGCCCGTCCTGGACGTGGCGCACCCGCGTGGACCCCGGCTCGGCCGGCTGCGCCGCACCGCCCTGCCGGTGCCGCTGCACCTGGCCGCGAGCCTGTCCACGTATCCGCACCTCTCGCTCGCCGAGCGGGCCTCCGTCGGGCGCGCCGCACTCGCGCTCAAGAAGCTCGACCCGGCCGACCCGGCGCTCGACGGGGTGGACTTCGCCACCTGGCTGGGCCGCCACGGCCAGTCCGCCCGCACCGTCGAGGCCCTGTGGGACCTGGTGGGCGTGGCGACCCTGAACGCGACCGCGCCGCACGCCTCCCTCGGGCTCGCCGCGATGGTCTTCAAGACCGGCCTGCTCTCCGAGCCGGGCGCCGCCGACATCGGCTGGGCGCACGTCCCGCTGGGCGAGCTCCACGACACGCTGGCCCGCAAGGCGCTCGCCTCGGCCGGGGTGCGCGTCGAGACCCGTACCAAGGCCGAGTCCGTCACGCGCGCCGAGAGCGGCGGCTGGCGCGTCGAGGTGGGCGGCGAGACGCTGGACGCCGAGGTGGTCGTCCTGGCCGTCCCGCAGCGCGAGGCGCACGACCTGCTGCCCCACGGCGCCCTCGACGACCCGGGCAAGCTGCTCGACATCGGCACCGCGCCCATCCTCAACCTCCATGTCGTCTACGACCGCAAGGTGCTGCGCCAGCCGTTCTTCGCCGCCCTCGGCTCACCCGTGCAGTGGGTCTTCGACCGCACCGAGTCCTCCGGGCTCGCCGGCGGCGGCCAGTATCTGGCGGTCTCCCAGTCGGCCGCCCAGGACGAGATCGACGAGCCGGTGGCCGCGCTGCGCGCGCGCTATCTGCCCGAGCTGGAACGGCTGCTGCCCGCCGCGCGCGGCGCGGGCGTACGGGACTTCTTCGTGACCCGGGAGCGCACGGCGACGTTCGCCCCCACCCCCGGCGTCGGACGGCTGCGCCCGGGCGCGCACACCAATGCGCCCGGTCTGTACCTGGCCGGCGCGTGGACCGCCACCGGGTGGCCCGCGACGATGGAGAGCGCCGTACGCAGCGGATTCAGCGCCGCGGGCGCGGCTCTGGCCGTACTCGGCCGCTCCCACGCCCATCCGCTTCAGGAGGCGGCATGACCCTTAGCAGCACTGGAACAAGAGGAGAGACCGTGCCGACTGTGCCTTCGGCGAACTCGGCCGTCGAGACCGTGGACGTCGCCGCGCTTCTGGAGCGCGGCCGGACACTGTCCACGCCGGTGCTGCGCACGGCCGTGGAGCGGCTCGCCGCTCCCATGGACACCGTCGCGGCCTACCACTTCGGCTGGATCGACGCCCAGGGCAACCCGGCGGACGGCGACGGCGGCAAGGCCGTGCGGCCCGCGCTCGCCCTGCTCTCCGCCGAGGCGGCCGGGGCCGGCCCCGAGGTCGGCGTGCCCGGCGCGGTCGCGGTCGAGCTGGTGCACAACTTCTCGCTGCTCCACGACGACCTGATGGACGGCGACGAGCAGCGCCGCCACCGCGACACGGTGTGGAAGGTGCACGGCCCGGCCCAGGCGATCCTGGTCGGCGACGCGCTCTTCGCGCTGGCCAACGAGGTCCTCCTGGAGCTCGGCACGGTCGAGGCCGGGCGCGCCACGCGCCGGCTGACCACCGCCAGCCGCAAGCTCATCGACGGCCAGGCCCAGGACATCTCCTACGAGCACCGCGAGCGGGTCACCGTCGAGGAGTGCCTGGAGATGGAGGGCAACAAGACGGGCGCGCTGCTCGCCTGCGCCTGCTCCATCGGCGCGGTGCTCGGCGGCGCCGACGACCGCACGGCCGACACGCTGGAGGCGTACGGCTACCACCTGGGCCTCGCCTTCCAGGCCGTCGACGACCTGCTGGGCATCTGGGGCGACCCGGACTCCACCGGCAAGCAGACCTGGAGCGATCTGCGCCAGCGCAAGAAGTCCCTGCCGGTGGTGGCCGCGCTCGCGGCCGGCGGCCCGGCCTCCGAGCGCCTGGGCGAGCTGCTCGCCGCCGACGCCAAGAGCAACGACTTCGACAGCTTCTCCGAGGAGGAGTTCGCCACCCGGGCGGCGCTCATCGAGGAGGCGGGCGGCCGCGAGTGGACCTCCCAGGAGGCCCGCAGACAGCACGCCGTGGCGATCGAGGCGCTGGGCAGCGTCGACATGCCCGAGCGGGTGCGGGCGCAGCTGACCGCGCTGGCCGACTTCGTCGTCGTACGGAAGAGATGATCACTATTCGCATATGACGCCACGTCGCCGGAGCGGGCCCGCCACCGGGCCGTCTCCGACGGAGACCCCAGCACAGCAGAAGTAGCACTGCACTTGCATTAAGGGGAAGCCATGACAGCGACGACCGACGGCAGCGCCGGGGCCCCGCGGCCCCCGGCCGCCGCGGCCAGTGGGACCACCGCGCCACCTCCGGGCGCGGACGGGGTGCTCGACGCCGCCCGGCGGGCGGCGGACCGCTCGGTCGGGCACCTGCTCTCGAGGCAGGACGCCCTCGGCTGGTGGAAGGGCGACCTGGAGACCAACGTCACCATGGACGCCGAGGACCTGCTGCTGCGTCAGTTCCTCGGGATCCAGGACGAGAAGACCCTCCAGGCGGCCGCGCTCTTCATCCGGGGCGAGCAGCGCGAGGACGGCACCTGGGCCACGTTCTACGGCGGCCCGTCCGAGCTCTCCGCCACCGTCGAGGCGTACGTGGCGCTCAGGCTCGCCGGGGACGCGCCCGAGGACCCGCACATGGCGCGGGCCTCGGCCTGGGTCAGGAGCCAGGGCGGCATCGCCGCCTGCCGGGTCTTCACCCGGATCTGGCTGGCCCTGTTCGGCTGGTGGAAGTGGGACGACCTGCCGGAGCTGCCGCCCGAGCTGCTGTTCCTGCCCAAGTGGTTCCCGCTCAACATCTACGACTTCGGCTGCTGGGCCCGGCAGACGATCGTGCCGCTGACGGTGGTCTCCGCCAAGCGGCCGGTGCGGCCCGCGCCCTTCGCGCTCGACGAGCTGCACACCGACGCGCGCGACCCCAACCCCGCCAAGCGGCTCGCTTCCGCCGCCAGCTGGGACGGCGCCTTCCAGCGGCTCGACAGGGCGCTGCACGTCTACCACCGCCTCGCGCCGCGCAGGCTGCGCCGGGCCGCGATGAACACCGCCGCCCGCTGGATCGTCGAGCGCCAGGAGAACGACGGCTGCTGGGGCGGCATCCAGCCGCCCGCCGTCTACTCGGTCATCGCCCTGCATCTGCTGGGCTACGACCTCCAGCACCCGGTGATGCGGGCCGGGCTCGAATCCCTCGACCGGTTCGCGGTGTGGCGCGAGGACGGCTCCCGGATGATCGAGGCCTGCCAGTCGCCGGTCTGGGACACCTGCCTCGCCACCATCGCGCTCGCCGACGCGGGGCTGCCCGCCGACCACCCGGCCCTGGTCAAGGCGGCCGACTGGATGCTCGGCGAGGAGATCGCCCGGCCGGGCGACTGGGCGGTGAAGAAGCCGGGACTGGCGCCGGGCGGCTGGGCGTTCGAGTTCCACAACGACAACTACCCGGACATCGACGACACCGCCGAGGTGATCCTGGCGCTGCGCCGGGTGCGCCACCCCGAGCCCGAGCGGGTGGAGGGGGCGATCGGCCGGGCGGTGCGCTGGACGCTCGGGATGCAGTCGAGGAACGGGGCCTGGGCCGCCTTCGACGCGGACAACACCAGCCCGTTCCCCAACCGGCTGCCGTTCTGCGACTTCGGCGAGGTCATCGACCCGCCGTCGGCCGATGTCACCGCGCACGTGGTGGAGATGCTGGCCGTCGAGGGCCGGGCCCACGAGCCGCGCGCCCGGCGCGGCATCGAGTGGCTGCTCGCCGAACAGGAGGCGAACGGCGCCTGGTTCGGGCGCTGGGGCGTCAACTACGTCTACGGTACGGGCTCGGTGGTGCCCGCCCTGACGGCCGCGGGGCTGCCGCCCTCGCACCCGGCGATCCGCAGGGCCGTCGCCTGGCTGGAGTCGGTGCAGAACGAGGACGGCGGCTGGGGCGAGGACCTGCGCTCCTACCGCGAGCAGGAGTGGATCGGACACGGCGCCTCGACCGCCTCCCAGACCGCCTGGGCGCTGCTGGCGCTGCTCGCGGCGGGGGAGCGGGAGGGCAAGGCGGTCGAGCGGGGCGTCGCCTGGCTCGCCGCGACCCAGCTGGCGGACGGCTCCTGGGACGAGCCGTACTTCACCGGCACCGGCTTCCCCTGGGACTTCTCGATCAACTACCACCTCTACCGCCAGGTGTTCCCGCTGACCGCGCTCGGCCGCTATGTCCATGGAGAACCGTTCTCCCCCAACGGCCGCAAGGGGAAGTGATGGACGTACGCCCCATGGTCCCGGAGCCCGTACCGCTGCTGGTCGCCTGTGCCCTCACCATCGAGGAGCTGGCGCTGCGCAGCGGCGGCCGGGGCCGGGCGCCCGGCCAGGTGGTGACCGTGCTGCGCAGCGGCATGGGACCGAAGGCCGCCGAGCGGGCCGTGCTGCGCGGCCTGGGCACGGGGGCCAACCGGGAGGCGGCCGTGATCGCCTCCGGGTTCTGCGCCGGTCTGTCGCCGGGGATGCACCCCGGCGACCTGGTCGTCGCCGAAGAGACCCGCGACCCACGCGGCACGACTCCTTGCGTGGGTACGGAGGTGCTGGCCAAGGCGCTGAGTGCGGCGCTGCCCGGCCGCACCGTGCACACCGGTCCGCTCATCGGCTCCGACCACGTGGTGCGTGGTCTTGAGCGGGCCGAGCTGCGCGCGACCGGGGCGATCGCCGTGGACATGGAGTCCGCGGCGACGCTGTGGAGCGCCGTCGGGGCCGGAGAGCGTCCGGTTGCGGCCGTACGGGTGGTCGTGGACGCTCCAGAACATGAACTCGTCCGGATCGGCACGGTACGCGGTGGAATATCAGCTTTCCGCGTTCTTCGTGCTGTTCTTCCCGCTTTCTTTGAATGGCACCGTTCTTTGCCGCTCCCCAGGAGGTGAGCCAGATGGCCATGCCGCTTCGCCAGTCCATCAGGGTCGGGACCTATCTTTTTGAACAGAAGCTCCGCAAGCGTGAGAAGTTCCCGCTGATCGTCGAGCTGGAGCCGCTCTTCGCGTGCAATCTGAAGTGCGAGGGCTGCGGGAAGATCCAGCATCCGGCGGGGATCCTGAAGCAGCGCATGCCGGTGGCGCAGGCGGTGGGCGCCGTCCTGGAGTCGGGCGCGCCCATGGTCTCCATCGCGGGCGGCGAGCCCCTGATGCACCCTCAGATCGATGAGATCGTGCGGCAGTTGGTGGCGCGGAAGAAGTACGTCTTCCTCTGCACCAACGCCCTGCTGCTGCGCAAGAAGCTGGAGAAGTTCACCCCGTCCCCGTACTTCGCGTTCGCCGTGCACATCGACGGGCTGCGCGAGCGGCACGACGAGTCGGTGGCCAAGGAGGGCGTCTTCGACGAGGCGGTGGCGGCGATCAAGGAGGCCAAGCGGCGCGGCTTCCGGGTCACCACCAACTCCACCTTCTTCAACACCGACACCCCGCAGACGATCATCGAGGTGCTCAACTTCCTCAACGACGACCTCCAGGTCGACGAGATGATGATCTCGCCCGCGTACGCCTACGAGAAGGCGCCCGACCAGGAGCACTTCCTGGGGGTCGAGCAGACCCGCGAGCTCTTCAAGAAGGCGTTCTCCGGCGGCAACCGGCGCCGCTGGCGGCTCAACCACTCGCCGCTCTTCCTGGACTTCCTGGAGGGCAAGGCGGACTTCCCGTGCACGGCCTGGGCGATCCCCAACTACTCGCTCTTCGGCTGGCAGCGGCCCTGCTATCTGATGAGCGACGGGTACGTCCCGACGTACCGGGAGCTCGTCGAGGAGACCGACTGGGACAAGTACGGCCGGGGCAAGGACGACCGCTGCGCCAACTGCATGGCGCACTGCGGCTACGAGCCCACCGCCGTCCTCGCGACCATGGGGTCGCTCAAGGAGTCGCTGCGCGCGGTCCGCGAGACCGTGCAGGGAAACCGCGGGTGACGTGATGAGGACCGGAGAGCCCGTCTCGCTGGGCCTCCCCGCGCTGCCGGCCCGGCCCCTGGCGATGCGCCGCCCCTCGCGGCGCATCCAGGTCGGGTCGGTGGCGGTCGGCGGGGATGCTCCTGTGTCGGTGCAGTCGATGACGACGACGCGGACGTCGGACATCGGGGCGACGTTGCAGCAGATCGCGGAGCTGACGGCGTCGGGCTGTCAGATCGTGCGGGTGGCGTGTCCGACGCAGGACGACGCGGACGCGTTGGCGACGATCGCGAAGAAGTCGCAGATCCCGGTGATCGCGGATATTCATTTCCAGCCGAAGTACGTGTTCGCGGCGATCGATGCGGGCTGTGCGGCGGTGCGGGTGAATCCGGGCAATATCAAGCAGTTCGATGACAAGGTGAAGGAGATCGCGCGGGCGGCGAGGGACGCGGGGACGCCGATTCGTATCGGGGTGAACGCGGGGTCGCTGGATGCGCGGCTGCTGAGGAAGTACGGCAGGGCCACGCCGGAGGCGTTGGTGGAGTCGGCTCTGTGGGAGGCGTCGCTCTTCGAGGAGCACGATTTCCGGGACATCAAGATCTCGGTGAAGCACAACGATCCGGTGGTGATGGTCGAGGCCTACCGGCAGCTGGCGGCGCAGTGTGACTATCCGTTACATCTGGGGGTGACGGAGGCGGGTCCGGCGTTCCAGGGGACGATCAAGTCGGCGGTGGCTTTCGGTGCGCTGTTGAGTCAGGGGATCGGTGACACGATCCGGGTGTCGTTGTCGGCGCCGCCGGCGGAGGAGATCAAGGTGGGG
>NZ_BAAACA010000065.1:0-1838 GCF_039521265.1 Streptomyces crystallinus | reverse complement strand
CGCCGCGGCCCCCGGGTACGGCTACCCGCAGACGCCCCCGGCCCAGCCGGGCTACGGCTATCCGCAGGGCCCCGGCCAGCCCGGCCCGTACGCCCAGCAGCCCGGCCCCTACGGCCAGCAGCCGGGCCCGTACGGCGGTTACCCGACGCAGCCCCAGTACCCGGGCGCGCCGATGCCGGAGCAGCCGGGCGGGGGCCGCAACCCCTTCAAGGGCAAGCCCGCGGTGATCGTGGCGGCGGCCGTGGCCGGTCTGCTGGTGGTCGGCGGCGGCGTGTACTTCGCCACCAAGGGCGGCGACGGCGACAAGAAGCCCGAGGCGAAGTCGAGCCAGAGCGCCCAGCCGACCGGCTCCGCCACGGCGGACCAGGGCGACGGCAAGGGCGACGGCCGCGCCGGGTCGGACGACCTCAACGCGGGCCGCAAGGACGGCGAGGCGAAGGTCTGGCTCCAGGAGAACGCCACCCAGCTGACCCAGAACGGCGCCGAGCAGTCCGGCCCCTGGGTGGTCGGCGACACCGTCGTCAAGGCGATGTACAAGGAAGTCACCGGCTATTCGGTGACAGACGGCAAGCAGAAGTGGAGCGTGCCGCTGAGCGCCCCGCTGTGCGGCGCCCCGCACCAGGCCACCGCCGACGGCAAGATCGTCCTGGGCGTGCAGGAGGGCAACACCAAGAACGCCAAGTGCAACCAGCTCCAGCAGGTCGACCTCGCGGCCGGCAAGGCGGGCTGGAAGGTGGCGGTCCCGTCGGAGAACGCCTTCGACATCATGACCAGCTTCGACCTGGCGATCAGCGGCAACACCGTGGCGGTGGCCCGGATGGGCGGCGTCAGCGGCTTCTCGGTCGTGGACGGCAAGAAGATCTTCGGCCAGGAGCGCAGCGGCAACTGCCGTGCCGACGCCTTCGCGGGCGGCGCCCGGCTGATCGCGGCGGGCAGCTGCACGGTCGGCGGTGACACGCTCGGGATCGACCAGATCCAGGAGCTGGACGCGACGACCGGCAAGCCCAAGTGGACCAAGCAGCTCCCCAAGGGCTGGAAGGTCTCCCGGGTCTTCTCCGTCGACCCGCTGGTGGTCTACGCGACCAACAAGGACAAGAAGCAGTACAACATCACGACGTACAAGGCGGACGGCTCGGTCCGCTCCGAGGTGAGCAGCAAGGACAGCTTCCAGCCGGAGTGCGGCTGGGCGATCATGGACCGCGACCTCCAGGGCTGCCTGGGCGCCGCCGCCGACGCCAACACGCTCTATCTGCCGACCGAGCCCAAGCGCAGCTCCGGCGACGGCTTCGGGCGCACCAACGAGGTCGTGGCGTTCGACCTCAACACCGGCAAGGAGAAGTGGCGTTCCAGCGCGGGAGGCGACCGCACGATGCTGCCGCTGAGCGTCGAGAACGGCAAGCTCTTCGCCTACATCGCGCCCACCACCGAGAAGGGCGGCGCGGTCGGCGAGGTCACCGGCGCCGGCCAGCCCAAGACCGTGCTGCAGAACCCGGCGTCCACCGCCTCCATCGAGAACGGCTTCTTCTCCAAGCACGTGGCCTTCCGCGACGGCAGGCTCTTCATCCTCAACGGCCGGGTGTCCAGCCCCAAGGGCGACACCAAGGAGAAGGCCCTGATGGGGTTCGGCAACTGATGAACGCGCCCGCTTCCGCCCACTCTTCTTCCGCAGAGGTACGTACGCCATGAGCCAGCCCCCCCAGCCGCCCCAGCAGCCGCCGGGCGAGCCGACGCCGCCCCCGGCCGGCGGTTTCGGCGCCCCGCAGGAGCCCCCGGCGGGCGGCTACGGCGAGCCGACGCCGCCCCCGGCCGGCGGTTTCGGCGCCCCGCCGCCCGCGAGC
>NZ_BAAACA010000064.1:0-203065 GCF_039521265.1 Streptomyces crystallinus | reverse complement strand
CGGACCGTGCTGGGCTGGTCGCGCAGTCTCCCCGCGCCCCCTGACTGCCCAGGGGCGCGGGGAACTGCGCGAGCGACCGGCCACCGGCCCGCAGCCGAGCGAGGTCCCCGGGGCGAAGCCCCCGGCTGCACGCCGCAGGCGCAAGGGGCCCGGGGCGAAGCCCAGGCAGTGAACCCCAGCCCTGCCAGGGGGCGTGGCACCTCCGACACCCGACCCGGTAGCGTGGTTCGACGATTCCGTAGTCCCACGCGTAGGAGTCCCGGTGACGCAGAGCCGACAGGGTGACGAGCCGCAGCTGCCCGCTGTACGGCCCGCACACGAGGGCGTCGTGCTGCCCGCCGACGGATCCGCCCCCTGGCCGCCGCCCGGCGGACAGCCCCCCGCCGCGCAGCCCTGGGGGCAGCCGTGGGGCCCGCCGCAGCAGCAGGCGCCCGCCTGGGGCGGACAGCCGCTGCCCGCCGAGAGCGGCGACGCCACGCAGTACATCGCTCCCGTACCGGCGACGGAGCCCGGCGTCGAGGAGACGCAGTACCTCACCACCGACGACGCGACGCAGTACATCGCGCCGGTGCCGCCGGGCACGTCCGACGCGACCCAGTACATCGCCCCGGTCCCGCCCGGCGCCTCCGACGCCACCCAGTTCATCGCGCCCGTGCCGGCCGCGCCCCCGGGCGCCCTCCCCCCGGAGACCCCCGGCGGCGCCGAGCCCACCCAGTTCCTGCCGCCGGTCCCGGCCGCCCCGCAGGCCGCCGCGCGGCAGGCCCCGCAGGACGCCCCGTACGGCATACGGCCGGGCGCGCCCGAGGAGCGGCAGCCGCCCGCCGAGTTCGACAGCCTGTTCAGGACCGACGGGGGCGGCGGCCAGCCGGTGCCCCGGTTCTCCACGGCCCCGCCCGTGCAGGTCCAGATGCAGACCCCGCAGGCCCCGCCGCCGCAGCACCCGCAGCAGGCCCCGTACGACGACTACGACGACGAGCCGCCGCGCCGCTCCCGGCTCGGCCTGATCGCCGCCGTCGGCGTCGGCCTCGCCGTCGTCGGGCTCGGGGCCGGGTATCTGATCAGCGGCACCGGCAGCGGCGACAAGAAGGACGACAACGCGCCCATCGCCGCGACCACGCCCACCACCGGCGGCGGCGACCAGACGCCCGCCGCCGACCCCGCCAAGGCGCAGGCCGTCGAGCTCGACAAGCTGCTCGCCGACAGCAACAACAGCCGGGACGCCGTCATCGGCGCCGTCGCCGACATCCGCGGCTGCGACAAGCTGGACGCCGCCGCCTCGTCCCTGCGCGACGCCGCCCGCCAGCGCGGCGAGCTGGTCACCCGGCTCCAGAAGGTCGCCGTGGACAAGCTGCCGAACAACGCCAGGCTCACCGCGGAGCTCACCAAGGCGTGGCAGGCGTCCGCGTCCGCCGACAACCACTACGCCGCCTGGGCCGACCAGTCCGGCAAGGACAAGGGCTGCAAGCACGGCCACGCCCGCCGTACGCCCGAGGCCGCCCAGGGCGACCGCGCCAGCGGCGAGGCGACGCTCGCCAAGAAGCAGGCGGCGGGGCTGTGGAACGCCATCGCGGGCAAGTACGGGCTGACCAAGCGGTCCTCCGCCCAGCTCTGAGCGGCGCCCGCGTCAGCCCAGCGCCGACGCGTCCGCCAGCGTCGCGCTCACATCCGTGAAGCCGCGCTGCGCGGCCGTCAGCCGCCCGTCCTTGACCACCTGGAAGGTCACCTGGCGATTGACGATGCGGGGGAAGTCCGGCGAGGCCAGCATGTCCTCGAACTTCCACCGCAGCGTCGGTGTGAGCCCGCCCGTCTCCACGCTGACGCCCTTGTTGAGCGCGCGGACGAGGTCGTGCGCGGCCACGTCGTTCTGGCCGAGCGACTCGACGACCTTGTGCAGCACGGAGTACGCGATCCAGGTCGTCTGGACGCCCGCGTCCGCCGCGTCGATGGTGTCGTCCCGGAACGCCTGCTCCCGGATGACCTGCTTCATCGGCTCCCAGCGCCGGTCGCCGGCCTCCGGGTACCAGCCGGTGATGTACGCGCCCTCGAACGGGCCGTCCGCGCCGCCGGTGCGGTTGACCAGCGGCTGTCCGACCGAGCCGAGCACCGAGGCGATCTGCACCTTCTGGCCGTCGCTCTCGACGCGCCGGAAGGAGTCGAAGAAGGTCTCGGTGCGATCGCCCAGGACGGCGGTCACGCACCCCTTGCGGGCCCGCTCCGCCGCCGCCTTCCTGCCGATCCTCCCGGGCAGTTCGGGATCCGCCCCGGCCCGTACGAGCGCCTCCTGGGCCTGCGGGGTGTAGTCGCCCGCGTCCTCGGTGGTGCGGATGTCGGCGGACGGCTTGCGGTGGCCGGCGGCCAGGCCGGAGTTGAGCAGCAGGGGCAGGATGTCACCGGAGACGGTGTCCGGCCGTACCAGCGAGACCTTCTCGCACCACACCGCGAGCTGCTTTCCGGTGCCGGCCAGCAAAGTGGCCTGGCCGCCGTTGACGGGGTAGGAGAGCGCGCTGGTGAACTCCTCGTCGGAGACGCCGTATCCGCCTATGTACGGGATCCCGGCGGCCTCCAGGGGGGCCATGAAGGCGCGGCCGTACTGGCTGTAGGAGCCGACGACGGCGACCGCGTTCTCCTTGACCGCCCGGCGGGCGCACTCGGCGGCGCCGGTGGCGGTGTTGTGCTCGTTGCAGGTGAGGACCTGGAGCTTGTGCCCGTCGATGCCGCCGTGCGCGTTGACCCAGCGCGCGTACGCCTGTGCCATGGACGGCATTCCGGGCATATTGGTCGCCCGGGTGCTGTCCGGCGCCCAGGTCATGACCGTGACGGACTCCCTGGATCCCCCCGTGGTCCCAGGGAGCACGCCACAGCCGGTCACCAGCGAGGCTCCGACCGCCGTACACGCGGCGACCAGCGCGGTCACCAGCGAGGGGAAGGGGCGGGAGGAGGGGGAGCTGCGCCATCCGGTCATGTCCCTGCACAATTCCGCCTCATGGGTAACGGCAGAGTGAGCACTTCCCAACACTGGGTGACGTGCGGGTGAATTACGGGGTCGCCTGGGGCCCGGGGGAAAGTGAACGTACGATCGAACGCGTGCAGCAAGGTTCAGCCAGCTCTTCCCGTCGCGGCCGTCGCTCCTCCACCATGGGCGGCATGCCGTTGAATGACATGCCGTGGTGGCGCTGGCGCGCGAACGTGCGGTCCGCGCTGCACATGCTCTCCGACGACGTCTTCCAGCAGGAGGTGTGGCTGGCCGGGCGGGAAGGGTACGGCGACATCACCGACGCCGTCTACCGGCTGGTGGAGGACACCTGGCTGGACAACTGGTCCGCCGAGAAGTACGTGGGCACGGTCTTCCGGGACTCCGGCGAGGCCGCGTTGGTGGACGTGGCGGTGCTGCGGGTGCTGCGGATCATGCACCAGGTCGGCGCGGACGCCCCGGTCTCGGCGTTCCTGGCCCACCACGGGTGGCCGGAGGCGGTACGGGCGGCGCGCGAGGCGCACGTACGGCTGGCGGCGAACGACGGGGACGACCCGGACGCGCAGCCGCGCTCCCTCGAGGTCCTGAGCATCCTGACGCGCTCGGCGTGAGGGTCCGCATCCTGAGCGGGGGCGGGGACGGGGCGCCGGTCTGTGACATCCTGCCTGGATGACTGACCAGTACGTCCTCACGCTCTCCTGCCCGGACAAACAGGGCATCGTGCACGCCGTGTCGAGCTATCTCTTCATCACCGGCTGCAATATCGAGGACAGTCAGCAGTTCGGAGACCGCGACACCGGTCTCTTCTTCATGCGCGTGCACTTCTCGGCCGAGGCGCCGGTCACGGTGGACAAGCTGCGGGCCAGCTTCGCGGCCGTGGGCGACTCCTTCCAGATGGACTGGCAGATCCACCGCGCGGACGAGCGGATGCGGATCGTGCTGATGGTGTCGAAGTTCGGGCACTGCCTCAACGACCTGCTCTTCCGCTCGAAGATCGGCGCGCTGCCGGTGGAGATCGCGGCGGTCGTCTCCAACCACACGGACTTCGAGGAGCTGGTGGGCTCGTACGGCATTCCCTTCCGCCACATCCCCGTGACGAAGGAGACGAAGGCGGCGGCGGAGGCGGAGCTGCTGGCGCTGGTACGGGAGGAGGGCGTCGAGCTCGTCGTGCTCGCCCGCTATATGCAGGTCCTCTCCGACGACCTCTGCAAGCAGCTGAGCGGCCGGATCATCAACATCCACCACTCCTTCCTGCCGAGCTTCAAGGGCGCGAAGCCGTACCACCAGGCGCACGCGCGGGGTGTGAAGCTGATCGGTGCGACCGCGCACTACGTCACGGCGGACCTGGACGAGGGCCCGATCATCGAGCAGGAGGTCGAGCGGGTGGGCCACGAGGTCACCCCCGACCAGCTGGTGGCGGTCGGCCGCGACGTGGAGTGCCAGGCGCTGGCGCGGGCGGTGAAGTGGCATGCGGAGCGGAGGATCCTGCTGAACGGCCGCCGCACGGTGGTCTTCGCGTAACCCCATCTGGGGGCCAGCCCCCAGACCCCGCCCACCTGCGACCCGGTGGTGGGCTGGTCGCGCAGTTCCCCGCGCCCCTGTTGTGCCCGGTCTACGTCTGCGGGTGAGTGGCCGGTTGCTCGCGCAGTTCCCCGCGCCCCTAGGGGGTCGGGGCCAGCCGGAGAACCCAGCTCAGCCACAGCCCTTCAGGGGCGCGGGGAACTGCGCGACCAGTTGGGGACGGTCTGCAGACGAACGAACGTCCCGGGGTCCGGGGCGTAGCCCCGGGAGAGCCACCTCCACCCCCACCCACCCCCGGAGGGTTCAGGGAAGGGGCGGGGTGGGGGCTCAGGCCGCCTGCAACTCCAGGCGGGCGCCGAACTCTCGTACCGATGGCTCGTCCGCGTACGGCTCCAGCCGCTGCTGGAGGTCGTCCAGATAGTCCGCCCCCCGGTTCGTACGGAGCGTGGCCAGCAGATCCACCGCCCGCGTCCCCGTGGCACAGGCCAGCTCCACCTCCCGCTGCTGCACCTGCGCCGTGGCCAGCAGGATCAGCCCGATCGCCCGGCGCCGGGCGCGTGTCTCGGGGTGGCCGGCCAGGGACTCCTCCGCGCGCCGCGCCGCCGCCTCGGGCTGCCCCAGATCCCGGTGGCAGTGCGCGAGTTCGTCCGCGAGGTACGCGTGGTCGAAGTGCGCGATCCACGACGGGTCGTCGCCGGAGTCCGAGGACGCCGCCTCCATCGCGGCCAGCGCCCGCCCCGCCACCGTCTGGCACGTACGCGCGTCCCCGAGCAGCGCGTGCCCCCGCGCCTCCGCCGCGAAGAACATCGCCTCCGCGCGCGGCGTCACGCGCCCCCGCGACCCCTCCTGCGCGGCCCGCGCCAGCTGCGCGATCTCGCGCGGGTTGCCGAGCTGGGCGGCGAGGTGGCTCATGGAGGCGGCCAGCACATACCCGCCGTACCCCCGGTCGCCCGCCGCCTGGGCGAGCCGCAGCGCCTGGATGTAGTAGCGCTGGGCGAGCCCGGGCTGGCCGGTGTCGACCGCCATGTAGCCCGCGAGCTCCGTGAGCCGCGCCACCGCCGCGAACAGCTGGCGCCCGACCGTCTCCCGGTACGAGCCGGCCAGCAGCCCGGACACCACGCTGTTGAGGTAGTGCACGACGACCGGACGCACGTGCCCCGACCCGAACCGGTGGTCGAGCTCCACCAGCGCGTCCGTCATCGCCCGCACCGCGTCCACGTCCGCGACCCCGACCCGCTGCCCGGCGTTCCGCGCGACCTGCGCGTCCGCACCGGTGATCAGCCAGTCCCGGCTCGGCTCGACCAGCGCGGAGGCGGCGACCGTGGAGCCGGTCAGGAAGTCGCGGCGGCCCACGTCGCTGCGCCACAGCTCGCAGACCTGCTCGATCGCGCCGAGGACGGTGGGCGAGAACTGGAGCCCCACCCCCGACGCCAGGTTCTTGCCGTTCGCCATGCCGATCTCGTCGATCGTCACGGTCCGCCCGAGCTTGCGCCCCAGCGCCTCCGCGATGATGCCCGGCGCCCGTCCCCTGGGCTGCTGGCCCCGCAGCCAGCGCGCCACGGATGTCTTGTCGTACCGAAGGTCGAGGCCGCGTTCGGCGCCGACCATGTTGACGCGCCGGGCTAGACCCGCGTTGGAGCACCCGGCTTCCTGGATGAGCGCCTGCAGCCGTTCATTGGGCTGGCGGGCGACTAGAGGCCTGGCTGCCATGTGAACCCCCTGATGCGGCAGTTGATCACTCCTGTGATCACTGCCCTGCGAAAAGGCAGAGAATGCGAAGGAAGTGAAGGGAACGCAGAAAAGCGCGCGATGGAGAGAATGCGCCGTTCATCGGATGAGTGACGGTCATGGGTGATGTCGAACGAACGCGCGCATTGTCCTGGTTCCTCTGAGCCCCCCGCTTGTGGTTACCCGCAACGAAGGGCGCGGCCGCACGCGCGCCCCCGTCCATGCACCCATGCGCCCCGGATGCAGGATCGATGCTCCTGCGCCGCCCGCCGCGCGCCCGTAACCCGAGGTGGTGGCGGGAGTTGAGTTCTGCGTGGAAGAGACCATCACAGGCACGGAAGCCGCTCAGATTCCCAAGCAGCGCGGTGACCAGCTCCTCGACAGCGCGGTGCGGTACGCGGAAGAGCGGCACTGGGACGTGTTCCCCGGCACCTGGCTGGAGGCGGCCGAGGGCGTGGAGCACTGCTCGTGCGGCGACGCCGCCTGCCCCTCGCCGGGGGCGCACCCGTCCCGGCCGGACTGGGCGACCCAGGCCACGGGGAGCGCGGTCGCCGCCCGCCGTCTGTGGTCGAAGCAGCCGAAGGCGTCGATCCTGCTGCCCACCGGCCGCACCTTCGACGCGATCGACGTCCCCGAGTCGGCCGGCTTCCTGGCGCTCGCCCGGATGGAGCGCATGGAGCTCACCCTCGGCCCGGTCACCTGCACCCCGGCCCGCCGGATGCTGTTCTTCGTGCTGCCCGGCGCCGGTGCCAAGGTCCCCGACCTGGTGCGCAAGCTGGGCTGGACGGCCGCCTCGATCGACCTGATCACCCGTGGCGAGGGGGACTACGTGGCCGCCCCGCCGACCCGGATCGGCGGCCACGGCGCGGTGCAGTGGGCCCGCCGCCCCACCCCCGCCAACCGCTGGCTGCCCGACGCGGAGGAGCTGATCAGCCCCCTCGCGTACGCCTGCGGACGCGAGGCCGCCGCCGCCCGGGGGCGCCGCTCGTAGGCTGTCCCCGAGGACGTACGGAACAGACGTACGGACGGGGACGAAAGGCGCACCACCATGCCGGACCAGACATTCGACGGCGGCACCGCCGAGGCGGCACCGGATCCCTCGGGCGGGGCCCGGGACCTGCCGCCCGCCGTCCGGGTCAGCGATCTGTGGAAGCGCTTCGGCGACCAGATCGCCGTCGCCGGGATCGATCTGGAGCTTCCGGCGGGCAAGTTCATCGGCCTGGTCGGGCCGAACGGGGCGGGCAAGACCACCACCCTGTCGATGGTCACCGGGCTGCTCCGCCCCGACCGCGGCACCGTCGAGGTCGGCGGCCACGACGTATGGCGCGACCCGGTCGCGGTGAAGTCCCGCATCGGCGTGCTGCCGGAGGGGCTGCGGCTCTTCGAGCGGCTGACCGGCCGCGAACTGCTCGCCTACACCGGCCGGCTGCGCGGGCTGCCCGGCGCCGAGGTCGACAAGCGGGCCACCCAGCTCCTGGACGTCCTCGACCTCGCGGGCTCCCAGCACAAGCTCGTCGTGGACTACTCGACCGGTATGCGCAAGAAGATCGGGCTCGCCGCGGCGCTGCTGCACAACCCCGAAGTGCTCTTCCTGGACGAGCCGTTCGAGGGCGTCGACCCGGTCTCGGCCGCCACGATCCGCCGCGTCCTGGAGCGCTACACCGCCTCCGGCGCGACCGTCGTCTTCTCCAGCCACGTCATGGAGCTGGTGGAGTCGCTGTGCGACTGGGTCGCGGTGATGGCCGCCGGGCGCATCCGCGCGCAGGGCACGCTCGCCGAGGTGCGGGGCAGCGCGAGCTCGCTCCAGAGCGCCTTCCTCGAACTCGTGGGCGCCCATGGCCACGACACCGGCGACACCCTCGACTGGCTCGGCGGCGGTGCGGCCCGATGAGCACCACACACCCGACGCCCGCCGCCCCGGGCGCGCCCTCGCTCACGCCGCTCTTCGTCCGCCTCAAGCTGTCGCTGATCAGGAACGGGCTGCGGCAGTCCGGCGGGCGCCGGGCCGCCTACATCACCTCGGCCGTGCTCGCCCTGCTCTTCGCCGCCCTCCAGCTCCTGGGGCTGCTGGCGCTGCGCGGCGACGCCCACGCGGGCACGGTGGCCGTCCTGGTCGCCGCCGTCCTCGCGCTCGCCTGGACGGTGATGCCGCTGTTCTTCCCCAGCGGCGACGAGACGCTGGACGCGACCCGGCTGGTGATGCTGCCGCTGCGCCCGCGCTCGCTGATCGTGGCGCTGCTCGCGGCCTCCCTGGTCGGCATCGGACCGCTGTTCACGCTCTGTCTGACGCTCGGCGCGGCGCTCGCGGTGGCACACGGCGCCGCCGCGGCCGGGGTCGCGGTGCTCGCCGTACCGCTGACGATCCTGGTGTGCGTGGCGCTGGCGCGGACGGTGGCGACCGCCAACACCCGGCTGCTCACCTCCCGCAAGGGCCGCGACCTCGCCGTCCTCAGCGGCCTGGTGATCGCCATCGGCTTCCAGTTCGTCAACTTCGGGGTGCAGAAGCTCGGTGACTCGGGCGGCCTCTCGGCGCTCGACCCGGCCGGGGACGTGGTGCGCTGGCTGCCGCCCGCCGCCGCGATCGGCGCGGTCGACGCGACGAGCGAGGGCGCGTACGGGCGGGCCGCCGTCCAGCTCCTGATCACCGCCGTGGCCCTGGCCGCCCTGCTGTACGCCTGGCAGCGCTCCCTGGTACGGCTGATGACCAGCCCGGACGGCTCGACGCTGCGGCCCGCCGAGACCGCCCGCAAGCAGGCCGAGCGGCCGGGTCTGGCCGGGCTGCTGCCCGAGGGCCGCACCGGCACCGTGATGCTGCGCACCCTGCGCTACGCCTGGCGCGACCCCAAGACCAAGGCGGCGTGGATCACCTCGCTCGCCCTCGGTCTGATCGTCCCGGTCGTCAACGCCCTCCAGGGCAACGGCACGGTCTACTTCGCCTCGTTCGGCGCGTTCATGCTGGGCGCCCAGATGTACAACCAGTTCGGCCAGGACACCTCGGCGTTCTGGATGGTCGTCCAGACGATCTCCGCGCCCCGGGACGCCTATCTGGAGCTGCGCGCCCGCGCGTTCGCGATCGGGCTGGTGACGGCCCCGTACACGGTGCTGGTCGCGGTGGTCACGGCCGCGCTGGTCGGCAACTGGTCCGCGTTCCCGCAGGCGTTGGGGCTCTCGCTCGCCCTGCTCGGCGCGATGCTGGCGACGGGCGCGGTCGCCTCGGCGACGTTCCCGTACTCGATCCCGCAGGACAGCCGGAAGAACGTGGCGCCGGGCCAGGGCGGCATCGCGTCGCTGGCGATCCTCGGCGGGATGCTCACCAGCGGGCTGCTCTGCGCGCCGCTGATCGCCCTGGCGATCTGGCTGCACGTCTCGGACCGGCAGGGCGCGCTGTGGCTGCTGCTGCCGCTGGGGGCGGTGTACGGGCTGCTCGTCGCGTACGCCGGGCTGCGCGCGGCGGCGCCGCGCACGGCCCGGCGGCTGCCGGAGATCCTCGCGGCGGTCAGCCGGGGCTGAGCCCCCGGCATCCCAGGGCCGTACGGGCGGGCGTCACTCCTGCGGGTGACGCCCGCATGCGCGCCGGACGGAGCATGGGTAGATCTTTTGTGTGACCGCACATCGAGTGACGCTCAGGTCCGTGGCCGCCGGGCTGGCCGCCTCTCTCCTGCTGTTCTGCGTCGGCTGCGCCACCGGCGCCCCGGCCGCCGAGGTGCCCCGGACCGCTCCCGTACACCCGGTGCACGAGGGCGACGAGCACCCGCCGCCGGCCGTCGTGGAGGACGGCCGGGGGCCCCGCGCGCTGCCGTACTCGCCGCTGTGCCGCAGGGTCAAGTGCATCGCGCTGACCTTCGACGACGGCCCCGGCCCGTACACCGCGCAGCTGCTCGACATACTCCGCCGGGAGAACGTGCGGGCGACGTTCTTCCTGGTCGGCAACGAGCCCGTGCACACCCACCCCGACCTCGTGAGGAGGATCGCCCGCGAAGGCCATGTCGTCGGCAACCACACCTGGACGCACCCGGTCCTGACCGGCCTGCCCGAGGCGGAGGTGCGGGACCAGCTCAGCCGCACCCAGACGGTGCTCCAGGAGCTCACCGGCGTCCGGCCCACCCTGATGCGGCCGCCCAAGGGCCTCACCGACGCCCGGGTGACGGGGGTGGCCCGGGAGCTCGGGCTCGCCCAGATCCTGTGGAACGTGACGGCGACGGACTACCACAACACGACCACCGAGCTGGTACGGAAACTGGTCCTTGAGCGGGCCCTGCCGGGCGGTGTGGTGCTGCTGCACGACGTCCTGCCGTGGACCGTGCCCGCCGTGCCGGACATCATCGCCGGGCTGCGCAAGGCGGGCTACACGCTGGTGACGGTCTCCCAGCTGTACGAGAACATGCAGCCCGGCGGCCAGTACCCGACCTGGGCGACGCCCGCGCCCGTCCCCCCGCCGCCCGCGCCCGCCAGGCCTCAGCCCACCGCGTCCTGAAGGAACGGCTCCAGGGCCGCCCGCCAGCCCTCCGGCTGGTCGTAGTGGACGAGGTGACCGGCGTCGGCCACCTCCGCGTACTTCCCGCGGGGGAGCACGCGGACCATCTCCTGGGCCTCGGCGCGGCCGAGCTCGCCGTCGAGGCCGCGGACCACCAGCGCCGGGCAGCGGACCTGGGCCAGCTCCTCCCAGTGCGCGTCGAACACCCAGGTCGCCCGGGACCTGAGCATCTGGCGGCGGGAGAAGACCGGGCGCCAGCCGTCGGCCCGCTCGGCCATCACCTCGGCGAAGAACTCGCCGCGCGCGGGGCTCGGCCGCTCGACCCAGGGGTCGTCCTCGCCGAACCACTTCCGTACGTCGGCGAGCGTGGCGAACGGGACCGGCCAGGACTTGAACCAGTCCTCCCACTCGCGCTGGGAGGCCGCGCCCAGCGCCGAGGCGCGCATGTCGCAGATCACCAGGGCGCGCACCAGGTCGGGGCGGCGGGCGGCGAGCTGCCAGGCGGTGAGGGCGCCCATGGAGTGGCCGATGAGGACGGCCGGGGTCAGGTCCAGCTGCTCGATGGCCGCCTCGGCGTCCGCCACATAGGCCTCGCGGGTGAAGGGCCCCTCGGCGGGCTTGTCGCTGCGGCCGTGGCCGCGCTGGTCGAGGGCGACCGCGCGGTGCTTCTCGGCGAGCCAGCGGGCGGTGGGGGCCCAGTGGGAGGCGCGGCCCATCAGTCCGTGGAGCAGTAACACCCCCGGCGCCGGGGCGCCCTCCCGGCGGGCCTTGGGCGGGTCCGCGAACTCCCAGGCAGCGAGGCGTACGCCATCGGATCCCGTCACGTCGCTGCGTCGCACCATGTGTCCTGGCACCCCCTTCAGCCCCCGAAGCACTGAGGTCAGTTCACGGCAGGGTATCGAACCTCTATTCGAAAACTCGCGTCTCTCGCGCAACACCCCTCGTTCGAGTGACCGGACTCAAGGATTGACGGGCCGCCCCGAGGGGAGATCTTCTGCGGGAGGCGGGCGGCCACGGTGGGACCGACCGGCCGGCCCGAGGGAGCTGACCCCGAGAGCTCGGGGCTCCGGGTCAGCACCGGGGAGGGCAGGCCCCGGCGCCGCAGGGCGTCGGGGCCCTCTGCGGTTCCACGGGGCACGGCTCCCGGCACGGTCCCCACCCTCCCCTCCCGGGCCCCTCGCTCCCGGGCCCTTCAGGTCATATGCCTCACCCGACAGCGTGGCACGCGAACCGCGCTCCCGCTGCCGATCCGACCGGAATCAAGGGGCGGCTGGGGCGGTCGGCCCACCCACTCAACTCCCTTGCGCCCCAAAGGAAACGGGGCGGCGCCGCGCACCCGCGCGACACCGCCCCGCCCCACCTGCCGCGCCCTACCGCTTGGCCACGAAGACGTGGGAGGCCACGTCCGCGCCGAGCTCGGCGGCCTCACCGCTGCTGCCCACCAGGACGCCGCCCGGGGACCGCGTCACGCTGACCACCGCGCCGGGCTGCACGCCCGCGCGACGCAGCGTGTACATCAGCTGGGCGTCCGTCTGGATCGGCTCGCCGATCCGGCGCACGACCACGGTCATGCCGTCCTCGGTCGCCTCCAGCTCGTTGAGGCTGATGATGCCGTCCTCCAGGAAGGCGTCGGCCTCGGCCTTCTCGCCCAGCTCCTCCAGGCCCGGGATCGGGTTCCCGTACGGAGACTCGGTGGGGTGGCGCAGCAGCTCGAGCACGCGCCGCTCCACCGCCTCGCTCATCACGTGCTCCCAGCGACAGGCCTCGGCGTGCACCTGCTCCCACTCCAGGCCGATCACGTCGACGAGCAGGCACTCGGCGAGCCGGTGCTTGCGCATGACGCGGGTGGCCAGGCGGCGGCCCTCGTCGGTGAGCTCCAGATGCCGGTCGCCCGCGACCTGGACCAGGCCGTCGCGCTCCATGCGGGCGACCGTCTGGCTCACGGTCGGCCCGCTCTGGTCGAGTCGCTCCGCGATCCGGGCGCGCATGGGGACCACACCCTCTTCCTCGAGTTCGAGGATGGTGCGGAGATACATCTCCGTCGTGTCGATCAGTCCGGACATACGTGCCCCTCGATGCTGTGAATGTTAAAAGCACTCGTGCGCTGGCCCTGGCTCAATTCTGACGCATGCCACTGACAACCGTGCCCCGGCCGGGGGCGGCCCGTGGTCCGGCCCGGGCGACGGGCGGGGGATCCGCCACGACCGGGCGTATTGACAGGGCAATGGTCCAGACCGCAACGTGTGCGGCGGCGCGGACATTCCCTCCCCCGAGCATTCCCCCGAGAACTCCCTTGGAAAGGGCCCAGGCGATGAGCGAGAGCAAACTGGCCGGTCAGTTCTTCGAAGCCGCCATCGGACTGCTCCAGCGGGTACGGGACGAGGAGGCCGCGAACGTCGCCGCCGCCGGCACCGCGATCGCGGACACCGTGGCGGCGGGCGGCCGGCTGTTCGCCTTCGGCGCCGGGCACTCCTCGCTGGCCGCCCAGGACGTGGTCTACCGGGCCGGCGGCCTCGCCCTGATGAACCTCCTCGCGGTGCCGGGCACGGTCGGGGTGGACGTGACGCCCGCGACGCTGGGCTCCGCGCTGGAGCGGGTGGACGGCCTGGCGGGCGCGGTCCTGGACTCCAGCCCCGCCCGCCCCGGCGACGTCCTCGTGATCGTCTCCCTGTCCGGGCGCAACTCGCTGCCGGTCGAGATGGCGATGAACGCGCGGGCGCTGGGCCTGAAGGTGATCGGCGTGACGTCGCTGGCGTACACCGAGAGCACGAAGTCGCGGCACGTCTCAGGCACGTTCCTGCGCGACCACTGCGACATCGTCCTCGACAGCAAGATCGCGGTCGGCGACGCGGAACTCACCCACGAGGCGGTCCCGGCCCCCTTCGCGCCCGCCTCCACGGTGGTCACGAGCGCGCTGATGCAGGCGATGATGGCCGCCGCCGCGGAGTCCCTGGCGGAGCGCGGCATCGAGCCGCCGCTGCTGCGGTCGGGGAACGTGGACGGGGGGCACGAGTGGAACGGGCGGGTGCTGGCGGAGTACGGGGACCGAATCTTCTTCCGGCACTAGCAGGTACCCGGGAGCGGGTACCCGGGGCGCGCCGCGCCCCTAGGGGGACTCCGGCTTCGTATAGAGGATCTCTCTCGCCTGCTCCGCGGCCCGGGTGATGCTGTCGCCCACGAAGTCCACGAAGCGGGCGATGTTCTCCAGGCGGGCGGCGGCCGGGGTGTCGCGGCCGAGCACCTGGACGCCCTCGCGCGCGGTCTGCGCGAGCAGGGCGTGGGACCGGGCGGCGCCGATCATCGACTGGTACCAGACGTCGTCGTCGACGACGTACCGCTCCCGGCGGCCCTCGCCGGGCTCTCGCCGTACGAGGCCCTGACCGGCCAGGAACGTGATCGCCTTGGAGATGGAGGCGGGGCTGACCTGGAGGCGGCGTACGAGCTCGGACGCGGTGAGGCTGCCGGTGTCGGAGGTGTAGAGGCAGGTCAGCACCCCCGCCATCATCCGGGGCAGACCGGACTGCATGAGGAGGGTGGTGAACGCCTCCTCGTACGCCCGTACGGCCTCGGGGTCGCGCCCGTGCGCCTGCGGGGGCGTCCGCGGGGTCCGGGGGGCAGGCTGGCGGCGGCGGTGGGCGCGGTGTTCGGTGGCGCGGTGGGCCTGGTCGGCGCGGTAGGCGGCGGGGCCGCCGTTACGGGTCACCTCGCGGGTGACGGTGGAGGTGGGGCGGCCCAGGCGCCGGGCGATCTCGGCGTACGCGAGGTCGTCGGCGAGCCCGAGGGCGATCTGCCGCCGCTCCTGCTGGGTGAGCCTGCCGCCGGGCATGGGGCCGCCTTCTTCTTGACTACGGGGGGCGGGGCTCACCGTAGCGTTCACGACGAGGCGATTGCAACGGCTACGGGGCTGTCTGCGGGTGTGTGGCCAGTTGCTCGCGCAGTTCCCCGCGCCCCTGATCGGCCCGGTCCTCGTCTGCGGCTGAGTGGTGGGTTGCTCGCGCAGTTCCCCGCGCCCCTAAACCCTCTTTCATCTGCGGACCGTGGCCGCTTCTCGCGCAGTTCCCCGCGCCCCTAAACCCGTTCCTGTCTGCGGGTCGTGGTCGCTTCTCGCGCAGTTCCCCGCGCCCCTGGGGGGTGCGCCGCAGTCGGCGAAGCCCGCTCAGCCACGGATCTTTTAGGGGCGCGGGGAACTGCGCGAGCAACCGGCCACCGGTCCGCAGACAAACACGCAGCCGGGAACAGGGCCGCAGGCCCGTTCCTCCAGGGGCGCGGGGAACTGCGCGAGCAGCCGGGGCGAGAGAACCCCCACCCACCCCCGGAGGGTTTAGGGAACGGGTGGGGTGGGGGAAAGCGCTCGGGCCAGATCCAGCGCCGCCGCAACCCGCCCCCCCACACTCTCCGCGAACACCGCGTCGGACCGCTCGAACGCCGGACGCCCCGCACCGCGCAGAAACGTGAGAACCCCCAGCGTCCGCCCCCGGCTCCGCAGCACCGTGCACAGCGCGTGCCGAGCCTCCGGCGGCCACTGCCGGTCCTGCGCCCACCCCTGTGCCCCACTCGCCCGCACCGACCCGATCCGGTCGACCGCCTGGAGCGCGGGGTGACCGGGCGCGTACCGCACGGGGATCCCGCCGCCCGCCACGGGCGCGACCGGCCCGGGCGTCCCGGCCGGCGACGCCGCCGTACGCACCAGGCGCTCGCCCACCGCCACATCCAGCAGCGCGTGCTCCGCGAACCCGGCGAGCGCGAAGTCGAGGTAGACCAGCACCGCCTCGTCCGGGTCCTCGCACTCCGCGGCCGTCCGCGCCGCCCGGTACAGCTGGTTCCAGCGGAACCGCAGCCGGTCCGCGTCCTGTTCGGCCAGCTTCGCGTCGGTGACGTCCTGGAAGAGCCAGGCGACGCCGAGCGGCACCGGCTCCTCGGCCAGCGGCGAGGCCAGCCGCAGGAAGCCGCTGCGCCAGCAGCGCCGCCGCTCGCCCTCGGCGGTGCGCAACGTCACCCACAGCTCGGCGGGCGAGGTGGGCGCGCCCTCCGCCAGTACGTGGTGGAGCGCGCCCTCCAGCTCCTCCACGCCCCGCACGATCAGCTCGCCCAGCGGGCGCCCGAGCAGCGTGGTGCGCCCGGTGCCGAGCGCCCGCGCCGCGTACGCGTTGACGACCGTGGGCCGCAGGTCCACGTCCACCAGCACGACGCCCCAGGACCCGTCCTCGAAGAGCGCCTCGCTGAGCGCGATCGACCGCTCCAGGTCGATCTGCGCGTGCACCTCGCTGAACGCGCAGTACACGCCCGCCGGTTTGCCGTCCGCGCCCCGCACCCCGGCCGACTGGGTCCGTACGAGAACGCGCCCGCCGTCCTTCTTCAGCAGCGCGAACTCGTGCACCTGGCGGCCCGGCGCGTCCATCGCCGCCATCAGCCGGCCCTGCACCTCGCCCGCGTCGGCGGCCCGTACCGCCCACCCGGCGAAGCCCTGGCGGCCGACGGCCTCCTCGGCGCTCCAGCCGAGGATCCGCTCGGCCTCGCGGTTCCAGTGCGTGACCGCGCCGCCCGCGTCGAACGCGCACAGCGCGGCGTCCATGCCGTCGAGCAGCGCCGCGAGCAGATCGCCGCCGTGCTCGGGCTCGGGCACCGGCACACCGCCGGGGACGTCGTCGTGGCCCCCGTCCGGCTCGTCGGGACCGAGGGCGTTGGTGGTCTCACTCCGGGAAGCACTCATCCTGGCACCCCCTGCAGGACGTGTCGTCGCGTCACACCGACGCACCGACCCTCGTCGGATCATTCAACTGGAACGTGACGCATCCCACAGCGACTTCGCCGAAATCGGCCGGGCGGAGGGATCGTTTTGGGACGCCGGGGCGGGCGCGGACGGCTCGCGCCGCCTCCCCCGCTCTCAGCCGGTGAGCTCCGCGCGCCAGCGCACCTCGCCGTCCTGCCACACGTCGGTCGGGGTGAGCCCGGCGGCGCGCGCGACGGCGGCGGACGCGGTGTGATCGGGGTGGATGTGCGCGACGACGCGGCGCACCCCGCGCGCGGCGAGTCCCGCGACGAGCAGCCGCGCGGCCTCCCGGGCGAGCCCCCGGCCCTGCCAGGGCGTCCCCACCACCCAGGCGACCTCCGCCGTGGCGCCGGTGACAGTGGCCTGGACCGTACCCACCGCCCGGTGGTCTCCGCGCAGTCGGATGACCCAGTTGAGCCAGTGCACCGCCGGGTCGGGCGACCCGGCCGCCAGCCGCGCGTACCGCGCCCGCAGCCCTTCGGCGGTGTCCGGGGCGCCGCCGATGAATCGGTGCAGCGCGGGGTCGCCGAGCACCTCGGCCATCTCCTCGGCGTGCGCGGCCCGCAGCGGCTCCAGCTCGACCCGCGCGCCCGACAGCGCCCACGCGCGCGTAAACGCCTTTCCCGCCCCGCCGTCTTCGAACATAGTGACGCCCATGAGCTCACTTGTACGTCATACGACGTTCGACTGCACCGACGCCTACACGCTGGCCACCTTCTGGGCGGCGGCCCTCGACGGGAAGGTCTCCGACGAGGACTCCCCCGGCGACCCGGAGGCCCTGGTCACCTCGGAGGGCGCCACGCTCCTGTTCGTGACGGTCCCCGACGCCAAGTCCGTGAAGAACCGCGTCCACCTCGACCTCCAGCCCCAGGACCGCACCCGCGACGAGGAGGTGGACCGCCTGCGCACCCTCGGCGCCACCCTCGTGGGCGACCACCGCCTCCCGGACGGCCGCGGCTGGGTCACCCTCGCGGACCCGGAGGGGAACGAGTTCTGCGTCGAGCGGTCGGCCGGGGAACGCGCCGAATAATTCGGTTGTCGCGTCCCGCGCGACTTCCTAATGTGTGGTGCACACGAGAAGGGAGGTGGTTCGGCAGATGTATGGATACCGGACGCGTGAGGTGACTGCGGGCTAGCGCCTGCCAGTCGCACACTTTGTGTGGTGCCGGCTCGTCGCCGGCCGAAATTCCCAGCAGTCACCGACCCGCAGGCTCGCCGGTACGTCCGGCCGGCTCCTCTTCGGAGGAACCCGAGCCCGCGGGTTTCTGCGTGCCGGGGGGCGGGGCGCTCAGGGCGCCAGTCGCTCCACCCGCCAGGACTCCGGGCTCGCGGGCACATAGCGCAGCCGGTCGTGCAGCCGGTTCTCGTGACCCTGCCAGAACTCCACCGCCTGGGGGACGATCCGGAAGCCGCCCCACTCCGGCGGCAGCGGGACCTCGGTGCCCTCGGGGTAGCGGGCCACCAGCTCCTCGTAACGGCTCGTCAGCTCCGTGCGGGAGGCGATCGGGGCGGACTGGGGGCTCGCCCAGGCGCCCAGCTGCGAGCCGTGCGGGCGGGTGCGGAAGTACGCCTCGGTCTCCTCGCGCGGGACGCGTGCGGCGGTGCCCGTGACGATGACCTGGCGGGAGATCTGGTGCCAGGGGAAGAGCAGCGAGAGCCGTGGGTTCGCGGCCAGTTCGCGGGCCTTGCGGGAGGCGTAGTTGGTGTAGAAGACGAAGCCCCGGTCGTCGTAGGCCTTCAGCAGGACCGTGCGCGTCGAGGGGCTGCCGTCGGGCGTCGCGGTGGCGACGACCATCGCGTTCGGCTCGTGCAGTCCGGCGGTGACGGCCTCCTTGAACCAGCGCGCGAACTGGGCCATGGGGGTGGCGGCGAGGTCCGCCTCGTCCAGGAGCGTGGTGCGGTACTGGCGGCGCATGGCGGCGGGGTCGTGATCGGTCACGGCGTCATCCTGCCGCAGCCGGGCACGGGCGCGCCCGGGGCCCCCGAATGGCACGGCGTGTCAGTTTTCCCGGCACGGAGGGTCGCCAACCCTCTGCGCGGCAAATGGGGCAGTGTGCCGGATGTCACGCTTCCCCGCACCCGTCGAACCCGCCAAACTCTGCGCTGGGCCACTGTGGCCCCCCTACGACCCGGTGGGTGACTTTCCACCGCACGGGGCATCACGGGGGAAGGGGCGCCCCCCTGCCCGACCCATCCCGCAGCTGTCGACACGCATCACGAGGAGCCGCCTGATGTCCGACTTCGTACCCGGACTTGAAGGAGTCGTCGCGTTCGAGACGGAGATCGCCGAACCCGACAAGGAAGGCGGCGCTCTTCGGTACCGAGGCGTCGACATCGAGGATCTCGTCGGCCATGTGTCGTTCGGGAACGTCTGGGGGCTGCTCGTCGACGGCGCCTTCAACCCCGGCCTGCCGCCCGCCGAGCCGTTCCCCATCCCCGTGCACTCCGGGGACATCCGCGTCGACGTGCAGTCCGCGCTCGCGATGCTCGCGCCCGTCTGGGGCCTGAAGCCGCTGCTCGACATCGACGAGCGGACCGCCCGCGACGACCTGGCCCGCGCCGCCGTCATGGCCCTGTCCTACGTCGCCCAGTCGGCGCGCGGCCAGGGGCTGCCGATGGTGCCGCAGCGCGAGATCGACAAGGCCGAGTCGGTGGTCGAGCGCTTCATGATCCGCTGGCGCGGCGAGCCGGACCCCAAGCACGTCAAGGCCGTCGACGCGTACTGGACCTCGGCCGCCGAGCACGGCATGAACGCCTCGACGTTCACCGCCCGCGTCATCGCCTCCACCGGCGCCGACGTCGCCGCCGCGCTTTCCGGCGCGGTGGGCGCGATGTCGGGCCCGCTGCACGGCGGCGCCCCCTCCCGTGTCCTCGGCATGATCGAGGAGATCGAGCGGACCGGCGACGCCACGGCGTACGTGAAGAAGGCGCTGGACAAGGGCGAGCGCCTGATGGGCTTCGGCCACCGCGTCTACCGCGCCGAGGACCCGCGCGCGCGGGTGCTGCGCCGTACCGCCAAGGAGCTGGCGGCGCCGCGCTTCGAGGTCGCCGAGGCGCTGGAGAAGGCCGCGCTGGAGGAGCTGCACGCGCGGCGCCCCGACCGCGTCCTCGCCACCAACGTGGAGTTCTGGGCGGCGATCATGCTGGACTTCGCGGAGGTCCCGGCGCACATGTTCACGTCGATGTTCACCTGTGCCCGTACGGCGGGGTGGTCGGCGCACATCCTGGAGCAGAAGCGGACGGGGCGTCTGGTGCGGCCGTCCGCCCGGTACATCGGGCCGGGTCCGCGCGACCCGCGCGAGGTGGAGGGGTACGAGGGGATTCGGGGCTAGCCCTCTCGTACGTCTAGGTCTGCGTGTGCGTGTGCGTGTGCGTGTACGTGTGGCGTCGTTCCCTCGTGCGGGGGCGGCGCCACACGTGTGTCCGGGGCCGGACGTGTGGCTGGGGCCGGTGGAAACCCACTTGATCAACTCTTGGCTTGATTCGATAGGGTTTTCGCGTACCAACCCCCCACAACGGGCCTTTCCGGTCCGGGATTTGGAGTGTCTCCATGCGTCGTACTGTCACCAGTGTGCTGGCCGCCGCGCTGCTCGCGGGCGGTCTCGCCGTGACCGTCGCGCCCACCGCGCAGGCCGGTGTCATCATCTGCAAGCCGGCGGAGCTGCGTCAGGAGGCGGCGAAGCTGGACCGCAAGGCGGAGGAGCTTCGGCACCTGGGTGAGCGCGAGGCGGCTGCTCGGGCGCACCAGAAGGCGGACGCCCTGCGCAAGCAGGCGAAGGCCTGTGAGGACTCGGACCGTCGCGCGTCCTAGTTGTCGTCTGCGGGTCGTGGTGGGCTGGTCGCGCAGTTCCCCGCGCCCCTAGGGGGTCGGGGCCGAGGTGGGCGTCAGCCTGCCCCGGCCCCGGCTTCTGCCCGCCCGGCTCCCAGCCGTCACCCCGGCCCCAGTGCCCCGTCCACCAGTTCCGCCCACTGGGACACCACCCGGCGGCGCCTTGCGCCGTCGTCCGTCAGGAGGTTGGCCAGGCCCAGGCCGCGGGCCATGTCCAGGAGGCCCTGGACTGTTTCCCGGACTCCGGGGACCGACTCGTCCGCGCCCAGGAGCGTCACCGCGATGCGGTGCGACTCGCGGCCCACGCGGGCCTCCAGCTCCCTTACGCGCGCGTGCAGTTGGGGCTCGTTGGCCGCGGCCACCCACAGGTGCAGGGCCGCCCGGAACAGGGGGCCCGTGTAGAGGTCGACGAGGCTGGCGACCACGGTGTGGCGGTCGGTGGGGCCCAGGGCGCGCAGGGCCGAGGAGCGCTCCTCGGCCACGTACTCGACGGCCGCCGTGAACAGGTCCTCCCGAGTGGGGAAGTGGTGCTGGGCCGCGCCGCGCGAGACACCGGCCCGCTCCGCGACGACCGACACCGTCGAGCCCGCCCAGCCGTGTTCGGCCAGACAGGCCACCGCGGCCTCCAGGAGGCGCTGCCGGGTCGCCCGGCTGCGGTCCTGCTTGGGGCTCTTGGCGGCAGAAGTCAGCACACCCATACGGGATCCCGTCGTTCCAGGAACGCGGTGACGCCCTCCTTCGCCTCGGCCGAGGCGAACAGGGCTGCCGAACGCGCGCTCAGGTCTTCCGTCCAGCGGTCGAACGTCTCCACCACGGTAGCCGTGACCAGCGCCTTCGACGCGGCCAGCCCCTGCGGGGAGGCCCGGCGCAGCCCGTCGAGGACGGGGGCGAGGGCCGTGTCCACGTCGTCGGCCGCCTCGGTGAGCAGCCCGGCCCGTGCCGCCTCCGCCGCCCCGAACCGCTCCCCCGTGAGGTAGTAGCGCCCGGCGGCGCGCGGGTCCATCCGGGGCAGCAGCGGCATGGAGATCACCGCCGGGGCGAGCCCGAGGCGGGACTCGGTGAAGGCGTACGAGGAGTCCGGGCCGGCCACCGCGATGTCGCAGGCCCCGAGCAGCCCGAGCCCGCCGGCCCGGACGTGTCCGGTGACCCGGGCCACCACGGGCTTGGGCAGCTCGACCACGGCCCGCAGCAGGGCGACGAAGGCGCCCGGGTCGGCCGGGGACCTGAGGTCGGCGCCCGCGCAGAACGTGGTGCCGGTGTGGGTGAGCAGGACCGCCCGGACGCCCTGGTCCCCGGCGCAGCGCGCCAGCGCCTCGCCCAGCTCGCCGACGAGCCCCGCCGACAGGGCGTTGCGGTTGGCGGGCGAGTCCAGGCAGAGCGTGCGCACGCCCCTGTCCTGCGACTGCTTCACGTAGCTCATGCGCTGCCCTTCTGCCGTTCCCTCAGTTCGCGCCGCAGGATCTTGCCGGTGGCCGCGCGCGGCACCCCGGCGATGAACTCCACCCTGCGGATCTTCTTGTACGGGGCGACGCGCCCGGCCACGTACGCCATGACGTCCTCGGCGGTGAGGTCCCCGGCGCCCGCCGCCCGTACGACGTGGGCGCAGGGCACCTCGGTGCCGTCCTCGTCGTACACGCCGGTCACCGCCGCGTCCGCGATGCCGCCGTGGGTGAGCAGCAGCGCCTCCAGCTCGGCGGGGGCGACCTGGAAGCCCTTGTACTTGATGAGCTCCTTGACCCGGTCGACGACGAAGAGCCAGCCGTCGGCGTCCACGCGGCCGACGTCGCCGGTGCGCACCCAGCCGTCCGCGTCGATCATCTCGGCGGTGGCCTCGGGGCGGCCCAGATAGCCCTTCATGACCTGCGGGCCCCGGATGGCGATCTCGCCCCGCTCGCCCGGGGCCGCGTCACGGCCGGGGTCGTCGAGGTCGAGCAGGCGCATCTCGGTGCCGGGCAGCAGCTTGCCGACGGTGCCGGGCGGCGGGCCGGCCGCGGACAGCGGGACGACGTGGGTGCCGGGCGAGAGCTCGGTCATCCCGTACGCCTGGCGCACCGGTGGCACCTTGAGGCGGGCCGAGCAGGCCGCGGCGAGAGCGGCGTCCAGCGGGGCGGCGGCGCTGACCACGTACTCGACCGAGGACAGGTCGTACTGCGCGACCGCCGGGTGCTTGGCGAGGGCCAGCACGATCGGCGGGGCCACGTACAGGCCGGTGACGCGGTGGCGCTCGATGGTGGCGAGGAACTGGTCGAGGTCGAAGCGCGGCAGCACCACGACGGTGGCGCCGTGCCTGAGCGGGGCGTTGAGCAGCGCGGTGAGCCCGTAGATGTGGAAGAAGGGCAGCACCGCGAGGATGCGGTCGCCGGGCTTCATGGGGACGAGCGGGGCGAGCTGGGCGAGGTTGGTGGCGATGGAGCGGTGGGTGAGCATGACGCCCTTGGGGACGCCGGTGGTGCCCGAGGAGTAGGGCAGCGCGGCCACGTCCTCGCCGGGGTCGAACTCCACGGCGGGCTCGGGCGCGGTGGAGGCGAACATGTCGAGGACCGAGCGGTGGCCCTCGGCCCGGTCGCAGACGAAGATCTCCGCTATGCAGCCGCTGAGTTCGGCCGCCCGCCGGGCCGTCTCCAGCAGGGGTGCGACGGTGACGACGAACCGCGCCGAGGAGTCGGCGATCTGTTTGGCGAACTCCTCGGCGGTGGCGAGCGGATGGACGGTGGTCACCGACGCGCCGGCGCGTGTGGCTCCGTAGAACACGGCGGGAAACAGCACCGAGTTGGGGCTGTGCAGGGCGAGGACGTCACCCTTGCGCAGCCCCGCGTCGGCGAGCGCGGCGGCGACCCGGCGGTGCTGGACGTCGAGCAGGGCGTACGAGACGGAGGTGGCGCCCGTCGGGTCCGAGCCGTCGACCAGCGCGGTGGCGGCGCCGTGGCGGGGCACCGCGTGCCCCAGGACCGCCTGGTGGATGGGCTCGTCGACGACGGGGACCGCCGGGTACTCGCTGTGGAAGACCATGGAGGCACGTCCTAGTACGGCTAGTACGACTTGGGAAGCCCCAGCGTCTGATGCGAGACATAGTTGAGGATCATCTCGCGGCTGACCGGCGCGATCCGGGCCACCCGCGCCGCCGTGATCAGCGCGGCGAGGCCGTACTCCCGGGTGAGGCCGTTGCCACCGAGGGTGTGCACGGCCTGGTCGACGGCCTTGACGCAGGCCTCGGCGGCGGCGTACTTGGCCATGTTGGCGGCCTCGCCCGCGCCCGTGTCGTCGCCCGCGTCGTAGAGCGCCGCCGCCTTCTGCATCATCAGCCGGGCCAGCTCCAGCTCGATGTGCGCCTGGGCCAGCGGGTGGGCGATGGCCTGGTGGGCGCCGATGGGCGCCTTCCACACCTGTCGCTCGCTCGCGTACGAGACCGCCCGGGCCAGCGCGTAGCGGCCCATGCCGATCGCGAAGGCGGCCGTCATGATCCGCTCGGGGTTGAGTCCGGCGAAGAGCTGGAGCAGCCCGGCGTCCTCGTCGCCGACCAGCGACTCGGCGGGCAGCCGCACCTCGTCGAGGACCAGCTCGAACTGCTTCTCCTGCGCCTGGAGTTCCATGTCGATCCGCGAGCGGGCGAAGCCCGGGGTGTCGCGGGGGACGATGAACAGGCACGGTTTGAGGCTGCCGGTGCGGGCGTCCTCGGTGCGGCCGACGATCAGGGTGGCGTCGGCGATGTCCACGCCGGAGATGAACACCTTGCGGCCGGTGAGGATCCAGCCGCCGCCCTCCTCGTCGCGCCGGGCGGTGGTGGTGATGCGGTGCGAGTTGGAGCCCGCGTCGGGCTCGGTGATGCCGAACGCCATGGTCTTCGAGCCGTCCGCGAGCCCCGGCAGCCAGGCGCGCTTCTGCTCCTCGGTGCCGAAGCGGGCGATGACCGTGCCGCAGATCGCGGGCGAGACGACCATCATCAGCAGCGGGCATCCGGCGGCGCCCAGCTCCTCCAGGACGATGGAGAGCTCGGCCATGCCGCCGCCCCCGCCGCCGTACTCCTCGGGCAGGTTCACGCCCAGATAGCCGAGCTTGGCGGCCTCGGCCCACAGCACCTCGCGGTCGTGCCCCCGCCCGTGCCGCTGCCCGAGCGCCGCCACCGCGGCCCGCAGGTCCTTGAGTTCCTGGCTCTCCATGGTGCTGCTGCGTGCTCCGGTCATGACGGCTGGTCCTCCTGGGCTTCGGGTGCGTCCTGTACGACGGCGAGCAGGGCGCCCACCTCGACCTGGCGGCCGGGGTCGGCGTGGAGCGCGGTGAGCGTGCCGGAGGCGGGGGCGGTGATGGGGTGGGTCATCTTCATCGCCTCCAGCCAGATCAGCGGCTGGCCCGCGGTGACCCGCGCCCCTTCGGCGAGGCCGTCCGCGACCCGGACGACCACGCCCGGCATGGGTGCGAGCAGCGACCCGGGGGCGATCAGCTCGCTGGGGTCGGTGAAGCGGGGGTGTGCGGTGAGCGTGTACGAGCCGGTGGCGGTGTCGACGTACACCTGGTCGCCGTGGCGCGCGACGAGGAAGTCCCGCGCCACACCGTCCACTTCGAGCCGTACGCGATCGGGTGCGCACGCTTGCAGGCGTACGTCCGGGAAGTCCTCGGCCAGCAGACCCCGCCGGGTGAGGCGGTAGCGGATCTCGTGGTCGCCGTAGCGCTTGGTCTGCGGCTGGGAGGGCAGGTTGCGCCAGCCGCCGCCGAAGCGCGAGGCGCGGGCCGCCGCGTCCGCGAGGGCGGCGGCGAGGGCCGCGTGCGCCTCTGCGGGGTGCGGCTCGGTGAGGGCGCCCAGGTGCCGGTCGTAGAAGCCGGTGTCGAGGCGGCCGGAGGTGAAGTCCGGGTGGCGCAGGGAGCGTACGAGCAGGTCGCGGTTGGTCTTGGGGCCGTGCACCCGGGCCAGCTCCAGCGCGCGGGCGAGCCCGCGGACGGCGGCGGCGCGGGTGGGGGCGTGGACGACGGCCTTGGCGAGCATGGCGTCGTAGTGGACGCCGACGGTGTCGCCGTCGCCGTAGCCCCGGTCCAGGCGGACGCCGGGCACGTCGAGCCGGTGCAGCACGCCGGTCTGCGGGGTCCAGCCGCCCGCCGGGTCCTCGGCGTACAGGCGTGCCTCGACGGCGTGCCCGCGGGGCTCGGGCGGCTCGGCGGGCAGCGCCGTGCCCTCGGCGACCTGGAGCTGCAAGGCGACCAGGTCGACCCCGAACACGGCCTCGGTGACGGGGTGTTCGACCTGGAGGCGGGTGTTCATCTCCAGGAAGTACGCCCGGCCCTCGCCGTCGACAAGGAACTCGACCGTGCCCGCGCCCCGGTAGGAGACGGCCCGGGCGGCGGCGACGGCGGCCGTGCGCAGCCTGGTGCGCAGGCTCTCGGGCAGCCCGGGCGCCGGGGCCTCCTCGATGACCTTCTGGTGGCGGCGCTGGAGCGAGCAGTCGCGGGTGCCGAGCGCCCAGACCGTGCCGTGCGCGTCGGCCATGATCTGCACCTCGACATGGCGCCCGCGCTCCACATACGGCTCGGCGAACACCTCGCCGTCCCCGAAAGCGGACCTGGCCTCGGCGGAGGCGGCCGCCACCTCCTCCTCCAGAACCTTGAGTTCGCGTACGACCCGCATGCCGCGTCCGCCGCCGCCCGCCGCCGCCTTGAGGAGCAGCGGCAGATCGGCGTCGGTGGCCCGCGCCGGGTCCACGGGGGCGAGCAGCGGCACTCCGGCCGCCGCCATCAGCTGCTTGGCGCGGGTCTTGGAGGCCATCGCCTCGATCGCGGCGGGCGGCGGCCCGATCCAGGTCAGTCCGGCGTCGATCACCGCCTGCGCGAAGCCGGCGCTCTCGGAGAGGAAGCCGTACCCCGGGTGCACGGCGTCCGCGCCCGCCGCGAGGGCGGCCTTCACGATCAGCTCGCCGCGCAGATACGTCTCGGCGGGCGCGGCCCCCGGCAGCCGCACGGCCGCGTCCGCCTCCTGGACGTACGGCAGCGGCGCGTCCGGGTCCGAGTGCACGGCGACCGTGGATATTCCCAGGTCACGGCAGGTGCGAAAGACCCGGGAGGCTATCTCGGCCCGGTTGGCGACAAGAACGGACTGGATCATCAGCGCCTCACATCCTGAAGATGCCGAAGCCGCCGCGCGCGCCTTCGACCGGGGCCGTGTGGATCGCGGACAGACAGATGCCCAGGACCGTGCGGGTGTCGCGGGGGTCGATGACGCCGTCGTCGTACAGCCGCCCGGACAGGAACACCGGCAGGGACTCGGCCTCGATCTGCTGCTCGACCATGGCCCGCAGTCCGGCGTCCGCCTCCTCGTCGTACGGCATGCCCTTGGCCAGCGCCGAGGCGCGCGCGACGATCGAGAGGACGCCCGCGAGCTGCTGCGGCCCCATCACGGCGGACTTGGCGCTGGGCCAGGCGAACAGGAAGCGGGGGTCGTAGGCGCGCCCGCACATGCCGTAGTGCCCGGCGCCGTAACTCGCCCCCATCAGCACCGACAGATGGGGCACCCGGGAGTTGCTGACCGCGTTGATCATCATGGCGCCGTGTTTGATGATCCCGCCCTGTTCGTACTCCCTGCCGACCATGTAGCCGGTGGTGTTGTGCAGGAAGAGCAGCGGGATGTCGCGCTGGTTGGCGAGCTGGATGAACTGGGCGGCCTTCTGCGACTCGGCGGAGAACAGCACGCCCTGGGCGTTGGCGAGGATGCCGACCGGGTAGCCGTGCAGCCGCGCCCAGCCGGTGACCAGGCTCGTCCCGTAGAGCGGCTTGAACTCGTCGAAGTCGGAGCCGTCGACGAGCCGGGCGATCACCTCGCGCGGGTCGAAGGGCGTCTTGAGGTCGCCGGGCACGATCCCGAGCAGCTCGTCCTCGTCGTACTTGGGCGGCTCGTAGCCGATCGCCGGATCCGGGTGCGCCTTGCGGTGGTTGAGGCGGGCGACGATGCGCCGGGCCTGGCGCAGGGCGTCGTGCTCGTCCACCGCGTAGTGGTCGGCGAGACCGGAGGTGCGGGCGTGCATCTCGGCGCCGCCCAGCGACTCGTCGTCGCTCTCCTCGCCGGTGGCCATCCTCACCAGCGGCGGCCCGCCGAGGAACACCTTCGACCGCTCCTTGATCATGACGGTGTGGTCGGACATCCCGGGGACGTACGCGCCACCGGCGGTCGAGTTGCCGAACACCACCGCGATGGTGGGGATCCCGGCGGCGGAGAGCCGGGTGATGTCGCGGAAGAGCGCCCCGCCCGGGATGAAGATCTCCTTCTGCGAGGGCAGATCGGCGCCGCCGGACTCGACGAGGCTGATGCAGGGCAGCCGGTTGGCGTACGCGATCTCGTTGGCCCGCAGCGCCTTCTTCAGGGTCCATGGGTTGGAGGCGCCGCCGCGTACGGTCGGGTCGTTCGCGGTGATCAGGCACTCCACGCCCTCGACGACCCCGATCCCGGTGACCATCGAGGCGCCGACGGGATAGTCGCTCCCCCAGGCCGCCAGCGGCGACAGCTCCAGGAACGGCGTGTCCGGGTCGACCAGCAGCTCGATGCGCTCGCGGGCGAGCAGCTTGCCCCGCTTGCGATGGCGTTCGGTGTACTTGGCACCGCCGCCCGCGAGCGCCTTGGCGTGCTCGGCGTCCAGCTCGGCCAGCTTGGCGAGCATGGCCTCGCGGTGGGCGGCGTACTCGGCGTCCGCGGTGTCGAGCGCGGTGGGCAGGAGGGTCACAGCAGTACCTCCGGGATGTCCAGGTGGCGCGAGCGCAGCCACTCGCCGAGCGCCTTGGCCTGCGGGTCGAAACGCGCCTGCGAGGCGACGCCCTCGCCGAGGAGGCCGTGGAGGGTGAAGTTGAGGGCGCGCAGATTCGGTAAGACGTGCCGCTCGATGGCCAACCCGGCGCATTCGGGCAGCAGTTGACGCACCTTCTCGGTGGTGAGGGTGTGGGCGAGCCAAGCCCAGGCGTCGTCGGTGCGCGCCCAGACGCCGACGTTGGCGTCCCCGCCCTTGTCCCCGCTGCGGGCACCGGCGACGAGGCCGAGGGGGGCGCGGCGGGTGGGGCCACCGGGTGGCGGGGCCGGTGGCAGGGGCGGCTCCTCGGCGGGCTCGAGGAGCCGCGTCCGTACGGGGTGGGGCACCGCCTTCCGTACGCCGTCCGGCAGCACGGCCACCTGCGCGACCTCGGCGGCCGGGATGTGGTCCGCCTCGAACACCCCGTACGGCGTGCCCTTCGCGGGTGGGGCCGTGACGTGGAAGCCCGGGTAGCTGGCGAGGGCGAGCTCGACGGCGGCGCCGCTGACGGTACGGCCGACGGCGTCCGGGTCCGCGTCGCGGACGACGAGCCGCAGGAGGGCGCTGGCGGTCTCCTCGGTGTCGGCGTCGGCCCGGTCGGTGCGGGCGAACTCCCACTTCACGTGCCGGGGGCGGGACTCGGCGCGCCCGAGGGCGTCCTCCACCTGCTCGCGGACGAGGGCGGCCTTGGCGTCGATGTCGAGCCCGGTGAGCACGAAGACGACTTCGTTGCGCCAGCCGCCGACGCGGGTGCGGCCGACTTTGAGGGTCGGGGGCGGGGCTTCGCCGCGCACTCCGCTGATGAGCACGCGGTCCGGGCCTTCGTGGGCGAGCCGTACGGTGTCGAGCCGGGCGGTGACGTCGGGCCCGGCGTACCGGGCGCCGCCGGTCTCGTAGAGAAGCTGGGCGGTGACGGACCCGACGTCGACGACGCCGCCCGTACCGGGGTGCTTGCTGATGACACTGCTGCCGTCGGCGCGGATCTCGGCGAGGGGGAAGCCGGGGCGGCGGACGTCGTGGTCGCGGAAGAAGGAGTAGTTGCCGCCGGTGGCCTGGGTGCCGCACTCCAGGACGTGCCCGGCGACGACGGCTCCGGCGAGGGCGTCGTACTCCTCGGGCCCCCACCCGTGCCACCAGGCGGCCGGGCCGGTGACCAGGGCCGCGTCCGTCACCCGCCCGGTGACGACGACGTCGGCGCCGGCCGCGAGGCAGGCGGTGATGCCGGCGCCGCCGAGGTAGGCGTTGGCGGTGAGGGCGCCGGGGGGAAGGGGGAGGGCGTCGCCCTCGACGATGGCCACGCGCGCGGGCACGCCGACGCGGACGGCCAGCTCCCTGACGGCGTCGGCGAGCCCGGCGGGGTTGAGCCCCCCGGCGTTGGCGACGATCTTGACCCCGCGTTCACCGGCGAGCGCCAGACACTCCTCCAGCTGCCGCAGGAAGGTCTTGGCGTAGCCGAGGCGGGCGTCCTTGAGGCGGTCGCGGCCGAGGATGAGCATGGTGAGCTCGGCGAGGTAGTCCCCGGTGAGGACGTCGAGGGGGCCGCCGGTGAGCATCTCGCGCATGGCGTCGAAGCGGTCGCCGTAGAACCCGGAGGCGTTGCCGACGCGCAGGGGACGGCGCATCAGGCCCCCTTGGGCGTACGTCCGGGTCCTGCCGGGCCCGCGAAGGCCTGCGCGATGTCGAGCCAGCGGTCGGCGTCGGGGCCCTCGGCGCGGACGGCGGTGTCGGAGCGGTGGATGCGCTGGGTGACGAGGAGGCAGAAGTCGAGGGCGGGGCCGGTGACGCGCTGGGGGGCGGTGTCGGGGCCGTACGTCCAGGTGTCCTGTCCGTCCGGGCTGGTCAGCTCCACCCGGAACTCCTGCTCGGGCGCGGCGAGCCCGCGCACGGCGAAGGCGAAGTCCCGGGCGCGGACGCCGATGCGGGCGACGTGGCGCAGCCGGTCGGTGGGCTCGCGGGTGCGGCCGAGGGCGTCCCACACGTCCTGGCCGTGGGCCCAGGTCTCCATGAGGCGGCCGGTGGCCATGGAGGCGGTGGACATGGGCGGGCCGTACCAGGGGAAGCGGGCGCCTCGGGGGGCGGTGGTCAGGGCGTCTTGCAGCCGCGCGCGCCCGTCCCGCCACCGGCGCAGCAACTCGTCGGCCGGGAGCCGGGCCCCCTCCTCGGCCCCCTCGTCGACGAAGGTGTCCGGGGCGGCGGCGGCCTTCTCGACCTCGGCGGCGAAGGTGTCGGGGTCGGTGACGGCGAGGAGGGCGGCGCGGTCGGTCCAGGCGAGGTGGGCGATCTGGTGGGCGATGCTCCACCCCTCGGCGGCGGTGCCTCTGCGCCACTGCGCCGCGTCCAACGCACCGACGAGCCCGTCGAGTTCGTCGCCTTCGTCACGCAGATCGTCGAGCACGGCGGTGGTCGTCGCGTCGGGCACGGGCGGGTCCCTTCGGGGCGGGGTGGGATGCGGGTGCGTGCCCGGGAGCATGACACCAACCCCCAAAACAAGCAAGCGTGCTTGCATTGTTTTTGGCCGGACCTTTGTCTGCGACTGAGCGGCGGGTTGCCCGCGCCCCTTTTTGGCCCGGTGTTCGTCTGCGGGTGTGTGGCGGGTTGCTCGCGCAGTTCCCCGCGCCCCTAGGTAGTCCGGTCGCTCGCGGCGTTCCCCGCGCCCCTGACCCCGTTCTTGTCTGCGGGTCGTGGACGGCTGGTCGCGCAGTTCCCCGCGCCCCTAGGGGGTTGGGATCAGCCGAGGAACCCAGCTCAGCCACAGGCCTTTAGGGGCGCGGGGAACTGCGCGAGAAGCGGCCACGACCCGCAGACGAAAACGGATCCCGGGGACACGGGAACCGCCCGCGCGAACGGACTGCCCAGGGGCGCGGGCACCCCGCGGAGGGGGCGTACTACCTAGGGGCGCGGGGAACTGCGCGAGCAACCCGCCACGGCCCGCAGCCGAAAGCGAATCTCGGGGCCACGGGGACCGCCCGAGCGAACGGACTGCCTAGGGGCGCGGGGAACTGCGCGGCCAGCCCACCACTCCGCCGCAGACAAAGGCCGGGCCCACTCAGCGTCGCACCGCCCCCACGCTCGCCCCGATCACCAGCCCGATCCCCACCGCGTCCACCACCGAGAGGGCCTGGTGGAGGATCAGGAAGCCCGCCGTCGCCGCGATGGCCGGTTCCAGGCTCATCAGGATCGCGAACGTGGACGCGGGAAGGCGGCGCAGGGCCAGGAGTTCCAGGGTGTACGGGAGGACGGAGGAGAGCAGGGCGACCGCCACGCCCAGGGCGACCGTCGACGGCACCAGCAGCTTCCCGCCCGACTGCACGGCGCCCAGCGGCAGCGACAGGACCGCCGCCACCGCCATCGCCAGCGCCAGGCCGTCCGCCTGCGGGAAGCGGCGGCCCGTACGGGCGCTGAACAGGATGTACACCGCCCAGCACGCTCCCGCCCCCACCGCGAACCCCGCCCCGACGAGGTCCAGCGCCCCGAACCCCCCGCCGCCGCCCAGCAGCGCCACACCGGCCAGCGCCAGCCCGGCCCAGACGACGTTGACCAGGCGGCGCGACGCCAGGACCGAGAGGGTGAGGGGGCCCAGGACCTCCAGGGTCACCGCCGTGCCGAGCGGGATGCGGTCGACCGCCTGGTAGAAGAGGCCGTTCATCCCCGCCATCGCGGCGCCGAAGGCGACGACCGTGCCCCAGTCCGCCCGCCGGTAGCCCCGCACCCTGGGGCGGCAGAGGACCAGCAGGACCACGGCCGCCGCCGCCAGACGCAGGGTCACGACTCCCGCCGCCCCCGCCCTCGGCATCAGCATCACCGCCACCGCCGAGCCGAACTGCACGGATATGCCCGCGGAGATCACCAGCGCGACGGGGGCCAGCGCCGCTCCCCGCCCCCGGGCCCCTCGGAGCCCGCCCGCCGCCTCCGGCGTGGCGACGGTCGCCGCCGCCGTGGCGGTCGGCTCTGCTGCGGCGGCGTGCTGAGTGGTCACCGGGGTTCCCTTGCTGGAGTACGCGTAAGACTCGGGCGGGTGGGCGGACAGTTCATTTCATTGAACTTGGGTGAATAAAATAGTGCACCATGCACCCCAGCCCGGTCCAGCCTTTTCGGCCCGTGACGGAACCTCGCCCTCCATCCAATGTAAGCGGTGCCGCCGCCCCCTACCCCTCACCACCCAGCCCGTCCGCCAGCACCTGCGCCAGATGCCGGGCCCGCCGCCCCGCCAGCTGCTCCAGTTGCGTACGGCAGGAGAAGCCGTCCGCCAGGACCTCCGTGCCGGGCGCGGCCGCGCGTACCGCCGGGAGCAGTTCGTCCTCCGCGCAGGCCACCGACACCTCCCAGTGGCCCCGCTCGAAGCCGAAGTTCCCGGCCAGACCGCAGCAGCCGCCGCTCAGCTCCCCCGTCAGCCCGGCCCGCTCCCGCAGCCGGCGCTCGGCCGCGTCCCCGAGCACCGCGTGCTGGTGGCAGTGCGTCTGCCCGACCACCGGCCGCCCCAGGTACGGCGGAGTCCAGTCCGGCGCGCCCTCCTCCAGCGCCTGCGCGAACGTACGTACCGAGGCCGCCAGCCGCGCCGCCCTCGGGTCGTCCGGCAGCAGCTCCGGCAGATCGGTCCGCAGCGCCGCCGCGCAGCTCGGTTCGAGCACGACGACCGGCAGGCCCCGCTCCAGCAGCGGCTCCATCGCGTCAAGCGTGCGGCGCAGGGTCGCGCGGGCGCGGGCGAGCTGGCCGGTCGAGACGTACGTCAGACCGCAGCACACCCGCCCCTCGGGCACCACGGTCCCCACCCCGGCCGCCTCGAGGACGCGTACCGCCGCCAGCCCCACCTCCGGCGAGAAGTGGTCGGTGAAGGTGTCCGGCCACAGGACGGCCGCCACGGGGAGCTCCCCCGCCGGGCGCCCGCTCAGCCGCCGCCGCAGCGTCCGGGGCGCCGGCACCGGCAGGCTCCGCTCCGGCGCGATCCCCGCCAGCCGTTTCACGACGGACGTCAGCGGGCGAAGGCGGGCCGCCGCGTTCAGGCCCCGCGCCCACGGCGCCGCCAGCCGCAGCCAGCGGGGCAGCCACCCCATGGCGTAGTGGGACGGCGGGCGCAGCCGGCCCGCGTAGTGGTGGTGCAGGAACTCCGCCTTGTACGTGGCCATGTCCACCCCGACCGGGCAGTCGCTGCGGCAGCCCTTGCAGGACAGACAGAGATCCAGCGCGTCGCGCACCTCGGGCGAGCGCCAGCCGCCGGTGACGACCTCGCCCGCCAGCATCTCGTGCAGCAGCCGCGCCCGGCCCCGCGTCGAGTGCGCCTCCTCGCCGGTGGCCCGGAAGGACGGGCACATCACCCCTGGCGAGGGCGACGCGGTACGGCACTTGGCCACCCCCACACACCGCCGCACCGCCGCCGCGAAGTCCCCGCCGTCCTCCCGGTAGCCGAACTCCACCTCCACCGGCCGCCTCGGCAGCACCGCGAACCGCAGGTTCTCGTCCAGCCGGGCCGGACGGGCCAGGATCTCGGGGTTGAGCAGCCCCGCCGGGTCCCACACGTCCTTGAAACGCCCGAAGAGGCCGACCAGTTCGGCCCCGTACATCGTCGCCAGCAGCTCCGCCCGCGCCTGGCCGTCGCCGTGCTCGCCGGAGAGCGAACCTCCGTGCGCGGCCACCAGGCCGGCCAGCTCCTCGGAGAAGCGGCGAAAGCGCGCCACGCCCGCCGCGCTCATGAGGTCGAAGTCGATCCGGACGTGGACACAGCCGTCGCCGAAGTGCCCGTACGGGGTGCCGCGCAGGCCGTGCTCCTTCAGCAGCGCGCGGAAGTCGCGCAGATACGGGCCGAGGCGCGCGGGCGGCACCGCGCAGTCCTCCCAGCCGGGCCACGCCTCGCTGCCGTCCGGCATCCGCGTCGCCGTCCCGGCCGCGTCCTCGCGTACCCGCCACAGCGCCCGCTGCCCGGCCGGGTCGGTGACCACGGCCGCGTCCAGCGGCTCCGCCGCCCGCACCAGCTCCCGGGCCCGGGCCAGCGCCTCGGCCGGGGTCGCGCCGCCCGTCTCCACGAAGAGCCAGGCGCCGCCGCGCGGCAGCCAGGCCGCGCCGCGCACCAGGTCGGCGGCCATCCCCTCGACGGTGAGCGGCCCGTACGGCAGCAGCGCGGGCGCGGCCTCGGCCGCCGCGCTCTCGTCCGGGTACCCGAGCACGGCGAGCGCCCGCGCCCCCGGCAGCTCCACCAGCCGTACGGTCGCCTCGGTCAGCACGCCGAGCGTGCCCTCGCCGCCGCAGAAGGCGCGCGCCAGGTCCGTGCCGCGCTCGGGCAGCAGCGCGTCCATGGCGTAGCCGGAGATCCGGCGCGGCAGGTCCTGCGGGTAGCCGGTGCGCAGCGCGGCGAGGTTGCGGTCCACGAAGCCGCGCAGCCCCGCCGGGGCGCCGCCCCAGCCGCGCCCGAGCCGCAGCGCCTCGCCCGCGCCGCTCACCACCGCCAGCTCGTGGACGTTGTCGGCGGTCGTCCCGTACGCCACCGAGTGCGCGCCGCAGGCGTTGTTGCCGATCATCCCGCCCAGCGTGCAGCGGCTGTGCGTCGACGGATCGGGCCCGAAGGTCAGCCCGTACGGCCGGACCGCCTCGCGCAGCACGTCCAGGACGAGACCCGGCTGGACCACCGCCGTACGCGCCCCGGCGTCCACCGAGAGCAGCGCCCGCATGTGCCGGGTGAAGTCGAGGACGACGCCGGTGCCGGTGGCCTGGCCCGCGATCGAGGTCCCGCCGCCGCGCGGCACCACCGGCACGCCGTGCTCCCGGCAGACGGCGAGGACCGCCGCCACGTCCTCGGCGTCCCGGGGCGCGACCACCGCGTCCGGCACCCGCCGGTAGTTGGACGCGTCCATCGTCATCAGCGCCCGCGCGCCCGCCGAGAAGTCGGCCTCGCCGCGCACGGCCGCCCGCAGCTCCCGCCGCCACGCGTCCGAAGCCGCCGCCCGACCCGCCGTGCCCGTCCCACCCGTGTCGCCCATGGGGGACAGCCTGCCCGGCCCGGCCCCCGGCGGGTGTGACGGCCGCCGCGCGCGTCTCGCGGGGTGGACCGCAGCCGCGCGCTCCACGGCCTGCCGATACCCTGCGCTCGTGGCTGAGATCCAGATTCCCGCTGACATGAAGCCCGCCGACGGCCGTTTCGGCGCGGGCCCCTCCAAGGTGCGGACCCAGGCGCTGGACGCCCTGGCCGCCACCGGTAGCTCGCTGCTGGGCACCTCCCACCGGCAGGCCCCGGTCAAGAACCTGGTCGGCGAGGTCCGCCAGGGCGTACGGGACCTGTTCTCGCTGCCCGAGGGGTACGAGGTGATCCTGGGCAATGGCGGCTCGACCGCGTTCTGGGACGTCGCGACGCACGGGCTGATCGAGAACAAGTCGCAGCACCTGAACTTCGGCGAGTTCTCGTCCAAGTTCGCCAAGGCCGCGAAGCTGGCGCCGTGGCTCGCCGAGCCGTCCGTGATCGCCTCCGAGCCCGGTACGCACCCGGACCCGGCCGCCGAGGCGGGCGTCGACGTCTACGCGCTCACCCACAACGAGACCTCCACCGGTGTCGCCGCCCCCGTCAAGCGGGTCGCGGGCGCCGACGAGGGCGCGCTGGTCCTGGTCGACGCGACCTCGGGCGCGGGCGGCCTCCCGGTCGACATCGCCGAGAGCGACGTCTACTACTTCGCCCCGCAGAAGTCCTTCGCCTCCGACGGCGGCCTGTGGATCGCGGTGTTCTCCCCCGCCGCCCTGGAGCGCGCGGCGCGGATCCACTCCTCCGGCCGCCACATCCCGGAGTTCTTCAGCCTCCCGACGGCGATCGACAACTCGCTGAAGAACCAGACGTACAACACCCCGGCCCTCGCCACGCTCTTCCTGCTCAACGAGCAGCTGAAGTGGATCAACGGGCAGGGTGGTCTGGCGTGGTCGACCGGCCGTACGGCCGCGTCCGCCAAGGCGCTGTACGGCTGGGCCGAGGAGTCCAAGCACGCCAGCCCGTTCGTCACCGACGCGGCGAAGCGGTCGCAGGTGATCGGCACGATCGACTTCTCGGAAGAGGTGGACGCGGCGGCGGTGGCGAAGGTGCTGCGGGCGAACGGGATCGTGGACACGGAGCCGTACCGCAAGCTGGGCCGCAACCAGTTGCGCATCGCGATGTTCCCGGCGATCGACCCGGCGGACGTCGAGGCGCTGACGGCGTGTGTCGACTACGTGATCGAGCAACTGTGACATCCGGCGGCGACCCGGCCTTCGTCTGCGGCTGAGTGGCGGGTTGCTCGCGCAGTTCCCCGCGCCCCTAGGGGGTACGGCTCCTCCGGGAGGTTGCCGTGCCCCCCGACACCCTCGTTCGTCTGCGGACCTTGGCCGCTTCTCGCGCAGTTCCCCGCGCCCCTAAAAGCCTGTGGCTGAGCTCAGCACTCCGGCTGCGGCCGACTACCTAAGGGGCGCGGGGAACTGCGCGACCAGCCACCCACACACCCGCAGACAAAGACCGGGCCCGATCACCCCCGCCGAACGCGCCGTTTCAGCCCCACCCACGCGGCCCCCGCGCCCACCACCACCAGCGCCCCGTACACCAGGTTCCGGTTGTCGCCCCCGGAGTCCCCCGAGGCGCGGCTCGCAGGGCCGCCCGAGGGTGAACTCCCCCCGCCGGACGGCGACTTGTCCGCGCCCGCGACAGCGACCCGCCGCACCGGACTCCCCTCCCCCTCGCTCCCGAAGAGCAGCCCCTTCCCGTCCAGCGTGTACGTGACGGACTCCGCCTGCCGCATCAGCGGTGCCGAGACACCGTGCCGCGCCCCCAGCTTCCCGCCCTTCCAGTCGTACTCGGCCGCCCAGAAGTACCCCCGCAGCGCCAGCTTCGTACCGTCCGGGGAGAAGGCGCCGTCGGTGACCCACGGGACGTCGTCGATCCGCCGGAACACGTTCGTCCCGGCCGTGGAGAGGTGCTCCGGGCCCTCGTACAGCCCGCCGCCGCCCTCCTTCTTGGAGGCGATGTAGAGGCGGCCGGTCTTCGGGTGGACCATCATCGCCTCGGCGTTGCGCGGCCCGTCGGCGTACTTCACCACGTACTGCGTCGCCTTGACCGTCGCGTCCTTGAGCCGCTGGGGCTCGGGGAACTTGTAGATCCAGACGTTCTTCCAGGTGCCGCCGAGATTGTCCCCGATGTCCCCCACGTACACGTTCCCGTCCGAGCCGACCGAGATCGCTTCGACGTCACGCGGGCGGCCGACGCCGGTCATGGTGATCCGGGCGACGGTCTCGCCCGTCTTCGAGTCGATCGCGTAGACGTAGGGCCCGTCGTCGCTGTCGTTGTGCGTCCAGTAGATCCCCGGGTGGGCCCGGCTGGCGGCGAGACCGCTGGACTCCTTGATCCGGGGGTCCTTGATCGTGAAGTCGCCGTCGTCGGCGGCGGCCGCGGCCGCCCCCAGCACGACGAGCCCGGCGGCCGTGGCGGCGGACAGAACGGAACGCATCGGGAAACGCATGGGACCAAGTGTCCATCGTCACGTGGCAGCCCGTCGAAGCCGTCCAGGTGATCCGCCATCATGGCCCCATGCGTTTCATGTTCGTCGGCGACTCCATGACCATCGGACGCGCCGGCGACATCACCTGGCGCTACCGGATGTGGCAGCACCTGAGCACGTCCTTCGACGGCCCTTTCGAGATCGTCGGGCCGCGCACCGAGCTGTACGACACGGAGGCGGGCGCCCCGCTGTCGTACGCGTACGGGGCGGCGGACTTCCCGGCCGCGGCCCGCCGCCACCTCTCCGGCTGGGGCGAGGGCTGGCTGCACATGGCCCCGCTGATCCGCGAGGCGGCGGCCGAGGCGGGCGCCGACGTCCTGCTGGTCTCGCTCGGCCTGATAGACCTCGGCTTCTACACCGACAGCGACCAGACGGCCGCCAACGTCCGCGCCTTCGTGACGGCGGCGCGCACGGCCAACCCGGCGGTCCGGATGGTCCTGCTGCCGGTCATCCCCAACGTCCGGGCGGAGACGGACGCGCCCTTCGCCGCCGAGGTCGCCCGCTTCAACGAGCTCCTGGCCAAGGCGGTGGCGGACCTGGACCAGCCGTCCTCCCCGCTGCTCCTGGCCTCCCACCCGCCGACGTACGACATCCACCAGGACACATACGACGGCACCCACCCCTCCGCCTCGGGCGAGCACAAGCTGGCGGCGGCGTTCGCCGACGCGATGCACCAGGGGTGGGGGGTGGGCGGGGCCTACGCGGGCTGACGCCCGGGGCCTACCAGGCGAACGCCTCCGGCGACGGCCCCGGTCCCGGGAAGATCTCCTCCAGGGACGCCAGCAGCTCCTCGTCCAGCTTCAGCTCCACCGCGCGCAGGGCCGAGGCCAGCTGGTCCGCCGTGCGCGGGCCGACGATCGGGCCCGTCACGCCGGGCCGGGTGAGGAGCCATGCGAGCCCCACCTCGCCCGGCTCCAGGCCGTGCTCGGCGAGCAGGTCCTCGTACGCCTGGATCCGGGCCCGCACCACCGGGTCCTTCAGCGATTCGGCGGCCCGGCCGCCGGTCGACCGCGAGCCCCCGCCCTCGCGCTCCTTGCGCAGCGCCCCGCCGAGCAGGCCCCCGTACAGCGGGGACCAGGGGATGATCCCCACGCCGTACTCCTGGGCCGCCGGGATCACCTCCATCTCGGCGCGGCGCTCGGCGAGGTTGTAGAAGCACTGCTCGCTGACCAGCCCCAACCGCCCGGTCCGCGCGGCGACTTCATTGGCCTGGGCGATCTTGTAGCCGGGGAAGTTCGACGTGCCGACGTACAGGATCTTCCCCTCCCGTACGAGGACGTCCATGGCCTGCCAGATCTCCTCGAAAGGAGTGGCCCGGTCCACGTGGTGGAACTGGTAGACGTCGATGTAGTCCGTACCGAGCCGCTTCAGACTTCCCTCGACCGCCCGGCGGATGTTGAGCGCGGAGAGCTTGTCGTGGTTCGGCCAGACGGGGGCGCCGTCGACGGACATGTTCCCGTACGCCTTCGTGGCCAGGACCGTCTTGTCGCGGCGCCCGCCGCCCTGCGCGAACCAGTTGCCGATGATCTCCTCGGTGCGGCCCTTCCCGGCGCTCTGACCGTAGACATTGGCGGTGTCGAAGAAGTTGACGCCCGCGTCGTGGGCGGCGTCCATGAGCGCGTGGCTGTCGGCCTCGTCCGTCTGCGGGCCGAAGTTCATGGTGCCGAGGACGAGACGGCTGACCTTGAGACCTGTGCGTCCGAGCTGTGTGTACTCCATGAGGCACCAGCGAACGCCTTGAAGTGCGCTTCAAGCAAGCACCACGCGCCACCCGGCTCCTACCAGGCGAAGGCCTCCGGCGAGGGGCCCGGCCCGGGGAAGATCTCGTCGAGCCCGGCCAGCACCTCCTCGCTCAGCTCCAGCTCCACCGCTCGCAGAGCCGACGCGAGCTGCTCGGCGGTGCGCGGGCCGACGATCGGGCCGGTCACGCCCGGCCGGGTGAGCAGCCAGGCCAACGCCGTCTCGCCCGGCTCCAGTTCGTGCTTGGCGAGCAGGTCCTCGTACGCCTGCACCTGCGCCCGGACCGCCGGATCCGCGAGCCCGGCGGCGGACCTGCCGGCCTTGGTGCGCGCCCCGTCGCCCGCCCGCTCCTTGCGCAGGGCGCCGCCGAGCAAGCCCTGGTGGAGCGGGGACCAGGGGATGATCCCGACGCCGTACTCCTGGGCCGCCGGAATGACCTCCATCTCGGCGCGGCGCTCGGCGAGGTTGTAGAGGCACTGCTCGCTGACGAGCCCCAACCGGCCGGTGCGGGAGGCGACTTCATTGGCCTGGGCGATCTTGTAGCCGGGGAAGTTGGAGGTGCCGACGTACAGGACCTTGCCCTGCTGTACGAGGACGTCCATGGCCTGCCAGATCTCCTCGAAAGGAGTGGCCCGGTCGACGTGGTGGAACTGGTAGATGTCTATGTAGTCCGTGCCGAGCCGCTTGAGGCTGGCCTCCACCGAGCGCCGGATGTTGAGTGAGGAGAGCCGGTCGTGGTTGGGCCAGGAGGTGATGTTCCAGGGGGTGCCGTCCTGGGTCATGTTCCCGTAGCCCTTGGTCGCCAGGACCGTCTTGTCGCGGCGCCCACCGCCCTGCGCGAACCAGTTGCCGACGATCTCCTCGGTGAGGCCCTTGTGTTCGGCCTTGCCGTAGATGTTGGCGGTGTCGAAGAAGTTGATACCGGCGTCGTGGGCCGCGTCCATGAGCGCGTGGCTGTCGGCCTCATCCGTCTGCGGGCCGAAGTTCATGGTGCCGAGGACGAGACGGCTGACCTTGAGACCTGTGCGTCCGAGCTGCGTGTACTCCATGGGGGACCAGCGAACCTGTTGAAGTGCGCTCGAAGCAAGGGCGTTCAGCCTCGGGGGAACTCCTCGGTGGTGAGAGTGAGCCCCACGGGCGTCTGCGTGAGATCGATGGCGTCACCGAAGTCGAGCGAAAGAGTGCAGTGGTACTCATCGTCCTTCGGCAGAGTATGCAGGTGCCACTTGCCGGTGTACGGGTCGACGATCAGGTAGGCGGGCACGTCGGCAGCAGCGAACGCGGCCTTCTTGGGGCCATAGTCGTTCGAGGCCGTACGCCTGGAAATCACCTCGGCAACGAATTCGACGTCCGTGTAGCGCCAGCGCCCCGATTCGTTCAAGGTCGCGCCGTCCTTCATCGCCACGACATCGCAGGCGAAGCCGTTGAGGTGGCCGGGAAAGTCGATGCGGACGTCAGAGGCCAAACGCTTCCGTGGGTATTTGGTTCGCAACTGCTCGAGGAGGTCCAGGATGATCTCGAAGTGGACCTGCCGCTGCGGCGCCATGAAGATGTTCCCCCCGACGATCTCGGTCTTGTAACCCTCGGGGAAAGGCATCTTTTCGAGCCACTCGAACAACGTGTCCAAGGTGAGCTCTTCTTCGCTCTCGGCCATCTCGATCCTGTCGGTATCTACGACGTCTACGACGGTCATCGTGGCGCTCCTCCCCGGCCTCCGCTCCCCGGCGGCCAGCCACCCGGTACAACGATACGCACGGAGCCCAGGACACGGGCTGTCGAACCTGAGTGCGTACGCGGCTATGAGCCCGCGAACCAGCTCGACGCGTCGAGGCGGAACGCCTCCGGCGGGACGACCGTGCGCAGGGCCGCCTCCAGGTCGCGTACGGGACCGGCGCCCAGCGTACGGACCCAGTCGGCGCGCAGTTCATCGAACACGGCCGCCGACCGGGCGAGCGCGTCGAAACCGCGCGGGGTGATGCGGACGACCTTGCGGCGGGCGTCGGCGGGGTCGTCGGCGCGTTCGGCGTAGCCCAGGGCCTCCAGGCGGTCGACGGTCTTGCCGGCGGCCTGCTTGGAGACGCCGAGCCGCCGCCCGATCTCGCTCGCGGTGGCTCCGCCGGGCCCGACGGCCTGGAGCGCGAAGCCGTGGGCGGGCCGCAGGTCGGGGTGGCCCTGGCGGGCGAGCTCGGCATGGAGGCGGTCGATGAGGGAGCGGAAGCCGCCGAGGAGGAGCAGGGGCAGCTCGTAGCCGGGGGTGGGCGCCTCCTCGCTTTCTCCGTTGCGAGAACCGACAACCTGGTTTACCTTCTTGTCGTCAACCACGTTGTCCATCTTATGGGGAGCAGGAACGCCGTGGCATTCACCGAGCACACCCTGGAGTCCGCACCGGCCGAGTCGCGCCGCGCGATGGAGGGAACGATCAAGAACCTGGGGCACCTGTCCCCGGCCGTGGCCCGGCTGGCCACCTCACCGCACACGCTGGAGGGCTTCCTGAAGATGAGCGCCCTCTTCGAGCGCACGACGCTCGAACCGGTGGCCCGCGAGGTCGTGATCATGACGGTCGCCACCCGCAACGCGTGCGACCTGTGCGTGAACATGCACACGGCCAAGCTGCGCGGCCTCGGCGCGCCGGAGTCGCTGATAGCCGAGCTGCGGGAGGGCGAGCCACTGACGGACGAACGCCTCGAAGCCGTACGCAAGTTCACGCTGGCCGTGTACGCGACGGCGGGCGCGGTCCCCGACGACGCCCTGGACGCGTTCCTGTCCCACGGCCACACCCGCCAGAACGCCCTGGAGGTCGTCCTGGGCATCGGCACGTACACGGTGTCGACGTTCGCCAACCGCCTGACGGGCGCGTCGCACTGAGTGGGGGCTCGGGCCTCTCAGCCCCGCGCGGCCGCCACCGCCACCACGACGAACATCAGCACGAGCACACCGGCCATGATCCGGTTCCTGGTCTTCGGGTTCACGCGTATGAGCGTAACGAACGCCCTCGGGCCCCCGTTCGGCCGCCCCAAGGCGCGCCACCGTAAACAGGCGGTGACTCGCTGTTACCGTCCCGAAGGTGGATCACGTACGACGTCGGCGACACCGCCTCGTTCCGGTCCCCCTCCTCGTGGCGGGGCTGCTGCTTTCGGGCTGCTCCTCGGGCTCGGACGACCCCGGCCCGCCGGGCGACACCTCGCAGACCGACGCGCCCACCACGCCGCCGCCCCAGGAGCCGACCGGGCAGCCGAGCGAGGGCACGAGCGGTCAGCAGACCAACGGCGGGGAGGACGGCGGCGGCAGCGGCGGCTTCAAGACGGCGGGGCGGGTCTCGACCGACTTCGACGGGGTCTGGCCCAGCGTCAGGGTGACCTTCACCAACACCGCCGACGACCCGTACGACGGCACCGCGACCGTCTCCGATTGCAGCCCCACGGGCCGCTGGACGACCACGACGGGCCCACAGCCGGTCAAGCTCTCACACAATGAATCCGTGACGCTCGAATGGGTGTTCGAGAACACCTCCGACGAGCCACTCATCCCCGTCCACACCGCCTGCGTCACGCTGAACGGCGACCCCAAACCGCGGAGCAGCCCGTTCCCGGCCGAAACCGTGCCGCCGGACCCGGAGGAGGAGCCCTCGGAGCCCGGGCCCTCCGACTCCCTCGACGCCACCTGACCCAGGAGGGCGTACATGGAGGAGCAGCCCACCTCGGCCCGGCCCCCGTGGGGCAACTGGCTCAAGGCCGTCGCCGGATTCGTCGCGCCCACCACGCTGCTCACCGGCCTCCTCTTCTACTTCGGCTACGCGTACACCTCGTCCTTCTACGGGTACTTCGGCATCGACATCGCCACCCTCGGCCTGTCCACCCAGGAGCTGCTGCTGCGCAGCGCGGCGGCCCTGTTCATGCCCTTGGCCGTGGCGCTCACCGCCGCGCTCGTGGGAGCGCTCGGGCTGGGGTGGGTCTCCTCCGTCGGTGACGCGCGACCGGGCCTGGTGCGCCGCGTGGGACAGGCGGGGGTGGGGCTCGTCGTGTGCGGCGGTGCGCTCTTCGTCCTCGGGCTGCTCGGCGGTCTCCAGGTGTGGCCCGCCGGGCCGCTCGACACCCCGCTGCTCTGCGGCGGCGGCCTGCTGCTCGTGGTGTACGGGCGCACCCTGCACCTCAAGACCACCGGGCACCCCTTCCCCGGCGAGCTGAAGACCCTCGCCCTCGTGGTGGCGCTGATCGCCGTGAGCTGCTTCTGGGCCGTCAAGGCCTACGCCAACGCCCTTGGCAGGGACGACGGGCGGGAGCTGGCCCGGAATCTCTGGCACCGGCCGACGCTGGTCGTCGACACCGCCGAGCAGCTCTATTTCGGTGCCGCGCCGGTGCAGGAGACCTCGCTGCCGGCGGACGGCCCGGGACAGAAGTACAAGTACCGCTACCGAGGCGTGCGTCTGCTCGCCCAGTCCGGCAACCGCATGTTCCTCATCCCGGACGGCTGGACCCGTACCCGCGGGTTCGTGGTCATGGTGCCCGCCGACGGGACCGTCCGCGTCGCCTTCCGCCGAGAGCTGCGGCTCGTCACTCCCCCAACCCCCACCGCCCCACCACCTCGTACCGGGGCGCCTCCCCGGGCACCCCGCTGACCGGCAGCCGGCTGCGGACCAGGGCCAGCTCGTCCGTCTGCCACGCCGTGCCCTCGAAGCCCGCCAGGGCGTCCACGTAAGGGTGCAGGTCCGCCCCCGACCGGCTGCGGGCCAGGGTGAGGTGGGGGTGGTAGCGGCGGTGCTCCTCCATCGGGACGCCCGCGCGGCGGGCCGCCGCGTCCGACCGTTCGGCCAGCAGGCGGAGGGCGTCCGTCCCGCCCGCCACGCCCGCCCACAGCACCTTGTCGCCGAAGCGGCCGCCCCCGTGCAGGCGCAGTGCGAAGGGCGGGGTGCGGTGGGCGGCCCGGGCCAGGCGGTCGTGCAGGTCCGGGAGGACGGGCTCGGCCACCTCGCCCAGGAACGCCAGGGTGAGGTGCCAGTCGTCGCGGCCCGCCCAGCGCAGGCGGTCCGCGCCGGGCAGCGCGTGCAACTCGTCCACCGCCGCGCCGATTTCCGCCAGCCGGGGCGGCGGGGGCAGCACGGCCACGAAGAGTCTCATGGGACCAGTTTTGCCCCAGGGGAAGGACTCGTCACGCCGCCGTGGCCAGTTGCTCCCTGGGAACCCTCGGCACGAACTCCAGGTGGCGGCGGCCTCGCCGCAGGTCCACCTTGAGCCGCAGGTTCGCCGCCCGCGCCAGCATCAGGCCGACGCCGACCGCCGCGACCGCGCAGATCAGTCCGCCCAGGGCGAGGCTGACCCGTACGCCGTACTCGTCCGTGAGCCAGCCGAAGAGCGGGCCGCCCAGCGGGGTGCCGCCGGTGAAGACCATCATGAACAGGCTCATCACCCGGCCCCGCATCTCCGGGTCGGTGGCCATCTGGACCGAGGCGTTCGCGGTGACGTTGACCGTCAGGCCGAGCACGCCGACCGGGATCAGCAGCGTGGCGAACAGCGCCATGCCGGGGGCCGCCGCCGCCGCGAGCTCCAGGACCGCGAACAGGCCCGCCGCCCCCGCCAGCAGCCGCAGGCGCGTGGTGCCCCGGCGGGCCGCGAGCAGCGCGCCGACCAGGGAGCCGATCGCCATCAGGCTGTTGAACAGGCCGTACATCCCGGAGCCGCCGTGGAAGACGTCATGGGCGAAGGCGCTGAGCCAGATCGGGAAGTTGAAGCCGAAGGTGCCGACGAAGCCGACCAGGACGATCGGCCAGATCAGCTCCGGGCGCTTGGAGACGTAGTCCAGGCCCTCGCGGAGCTGGCCCTTGCCGCGCGGCGCGAGCCGGGTCGGCCGCAGTTCCGCCGTACGCATCAGGGCGAGGCCCGCCAGCGGCGCCAGGAAGGAGAGGCCGTTGGCGAGGAAGGCCCAGCCGGGGCCCACCGCCGCCATCACGGCGCCCGCGACCGCGGGGCCGACCAGCCGGGCCGACTGGAAGTTGGCCGAGTTCAGGCTGACCGCGTTGCGGACCTGGTCGGGGCCGACCATCTCCGAGACGAAGGACTGGCGGGTCGGGTTGTCGACGACCGTCACCAGACCGGTGAAGAACGCCGTCAGATAGACGTGCCAGACCTGGACGTGGCCGGAGAGCGTCATGGCCGCCAGGAACAGCCCGCCCAGGCCCATCGCGCTCTGGGTGACGAAGAGGATGCTCCGCTTGGCGAAGCGGTCGGCGATGACGCCGCCGTACAGCCCGAAGAGCAGCATCGGCAGGAACTGCATGGCGGTGGTGATGCCCACCGCCACCGAGGAGCCGGTGATCTGGAGGACCAGCCAGTCCTGGGTGATCCGCGCCATCCAGGTGCCGATGTTGGAGACGATGGCACCGGAGAAGAACAGCCGGTAGTTGCGGATCGCGAGGGAGGAGAACGTCCCCCGCCGGGTGCTGCCGGCGGCAGCGGTGTCGTGGGTGGATTTGTGTGCGGGGGCGGAGTCTGCTCCGGATCCCGTACTCAAAGGGGTTCGCCTCCTTTTATGCGCGGTCAGTTCACAGGTGTGCGAGCTTCTCCAGTACGGGTGCGGCGGCGCGCAGCTTCGCCCACTCGTCCTCGTCCAGGCCTTCCGCGAGGGAAGCCAGCCAGGCGTTGCGCTTGCGGCGGCTCTCTTCGAGCATCGCCTCGGCCTCTTCGGTCTGGCTGACCACCTTCTGGCGGCGGTCGTCGGGGTGCGGCTCCAGCCTGACCAGGCCCTTCGCCTCCAGCAGCGCGACGATGCGGGTCATCGACGGCGGCTGGACGTGCTCCTTGCGGGCCAGCTCGCCGGGGGTGGCCGAGCCGCAGCGGAAGAGGGTGCCGAGCACCGACATCTCGGTGGGGCTCAGCGACTCGTCGACGCGCTGGTGCTTCAGGCGCCGGCTCAGGCGCATGACCGCCGAGCGCAGGGAGTTCACGGCGGCGACGTCGGCGTCGTCGCCGTGGGGCAGGTCAGACATGTTCGTTAGAATAACTCATTACTCTGGCTAAATACCAGCCCACGTACCACCGGCGCACCGTAACGGCCGCCACACACCACCACACACATCACCCGAATGAGTGAGAGCTATCGGAAAAGTGACGCGCCGGGGCGGGGCCTGCGGCGACCCTCGTGCCATGGGGACCAGCGTGCTCAGCCTGCGGATAGACGGTGAGCTGCTCGAACGGCTCCGGCAGCATGCCGCCAAACGCGGAATGAGCGTCCAGGACTATGTGGTCCGGACGCTCATTCGCGATGACTTCGACGAGCGGTTCAACGCCGCGGTCGACGAGACGGAGAAGTTCTACGGGGCCGCCTAGGGCCTGCCCGAGCGCCGCCCCGTACAGGGGTGACTACGTGAGGTCCAGCGCCGGCATCAGGTAGTAGAAGGCGAACACCGCCGAGACGACGTACATCGCCACCGGCACCTCGCGGCCGCGGCCCGCCACCAGGCGGAGCAGCGTGAAGGTGAGGAAGCCCATGCCGATGCCGTTGGTGATGGAGTACGTGAACGGCATCATCACCATCGTCACGAACGCCGGGATCGCGATCGTCCAGTCGTCCCAGTCGATCTGCCGGATCGAGCCGGACAGGATCAGGAAGCCGACCGCCAGCAGCGCCGGGGTGGCGGCCTGGGACGGCACCATGGTGGCGAGCGGGGTCAGGAACAGCGCGACCGTGAAGAGCCCGCCGGTCACCACGTTGGCGAAGCCGGTACGGGCGCCCTCGCCGACGCCCGCCGTGGACTCCACGAAGCAGGTGGTGGCGGAGGAGGACGAGGCGCCGCCCGCCGCGACGGCGATGCCGTCCACGAAGAGCACCCGGTTGATGCCGGGCATGTTGCCCTCGGCGTCGGTCAGCTCGGCCTCGTCGCTGATGCCCATGATCGTGCCCATGGCGTCGAAGAAGCACGACAGCAGCACGGTGAAGACGAACAGGACGCCGGTCAGCACGCCGACCTTGTCGAAGCCGCCGAACAGGCTGACCTTGCCGACCAGGCCGAAGTCGGGGCTGGCGACCGGGTTGCCGGGCCAGGTCGGGGTGGTCAGGCCCCAGGACGGGACGGTCGCCACCGCGTTGATGATCATCGCGAGGCCGGTCATCGCCACGATGGAGATGAGGATCGCGCCGGGCACCTTGCGCACGAGCAGGGCCAGCGTCAGCAGCACGCCGAGGATGAAGACCAGCACCGGCCAGCCCAGCAGATGGCCGTTGCCGCCGAGCTGGAGCGGGACGGTGGTGTGGGCGGCGTCCGGGATCCGGGAGACGAAGCCCGAGTCGACCAGGCCGATCAGCATGATGAACAGGCCGATGCCGATCGCGATGCCCTTGCGCAGGCCCAGCGGCACCGCGTTCATCACCCGCTCGCGCAGCCCGGTGGCGACCAGGATCATCACCACGAAGCCCGCGAGGACGACCATGCCCATCGCGTCGGGCCAGCTCATCCGGGGCGCCAGCTGGAGGGCGACCACGGTGTTGACGCCGAGCCCGGCGGCCAGCGCGATCGGCACGTTGCCGATGACGCCCATCAGGAGCGTGGTGAACGCGGCGGTCAGCACGGTGGCGGTGACCAGCTGGCCGCCGTCGAGCTGGTGCCCGTACATGTCCTTCGCGCTGCCGAGGATGATCGGGTTCAGCACGATGATGTAGGCCATCGCGAAGAAGGTGGCGAAGCCGCCGCGGATCTCCCGGCCGAGGGTGGAGCCCCGCTCGGAGATCTTGAAGTAGCGGTCCACCACGTTGGCCGGCGGCTTCGGGGCGGGGGGAGTGTCGACCTTGGCGGTGGCCGAGGGGGACATGCGGAACCTCAGTCAGGAGACGGGGCGGGGAGCGGGGAGCTGCTGCGCTGCGGGGAGCCGCGCCATACGAAAAGCGGCTTTTCCCGAACTTTTTTGGACGTTTCAACGAACAAAACGAGTCAGCCGTAAGCCGTTTCAGTATGAATACATAAGGCGAAGATCGCTATCTCCGCGCGTAGACACAAGGGGCGCCTGGGGTCCGAGCGTGCCCATGGGCCGCCGGCCCCCTCCCCCTACACTGATCGCATGGCGAAGTGGACACCCAAGCACGAGGCACCGGAGCCCCTGGAAGGGCCCGTCGTCGCCACCATCACCGGCGGCACGGTCCTCTGGTTCGTCCTCTTCCTCGTCCAGCTGCCGTTCTACGGCTGGTTCGACGACCACGGCCATCTGTGGTGGGTGTGGACGTGCCTGGCCGGCGGCGGCCTCGGCCTGATCGGCATCTGGTACGTACGCGGGCGCGACGCGGCCCTCAAGCGGCACGCGGCGGCGCGGGAGGCGGCCGCCAGCCGGTAGGAGCCGTTCCGTCCCGGCATACCGCCGCAGGACCATTCGTCTCCTCCCAAGGTCTGATGTTCGGCCTTCCCGGCAGGTGAAGCGGGAATTCCCCCCGTACCGTCGAAATCATGACGCAGCGCGCCAATATCGACGCCGGGGCGGAACTCGACCCCGTCCACCCCGTGCCGCCCTCCGAGGCGTCCGGCCGGGCGAGCGGTCTGAGCGCCGCCGAGGTCGCCGAACGGGTGGCCCGGGGCGAGGTCAACGACGTACCGGTACGCAGCAGCCGCTCCACCGCGGAGATCGTCCGCGCCAACGTCTTCACCCGCTTCAACGCGATCATCGGCGTGCTGTGGCTGATCATGCTCTTCGTGGCGCCGCTCCAGGACAGCCTCTTCGGCTTCGTGATCATCGCCAACACCGGTATCGGCATCATCCAGGAGCTGCGTGCCAAGAAGACCCTGGACAGCCTCGCGGTCATCGGCGAGGCCAAGCCGACCGTCCGGCGCGACGGGGTGGCCGCCGAGATCTCCACCTCCGAGATCGTCCTCGGCGACCTGGTGGAGCTCGGGCCGGGCGACAAGGTCGTGGTCGACGGCGAGGTGGTGGAGAGCGACGGCCTGGAGGTCGACGAGTCACTGCTGACCGGCGAGGCCGACCCCGTACTGAAGAAGCCCGGCGACAAGATGATGTCGGGCTCGTTCGTGGTCGCCGGCGGCGGCGCCTTCACCGCGACGAAGGTCGGGCGCGAGGCGTACGCGGCGCAGCTCGCGGAGGAGGCCAGCCGGTTCACGCTGGTCCACTCCGAGCTGCGCTCCGGCATCTCGATGATCCTCAAGTACGTGACCTGGCTGATGGTCCCGACCTCGATCGGGCTGGTCATCAGCCAACTGGTGGTCAAGGACGACAACTTCAAGGAGTCGGTCGCGTACACGGTGGGCGGAATCGTCCCCATGATCCCCGAGGGCCTGGTGCTCCTGACCTCGGTCGCCTTCGCGATCGGGGTGATCCGGCTCGGCCGCAAGCAGTGCCTGGTGCAGGAGCTCCCGGCGATCGAGGGCCTGGCGCGCGTGGACGTCGTCTGCCTCGACAAGACGGGCACGCTCACCGAGGGCGGGATGGACGTCACGGAGCTGCGGCCGCTGGGGGGCGCGGACGAGGCGTACATACGCAAGGTGCTCGGCGCGCTCGGCGAGTCCGACCCGCGGCCGAACGCGTCCCTCCAGGCGATCATCGACGCGTATCCGGACAGCGAGGAGTGGCGGTGCCGGGAGTCGCTGCCGTTCTCCTCGGCGCGCAAGTACAGCGGGGCGGCGTTCAGCGAGGGCGACGGGGAGAACTCGACGTGGCTGCTGGGCGCGCCGGACGTGCTGCTGCCGTCCGGGGACCCCTCGCTGGCGGAGATCGACGGCCTCAACGAACAGGGTCTGCGGGTCCTGCTGCTCGCCCGGGCCCGGCGCGAGCTGGACGACCCGCAGGTGGCGTCGGACGCGCGGGCCACGGCGCTGGTGGTGCTGGAGCAGCGGCTGCGCCCCGACGCGGGTGACACCCTGCGCTACTTCGAGGAGCAGGACGTCCACGCGAAGGTCATCTCCGGTGACAACGCCGTGTCGGTGGGCGCGGTGGCGGGGAAGCTGGGGCTGCCGGGCGCCTCCCGGACGGTGGACGCGCGGAAACTGCCCGGCGACCAGGCGGAGATGGCGTCGGTCCTGGACGACAACGCGGTGTTCGGCCGGGTCACGCCGCAGCAGAAGCGGGACATGGTGGCGGCGCTCCAGTCGCGGGGCCACACGGTGGCGATGACGGGGGACGGCGTCAACGACGTCCTGGCGCTGAAGGACGCGGACATCGGCGTCTCGATGGGTTCGGGCTCGGAGGCGACGCGGGCGGTGGCCCAGATCGTCCTCCTCAACAACAGCTTCGCGACGCTGCCGTCGGTGGTGGCGGAGGGGCGCCGGGTGATCGGCAACATCACCCGGGTGGCGACGCTGTTCCTGGTCAAGACGGTGTACTCGGTGCTGCTCGCGCTGCTGGTGGTGTGCACGCAGGTGGAGTACCTGTTCCTGCCGCGCCACCTGACGCTGCTCTCCACGCTGACGATCGGCGTCCCGGCCTTCTTCCTGGCGCTGGCGCCCAACACCGAGCGGGCGAAGCCGCATTTCGTACGGCGGGTGATGCGGTACGCGATTCCCGGCGGGGCGATCGCGGCGGTGACGACGTTCGCGACGTACTTGCTGGCGCGGCACTACTACGAGGGGCCCGGGGCGCGGGAGGCGGAGACCAGCGCGGCGACGCTGACGCTGTTCCTGGTCTCGATGTGGGTCCTGGCGATCATCGCCCGCCCGTACACGTGGTGGCGGATCGCCCTGGTCCTGTCCATGGGCGCGGCGTTCCTCCTGGTCCTGGCGGTCCCCTGGCTCCAGAAGTTCTTCGCGCTGAAACTGGCGGGGACGACGTTGCCGTGGGCGGCGGTGGGGGTCGCTGTGGTGGGGGCGGGGCTGCTGGAACTGGCCTGGAGGTGGGTGGGCCGCCGCTGGCCGACGTAGCGGTTGCCCGGCCTTTGTCTGCGGCTGAGTGGGTGGCTGCTCGCGCAGTTCCCCGCGCCCCTCTTTGGCCCGGCCTTCGTCTGCGGCTGAGTGGCGGGTTGCCCGCGCAGTTCCCCGCGCCCCTAACCCCGCTCTCGTCTGCGGGTCGTGGTCGCTTCTCGCGCCGTTCCCCGCGCCCCTGAAGGCTCGGGGCTGAGCTGAGTACTCCGGCTGGCCCCGCGCCCCTAAAAGTCTGTGGCTGAGCTGGGTTTCCGGCTGCGGGTGTACTACCTAAGGGGCGCGGGGAACTGCGCGAGCAACCGGCCACCGGCCCGCAGACGAACGCGCAGCGGGGGGCGGCTCGCCCCCGGAGGGTTTAGGGGAGGGGTGGGGTGGGGGGCAATCCCTAGTCGAACCAGCGGGCTCGGGACAGTTCGGGCGTGCGCGACGGGTCCTCGAGGAGCGCCGCCACCTCGAACCGCCGAGGCCACTGCCCCGCCGCCCACGCGAGCCCCGCCGCCACCCCCTCCAGCGTCGCCGCGTGCACCACCCCGTCGGCCGCCCGCCAGTCCAGCTCCACCCCGCCCGCCAGCAACTCCTCGTGCTCCACGTACGAGGACGGCGCCGAGGGGCCGAGCAGGACGCGGACCGCCGACGGGACCGCGCGCTCGGTCCCGGCCGTCGTGACCTCCGCCGAGGCGACCTCGGCAAGGCCCCGCACCTGGAGCAGCTCCGCGAGCTCGGGCGCCCGCGCCGGAGCGACCGGCAGCAGCGGCACCCCGGACGCCAGCGGCAGCAGATCCGGCGCGTCCGCGACCACCGCCTCCGCCGCGTCCACCACCCGTACCTCCCCGTCCACCACGGCCCGCAGCTCGTCGGGGAGCGTCACCTGCTCGGGGTCGAGGTCGGCCAAGGCCGTGTACAGGGCGTGCAGTTGGGCGTCCGAGACGGGCCGGGACGGGTCCGCGAGGCGGGCGAGCAGCTCGGCCGCGCCGCCGGGCTCGTCGAGCAGCGCCGCCACCGACGTACGTACGCCCAGGGCCCGCAGCACCTGCGCGTCGTCGAACCCGGTCGCGTCGGCCGACTCGTACAGACCGGAGAGCAGCGGGTCGGACCCGGCCGCGCGCAGGCCCGCCGGGCGGCGCCCGCCCAGGACGGGGTGGCCGCGCAGCCACCACGCCGTGTACGGGCGGACCGTCTCCGTCGTGCCGTCCGGCAGCAGGATCCGTACGGGCTGGGTCAGCGCGTCCCGCAGCGGCGGCCGGGCCAGCAGGGCGAGGGCCTGCGGCCAGGCGTCGTCGTCGACGAGGTCGAGGTCGCGCACGGCCACGATCTCGGTCGCCACCGGGGGTACGGGCGTGTGCGGCAGCCGGTCGAGGACGTCCTCGCACCACACGTCGACCGCGTCGAGCAGCCCGGCGTCGTCGGGCTCGGCGAAGTCGCCCTCGCGGGGCTCCAGTTCGTCCGGGTCGAGGACCACGTCGGTAGCGCGGACCAGCGCGAACGTGGCCATCACCCCGCACGCGGCGAGCGGCTGCTCGCCCCAGCGCTCGGCCAGTTCGCCGTCCACCTCGGCGAGCTCGCCGGGGCGGATGACGGCGGCGAAGGGGCTGCCGGGCAGCACGAGTTCACCGGCGGGGGCGAGTTCGCCGTCCTCGTCGGGCAGGGCGAGCGCGCCGAGCCACGGCTCGTCGCCGGGCTCCAGGGCCGCGTCGCGCACCAAGGCCAGTACGGTCTCGGCGAGTTCGTCGGCGTCGAGCGCGTCCTCGTCCCAGATCTCGCCGCTGTCGAGGGAGGCGGCGACGGCGGCCCGTACCTGGGGGGTCGTCAGGACGGCCCGGGGTGTGGCCGGGAGGGCGCCGAGCTTCTCCAGGAGAGGGTGCGCGGCGTCCGCGTGCGCGACCTTCAGGCCCAGGCGGGCGAGGTCGGCGGGGGTGTCGGGCAGCGGCAGCAGGATCTGGCGGGGGCCGATGGCCGTACGCCCGTCGCTCAGCGGAACCGGGAGCCCGGAGAGCCGGTCGGGGTCCACCCCGGCGAGGGTCTCGTACAGCCGGTACCACCAGCCGGGCGCGCGCTCGGCGCCGCCGATGCGCTCGATGGCGTCCCCGAGCGGAAGGCGGCCGACGCCGAGCGTACGCAGCTCGGCCCGGCGCTCGAGGCCGGCCGGCAGCAGCGTGGGCAGCACCTCGGCCAGCACCTTCACGGTGTCGGCGCCCGCCCCCTCGACCACCTCGGCCTCGAACGGGCGCAGCGCGGGCAGCTCTTCGGAGGGCACGGCCGGGGGGAGGAAGGCGACCCGGGGCAGCCGCTCCAGGATCGCCGCGCGCAGCGCCCCGTCCAGCTCGCCGCGCCCGAGCGGGCCGGGGACGAGGTCGACGGTGCCGGTGGAGACGGGCTCCCAGTCGCCGAGCAGCCGCGCGTACGCCTCGGCGGCGCGCTCCACCAGGAAGTCGGTGAGCGGGCCCGGGGCCGGGTGGCGCCGGGCGGTGTCCAGCGGCAGCGACGCGATGAGCAGGGCGGGCAGGCCGAGGGGCTCGTCGGTGGGGGTGGGGGCGTGCACGACGGAGGCGGTACGGGGCCGCTGGGGGGCGCCGTCCAGGTCCACGGGGACGGCCCAGGTGACCGACCAGTGGGGCCGCAGCCGTTCCTCGACGGGCCGGTCGGCGAGGAGTCCGGCGTCGAGCGCGCCCCCGTCGCTGACGACCCGCCAGCGGTTGACCCCGTCGCGGGTGTCGTCGACGTGGACGTATCCGTCGTGCTCGGAGCGGCGCAGTACGCGCGAGCCGTCCGGGGTCTCGATCACGACCTCGACGAGGCCGGGCAGGGTGAGCAGCAGGGCGTCGTCGACGGCGGCCAGCAGCCTGCGGACGAGGTCCTCGGCGGGCTCGTCGCGCAGCGGCAGCACGACGACGGTGTCGTATCCGTCGGGCGCGCGGCCCTCGGCGGGCAGCGGGAGCCGCAGCAGGGGTACGTGGCCGTCGCGGCGGCGCAGTTCGTCGCCGAGGCCGGGGCTGAAGCGGGCGGCCTCGGCGGCGAGGTCGCGGGCCTCGGCCAGCGACCAGCGGACGCCGCCGGTGCGGCCGACGACGGCGGGCTCGTCGCTGACGGCGAGGACGGCGGCGAACCCGACGCCGAACCGGCCCACGGCGGTGCCGGCGTCGCGGCGCTTGGCGGAGGCGCGGAGGGTGGAGAGCGACTCGACGCCGGTGGCGTCCAGGGGGGCGCCGGTGTTGGCGGCGGCGAGGACGGGCTGCTCGCCGGGGGCGCCGGGGTGCAGGGTGAGCCTGAGCCGTCCGGGTACGCCTGCCCGGGCGGCGGCGTCGGCGGCGTTCTGGGCGAGTTCGACGACGAGGCGGTCGCGGTAGCCGCCGAGGGCGAGGTCCTCTTCGGCGTTGGCGTCCTCCCGGAAGCGGGTGGGGGCGGTGGCCCAGGCGTCCACCACGCCGCGCCGTAGCCGCGCGGTTCCGAAGGGGTCGGACCCTTCGACCGCCGTCGCCTTCACGATCACGCGTGCACTCCGCTTCTTGCGTCCACGGCACCATGCCCTGATCCCGAAGGTACCGCGTCCCCACACCCCCCGTGGCTCCGCCCCGGGCCCCCGTGGCCCGGCCCCGGGCCCGCTGGACGCGCAGGCGCCCCTGCTTGGGCCCGGGCTTTGTCTGCGGGTGAGTGGGTGGTTGCTCGCGCAGTTCCCCGCGCCCCTGTTCGGCCCGGTCCTTGTCTGCGGCTGAGTGGGCGGTTGCTCGCGCCGTTCCCCGCGCCCCTAAGCCCTCTTTCGTCTGCGGGTCGTGGCCGCTTCTCGCGCAGTTCCCCGCGCCCCTAAAGGCTCGGGGGCTGAGCTGAGTACTCCGGCTGGCCCCGCGCCCCTGAAGGGCGGTGGCTGAGCTGGGGTCTTCGGCCGGCCCGCCCTCCTAGGCCTGTGGCTGAGCTGCGTTCCTGGGCGGCCCCGACCCCCTAGGGGCGCGGGGAACTGCGCGACCAGCCCGCCACGGGCCGCGGACTAACGCGCAGCGGGGTGCAGGGACGGGGGGGCTACGAGTGGCCCAGGTCTTCCGCCGCGTCGTCCAGGGCCGCCTCCACCGACCCCCCGTCCCCGGCCGGCCGCAAGGCCAACGCGTCCGCCCCCAGCGTGTCCAGCACCGGCGCCGACGGCCGCGGCGGCTTCGGCATGACCGCGGCCTCCGAGTGGCCGCCGCAGCCGTAGGAGAGGGACACGACGTGCCCGTCCGCCGGGCCGAACTCGTTCGCGCAGACGCCGAAGGCCTGCCGCAGGGACCCGGCCAGCGGGACCAGGAAGGCGCACGACACGCAGGACGCGGGCGCGGCTTGGGCCATCGGGGTCTTCGCGCCGAACGACTCGTCCCAGCGGTCCGCCGCCGCGTGCAGCCCGTACCGCGACAGGACCCGCGCCCGGCGCATGCCGAGCTCCTCGGCCACCGCCGCGATCGAGCCGCGCGAGGTGCCGGGCCGGGACACCAGCTCGGCGTCCTCCGCCTCGACCCGCTCGGCCATCTCCTCGGAGACGGCGGAGTTCGGCGGCGGGGCGTCCTCCCCGCTGTAGCCGGGCTCCAGGCGCAGGTCGTCCGCCTCGGTGGGCAGCAGGTCGCCGGGCCCCATGTCACCCGGACGCAGCCGCTCGCTCCACGGCACCCATTCGGGCGCCTGGAGCGCGTCGGGTCCGGGCAGCAGGACCGTCTCGTCGAGGGTGACCAGCTTCGCGCGGGAGGCCCGCGCGACCGTCACCGCCCAGCGCCAGCCCCGGTACCCCGGCTCCTTGCACTCGAAGAGGTGTGTGACGACCCGGTCACCCTCGGCCACCACCGAGACGTGCTCTCCGACCACGCCGGGCGCGGCGGCCTCCTCGGCCGCCTCCCTGGCGAGGTCGACCGCTTCGGCGCACAGGCGGTCGGGGGTACGGCTTCGCGTCGTCGCAGCACTCACAGGTCTCGCTTCTCTCCTACGCCGTCTCACGGGTGCGCCGGGGACCGCGTACGTACGAGTCGCGGACGGAGCGGACCAGGGGGCCGCGTCGACGTCCGCGCCCGGGCCGTGAGCTGATCAGGGGCGCGCCTTTCGCCATCCATTCTGCGGGATCGCGGAGAGGCGCGCGGCCATGAGCAGCCGCGGGCGGCGCGCCTGTCACGCTACCCCCTTCGCGGCCCGTGGCCCACCTGCCGGTCCGAATCCCCGTCGGTACGTCATGGTCAGACGGGGTTGGGGCACTATGACTGCGTGGCTACCGTGAGGTCCACCGACGAGACCGGTCCCCTCCGCAGGGCGGGGCGGACGGTCGGACGAGCGCTGCACCTGCCCATCACGGGCACCGTCCGTTCCATCCGAAAGGCGACCCACGCGCACGGCGCCGGTGAGTCGGGCCTGGGCAAACTCATCGAACTGCACGCGGTGAACGGCGCGGGCGACGTGATGATCACCGTGGCCCTGGCGTCCACCGTCTTCTTCTCCGTCCCGACCGACCAGGCGCGCGGCCGGGTCGCGCTGTACCTGGCGATCACGATGGCCCCGTTCACCCTGCTGGCCCCGGTGATCGGCCCGCTGCTGGACCGGATGCCGCACGGCCGGCGCGCCGCGATGGCGGGCGCCATGCTGGCGCGGGCGCTGCTGGCGCTCACCATGTCGGGCGCGGTCGCCACCGGCGGCCTGGAGCTGTATCCGGCGGCGCTGGGCGTCCTGGTGGCGTCGAAGGCGTACGGAGTGGTGCGCAGCGCGGTCGTGCCCCGGCTGCTGCCACCACGGTTCTCGCTGGTCAAAGCGAATTCCCGGGTCACACTCGCGGGGCTGCTGGCGACGGCCGCGGCGGCCCCGGTCGGCGCGGGGCTCCAGCACGTCGGGCCCGAATGGCCGCTGTACGGGGCGTTCTGCCTCTTCGTGACGGGCACGTTCCTGGCGTTCACGCTCGACCACAAGGTGGACTCCGCCAAGGGTGAGAGCAAGGCCGGCCTGGTCGACCACGGCGGCCGCAAACCGGGGCTGAGCTCGGTCGGCGCGTCCGTGCGCAACGGGCTGATCGCCAACGCCGCCCTGCGCTCCCTCTCCGGCTTCCTGATCTTCTTCCTGGCGTTCCTGCTGCGCGAGCACCCGCTCGCCGGGCAGAGCGCCGCCGTGTCGCTGGGCGTGGTCGGCGTCTCGGCGGGCGTCGGCAACGCGCTGGGCACGGCGGCGGGCTCGCTGCTGCGCTCGCGCGGCCCGGAGGTCATCATCGTGACGGCGCTGCTGGCCGCGCTGGGCGCGGCGGTGTGCGCGGCGGCGTTCTTCAGCGGGCTGCTGATGGCGGTGCTGGGCGCCACCGCCGGGTTCACCCAGGCGCTGGCGAAGCTGTCGCTGGACGCGATGCTCCAGCGTGACGTGCCCGAGGAGGTGCGCACCTCCGCGTTCGCGCGCTCCGAGACGGCGCTCCAGATGGCGTGGGTGCTCGGCGGTGCCATAGGGATCGTGCTGCCGCTCAACGGCGTCCTGGGGATGGCGGTCGCGGCGGGCCTGCTGGCGGCCGGTGCGGTCACGTCCGTACGGGGGCTGCTGAGCTCCGCGCGGCGCGGCACGCCACACCCGCGCGTGGCGTGATCTCGGGGGACCGATAGCCTTCGGCTCATGACCGCCTCGTTCACCTCCGGTAAGGCCCGCCGGGCCGGCATCGCCCTGGGCGCTGTCTCCGTCGGCCTCCTCGTCCTCTCCGCCTGCGACAAGCCGACGCCCCTCGCGACCGTGACGGTCGGGACGACTTCGGTGAACGCCGAGGCCGCCTGCCGCGGCGACGGCAAGCCCCTGACGGACGAAAAGCTCACCACCTGCCTGAGCAATGTGAAGACGTCCAAGACGATCAAGTACTCGCCGGGCTCCACCCTGCGGCTGGGCGTGGACCCGGATGTCGTCGAGCACGGCGACAAATGGGTCGCGGTCCTGGACGGCAACCCGATCACCGAGCCGTCCAACAAGACCTACCGCTCGTTCCCGAACGCGGACGTCTTCGCGACGGGCGGGCAGGGCGCCGCGCCCAAGACCAAGAAGATCAACATCATTCAGGTCAACGACGCCAACAAGCCCAAGTCGGTGTGGAGCTTCACGCTCAAGCGCGACGACAGCTGACATGCGTGTCCTGGTCGTGACCGCGGTCCCCGCCGAGCGGGACGCGGTCACCCGGGCGTTCCCGTCCGGCCCCGGCGCCGGTGCTCTCGATGTGCTCGTCGGCGGGGTCGGCCCCGCCGCGGCCGCGGCCGCCACCGCCGCCGCGCTCGCCCGTACCCCGTACGGCCTGGTCGTCTCGGCCGGGATCGGGGGCGGCTTCCTGCCCTTCGCACCCGTGGGCTCCCCCGTCGTCGCCTCGCGGATCGTCGCCGCCGACCTCGGTGCCGACACGCCCGAGGGTTATCTGGATGTGGAGGCGCTCGGGTTCGGGCGCTCGGCCCATCTGCCGCCCGAGCGGCTCGCCCGGGCGGCCGCCGAGGCCACCGGGGCCGCGTACGGACCGGTGCTGACCGTCTCCACCGTCACCGGCACCGCCGCCCGCGCCGCCGAGCTCGCCGCCCGCCACCCCGGGGCCGCCGCCGAGGCGATGGAGGGGTTCGGGGTCGCGGAGGCCGCCGCCCAGCAGGGCGTGCCCGCCCTGGAGGTCCGGGCGGTCTCCAACGCCGTGGGCCCGCGTGACCGTTCCGCCTGGCGGATCGGGGACGCGCTCGGCGCCCTCACCGACGCTTTCGGGAAGCTCCCGCCCGTACTGGAGAGTTGGAACGGTCATGACTGAGCCGCTGAACATCGCGTACTCGCCCTGCCCCAACGACACGTTCGTCTTCGACGCCTGGGCGCACGGCCGGGTCCCCGGAGCGCCGGACATCGACGTCACCTTCGCGGACATCGACATCACCAACGGCATCGCCGAACGCGGCCCCGCCGACAACGGCTTCGACGTGCTGAAGGTGTCCTACGCCGTACTGCCGTGGGTCCTCGACGAGTACGCGCTGCTGCCCTGCGGCGGGGCGCTGGGGCGCGGCTGCGGCCCGCTGGTGCTCACCCGCGAACCCGGCGTGGACCTGACCGGGAAGACGGTCGCCGTCCCGAGCGAGCGCTCGACCGCGTATCTGCTCTTCCGCCTCTGGGCCGCCGACGTGGTGCCCGGCGGGGTCGGCGAGATCGTGGTGATGCCGTTCCACGAGATCATGCCGGCGGTGCGGGACGGCAGGGTGGACGCCGGACTCGTCATCCACGAGGCCCGCTTCACCTACCAGGAGTACGGGCTGCACTCGCTCGCCGACATGGGCGAGCACTGGGAGTCCACCACCGGCCTGCCCATCCCGCTGGGCGCGATCATCGCCCGCCGGTCGCTGGGCGAGGCGCGGCTGCGCGAGCTGGCCGAGGTCATCCGCACGTCCGTCCGCATGGCCTGGGACGACCCGGAGGCCTCCCGGCCGTACGTACGCGAGCACGCCCAGGAGATGGACCCGGCGGTCGCCGACCAGCACATCGGGCTGTACGTCAACGAGTTCACGCACGACCTGGGCGAGGACGGCTACGCGGCGGTGCGCGGGCTGCTGACGCGGGCCGCGGCCGAGGGTCTGGTGCCTCCGCTCGGCCGCGACGCGCTCAGCATGGTGTGACGGGCTCCTACACGTCGAGCTGGTCCGCCACCGCCCGCAGCAGTCCGGCGATCTTCTTGCCCGCCGCCTTGTCGGGGTAGCGGCCGCGCTCCAGCATCGGCGTGATGTTCTCGAGCAGCGTCGTCAGGTCCTGGACGATGGAGGCCAGTTCGTCGGGCTTGCGGCGCTGGGCCGCGGCGACCGAGGGGGCCGGGTCGAGGACGGTCACCGAGAGGGCCTGGTCGCCGCGCTGGCCCGCGACCACACCGAACTCGACGCGCTGGCCGGGCTTGAGCGTCTCCACCCCGGAGGGGAGCACGGACGAGTGCACGAAGACGTCGCCGCCGTCGTCGCGGGAGAGAAAGCCGAAGCCCTTCTCGCTGTTGAACCATTTGACCTTGCCGGTAGGCACGTCTGTCCTCGTCCTCGTACTCGTCGTCGGGGTGCGCGGGTCGCCGCGGAAAACGGCTCTGGATAGCACAGCAGCGGGTCGCCTTCGGACCCGCCGACACCAAGGCTAATGGTCCAGAGGCTGCTGACAAGACGTCCCGGCGGGTCCTTACGGGCAGGGAACTACCCTGACCGAGTGAGTAACGAAACCCAAGCGAATTCGGCCAGCGACGAGTCGAACAGCGGCGACCGGCTGGTTCGCGCCGGTGTCCTCGTCTTCTTCGTCGGCGCGCTCGCCACGCTGGTCACGGTGGCGCCGCTGTTCCTGCACACGACGCCGTTCCCGCCGGTCGCGTACGCGGTGTGCATGCTGATGGGTGTGGGGTTCCTGATCGCGGGGGTGGGTGTGGTGCGGTCGGTGCGGTCGGACCGGGGTGCGGCCTAGCCCCGTTCCGCTGTCGCGGCCGTGCTGAGGTACGCCTTCCACCACGGGCGGAACTCCGTGAGGTCGGTGAGGACGACGTCCGCGCCCGCCTCGCGCAGCTCCTGCGCGCCGATGGAGCCGGTCGGTACGGCGACCGAGAGGGCGCCCGCGGTGTGCGCGCCGCGCACGTCTCCGGTGTGGTCGCCGACGTACACCGAGGCGCCGTGCGCGCGCAGCGCCCGCGCCTTGGCCTCCGCCCACAGCCCGCCGACGAGCTCGTCCGGCTCCAGGCCGAGATGGGTGAGGTGCAGGGCGGCCTGCGGCCGGTTCTTGGCGGTGACGACGATCGCCCGGCCGCCGGACTCCTGGACGGCGCGGATCGCGTCGGCGGCGCCGGGGAGGGCGGTGGTGGGGGTGATGGCGTACGTGGGGTACAGCTCGCGGTAGCGGGCGACCATCTCCGGGACGCGGTCCTCGGGGAACCAGTGGCTCAGCTCCCACTCCAGCGGGGGCCCCAGGCGGCTGACGGCGGCGTCGGCGTCTATGGGGGTGCGGGTGTCCTCGGCGAGGCGTCGGTAGCAGGCGTGGATGCCGGGGCGGGAGTCTATGAGGGTCATGTCGAGGTCGAAGCCGACGACGGTGACGGGGTGGGGGACCATGCGCCCATTGTGGGGCCCGCGCCCCCGACCCCCGCTACGCGCTCGTCCCCGGCCCGGCGGTCGGCTGGTCGCGCAGTTCCCCGCGCCCCTGGAAACCCTCGTTCGTCTGCGGACCGTGGCGGGCTGGTCGCGCAGTTCCCCGCGCCCCTGAAAAACCCCGTTCGTCTGCGGATCGTGGCCGGTTGCTCGCGCAGTTCCCCGCGCCCCTGGGGGACTGGGGTCGGCCGAAGAACTCAGCTCAGCCGCAGGCTTTCAGGGGCGCGGGGAACTGCGCGAGAAGCGGCCACCGGGCCGCAGTCGACGAACCACCCAGGGGCGCGGGGAACTGCGCGAGCAACCCGCCACGGTCCGCAGGTGACGCCCGGCCGCCCGCCAGAGGGCTTTCGGGAAGGGGCGGGGTGGGGAAAACAACACCCTTAGCGCGGACGCTGGCTGCGCCACGTCAAGAACGCCGCCGACGCCAGCGCAGCGCCCCGCACCACCCAAGGCCACACCCCCGCCACCGCGTCCCCCATCGCCCCCTCCGCGATAGGCGAACCCCACCGCCCGGACTGCCGCCCCCACAACCACACCAGCCCCCCGGCGACCGCCAGCCCCGGCAACCCCAGCACCGCCCACTTCGTCTCCGCAGGAGTGAGGCGCCGCGACGCGTACGCCAGGAGCCAGCCGCCGCCCAGGGCCAGCCAGTTGCCCAGGACCGCCCCGACCACCAGCAGCACGGCCGCCGCCAGCAGGAGCGGGCTGGTGAGGGCGGGTCGCGGGAGACGGGACGCCCAGGTCCGGCGGGCCGCGGGCGGCTCCTCCTCCACCGGCTCCCCGGAAGCCGAGAGAGACGCGGACGCGGACGCGGACTCGGCCTCGGATTCAGGCCCGGGCTCGGGCTCCGGCGGCCGCAGTATCTCCGGGATCTCCACCCCGCCCACGAACCCCGCCACCGACTCCCCGGGGCCGCCCCCCACGAACGGGCCCGGCTCGATCCGCCACCAGTCCGGCTCGCCCTGCGAGGAGCCCAGCTCGTCCATGCCCGCGAGGTGCGGCGGCGCCGCGGCCGTACTCGGCGGCGCGGGCGGGGGCGACGACGCGCGCGGGCGCGGGAAGACCGGACGGCGGCCCCGGCCGCCGTCGCGCTGCCCCGGCACCCCCTTGCCCGCCGCCTCCACCTCCGGCGGCGCCTCGTACCCGCCGGCCGTGGTCATGGACTCGACCACCTCGTCCGGCGTACCGAGCCGCCCCAGGATCCGGCGCACCGCCGCGGGGGAGTCGGCGCCGGACTTCGCCCGTCTGCGGTCGATCTCGTCCCGCAGCGAGGACACCAGCCGCATCCGGGCCGCCGACGGCAGCTGCCGCTGCTGGGCCAGGTCGCCGATCCGGCTCAGATAGTCGTAGACCAGCTGGTCGCTCTCGATCCCCACACCGTTCCCCTCCGTGCCCCGCCGGGGCCCGCCGCCGCCTCCCTGCCCTGACGGTAGCGCGCAGCGGCTACCGTGGGGCGGATGGGGACCGGCGAGCGCGACCAGGAGGCGCACGTGTCCGAAGAAAGCAGCGGAGCGGGGCGGACGAGCGGTGGCGACGCCGCCGGTGCGAGCCGTGCCGCCGCCGCGCCCCGCACCCTCGCCGAGGCCCTCCGCGCCCGCTCCGACGCCTCCCTCGCCGCCCTGCTGCACGCCCGGCCCGACCTGCTCACCCCCGTACCGAACGATCTGACCCAGCTGGCCACCCGGGCCGGGACGCGGGCCTCCGTCGTACGGGCGCTGGAGCGGCTCGACCGGTTCGCGCTGCAGACCGCGCAGGCCCTGGCCGTGGCGCCGGACCCGGCGGCGTACTCCGTACTGCTGGCGCTCCTGGCGGGCGACGAGGGCGACGCGGCCGTCGAGGACGCGCTGCCGGGGGCGCTCGCGGGGCTGCGGGAGCAGGCGCTGGTGTGGGGGCCCGACGAGCGGCTGCGGCTGGTGCGCACCGCCCGCGAGCTGCTCGCGCCCTCCCCCGCGCACCCCTCCCCCACCGGCCTCGGCCCGACCGTCGCCGAGGCCACGGCCGGGATGTCGCCGGGGCGGGTGCAGGAGATCCTCCAGACGGCGGGACTGCCCGCCACGCATGACCCGGTGTCCGCCGTCGCCGCGCTGACCTCGCTCTTCACCGACCGCACCCGGATGTCGGCGCTCCTTGACACCGCCCCGCCGGAGGCGCTCGCGGTGCTCGACCGGCTGGTCTGGGGGCCGCCGTACGGAGAGGTGTCGGCGGATCCGGCGCCGCCGGTGCGCTGGCTGCGCGACCACGGGCTGCTGCTGCCGACGTCGGCGCGCACGGTCGTGCTGCCGCGCGAGGTCGCCCTGCATCTGCGCGCCGGGCGCGCACACCGGGCGCCCGAGCCGGTGGCGCCCGCCGTCGCGCCGGCCAAGGAGTACAAGCCCCGGGTGGTGGACTCCGCCGCGGCCGGGCAGGCCCTGACCGCGCTGACCATGGTCGAGGACCTGCTCGCCGAGTGGAACGAGGGCGGGCCCGCCGTGCTGCGCGCGGGCGGACTGAGCGTACGTGACCTGAAACGGACGGCCGCGGGCCTGGACACCACCGAACAGGCCGCCGCTTTCTGGCTCGAACTCGCCTACGCGGCGGGCCTTCTGGCCTCCGACGGCGAGGCGGACGAGCGGTACGCGCCGACGCCCGCGTACGACGAGTGGCTGGAGCTGCCGCCCGCCGAGCGCTGGTCAAGGCTGGCCGCGGCCTGGCTCGCCGCCACCCGTACGCCCGGTCTGGTCGGCGAACAGGACGTCCGCGCCCGCACCCTGGCCGCGCTCGGCCCCGACCTGGACCGGTCCCCGGCGCCGGAGGTGCGGCGCCGGGTGCTCGACCTGCTCGCGCTGCTCCCCGAGGGGACCGCGCCGGACCCGGAGACGCTGCTCGACCGGCTGCGCTGGGAGCACCCGACCCGTACCGGCCCCGACGACCTGCGGCCCCGGCTGGCCCGGTGGACGCTGGCCGAGGCCGAGTGGCTGGGGGTGACGGGCCGGGGCGCGCTCGCCGCGCACGGGCGGGCGCTGCTCGGCGCGGGCGGGGACGGCGAGACCCCAGGGGGCCGGCGGCCGAGCGCCACCACGGCCCCGCTGCTGGGTCTCGCGGCCGCCGCCGCGCTGGCGCCGCACCTGCCCGAGCCCGTCGACCACGTACTGCTCCAGGCCGACCTGACCGCCGTCGCGCCCGGACCGCTGCGGCGGCCGCTCGCCGCGACCCTGAACGTGCTGGCGGACATCGAGTCGAAGGGGGGCGCGACGGTCTACCGCTTCACGCCCGCCTCGGTGCGCCGCGCCCTGGATGCCGGGCAGGCCGCCTCCGACCTGCACGCGTTCCTGGCCGCGCACAGCGCCACGCCCGTCCCGCAGCCGCTCAGCTACCTCATCGACGACGTGGCCCGCCGCCACGGGCATCTGCGGGTGGGCGCCGCCTCCGCGTACGTACGCTGTGACGACGACGCGCTGCTCGACGAGATCGTCGCGGACAAGCGGTCGGCCGGGCTGCGGCTGCGCCGGCTGGCCCCGACCGTGCTCGCCGCCCAGGCCGACCCCGCGTCCCTGCTGGAGGGCCTGCGCGCGATGGGCTACGCGCCGGCCGCCGAGTCCGCCGAGGGCGATGTGGTGATCACCCGCGCCGACACCCGCCGCACCCCGCCCCGTACCGCCCCCGCGCCCGTGCCGGAGGGGCCGCCGCTGCCCGACGAGACGCTGCTCGGCGCGGCGGTCCGGGCGATCCGGGCGGGCGACGAGGCCGCCACGGTCGTCCGCAAGGAGGCGCCGCGCACCGCGCCCGCCGAGCCGGGCGGGCTGCCCCGCACCACCGCCGCCGAGACCCTGGCCACCGTCCAGGCGGCCGTGCTGACCGGCTCGGCGCTGTGGATCGGCTACGTCAACGCCGACGGCGCCGCCAGCCAGCGGGTGATCGCGCCGGTGCGGGTGGAGGGTGGGTTCGTGACGGCGTACGACCATACGGCCGACGAGGTGCGTACGTATCCGCTGCACCGGATCACGGGTGTCGCGGAACTGGCGGACGACCCGGCCTGAGCGTGCCCCTTTTGCCCGGTCTTTGTCTGCGGGCCGGTGGTGGGCTGGTCGCGCAGTTCCCCGCGCCCCTGAAAAACCTCGTTCGTCTGCGGGTAGTGGCCGGTTGCTCGCGCAGTTCCCCGCGCCCCTAAAAGCCTGTGGCTGAGCTGGCTTTTCCGGCTGTGGCCGACTACCCAGGGGCGCGGGGAACTGCGCGGGCAACCCACCACTCACCCGCGGACGAACCCCGGGCCCCACAGCTGAGGCACACTAAAGGTTTGGCACCTGCGGAGGGATGTAGGTACGTGAACGGGCCATTGATCGTCCAGTCGGACAAGACCCTGCTCCTGGAAGTCGACCACGAGCAGGCCGACGCCTGCCGCCGGGCCATCGCCCCGTTCGCGGAGCTGGAGCGGGCGCCGGAGCACATCCACACCTACCGGCTGACCCCGCTCGGGCTGTGGAACGCGCGCGCGGCCGGGCACGACGCCGAGCAGGTGGTGGACGCGCTCGTCGAGTTCTCCCGCTACCCCGTCCCGCACGCCCTGCTCGTCGACGTCGCCGAGACGATGGCGCGCTACGGACGGCTCACCCTGAGCAAGCACCCGGTACACGGCCTGGTGCTGACCACCACCGACCGTCCGGTGCTGGAAGAGATCCTGCGCTCCAAGAAGATCGTCCCGCTGGTCGGCGCCCGGATCGACGCGGACACCGTCGCCGTGCACCCCTCCGAGCGCGGCCAGATCAAGCAGACCCTGCTGAAGCTCGGCTGGCCCGCCGAGGACCTCGCGGGGTACGTGGACGGCGAGGCGCACCCCATCGAGCTCGCCGAGGACGGCTGGGCCCTGCGGCCGTACCAGAAGCAGGCCGTCGAGGGGTTCTGGCACGGCGGCAGCGGGGTGGTCGTGCTCCCCTGCGGCGCGGGCAAGACGCTGGTGGGGGCGGGCGCCATGGCGCAGGCCAAGGCCACCACGCTGATCCTGGTCACCAACACCGTCTCGGCCCGGCAGTGGAAGCACGAGCTGGTCAAGCGCACCTCGCTGACCGAGGACGAGATCGGCGAGTACAGCGGGACCCGCAAGGAGATCCGGCCCGTCACCATCGCCACGTACCAGGTGCTCACCACTCGCCGTAAGGGCGTCTATCCGCACCTGGAGCTCTTCGACTCGCGGGACTGGGGGCTGATCGTCTACGACGAGGTGCACCTGCTGCCCGCGCCGGTCTTCAAGTTCACCGCCGACCTCCAGGCCCGGCGGCGGCTCGGGCTCACGGCGACGCTGGTGCGCGAGGACGGGCGCGAGTCGGACGTCTTCTCGCTGATCGGGCCGAAGCGCTTCGACGCGCCGTGGAAGGAGATCGAGGCGCAGGGCTACATCGCGCCCGCCGACTGCGTGGAGGTGCGGGTCAATCTGACCGACTCCGAGCGCCTGGCGTACGCGACGGCCGAGACCGAGGAGAAGTACCGGTTCTGCGCGACCACCGCCACCAAGCGGAAGGTCACCGAGGCGCTGGTACGGAAGTTCGCGGGCCAGCAGATCCTGGTGATCGGGCAGTACATCGACCAGCTCGACGAGCTCGGCGAGCATCTGAACGCGCCGGTGATCAAGGGCGAGACGCCCAACGCCCAGCGCGAGAAGCTCTTCGAGTCCTTCCGGCAGGGCGAGATCTCCGTGCTCGTCGTCTCCAAGGTCGCCAACTTCTCGATCGACCTGCCCGAGGCGACGGTCGCCATCCAGGTCTCCGGCACCTTCGGCTCACGGCAGGAGGAGGCCCAGCGCCTCGGCCGCGTCCTGCGCCCGAAGGCCGACGGCCACCAGGCGCACTTCTACTCGGTGGTGGCCCGCGACACCCTCGACCAGGACTTCGCGGCCCACCGCCAGCGCTTCCTGGCCGAGCAGGGGTACGCGTACCGGATCGTGGACGCGGACGACTTGCTCACGGGGGATGCGGGCTGAGTCGTTGTTCGTCTGCGGGTGGGCTGTGGTTGCTCGCGCAGTTCCCCGCGCCCCTGGAAGCGCCCCTGCGGGGCGCCCAGGGGATTGCCGGGCAGCGGCCCCCCAGCACCGCCAGCCCCAGCAGCGCGTACGGAGACGCCAGCGGCTGCTGCCACCACGGGAGGTGGAGGTCCAGGTCGCCCGCGTGCGGCACCAGCCACAGCGTGCGGGCCGTGAACACCACCGCGACCGCGACAGCCGTACGCACCCGGCCCTCGGCCACCAGCACCGCCAGCAGCGGGACGCACCACACCCAGTGGTGCGACCAGCTGACGGGGGAGACGAGCAGCGCGGTGAGGGCCGTGACCAGGACGCCCCAGCGCTCGTCCGCGCGGCGGGCCGTCCACAGGCCCGCCGCCGCCACGGCCACCGCCACCGCCGCCCACACCGCGCCGGGCGCGGGCGTGTGCAGCAGCCGGGCCAGCAGGCCCTGGAGCGACTGGTTGTCGACGATCCACGCCTTGCCGACCCGGTCGGTCTCGAAGAGCCGCCGGGTCCAGAAGTCGACGGTGGCGCGGGGCAGGACGAGCGCGCCGAGCAGCACGGTCCCGGCGAACGCGGCGGCGCCCGTCGCCGCCTCCCGCCGCCGCCCCTTCAGCAGCGCGTACAGCAGGAAGAGCGCCGGAGTCAGTTTGATGCCCGCCGCGATGCCGACGGCGACGCCCTTGCCCCGGGAGCCGGGCGGACGGTGGAGGTCCCCGAGGACCAGACAGGCCAGGGCGAGGTTGATCTGGCCGAACAGCAGCGTCTGGAACACCGGTTCAAGCCAGAGCCCGGCGGCGGTCGCGGCCAGGAGGGCGGCGGGGCCGGGCGTGATCCGGGCGAAACGGCAGGACAGCCGTACCAGGAGGGCGAGCAGCAGCGCGTTGCCGACGGCGAAGACGGCCTTGAGCACCGGCACGGGCAGCCAGGCGGTCGGCACGAACAGGAGCGCGGCGAACGGGGGGTAGGTGGCGGGCAGCTGCCAGCGGGTGACGGTGAAGCCGTACAGATCGGTGCCGTGCGCGACGGCCGTGCCTTCCGCCCGGTAGACCAGGGCGTCCGCCATGGGAACGCGGGTGGCGACGCAGAGCGCCGTGAGCGCGGCGAGGGAGAGGGCGAGCAGGACGGCGCCTGTCGCGGGTGGGACGGCAGAGGGGCTGGCCGCAGGTGTTTCCGTCGGTGAACGGTCGGTCACGGTCCGGTACTTCACGGCCGTGACCCTAGAGGATCACACGATCACGAAGGGGCAGGCTCGGGCCCGGCGAGCCCGGCGAGCCCGGGGGCCGGACGGGCGGCTCGGGTTCAGCGGTGGCGGCGCACGCCCGCCTCTTCCGAGTACTCCCCGAGGACGACGACGCTCAGGGCGGCGCCGGCGAAGGCCTTGGCGGCGCGCAGGGCGTTGCCGACGCGGTGCGGCGCGTGGTCGGCGCCGGTGGCGGTGGCGCCCCGGGGGGAGGGGACGGTGGGCCGGGAGGTCATGGTCACGGTGCTCATGTATCCATGGTGCTCCCCGGTCCCTCCCGTTTCATCGCTCTGCGGGCTGAACCCGTGGCGTCCCCGTATCCACCTGTGGTCGAACGCCATCCCCTACGGGTAGGACCCCGGCCCCTAGGGTCCGTACCAGGGTCTGACCCGCCCGCCCTCCGGAGCCGCCGGGAAAATTCGTTTCGCCCGCCCAGAGGCGCACCACTACAATCGCCCTCCCCCCCCTCACGCTCTCGATGAGCAGGGGGCACCCCCACCCCGCCTCCCTCCGAGGAGTGCCGCCGCCCGGACGGAAACCGGCCGGCCGCCGAAGCCGCAAGGCGATCCGCAGCCCCGTCCAGCCGCCCGATCAGCCGCCCGGAGGAAAGCCCCCGTGTCCACGCACGCCCCCGAAGACCCCCTCAGCCGCGAGCGCGCCCATCTCCGCGAGTCGCGTGCGGCCCTGCGCGCGATGCGTGAGGACGTGGAGAACCTCGACATCAAGGACGTCACCGCGAACTGGGTGAACGCGGCCGTCCTGCAACGCCAGATCGACGACCGCGTCAAGGCGCTCGCGGACCTCTCGCACACCCCGCTCTTCTTCGGCCGCCTCGACTATCTGCACGCGCCGGGCGCCGAGGTGGCCGAAGGCGCCGAGGGCGAGCAGTTCTACATCGGGCGCCGCCATGTGCACGACGCCGAGGGCGACCCGATGGTGATCGACTGGCGTGCGCCGGTCTCCCAGCCGTTCTACCGCGCCTCCCGCAAGGACCCGCAGGACATCGGGCTGCGCCGCCGCTTCGGCTACACCGGCGGCGAGCTCACGGCGTACGAGGACGAGCACCTCACCGACCCCGCCGAGGCGGCCACCACCAGCAAGCTGCTCCAGGCGGAGATCGAACGGCCGCGCGTCGGCCCGATGCGCGACATCGTGGCGACGATCCAGCCCGAGCAGGACGAGATCGTCCGGTCCGGGCTCAGCGGGTCCGTCTGCGTCCAGGGCGGCCCCGGCACCGGCAAGACGGCCGTCGGCCTGCACCGGGTGGCGTACCTCCTCTACGCGCACCGCGAGCGCCTGGCCCGCACCGGCACGCTGGTCATCGGGCCGAACGCGTCCTTCCTGCACTACATCGAGCAAGTGCTGCCCGCGCTCGGTGAGTTGGAGGTCAAGCAGGCGACCGTGGACGACTTGGTGGCGCACGTCGAGGTGCGGGGCGCCGACGAGGCGGCCGCCGCGGTCGTCAAGGGCGACGCCCGGATGGCCGAGGTGCTGCGCCGCGCGGTCCGCTCGCACGTGACGCTGCCCACCGAGCCGCTGGTGGTGGTGCGCGGCTCGCGTCGGTGGCGGATCCCGGCGTACGAACTGGAGGAGATCGTCCGCGAGTTGCAGGCGCGGGACATCCGCTACGGCGCCGCCCGGGACGCCCTGCCGCAGCGCATCGCGCACGCCGTGCTCGTACGGATGGAGCAGGCGGGCGAGGCGCCCGACGACCGGGTGCAGGACGCGGTGGCCCGCAACGCGGCGGTGAAGGCGGCCGTGAAGGAGCTGTGGCCGCCGGTCGACCCGGCGAAGCTGGTGCTGCGGCTGCTCTCGGACGCCGACTTCCTGGCCGCGCACGCGGAGGGCGTCCTCACCCCCGACGAGCAGAAGACGATCCTGTGGGCCAAGCCCGCGCGGAGCGTGAAGGGCGCCAAGTGGTCGGCGGCGGACGCGGTGCTGATCGACGAGGCGAACGACCTGGTGGCGCGCACCCACTCGCTCGGTCATGTGGTGGTCGACGAGGCGCAGGACCTCTCCCCCATGCAGTACCGGGCGGTCGGGCGCCGCTGTTCGACCGGCTCGGCGACGGTCCTGGGCGACCTGGCGCAGGGCACCACGCCCTGGGCGACCGCGAGTTGGGACGAGGCGCTGCGGCATCTGGGCAAGGCGGACGCGGTGGTGGAGGAGCTGACGGCGGGCTTCCGGGTGCCGCGCGAGGTGATCGCGTACGCCTCGCGGCTGCTGCCGTCGATCTCGCCGGGCCTGGCGCCGGTGGAGTCGGTGCGGGAGACCCCGGGCTCGCTGGCCGTGCGCGCCTCGGACCCGGCCGAACTGGACGCGGACGTGCTCGCCGCCTGCCGTGAGGCGCTGGAGCACGAGGGCTCGATCGGTCTGATCGCGGCGGACGCCCGGATCCCGGTGCTGGCCGGGGCGCTGACGGCGGCGGGCCTGGCGTTCCTGGACCCCGGCGAGGAGACGACGGCCGCCTCCCGCCTCACCCTGGTCCCCGCGTCCCTGGCGAAGGGCCTGGAGTACGACTACGTGGTCCTGGACGAGCCCTCGGCGGTGGTCGACGGCGAACCGGACGAGCGCACGGGCCTGCGCCGCCTGTACGTGGCGCTGACCCGGGCGGTCTCCGGCCTGACGGTCTGCCACGCGTCAGCGCTGCCGGAGCAGTTGGCCTGAGACCTACGCTTCCGGGAGCCGCCTCCCGAGCAACTTGCCCGACCCCCATCCCCCTTAGGGGCGCGGGGAACTGCGCGACCAGCCCACGACGACCCGCACCCAACCACTAGGCGGGCAGCGCAGCGATCAGCGCGTCCAAGAGGCCGGGGAACCGGGCGTCCAGGTCGTCCCGGCGCAGCCGTACATACCGGCTGCGGCCGACGACCCGGGTCGAGGTGACCCCGGCCTCTCGCAGAATGCGCATATGGTGCGAGACGGTCGACTTGTGCAAGTGGTCCAGTCCCAGCGCGCCCGGCGCGCAGCTGTACTGCTCCCCGTCCGCGTACACCTTCAGCAGCGCCAGCCGTACGGGGTCGCCGAGCGCGTGCAACACCTTGACCAGCTCGATCTCCGCGGTGTCGGGCTGCTCCAGCCACTGGCCGCCCTGTTCGTCACCCATCCCGGCACTCTCCCTCCCGCAAGAATCGTTTGACAAACATCAAACCATTCCGCGATCGTTTGATGCACATCAAACGATACGGGGGAACTGATGCGCCTACGCCTGCTCCTGCTCGCCCTGGGCACCTTCGCCGTCGGTACGGACGGGATGGTGATCGCCGGAATCCTGCCGCTGGTCTCCGACGACCTGGACGTCTCCGTCTCGGCGGCGGGCCAGATGATCACCGTTTTCGCGCTCGCGTACGCGGTGCTCGCGCCGGTCCTGGCCACGGTGACGGCGAAGTGGCCGAGGCTGCGCACGCTGCTGACGGCGCTGGTGGTCTTCACCGTGGCCAACGCGCTCTCCGCGCTCGCGCCGACCTTCGGTCTGCTGCTCGCCACCCGCGTCCTCGCGGCCGTGGGCGCGGCCCTCTACACCCCCACCGCCAACGCCGTGGCCACCGCGCTCGTCCCGCCGGAGCGGCGCGGCCGGGCCATCGCCACGGTGATGGGCGGGCTGACCGTGGCCACCGCGCTCGGGGTGCCGCTGGGCACCTGGATCGGCCGGACGGACTGGCGGCTGACGATGTGGCTGGTCACGGCGCTCGGCGCGGCCGCGTTCGCGGGGGTCGGGCTGATGCTCCGGGGGCTCCCGGCGCCCCAGCCCTCGCCGGGGCTGCGGACCCGGCTCGCCCCGCTGGGCGACCGCCGGGTGCTCGGGGCGGCGGCGACCACGTTCCTGGTCTTCCTGGCCGTCCAGACGGTGTTCATCTACTTCACGGTGGCGGCCGAGCCCGCGACCGGCGGCGACCAGTCGAAGCTGACCCTGCTGCTCCTGGTGTCGGGCGCGTTCTCGGTGGTGGGCAGCTCGTTCGGCGGCCGGGTGGTGGACCGCTGGGGCCCGAGGGCGGTGATCCTGACGGGCGGCGCGGTCGCGGCTGCGGTGACGCTGGCCCAGCCGTGGCTGATGCGGTCGATGGCGACGGCCGTGATCGCGTCGGCCGTGAACCCGCTCGCGGGCTGGTCGGTGGCGGTCGCCCTGCCCGCCCGGCTGGTGGCGCTCGACCCGCCCGCCGCGCCGCTGCTGCTCTCCCTGAACAGCAGCGCGCTGTATCTGGGCGTGGCGGGCGGCGGCGTCACCGGCAGCGCGGCGATCGCGGTGCTCGGCGAGCGCTGGTTCCCGTTCGCCTCGACGCTGCTGATGCTGGCGGCGATCGCCCTCGCCGCGGCGACCACCCGCCGGGCCGCGTCGGCGCCGGCTGACCCCGCCCGTAGCGCTTTCGTCCTGGGCAAGTCATGAAACGGCCACGGGGCCGGGCATATCGGTCAGCGTGGTGGCGGGTCGTCACGGAATTGCATTAGGAACTCTGTTCGCAGGGATCGCAAAGGCGGTCCACAGCATCACCGCTTCAACGGGGGAGTACGAACAGTGAGCAGTTCTGTCATGCGCCGCGGCGGCCGGTTCAAGCTGGCGTCGGTGGGTCTGGTGGTCGTCGGTTCGCTGGCGCTGAGCGCGTGCAACGGGGACGACGGGGCGGACAAGCCGGTCGGCGGGGCGACGCCGACGCCGTCCGCCCCCTCGTCCTCGGCGCCGTCCAGCCAGCCGTCCGAGCAGCCCTCGGCGCCCGCGGCCGGCGGCGCCGCCGGCCAGGCCAAGGGCGGCCAGACCTTCAAGCTCGGCCAGGCCGCGCAGTTCCCGTTCACGTACGGCACCACCACGAAGGGCGAGATCGCCCTCACCGTGGACGCGATCGAGAAGGGCGCCCCCGCCGACCTCGCGCCGCTCAAGCTCGGCGACAAGGTGAGCGGGAAGGTCCCGTACTACATCCGCTACACGGTCAAGAACGTCGGCACGACGGACCTGGCGTACGCCTCGGTCAGCCATATGAAGGGCCACCTCGGCGACGGCGGCGAGGCGCAGAACCTGATGATCATCGGCAGCTTCGACAAGTGCCCGAACGACTCCCTGCCCAAGGGCTTCACCCACGGCAAGACGCAGAAGGGCTGCGCGATCGCGCTGGCCCCGTCGGCGACGACGAAGGTCGTGTCGGCGGAGTACTGGGGCGACCCCTTCACCACGGGTGAGGGCATCTACTGGAAGTAGCGGGGCGGACGTGCGCCAGGGGCGGCCGCGCAACTGGCCGCCCCTCCACGTGCTTTGCGCCACAGGCGGCCCGCGTCGCCGCTGTCACACCCGTACGAAGATCGCATGTGTGATGGGATGAGGTGATGCGACCCCCCACACGCATGCCGTCCCGTCCCCGCAACCCGTACGACGAACTCGCGGCACTCGCCGACCCCGAGCCGGGTCTCGACCCCGCGCCCCGGCCCCGGGTCCTGCCGCTCGACCTGGGCCGGCTGCACGCCGAGCCGGAGGACGAGCCGTGGTCGCCGCCCGACCACCGGCGCTCCGGGAACGGCCGCCGCGCCAGGCGCACCCGGCGCCGCCGCCGCAGCCCGTTCGCCGTGCTGCCGCGCCTCGCCAAGCTGGTGTGCGCGCTGGTCGTGGGCATCGGGTTCCTGGTGCTCGCGGACCGGTGCGCGGTGATGTACGCGGAGAAGAAGGCCCAGCGCGCGCTCCAGGACGAGCTGCGCCTCGAAGCCGCCCCGCAGGTGGACATCCACGGCTTCCCCTTCCTCACCCAGGTCCTGGACAAGCATCTGACGCGGGTGGACGTCACCGTGCCGCATGTGGCGGCCGACCGGGTCTCGCTCACGAAGGTGCAGGCCAGCGCGCGGGACATCAAGCTGACGGGGGATCTGCCGAGCGACATCCGCAGTGCGGTCATCGGCGACCTCGACGGCCGGGTCACCCTGTCCTTCGACGACATGAACCGCGAACTCACCGCCTCGCGGCTCAAGTTCAGCAAGGTGAGCGACGACACGGTGGGCGCGGACGGCAAGTTGAGCATCGCCGGACAGGAGCTGCGCGTACGGGCCAGGGCCCAGGTGCGGCTCGTCGGCACCAGCGGGCTGTCCACGGACGTCGACGGCATGAGCCTCGACATGCCGGGCATCGCCACCTACCGGCCGGGCCGCAACCGCGGCCTCACCCTGCACCGGGAGTCCGCCGAACTCCTCAGCCGGGACACGGCCCGGGTGAAGGCGCTGCTGTCGGCGCCGGCGGTGGTGCGGCGGCTCGGGGTGCCGCAGCAGGACGTACGAGCGGCGCTGCGCAGCGACGCGAAGCTGCACGAGCTGGTCGGCACACCCCGGTTCGTGGAACAGCTGACGCAGGTCAACCTCGTCGACGTGGTGGCCGACCACCCCTGGCTGCTGTCGAAGATCGGCGTCGACCCGAAGCTGATCACCGGCCTGCTCGCGATGCGCCCGCCGGAGCTCTCCGACCGCCTGTCGTTCTCGTTCACGCTGCCGAGCCAGGCGCGGGAGCTGCGGGTGCGGGGTGTGCGGGTGGAGGAGCGGGGTGTGGTGGCGCGGGTGTCCGGGGTGGAGGTGGGGGTGGGGAAGGGGCGGTAGCCGCCCCTTCCGGGGCCACCCGGGGGCGAGCCCCCGGCCGTACCCCTTACGCGTCCAGCGCCCCGCGCCACCGCGCGACCGCCTCGGCCGCCACCGGCCCGTCCCAGCCGTGGGGCCGCGAGGCGCCGCCGATGTGGACCGCGTCGACCCCGGCGCCGAGCAGCCGCGGCAGGTGGTCGAGGCGGAGGCCGCCGCCGACGAGGATGCGGGGCTCGTAGCCCGGCTCGCCGGACCGCCCCGCCTCCGCGATCAGGGTCGCCAGCCCCTCGTCGACGCCCTCGGCGGCTCCCGCTGTCAGATACGTGTCGAGCCCGGCCAGGCCCGAGAGCTCCTTGCGCAGGGCGTCGCGGTCGGCGGCGCGGTCGATGGCCCGGTGGAACGTCCAGCGGCACCCGTCCAGCTCGGCCACCAGCGCCCGTACCGCCGCCATGTCCGGCGCCCCGGTCTCGTCGAGGAACCCGAGGACGAACTCGTCCGCGCCCTCCGCCCGCAGCGCCCGCGCGTCCCTGACCAGCGCGTCCACGTCGCCCGCCGCGAAGCCGTCGGCCGAGCGGAGCATCACGCGCAGCGGGATGTCCACGGCGGCGCGGATCGCCACGAAGGTCTCCCGGGAGGGGGTCAGGCCGTCGGCCGCCATGTCGGTGACCAGCTCCAGCCGGTCCGCCCCGCCGGCCTGCGCCGCGACCGCGTCGGCCACATCGAGGGCGATCACCTCAAGCAGTGCACGGTTGCTCATCTGACCCCAATTCCTCGGCTGTCCTACAGGTCGACAGGTCTAGTCCAATAACAGCCTACGCGCCGAGGTGCGCGATCGCATGACCCAGGGGTACGGCGGCCGGGGCGCGGCCTTCCGGCTCTCACTCCACGAACCGCACCTCCGGCCACTGCCGGGAGGGCCGCTCCAGCAGCCCCGCGTCGTCGCGGCCGCGCAGCCACCGGTCGAAGAAGGCGGACACGTACGCCTTCTGGGCGTCGACCGACCGTACGGGGTCGATGGCGCCGACGTTCTTGACGACGAACTCGCGGGGCAGCCCCAACTGGCGGGCGATCTGCGGCACCTGCGACTGGAGGTCGGTGAAGGAGGCGTGCGCGGAGCCGGCGAGGGTCAGGTCCCGGTGCCAGCCGGTGCTGTGCTCCCAGGCGCCGCCCCAGGAGGCGACGGTGTGGTGGTTGTCGCCGTCCATGCCCATGAGGAGCAGCGGCCGGTCGACGCCGTCGGTGGCGACGGACGAGGGGTTCGCCGGGTCGTCGTCGCGCTCGGTGTAGCCCATCACGCCGTCCATGTTGAGCGCGGCCCTGATGCGGCGGTCGTCGTGCATGGTCTGCGCGGCGGTGAAGCCGCCCGCCGACTGCCCGAACATCCCGACGGACCCGAGGTCGAGGAGGCGCCCGAGCGGGCCCGGCAGGTGGCACAGCTGGTCGAGGACGAACCGGGTGTCGGCGACGCGGACGTCGACGACCTTCTTCAGCAGCGCCACGATGTGCTCGGGCCCGGCCTCCTTCGCCCGGGCGTACTCGCGCCCCAGCACGCTGAGTTCGAGCCGCTGCCGGGGGAACTCCACGACCTGGGCGTCATACGTGTGGTCCATCATGACCACGACATAGCCGCGCGAGGCGAGCTCGTCGCAGAGCGTGGTGCCGAGGGTGCGGGGGTCGCTGGCGCCGGGCGAGTAGAGGACGACGGGGAAGCCGGCGGGGCGGGTGGGGCGGGCGACGGGGGCGTGGGTGTGGGCGTGGCTGCGGGTGGCACGCCAGTCGACGGTGCCGGCGGTCCCGATGCCGCTGCTCCGGCCGTACGCGTCGGCCGCGGCCGGGGTCATCTGCGGCGCCCGCTCGTACCCGTGCACGGCCCGCGCCGGGTACCGCACCCCCACCATCAGCTCCCGGCACTCCCGCGCCTCCCACGGGTCGCGCCGCGCACGGTCGACGAGCCGGAGGCTGAAGGTGCCGACGGGGTGGGGGCCGGTGGGGGGTGGGAGCTGGGTGCGGGCGGGGGTGGTTGCGGGGGCGGCGGTGGCTGGGGTGTGGGTGAGGAGGGTGGTGGTGGCGGTGAGGGCGGCGGCGGTGAGGACGGTACGGCGAGACGGCGTGATCATGCGTTGAATGTCCCACCACCGGTTCCTCACGCCAATCGGGTAAGCCCCCGGGGCGGGGTCGGGGTACCCCGAGGGGCGCCCGGCCTTTGTCTGCGGCTCCCCTTTTGGGCCCGGTCCTTGTCTGCGGGTGAGTGGCCGGTTGCTCGCGCAGTTCCCCGCGCCCCTTATTGGCCCGGTCTTCGTCTGCGGCTGAGTGGTGGGTTGCTCGCGCAGTTCCCCGCGCCCCTAACCCCTCTTTCATCTGCGGACCGTGGCCGCTTCTCGCGCAGTTCCCCGCGCCCCTAGGGGGTGCGCCGCAGCCGGAGAATCCCGCTCAGCCACGGATCTTTTAGGGGCGCGGGGAACTGCGCGAGCAACCGGCCACCGGGCCGCAGACGAAGACCGGGCCGATAAGGGGCGCGGGGAACTGCGCGACCAGCCACCCACCCAGCCGCAGACGAAGGCCGGGCGGATCAGGGGCGCGGGGAACTGCGCGAGCAACCCGCCACCGGGTCGCAGACGGGGTCCGGGCACCAGGGGGCCCATTACGCTCGGGGCATGGTCGATCTGTCCGTCCGCTGGGCCGCAACCCTTACCGCCGCCCGCCGATCCCCCACCCCCGACCCCACCCCCTACGCCACCAACCTCCTCACCCGCTGGGCGGAGCCGCACCGCAAGTACCACACCACCGCCCACCTCACCCACGTCCTGCACCGCATCGACACCCTCGCCGAACACGCCGAGGACCCCGAACTCGTACGGCTCGCCGCCTGGTTCCACGACGCCGTGTACCGGCCGGACCGCTCGGAGAACGAGGAGCGCAGCGCCGCGCTGGCCGAACGGGCGCTGCCCGAGGCAGGGTTGGACGAAGGGAGCACCGCCGAAGTGGCCCGGCTCGTCCGCCTCACCGTCACCCACGACCCCGCCGACGGCGACACCAACGGCGAGGTCCTGTGCGACGCGGACCTCGCGGTGCTCGCCGGGGACCCGGAGGAGTACGCCGCGTACGCCGCCGCCGTCCGCGAGGAGTACGCCTTCGTCCCGGACGACGCGTTCCGCGCGGGCCGCGCCCAGGTCCTGCGCCAGCTCCTCGCCCTGCCCAGGCTGTTCCGTACCCCGTACGGAAGCAGGGAGTGGGAGGCCCGCGCCCGCGAGAACCTGACGACGGAGCTGGAGCTCCTCACGGACTGAGAGCCCGAGGGACCGAGCTACGGCGCCGGGCGCCCCTTCGGCCGCCGCAGCCCCGCCCCCGTCAGCCGCCGCACCAGCTCCTTGGACCCGACCTCCACCGCCCCGGCCCGCACCGCGTCCGCGTACCGCGTCGACGGCACGTCGTAGTGGTCGCGCTCGAACGCCCGCGGCGGGCAGCCGATGGCGGCCGCGAAGGCGTGCAGCTCCTCGTACGACACATCGCTGACCAGGTGCGACCAGAGGCGGCCGTGGCCCGGCCAGGTCGGCGGGTCGATGTAGAGGGTCATCCGAGGGCGCCCGTGCCCAGGCCGCCGACCGGGGCCACCGTCACGCCCGCCTTGCCGCACACCCAGTGCGGGTCGGGGCCGAGCTCGGGCTCCACGTCCAGCGCGTGCGGGTCCCCGGCGTCGCACACCGGGCAGATGGGCCAGCGGCCGTACCTCTCCAGGAGCGCGTCCTGCACATCCTGCGCGACCAGCCCGGCGACGTACTGCACCCCGTCCGGCCACTGCTCCACCCACCAGCGGCGGTGCGTCACCGCGTCCTCGACCAGCGAGACCACATCGGCCTGGGCCACGTCGCGCGCGGCCAGGTCCGCCAGCACCAGGGCGCGGGCGGCGTGCAGGTACTGCTCCAGGGGGTCGACGTCGTCCATGCAGCCATTGTCACCCCATCCGCCACATCCTCCCGTCCGGGGCCGGGCCAGGGAGTTGACCCGGCCTCCGTACGAAAATACCTTTCAGGGGTGACCCATGACGTGAAGGAAATTTTCACCGGCGCCTCGGCTCCCCCGGCCCCCGCCGCCCTCGCGGCCAAGGTGCGCACCCTCGCGCCCTCCATGACCCGCTCGATGCAGCGGGTCGCCGAGGCCGTCGCGCAGGACCCGGCCGGCTGCGCCGCCCTCACCGTCACCGGCCTCGCCGAGCTCACCGGCACCAGCGAGGCCACCGTGGTCCGCACCGCCCGGCTGCTCGGCTACCCCGGCTACCGCGACCTGCGCCTCGCGCTCGCCGGGCTCGCCGCCCAGCAGCAGTCCGGGCGCGCCCCGGCCGTCACCGCCGACATCGCCGTCGACGACCCCATCGCGGACGTCGTCGCCAAGCTGGCCTACGACGAGCAGCAGACCCTGGCCGACACCGCGGCCGCCCTGGACACCGGCCAGCTCGGCGCCGCCGTCGCCGCCCTCGCCCAGGCCCGCCGCATCGACGTCTACGGGGTGGGCGCCTCCTCGCTCGTCGGCCAGGACCTCGCCCAGAAGCTGCTCAGGATCGGCCTGATCGCGCACGCCCACACCGACCCGCACCTCGCCGTCACCAACGCCGTGCAGCTGCGCTCGGGGGACGCGGCGGTCGCCATCACCCACTCCGGCTCGACCGGCGACGCCATCGAGCCGCTGCGCGTCGCCTTCGACCGGGGCGCCACCACCATCGCCATCACCGGCCGCCCCGACGGCCCCGTCTGCCAGTACGCCGACCACATACTGACCACCTCGACCGCCCGCGAGAGCGAGCTGCGCCCGGCCGCGATGTCGTCCCGCACGAGTCAACTCCTCGTCGTGGACTGCCTGTTCGTCGGGGTCGCCCAGCGCACCTACGAGACGGCCGCCCCCGCGCTGGCCGCCTCCTACGAGGCGCTCGCGCACCGCCGCAGCCCGCGCACCCGCTGACCCCGGGTGCCCTCGCACACGTACGGAAAGAGCAGCGCTGTCATGACTTCCACGTACGGGGAACTCCGCGCCCAGCTGGCCGCGTTGACCACCGAGGCTTTCCGGCCCGAGCTCGCCGACATCGACCGGCTGCCGACCGCCGAGATCGCCCGCCTGATGAACAGCGAGGACGCCGGCGTCCCGGCGGCCGTCGCCGCGCAGCTGGAGCGGATCGCCGCCGCCATCGACGCCACCGCCGAGCGGATGGGCCGCGGCGGGCGCCTGGTGTACGCGGGCGCGGGCACCGCCGGGCGGCTCGGCGTCCTGGACGCCAGCGAGTGCCCGCCCACCTTCAACACCGACCCGGCGCAGGTCGTCGGGCTGATCGCGGGCGGGCCGAAGGCCCTCGCCAGCTCCGTCGAGGGCGCCGAGGACTCCAAGGAGCTGGCCGCCGCCGACCTGGACGCGCTCGGGCTGACCGCGCTCGACACGGTGGTCGGCGTCTCCGCCTCCGGCCGCACCCCGTACGCGGTGGGCGCCGTGCAGCACGCCCGGGCGCGCGGGGCGCTGACGATCGGCCTGGCCTGCAACGCGGGCTCGGCCCTCGCCGCCGCCGCCGAGCACGGCATCGAGGTGGTGGTGGGGCCCGAGCTGCTGACCGGCTCCACCCGGCTGAAGTCCGGCACCGCCCAGAAGCTCGTCCTCAACATGATCTCGACGATCACCATGATCCGGCTCGGCAAGACGTACGGGAACCTCATGGTCGACGTCCGGGCCTCCAACGAGAAGCTGCGCGCCCGCTCCCGCCGGATCGTCGCGCTGGCCACCGGGGCGGACGACGACCGGATCGAGACGGCCCTGACGGCCGCCGACGGCGAGGTGAAGACGGCGATCCTGATGCTGCTGGCGGACGTGGACGCGGCCACCGCCAACCGCCGCCTGTCGCAGACCCAGGGCCGGCTGCGGGCGGCGCTGCCGTAGGCCCCGCCGCCGGCACGCCGAAGGGCGGCACCCCCAGCGGGGTGCCGCCCTCCGTACGCAACCGGGCTCGCCGATCCTTCGAGAAGGATCAGAAGTCCATGTCACCGCCCGGCATGCCGCCCGGAGCGGCCGCGGCGGCCTTCTCCGGCTTGTCGGCGATGACGGCCTCGGTGGTGAGGAACAGCGCGGCGATCGACGCAGCGTTCTGCAGCGCGGAGCGCGTGACCTTCGCCGGGTCGATGATGCCCTCGGCGATCATGTCGACGTACTCGCCGGTCGCGGCGTTCAGACCGTGGCCGACGGCCAGGTTGCGCACCTTCTCGACGACGACGCCACCCTCGAGACCACCGTTGACGGCGATCTGCTTGAGCGGGGCCTCCAGGGCGAGCTTCACGGCGTTGGCGCCGGTCGCCTCGTCACCCGACAGGTCCAGCTTCTCGAAGACCGAGGAGGCCTGGAGCAGGGCCACGCCACCGCCGGCGACGATGCCCTCCTCGACGGCCGCCTTCGCGTTGCGCACGGCGTCCTCGATGCGGTGCTTGCGCTCCTTGAGCTCCACCTCGGTGGCGGCGCCGGCCTTGATGACGGCCACGCCCCCGGCCAGCTTCGCCAGGCGCTCCTGGAGCTTCTCGCGGTCGTAGTCCGAGTCCGAGTTCTCGATCTCGGCGCGGATCTGGTTCACGCGACCGGCGACCTGCTCGCTGTCACCGGCACCGTCGACGATGGTGGTCTCGTCCTTGGTGATGACGACCTTGCGGGCGCGGCCGAGCAGGTCGAGACCGGCGTTCTCCAGCTTGAGGCCGACCTCCTCGGAGATGACCGTGCCGCCGGTGAGGATGGCGATGTCGTTCAGCATCGCCTTGCGGCGGTCGCCGAAGCCCGGGGCCTTGACGGCGACGGACTTGAAGGTGCCGCGGATCTTGTTCACGACCAGGGTCGACAGGGCCTCGCCCTCGACGTCCTCGGCGATGATCAGGAGCGGCTTGCCCGACTGCATGACCTTCTCGAGGAGCGGCAGCAGGTCCTTGACCGAGCCGATCTTCGAGTTGACGATCAGGATGTACGGGTCGTCGAGCGCGGCTTCCATGCGCTCCATGTCGGTCGCGAAGTACGCCGAGATGTAGCCCTTGTCGAAGCGCATGCCCTCGGTGAGCTCGAGCTCCAGACCGAAGGTCTGGGACTCCTCGACCGTGATGACGCCTTCCTTGCCGACCTTGTCCATCGCCTCGGCGATGAGCTCGCCGATCTGGGTGTCGGCGGCGGAGATGGAGGCCGTCGAAGCGATCTGCTCCTTGGTCTCGACATCCTTGGCCTGCTCCAGGAGCGCACCGGAGACGGCCTCGACGGCCTTCTCGATGCCGCGCTTCAGGGCCATCGGGTTGGCACCGGCGGCCACGTTGCGCAGACCCTCACGCACCAGCGCCTGGGCGAGGACGGTCGCGGTGGTCGTACCGTCACCGGCGACGTCGTCCGTCTTCTTGGCGACTTCCTTGACCAGCTCGGCGCCGATCTTCTCGTACGGGTCCTCGAGCTCGATCTCCTTGGCGATGGAGACACCATCGTTGGTGATCGTGGGGGCGCCCCACTTCTTCTCGAGGACGACGTTGCGGCCCTTGGGGCCAAGGGTGACCTTTACGGCGTCGGCGAGCTGGTTCATCCCGCGCTCGAGACCGCGCCGTGCCTCCTCGTCGAACGCGATGATCTTGGCCATGTGAAGTGGTCCTCCCGGACAGGGGTGGCGTTCTTCGTGGACCGCGCCGGTGCCCGCGACGGACGGCCTGCGACCCTTGTGGTTCCTTGCCCCACGAGGTCCGCGGGCCTCACTGACCCGATCCAAGTTCTGTCACTCTCACTCGGAGAGTGCTAAGCCCAATGATTAGCACTCGGCCCAGGAGAGTGCAAGGCCGCCCCGTCGCCCCGGCCGGGTCCCGGACACCCCGCGCGCCGGTGGCGGGGCCGGGCGCCGGGCCCGGAACACACACGTGGGGCCCGCATCCATTTACAGAGGATGCGGGCCCCACGGGCCTGTGTGCGTCGGTGGCCGATCGCGCCGAGATCAGACGGCGAGCTTGACCATGTCCGCCTGCGGACCCTTCTGGCCCTGCGAGATCTCGAACTCGACTCGCTGACCTTCTTCAAGGGTGCGGTACCCGTCCATCTGGATCGCGCTGTAGTGGACGAAAACATCCGCACCACCGTCGACCGCGATGAAGCCGTACCCCTTCTCCGCGTTGAACCACTTGACGGTGCCCTGAGCCATGCCTAACTCCCCTATTACTGGCCCTTGCACGGGACCGCACTTCGCGGACCCGGGTCAGACCTCACCCTCCGACAGGAGAGGGTGTGCGCCGGAACGCGTCGACCGCGGCTGAATGTATCTGCCCAACTGCCCTCTGCAACAGGTCAATCGGACGAGAATTCCGGGCACGGGTCAGGAGCGGAATGCCGCCTATTCCAGCATTCCGGGGCAAGTCGGGCCGGGCAAAGCGCACTTAAGGAGCAATATGCTCGAACACTTTGACTGCTTCTCGACGCCCGTTCGTCGCGTTCTCATATGCGCGTGGCATGGACAACGAAGGGGACTTCCCCACTGTACCGCGCTCAACCACACTGAATTGCCCCCTCCGCTTAGCTTGCGGAGGGGGCAATTCAGGTAACGCAGCGTAGGTTCAGCAACCGCCCGCGACGGCCGGAATGATCGAGACCCCGGCGCCGTCCGGCGTCGCCGTCTGAAGACCCTGCTCGAAGCGGACGTCGTCGTCGTTGACGTACACGTTGACGAAGCGGCGCAGCTTGCCCTGGTCGTCCAGGACCCGGGCGGCGATCCCGGTGTGGTTCTTCTCCAGGTCGGCGATGACCTCGGCGAGGGTGGCCCCCTCGGCCGCGACCTCGGCCTTGCCGCCGGTGTAGGTGCGGAGGATGGTGGGGATGCGGACGTTGACGCTCATGGGCTTCCTGCCTTCCGTCTGGGAGCTGGTGGGTCAGCCGGCCAGGCCGGCGTCGCGGAACGCGTCCAGGCTCGGGCGGATGGTCGCGGTCGGGCCGGTGGTCGGCGCCACCGCGTCCAGGGTCTTGAGGCCGTCGCCCGTGTTCAGGACGACAGTAGTCAGGCTCGGGTCCAGCAGCCCGTTCTCGATGAGCTTCTGTGTGACGCCGACCGTGACGCCGCCCGCGGTCTCGGCGAAGATGCCCTCGGTCCGGGCGAGCAGCTTGATCGCGTCGACGACCTGCTCGTCGTTCACGTCCTCCACCGCGCCGCCGGTGCGCCGGGCGATGTCCAGGACGTACGGGCCGTCCGCCGGGTTGCCGATGGCCAGCGACTTGGCGATGGTGTCCGGCTTCTGCGGCCGTACGACGTCGTGGCCCGCCTTGAAGGCGGTGGAGACCGGAGAGCACCCCTCCGCCTGGGCGCCGAAGATCTTGTACGGCTTGTCCTCGACCAGGCCCAGCCTGATCAGCTCCTGCAGCCCCTTGTCGATCTTCGTGAGCTGGGAGCCGGAGGCGATCGGGATGACGATCTGGTCGGGCAGCCGCCAGCCGAGCTGCTCGCAGATCTCGTACGCCAGCGTCTTGGAGCCCTCGCCGTAGTACGGGCGCAGATTGACGTTCACGAAGCCCCAGCCCTCGCCGAGCGGGTCGCCGATGAGCTCCGAGCAGAAGCGGTTGACGTCGTCGTAGTTGCCCTCGATGCCGACGAGCTCGCCGCCGTACACCGCGGCCATGACGACCTTGCCCTGCTCCAGGTCGTGCGGGATGAAGACGCAGGAGCGCAGCCCCGCCCGGGCGGCGGCCGCGCCGACGGCGCCCGCGAGGTTACCGGTGGAGGAGCAGGAGAGCGTGGTGAAGCCGAAGGCGCGGGCGGCCTCGACGGCGATGGCTACGACGCGGTCCTTGAAGGAGTGCGTCGGGTTGCCGGAGTCGTCCTTCACGTACAGGCCGCCGGTGACGCCCAGTTCACGGGCGAGATTGTCGGCCTTGACGAGCTTGGTGAATCCCGGATTCAGGTTGGGCTTTTCAGCCACATTGGCCGGAACAGGCAGCAGGGGCGCATAGCGCCAGATGCTGTTCGGGCCCGCTTCGATCCGCTTGCGGAGCGCCTCGGGGTCACCCGTGGGAAGGTCGTACGCGACTTCGAGCGGACCGAAACACAGGGCACAGGCGAAGACGGGGCCGAGCTCGAACCGCTCCCCGCATTCCCGGCAGGAAAGCGCGGCGGCGGGACCGAGGTCCACGGCGTCGGCGGCATTCGTGGTGGTGGCGTCGGTGGCGTTCTCAACGGTCTGCACAGCCATGATGGCGAGGCCCTTTCTCCTCATCTTCCCCATGGCGCATTTCGCCATGAGACGGAATTGGCACCTTCCCCACCGTGACCTCGCGGTCGGCAGGAGGGTTGCCGGGACTTCAACGGGCCGTTCCCTCAGTCCCTCTGGATGAGCGCTGTGGCACCGGGTCCAGGACCCGGGCATTTGTTCGCGCGACGACCCCGACATGCGACGGCCGTCCGCGTTGTTCAAGACTGTAACCGAAGGCCCGGACGGTTGAGATAGTCGTCCGAACCGCGAGATGGATCACACGCGGCGGCCACACCGTCACTCACAGAGGGGTCACCGATCGTGCTGGAAGAGGTGGAACGCTGGCTGAGCAGGCGTTCCTGGTCGGCGGCCGACCGCCCGCTGGACGCGATCACGGCCGCCAAGCGCCGCACCGGCACCACCGTCAGCGTGGTGCTGCCGGCGCTGAACGAGGAGGCCACGGTCGGGCAGATCGTGACCGCCATCCGGCGCGAGCTGATGACCGCCGCGGTGCCGCTGGTGGACGAGCTGGTGGTGGTCGACTCCGGCTCCACCGACCGTACGGCCGAGGTCGCGGCCCGCGCGGGCGCCCGGGTGGTGCACCGGGACGCGATCCTGCCCCGGATACCCGCGCTGCCCGGCAAGGGCGAGGTCCTGTGGCGCTCGCTGCTGGTCACCACGGGTGACGTCGTCTGCTTCGTCGACGCGGACCTGAAGGACTTCGATCCCGGCTTCGTCTCCGGCATCGTCGGCCCGCTCCTGACCGACCCCGAGGTGGACTTCGTCAAGGCGATGTACGACCGCCCCTTCGGCGACTCCCCAGGTCAGGGCGGTCGCGTCACCGAACTCGTGGCCCGGCCGCTGCTCAATCTGCACTGGCCGCGCCTCGCCGGTTTCGTCCAGCCGCTGGGCGGCGAGTACGCGGCCCGGCGCTCCCTCCTGGAGCGGCTGCCGTTCCCGGTCGGCTACGGAGTGGAGCTGGGGCTGCTCGTCGACGCGCTGCACACGGTGGGCCTGGACGCGCTGGCCCAGGTGGACGTCGGCGTACGCAAACACCGCCACCAGGACGGCCAGGCGCTCGGCCGGATGGCGGCGGCGATCTACCGCACCGCCCAACTGCGGCTCTCCCGGGCCCACTTGGTGCGCCCCGCGCTGACCCAGTTCGAGCGCGGCGAGCAGGGCTTCGTCCCGCGCACCTACGAGGTCGACACCGAGGAGCGGCCGCCGATGAGGGAAATCTCGGAGTACGCGGTGCATCGCGCGGCGTAACCGGGCGTGAGCATCAGAGGTCCGTGCCGCCGTTCGCACGTTTGAGGCATTCCGCTTCGGGCTAGGTTCGTCTCCATGGTCTCCGCGCGCGCTGCCCACATCCTCGTCGCCTCCAACCGCGGCCCGGTCTCCTACGCCCTCGACCCCGACGGGACACTCACGCCCCGGCGCGGCGGGGGCGGGCTGGTCTCCGGCCTGAGCGCCATCGGCGCCGAGGCGGACACCCTGTGGGTGTGCTCCGCGCTCGGCGACGGCGACCGGGAGGCCGTGCGGCGCGGGGTGGGCGAGCCGGGCGTACGGATGCTCGACATCGACGCCGCCGTGCACGCCGACGCGTACAACGGCATCGCGAACTCGGTGCTCTGGTTCGTCCACCACATGCTGTACCAGACCCCGCTGGAGCCGGTCTTCGACGCGGAGTTCCGCCGCCAGTGGGGTGCGTACGAGGCGTACAACCGGGCGTTCGCCCAGGCGCTGGCGGACGAGGCGGCGGACGGGGCGGCCGTGGTGGTCCAGGACTACCACCTGACGCTGGTGCCCGGCATGCTCCGGGAGCTCCGCCCCGACCTGCGGATCGGCCACTTCTCGCACACCCCGTGGGCGCCGCCGGAGTACTTCCGGATGCTCCCGGACGACGTGGCCGCCCAGCTGCTGCGGGGGATGCTCGGCGCGGACCGGCTCGGCTTCCTGACCCACCGCTGGGCGGACGCGTTCACGCGCTGCTGCGAGGAGGTGGTCGGCGGGACCGGCACCACCCGGGTCGGGGTGCACGGGCTCGGCGCCGACGCGGAGTTCCTGCGGGCCCGCTCGCACGAGGCGGACGTCGAGGAGCGGATGGCGTCCCTGCGCGAGGAGATCGGCGCGGGCCGCCGCACGATCGTGCGGGTCGACCGCACGGAGCTGTCGAAGAACATCGTGCGGGGGCTGCTGGCCTACCGGCAGCTCCTTCAGGAGCGGCCCGAGTGGCGCGAGCGGGTGGTGCACGTCGCCTTCGCGTATCCGTCGCGGCAGGACCTGGCGGTGTACCGGTCGTACACGGAGGAGGTGTCGCGGCTGGCCGCGTCCATCAACTCCACGTACGGGACGCCGGGTTGGACCCCGGTGGTCCTCCACGTCAAGGACGACTTCGCTCGGTCGCTCGCGGCGTACCGGCTGGCGGACGTGGCGCTGGTGAACCCGATCCGGGACGGGATGAACCTGGTGGCCAAGGAGGTCCCGGTCGTCTCGGACGAGGGGTGCGCGCTGGTCCTGTCGCGGGAGGCCGGGGCGTGGGAGGAGCTGGGGGAGGACGCGGTGGGGGTGAACCCGTACGACGTGTCCGGGACGGCGGCGGCGCTGCACGAGGCGCTGTCGATGGCGCCGGAGGAACGTACGGCCCGCACGAAGCGGCTGGCTGCGGCGGCGACGGCGCTCCCGCCCCAGCGCTGGTTCCTGGACCAGTTGTCCGCGCTACGACGCTGATTTCCCCCACCCCGCCCCTTCCCGAAACTCTCCGAGGGACCTTTCGGCTGCGGACCGTGCTGGGTTGCTCGCGCAGTTCCCCGCGCCCCTGGGCATTTAGGGGCGCGGGGAACCGCGCGACCAGCTACCTACGGTCCGCAGACGAACATCCGGCCGCCAGGGGCTAAAGCGCCTCGGCCAGCGCCGAGAGGAACTGGACCACCGCCGCCGGCCCCGGCACCAGCAGATCCGCCCGCTCCGCGACCTCCGGCACCTCCGCCGACCCACTGCACACCAACAACCCCGGCACCCCGCCCGACCGGAGCTTCTCCACGGCCGCGAACGCGGGAAGATCACCCAGGTCGTCCCCGGCGTACAGGACCGCCCCGGCCCCCACCTCCCGCAGGTACTCCGCCAGAGCCACCCCCTTGTCCATCCCCGGCGGCCGCAGCTCCAGCACCAGCCGGCCGGGCTCCAGGATCAGCCCGTGGCGGGTGGCCAGAGCCGCGAGGGGGTCGTGCAGGGCGGCGTACGCGGCCTGCGGATCCGTGGCGCGCCGCGTGTGCACCGCGACCGCCTGCCCCTTCTCCTCGATCCAGGTGCCCCGCCAGGCCCCGTGCGCGTCGAGCACCCCGGGCAGCTCGGCCCGGGCGGCGGTCACCCCGGGGTGCGGCGCGGGCGCGTGGACCGTCCCGGTCACCGCGTCCCAGCGCTCGGCGCCGTAGTGGCCCAGCACCACCAGGTGCTCCAGGCCGGGAACGCCCGCGAAGCCCCCGTACCGTACGGCCACGCCCGCCGGCCGCCCGGTGATCACGGCCACCGAGGCGACCTTGGGGGCGAGCGCCGCGAGCGCGGGCACCGCGCCGGGGTGCGCTCGGGCCTGCTCGGGGTCGGGGACGATCTCGGCCAGCGTGCCGTCGAAGTCGAGGGCGATCACGGCCCGCTCGGGCGCGGCCAGGAGCGCGGCCAGGGCCTCACGCCCGGCGGAGGTGTCAGGAGTCGGCAAGGGATGCGGTTGGCTGCCCATGCCACGACCCTAACGGCGCGGACGGGATCACAGCCATGCCGGGGTCGCCCCCGGTCCGGATCATCCCCGGCGCTCGCGCTGCGCCTCGCGTATCCGGCGCAGGCGGTTCACCGTGACGGGGTCGTGGGCCAGGGCGCGCTCGTCGTCGAGGAGGGCGTTGAGGAGCTGGTAGTAGTGCGTGGGCGAGATTCCCAGCTGCTCGCGTACGGCCCGTTCCTTGGCCCCGGGGCCGGCCCAGGACCGCCGCTCGATGGCCAACACGGCCCTCGCCCGCTCCCCGAGCCCGTCGTCCTGCTCAGTCATACAACCCAACGTATCCGCCCGCCCCGCATCCTGGCGCCCGATCTTCGTCCGCAGGCCGGTGCCGGGTTGCTCGCGCAGTTCCCCGCGCCCCTGAAAGCCCTCGTTCGTCTGCGGACCGTGCCCGCTTCTCGCGCAGTTCCCCGCGCCCCTAGGGGGTCGGCCGCAGCCGGAGATCCCAGCTCAGCCACCTGGCATTTAGGGGCGCGGGGAACTGCGCGAGAAGAGGCCACGACCCGCAGACGAAGACCGGGCGCAAGAAGGGGCGCGGGGAACTGCGCGAGAAGAGGCCACGACCCGCAGACGAAGACCGGGCGCAAGAAGGGGCGCGGGGAACTGCGCGACCAGCCACATACGGCCCGCAGACAAAGACCGGGCCGATCAGGGGCGCGGGGAACTGCGCGACCAGCCCACCACTCACCCGCAGACAAAGGCCGGGCACAAACAGGGGCGCGGGGAACTGCGCGACCAGCCCACCACTCACCCGCAGACAAAGGCCGGGCCAACTACTCCGCGTTCTCCGCCTCAGTAGCCACCTTCGCGATCCCCTCAAGCACCGACCGCGGGTCCCCGTCCACCCCCACCGCCGCACCGATCCGCTTCTTGACCGTCTCGCTCACCTTCGGCCAGGACGTCTTGCCGACCGGCGGCAGCTCCGACGTCGGCAGCGCGGCCAGGAACTCCTTGAGCTCCGGGTGCTTGCCGTCGTTCTGCATCGTCTGGGACGCCGTACGGGTCGCGGGCAGCAGGTCGTACTTGTCCGCGAACGCCAGCACGTTCTCGTCGTTGAACGCGAAGTCCAGGAACTTCCCGATCTGCTCGCGGTGGCCGTTCTGCTTGAACCCCATGATCCAGTCGGCCACGCCCATCGACGACTTGGCCTTGCCCTCGGCGCCGGGCAGCGGGACCATCCCGTACTTGACGCCCTTCTTGCGGGCCTGCTCCATCAGCGAGGGGTGCCCGTTGAGCATGCCGACCTCGCCCTTGGCGAACGCGTCGAAGGCCGTCTGGCGGTTCAGCTTCGCCGGGGCGACGGGGCCGGTCAGGCCCTCCTCGACCAGGTTCTTCTTCAGCCAGTTGAACGTCTTGACGTTCTCCGGCGAGTCGATGTCGTAGCCGGAGATCTGGTTGACGTAACCGCCGCCCCCGCTGAGCATCCACATCATCGTCTCGGCCTGGGCCTCCTCGCTGCCCAGCGGCAGCGCGAAGGGGGTCTTGACCCCCTTGGCCTTGAGCGCCTTGGCGTCGGCCGCCAGCTGCGCCCAGGTCTGCGGCGGCTTGATGTGCGCCTTGTCGAAGAGCGTCTGGTTGTAGAAGAGCAGCCGGGTGGAGGCCACGAACGGGATGCCGTACTGGACGCGCTTCATCTCGCCCGCGTCCGCCAGCGGCGCCAGGAAGTTCGCCTGGACGGGGATGGAGAGCAGCTGGTCGACGGAGTAGAGCTTGCCGTCGGCGGCGTAGTCGGAGTACGCGCCGATCTGCGCGATGTCGGGGGCCTTGCCCGCCTTCACCATCTCCGCGACCTTGGCGTCGACGACGTCCCACGACAGGACCGTGACCTCGACCTTGATGCCGGGGTTCTTCTTCTCGAAGTCACCCACGACGTCGTGCCAGTACGCCTTGGTGCTGCTGCCGCCCGCGATGTCGTAGTCGGCGGCGACCAGCTTGAGGGTGACACTGCCCGAGCCGCCGTCGCTGCCGCAGCCGGAGAGGCCCGCTGCCATGCCGAGTGCGACGACCGCCGCCGTCAGACCGATGAAGCGCCGCTGCACGTGCCCTGTCCCACCCTCGTTGTTCGCCAGTCGGTCCCCCGTGAACGTCCTGTTCGCAACGTCCTGTCTACATGAGCTGCGATCTTCCCCCGAAGCCGGGGCTGAGGTCTACACCACTTGGGTATCACTTCCGCAACTTCTGCCGCCGCCACCCCACCCGTACGGCCGTAATCCGGGCGGCACTTGGGAAAACGCTTACCCGCCACCCGGTGAGTGGACTAGACCTTTCATGGGTGAACGCGCGAGACTGTCCCCCGTGAGACACGTCATCGCCCTGGATGTGGGCGGCACCGGGATGAAAGCCGCCCTCATCGGGGTGGACGGCGGCCTGCTGTACGAGGCGCGCAGGCCCACCGGCCGCGAGCGCGGCCCCGAGGCCGTCGTCGCGACCATCCTCGACTTCGCCGCCGAGCTGCGGACGTACGGCGAGGAGCACCTGGGCGAGAGCGCGCTGGCGGCCGGAGTCGCCGTGCCCGGCATCGTCGACGCCGAGAACGGGATCGCCGTCTACGCGGCCAACCTGGGCTGGCGTGACGTCCCCATGCGGCGGCTGCTGAGCGAGCGCCTCGACGGCGTGCCCGTCGCCCTCGGCCACGACGTGCGCACCGGCGGCCTCGCCGAGGGCCGGATCGGCGCCGGCCGGGGCGCCGACCGCTTCCTGTTCATCCCGCTGGGCACCGGCATCGCCGGGGCCATCGGCATCGACGGCCGCATCGAGCCGGGCGCCCACGGCTACGCGGGCGAGATCGGCCACATCGTGGTGCGCCCCGGCGGCATCCCCTGCGGCTGCGGCCAGCGCGGCTGTCTGGAGCGGCTGGCCTCCGCCTCCGCCGTCACCCAGGCGTGGGCCGAGGCGAGCGGCGACCCGGACGCGGACGCGGCCGACTGCGCCAAGGCCGTCGAGTCCGGCGACCCGGCGGCGACCGCCGTGTGGCAGAACGCGGTGGACGCGCTCGCCGACGGCCTGGTCACCGCGCTCACCCTGCTCGACCCCCGCACGCTGATCATCGGTGGCGGACTCGCCGAAGCCGGGGAAACCTTGTTCGTACCGCTGCGGGCGGCCGTCCAGGAGCGGGTCACGTTCCAGAAGCTGCCCGCGATCGTCCCGGCGGCCCTCGGCGACACGGCGGGCTGCCTGGGCGCGGGACTGCTCGCCTGGGACCTGCTGGAGACCGCCCCCGGCGCCGGCCCCGACACCCCTCCCGGCACCGACGCCGGCCCCATCCACTCCACGGAGGTAACCGCCTGATGGCCGCAGTCAAGGTCCTCTCCGGCGCCCGCGTCGTGCTGCCGACCGGCGTCGTCGAGAACGGACGCGTGATCGTCGAGGGCGCGCGGATCGCCAGGAGCGCACCCGAGAGCGCCGAGCGCGTCGACCTCACCGGCCACTGGGTCGTGCCCGGCTTCGTCGACATGCACGTCCACGGCGGCGGCGGCGCCTCCTTCAGCAACGGCACGGTCGAGGACGTCCTGAAGGGCGTCCACACCCACCGGCTGCACGGCACCACCACCATGGTCGCCTCCACCGTCACCGGCGAGATGGACTTCCTGGCCCAGCGCGCCGGGCTGCTCTCCGAGCTGGTCGAGCAGGGCGACCTGGCGGGCGTCCACTTCGAGGGCCCGTTCATCTCGCCGTGCCGCAAGGGCGCCCACAGCGAGGACCTGCTGCGCCACCCGGACCCGGCCGAGGTCCGCAAGCTGATGGACGCGGCCCGGGGCACCGCCAAGATGTTCACGCTCGCCACCGAGCTCCCCGGCGGCCTGGACTCCGTACGGCTGCTCGCCGAGCACGGGGTGATCGCCGCCATCGGGCACACCGACGCCAGCTACGAGCAGACCGTCGAGGCGATCGACGCGGGCGCCACCGTCGCCACCCACCTCTACAACGCGATGCCCGCGCTCGGCCACCGCGAGCCCGGCCCGATCGCCGCCCTCCTGGAGGACGAGCGGATCACCGTGGAGCTGATCAACGACGGCACGCACCTGCACCCCGCCTCGCTCGAACTCGCCTTCCACCACAAGGGCGCGGGCCGCGTCGCCTTCATCACGGACGCCATGGACGCGGCCGGCTTCGGGGACGGGCTCTACCACCTCGGCCCGCTGGAGGTCGAGGTCAAGGAGGGCGTCGCCCGGCTCGTCGAGGGCGGCTCGATCGCGGGCTCGACCCTCACCCTGGACCGCGCGCTGCGGCGCGCGGTGACCGTCGACGGCCTGCCGGTCGAGGACGCGGTGCGCGCGCTCAGCGCCAACCCGGCGCGGCTGCTCGGCGTGTACGACAGGGTCGGCTCGCTGGAGCCGGGCAAGGACGCGGACCTGGTGGTCCTGGACGAGGCGTTCGTGCTCAAGGGCGTGATGCGCCGGGGCGAGTGGATCGTGGCGCCCGGGCGGGCCTGAGCCCACGGCGCCCTGACGGCGCCCTTGTGACGGGACGGTGGCCGGATTCCGGGGCTGTGGGGTCTGGGCCGGCCACCGTCCGTTTGGCATGATCGCCCCGTGATCCTGACCGTCACGCTGAACACGGCACTCGACATCACCTACCGGGTCCCCGCGCTCGTCCCGCACGCCGCCCACCGGGTGGAGCAGGTCACCGAGCGCCCCGGCGGCAAGGGCCTCAACGTGGCCAGGGTGCTGGCCGCGCTCGGCCACCGCTGCGTGGTCACGGGCTTCGCGGGCGGCCGCACCGGCGCGCACCTGCGCGAACTGCTCGCCCCGCTGGCGCCCGTCGACGCGCTGGTCCCGGTCTGCGGCGACACCCGCCGCACGATCGCGGTCGTGGACACGGCCACCGGCGACACCACCCAGCTCAACGAGCCCGGCCCGCAGATCACGGCCGCCGAGTGGGAGGCGTTCCTGGCCGCGTACGAGCCGCTGCTGCGCGAGGCGGACGCGGTGGCGCTCTGCGGCAGCCTGCCGCCCGGCGTGCCGGTGGGCGCCTACGCGGACCTGGTACGCCGGGCCCGCGCGGCAGACGTCCCCGTCCTCCTGGACACCAGCGGCGAGCCCCTGCGGCGCGGCCTCGCGGCCCGCCCCGACCTGATCAAACCCAACGCGGACGAGCTGGCCCGGCTCACCGGCTCCCGCGAGCCCCTGCGCGCGGCCCGCGACGCCCGCCGCCGGGGCGCGCACAGCGTGGTGGCCTCGCTGGGCCCCGAGGGCCTGCTGGCGATCACCCCGGACGGCACCTGGCAGGCGGCCCCACCGGCCCCGGTCCGCGGCAACCCCACGGGCGCGGGCGACTCGGCGGTGGCGGCCCTCCTGTCGTCCCTGGTGGAGGGCCTGCCGTGGCCGGACCGGCTGCGGCGGGCAGTGGCCCTGTCGACGGCGACGGTGCTGGCGCCGGTGGCGGGGGAGTACGACGGGGAGGCGTACGAGGAACTGCTCACCGGGGTCCGGGTGACCGCGCTGGGGGACTGAGTGCCTCGGCTGCGGGTCGTCTGTGGCTGAGCGCGCAGTTCCCGGCGCCCCTGACCACCCAGGGGCGCGGGGAACTGCGCGACCGCCACCCACGGCCGGCGGCCAAAGACGCGCCTAGTAGGACTTCTTCGTCTTGCTGATCTCGACCCAGTCGAACACCGCGTCGCACTGGTTCCCCTGCTCACAGGAGAACTTGATGGTGTTCTGCCCCTGCTTGAGCGTGACCTGGGTCCAGGTGGTCTGCCAGTTCTTCTCCAGGTTGGGGTCGGAGGACCCTATGAAGTTCCCCAGCCGGACCGGCTGCGCGTTGGGCTTGCCGTTGACCGTGACCGTGGCGTTGGCTTCCTTCGCCGGGGTGGCGTACCGCAGATACAGGTAGTAGCCGCCGGCCGACGGCAGATCCGCCTGCCACGTCAGCGAGGCCCCGATCTGGTTGAACCCGTTGACGTACGCCCCGTCCGTCCCCTGCGCCCCCTTGACGTCCTTGGCCAGCACCGCGCCCCCGCCGAGCTTCAGCGTCGCCGCGTCCTGCTTGGGGAGCTCCTGCGCCGGAGGGGACGCCGGGTCGGAGGGCTTGTGGGACGGCTGCTGCGAGGCGCCCTGGGAGGCGCCGCCCGTCGGCTTGGCCGCGTCGTCGTCCTTCTTGCCGTCGCCGTTGGTGGCGAGCGCCACACCGATGCCGATGACGACCGCCGCGACCACCGCGACCGCGCCGATCAGCAGACCCTTGGTGTTGGGGCCACGGCCGCCGCGCCCACCGCCGCCGTCGGCCGGGGGGCCGGGACGGTTCGGGGCGCCGCCGTAGGTCTCGGGCGCCGCGTACTGGGCGGTGGGCTGGCCGTACTGCTGCTGCGGCTGGCCGTACTGCTGAGGGGGCTGCCCGTACTGCTGCTGCGGGACCTGCCCGTACTGGCGCTCCCCGACCGTCCGCACCTGGTTGTACGAGGTTCTGGGCACGCCGGGCTGCTGCGGGGCCGCCGGGCCCGGGTAGCCGTAGCCGTAACCGCCGGAGCGGGGCGGGGTGGCGCCGGAGGCCTGCCCGTCCTCGTACAGATAGCCGAACGGATCGTCGTCCTCGGGCGTGCTCGCGCCGTTGTTGCCGGGCGTCATCCGGGGTCACTCCTCACTGTTCGCCAGCCGTCGCCGACCGGCCGAGCCTACCCCGAACGGCCGACACCATGGCCGCGACCTCGGTCGCCCGCCCGACGCACCGGCGGCTAACCGGCGCGCCGGTGGACCTTCGCGCGCGACCGCTTCTCGATGTACATGCGCTGGTCGGCGGAGCGCAGCACCTCTTCCACGGACATCCCGCAGCTGGCCCAGCCGATGCCGAAACTCGCGCCCACCCGGACCGCGCGCCCGTCCACCCGGATCGGCGGGATGATCGCGTTGCGCAGCCGGACCGCGAGGTCGGCCGCGTCGGCCGCGCCGAGGCCGTCGGCGAGGACGACGAACTCGTCGCCGCCGAGCCGGGCCACCGTGTCGCCGTCGCGCACGCCGGTGGTGAGCCGGCGCGCGACCTCGATGAGGACGGCGTCGCCGGTGTTGTGGCCGAACCGGTCGTTGATCGACTTGAAGCCGTCGAGGTCGCAGAAGAGGACCGCGAGGCCCTTGGTGCCGTCGTCGACATCACCCTCGGGGGCGACCATGTGCACGTGGTGGTCGAAGGGACCGCCGCCCGGCACCGGGTCGAAGTCGAAGCCGCCGGGGGCGCAGACCGCGTGCCCCGGGGTCTCGCCGCGCCCGTCGTGCGCCCCGCCGTACGCCGCGTCCAGTGCCTCCACGGCGCTCGCCGGGCCCACCGCGTACGGCCGCTGACAGAGCCGGGCCGAGAGCCGGGCGCGCAGCTCGGCGCTGTTGGGCAGCCCGGTGAGCGAGTCGTGCGAGGCGCGATGGGCGAGCTGGAGCTCGTGCCGCTTGCGCTCCTCTATGTCCTCGACGTGAGTGAGCAGAAAACGGGGACCGTCGGCGGTATCGGCGACCACGGAGTTGCGCAGCGACACCCATACGTACGAGCCGTCCCGGCGCCCCAGCCGCAGCTCGGCGCGGCCGCCCTCGGCGGAGGTGCGCAGCAGGAGGCCGATGTCCTCGGGGTGGACGAGGTCGGCGAAGGAGTAGCGGCGCATGACGGCGGCGGGCCTGCCGAGCAGCCGGCAGAGCGCGTCGTTGGTCCGCAGCAGACGTCCGTGCTGGTCACCGCCCATCTCGGCGATGGCCATCCCGGACGGCGCGTACTCGAAGGCCTGCCGAAAGCTCTCCTCGCTGGCCCGCAGCGCCTGCTGCTCCCGCTCCAGGCGGACGAGCGCGCGCTGCATGTTTGCGCGAAGCCGGGCGTTGCTGATCGCAATGGCGGACTGCGAGGCGTACATCTGGAGCGCTTCGCGCCCCCACGCGCCGGGGCGCCGCCCGTTGCGCGGCTTGTCGACGGAAATGACGCCGAGCAGCTCCCGCCCGCCGCCCGAGGCGTACATCGGCGCGTAGAGCCGGTCCTGGGGGTGCCACTCGTCCTCGAAGCGCGGCTCGGGCCCCTCGGTGTACCACTGCGGGACGTCGTCCTCCAGGAGCACCCAGCCCTCGGTGTGCGGGATGAACCGCAGGTCGCCCCAGCCCTCGCCCATGGTGAGCCGGCGCTCCCAGGACGCGCGCGAGCCGACGCGCCCGGTGATCAGAGCCTCGGCGGCGGCATTGCCCGCGAAAGCGGCGACGACCAGATCCCCGTCGGGGCGTACGAGATTGACGCAGGCCAGCTCGTAGCCGAGCCCGGCGATGACGCCGTCGGCGACGGTCTGCAGCGTGTCCGCCAGGCTGCGGGCCGTGTTCAGGTCGGTGACCACCTGATGCAGCTGCCGCAGGGTCGCAAGACGGACGTACGGCTCCGACTCGGTCTCCATTGCTCGCTCTCCCCGAGACCTCGACAGCAACTCCAGGATCCTGATTCGGCGTGCTTCTTCTCCGGCTTCCGGCCCGGCTTCCGGCTTCCCCGTGGGTGCTTTTCGTGCAGCGTCCCCGTCACTGAATCACAGCGAGCTGCTCACTCGGTACACAGGGTCAACAATTACTGCGCTCTGTGACTCAAGTCACACCAGGTGACGACAAAGGCGCTTGAGAGGGTGGGAGCGCTCCGCGAAATTCCGGAATGCAAACAGGCGTTAATGCCGGTTTTCTGGGGCGGGGCGGGGGTGACAGGGGGGCTGCGGTTTGCAGTGCGGCGGGAAGGGACGGACGGGCTCGACGGGGCCGCGACGGGTTCCCGGTGGGGGATTTGTGGTCCCCCGCCCCTCCCCCACCCGGTCCTAGGACCTTTCTGGTCCCAGGGCCCGATGTACGGCGTTGACCCGGAGACTAGCGTTCTGTACGTGTTGCAGACAGACGTTCTCCGAGCTCTCCCGACCCTGCCGTCGCAGAACCCCCATGCTGAGGGGGTGAGCAATGACGAATTCCGCGCCGCGATGTCCCGGCTGGCCGGTGGGGTGGTGCTGGTGACCGCCCACGACGAGGACGCCGGCCCGCGCGGCGAGGACGTCGGGATGACGGCCACGGCGTTCCTGTCCGTCTCCATCGACCCACCCCTGATCCTGGTGAGCGTACGCAACGGCTCCCGCATGGACGATCTGCTCGCCGAGCAGCCCCTCTGGGCGGTCTCGGTCCTCTCGGAGAGCCAGCGCCACATCGCGGGCCGCTTCGCGATGAAGGGCCGCATCAGCGACCGCCTGCTGTTCGACGACATCCCCTACAAGAGGGGCCCGGTGAGCGGCGCGCCGCTGGTGGGCGGGGCGCTGTCCACGCTGGAGTGCCGCACGGAGCAGCGGGTGGAGGCGGGGGATCACACCCTGGTGATCGCCCGGGTGCTGGGGGTGGAGCTGCCCAGCGCGGAGGGGGGACCGCTGACGTACTTCCGGGGCCGGTACCGGCAACTGGGGTGATTCCCCCACCCCGCCCCTTCCCGAAACTCTCCGAGGGAGCTCTTCGGCTGCGGACCGTGGGTGGCTGGTCGCGCAGTTCCCCGCGCCCCTAAATACCCAGGGGCGCGGGGAACTGCGCGAGCAACCCACCACTCAGCCGCAGACGAAGGCCGGGCACAAAGGGGCGCAGCCCCCGCGGGGCTACCAGTCGCGGCCCGTACGGCCCCGCTTCGTCTCCCCCCGCGCCTTCTTCTCACGGAGCCGGCGCTCGTTGATCCCCCGCGGCACCCGCGTGGCCCGCCGCGGCTTCGGCGGCGGCGCGGTCGCCTCCGCCAGCAGCGCCGCGAGGCGCACCGCCGCCGTCTCCCGGTTGCGCCACTGCGACCGGTGCTCGGAGGCCCGTACCGACACGACCCCGTCCACCAGCCGCGACGCCAGACGCGTGAGCGCCCGCGCCTTCCACACCTCGGGCAGCGCCTCCGTACGCGCCAGGTCGAACCGGAGCTCCACCTGCGAGTCGCTGGTGTTGACGTGCTGCCCGCCGGGCCCGGAGGACCGCGAGAAACGCCACATGAGCTCGGCCTCCGGCAGGGAGACGGAGCCGCGGATGAAGTAGGGCCCGGACATGAGCTCCATGGTCCCCTGCCGGGCGGACGGCGTCACCCGCTTTTGCGTACACCCTTGTGCGTACGCCGCCCCCGCCGGGCAACGCAAAGAAAGTAAAGCGAACTGGAACCCGGGCTCCCCTGCCGACGTTATGAGGGGTGACGGTAGCTTCGGGAACGGCCGTAGCCCGCACATCACGACGAAGGGGACCATCCCATGGCTGTAAGCCTGTCCAAGGGCGGCAACGTCTCGCTCACCAAGGAGGCCCCCGGCCTGACCGCCGTCACGGTGGGCCTCGGATGGGACGTCCGCACCACCACCGGCACCGACTTCGACCTCGACGCCTCCGCGATCGCGGTCAACCCGGCGGGCAAGGTCTACTCGGACGCCCACTTCGTCTTCTTCAACAACAAGTCGACCCCGGACCAGACGATCGTCCACACCGGCGACAACGTCACGGGCCAGGGCGAGGGCGACGACGAGCAGATCAACGTCAACCTGGCGGGCCTCCCCGCCGACGTCGACAAGATCGTCTTCCCGGTCTCCATCTACGACGCGGAGAACCGCTCGCAGAACTTCGGCCAGGTGCGCAACGCCTTCATCCGCATCATCAACCAGGCCGGCGGCGCCGAGATCGCCCGCTACGACCTGAGCGAGGACGCCGCCACCGAGACCGCGATGGTCTTCGGCGAGCTGTACCGCAACGGCGCGGAGTGGAAGTTCCGCGCGGTCGGCCAGGGGTACGCCTCGGGCCTGGTCGGCATCGCCCAGGACTTCGGCGTCAACGTCTGAGTCCCGAGCCCCCGTCGCTGACACCGGCACCGACACCGCAACCGGCGGCACCACCGGCCCCGGGGCCTGATCCCACAGCCCCCGCCCGGACCTCCGAAGCCCCCGGCGCACCCCGCGCCGGGGGCTTCGGCGTGCCCGCGCCCACGTCCCCAACCGGCGCCGCCCAGAGGGCACATCGCATCGCTTACCGGACACGCCGCACCCCCTGACGGACACATTCCAGTCAAATACTTGTCGGTACCCTGTCAAAAACTGGTCATCGGCTGGCACGCTCCCCCCACGCACCACACGCAGATGCGCCCCACGCACCTGCCACCACCACCCGTGCGGGCAGCACCCGAACAGACATCACCCGCACGGGCACCACCCACTCGCACCACCCCCCACCGCGCACCCCCACCGCGCAACGGATCGAGTGAAGGAGACCCCTCAGTGAGAAACTCCCTGCGTGCCGCCGCACTTGCCGCCACCGCCGCCATGGTCGTCGTAGGCGTCCAGTCGGGCACCAGTGCCGGAGCCGCCGACCGCGAGGCGGGCGCGAGCGCCCGCGTGCTCGGTGTGGCCGAGCGCGCCGACGCACTCCAGGCCGCCCAGGCCGCCGCGCCCGCCGCCGCCCGGCAGATAGGGCTCGGCGCCAAGGAGGCGCTGGTCGTACGCGATGTCATCAAGGACGTGGACGGCACCGTCCACACCCGTTACGAGCGCACCTACGACGGCCTGCCGGTCCTCGGCGGCGACCTCGTCGTCCACGCCAAGAAGGACGGCGCCCTGAAGGGCGTCACCAAGAGCACCGGGGCCCGGATATCCGTGGCCACCTCGGGCGTCTCGCTCAAGGCCGCGCCCGCCGGCGCCCGCAAGGTCGTCTGGGCCGCGAGCGGCACACCCGTCCTGGCGTACGAGGCCGTCGTCAAGGGGACCCAGAAGGACGGCACCCCCAGCGAGCGCCATGTCATCACCGACGCCGCCACCGGGGCCGAGCTCTACTCGTACGAGGCCATCGACACCGGGACCGGCACCAGCGAGTACTCGGGCAAGGTCACCCTCGGCACCACGCTGTCCGGCTCCACCTACAGCCTCACCGACGGCGGCCGGGGCGGACACAAGACGTACGACCTCAAGCACGGCTCCTCCGGCACCGGCACCCTCTTCACCAAGGCGACCGACGTCTGGGGTGACGGCACCCCGCAGAACCGCGAGACCGCCGGTGTGGACGCGCACTACGGCGCCGCCGTGACCTGGGACTTCTACAAGGCCGAGCTAAACCGCAACGGCATCGCGGGCAACGGCAAGGCCGCCTACTCCCGGGTCCACTACGGCAACGCGTACGTCAACGCCTTCTGGGACGACAGCTGCTTCTGCATGACGTACGGCGACGGCGCGAACAACCTCAAGCCGCTCACCGCGCTCGACGTCGCCGGCCACGAGATGAGCCACGGCCTCACCGCCGCCACCGCCAAGCTCAACTACAGCAAGGAATCCGGCGGGCTCAACGAGGGCACCAGCGACATCTTCGGCACCTCGGTGGAGTTCTTCGCCAACAACGCCAGCGACCCCGGTGACTACCTCATCGGCGAGAAGATCGACATCCGCGGCAACGGCACCCCGCTGCGCTACATGGACAAGCCGAGCAAGGACGGCCAGTCGGCCGACTACTGGTCCAGCACGGTCGGCAACAAGGACGTGCACTACTCGTCCGGCGTCGCCAACCACTTCTTCTACCTGCTGTCCGAGGGCAGCGGTGCCAAGGTCATCAACGGCGTGAGCTACAACTCCCCGACGTCCGACGGCTCCAAGGTCACCGGCATCGGGCGGACCAAGGCGTACAAGATCTGGTACAAGGCGCTCTCCACGTACATGACGTCGACGACCAACTACGCCAAGGCGCGCACCGCGACCCTGAGCGCGGCGAGCGACCTGTACGGCGCGAGCAGCACCGAGTACAAGACGGTGGCGGCCGCCTGGACCGCCGTCAACGTGAAGTAACCGTACGGGAGCACAACCACCGGGGCTCTACGGGGACTTGGGCTTGCCCTCCCCGTAGAGCCAGGTGTCCCACAGGTCCGTCAGGTCCTCGTCGGTGCTCTCGTCCACGAACCGGGTGAAGTCCTCGGTGGAGGCGTTCGCGTGCCGGTACCGCTTGGTCCAGCCCTGGACGACGTCGTAGAACGCGTCGTCGCCGAGGGCCCGGCGGATCTGGTGGACGACCATCGCCCCGCGCTGGTACACCGGCTTTTCGGAGATCACGGCGGCCGACGGCGGCTCGGCGGGCGGGAACGCCCACACCTCGTCGTCCGCCCCCTTGGCGTACGCCTCGTCGAAGTGCGCCTGGGCCGACTTCCCGCCGTGGTCCTCGCTCCACAGCCACTCCGCGTAGGTCGCGAAGCCCTCGTTGAGCCACATGTCCTTCCACCGCCTGGGGGTGACGGAGTCGCCGAACCACTGGTGGGCGAGCTCGTGGACAAGGGTCTCGGTGTCGAGCTGGTCGGCCGGGATCACCGGCCGGTTCTGGGTCTCCAGGGCGTACTCGGCCGAGCCCTCGGGCGCGACGATCACGCCGGCGGAGGAGAAGGGGTAAGGACCGAAGTTCTCCTTCCCCCACTCGACGATCTCCGGGACCTTGCCGGCCGTGTCGGCGATCTCCTTCTCCGAGGCCTGCGCCGCGTCGACCGCCGTGTGCACCGGCAGCCCTGACGGCGTCTTCGACGTCCTGACGTCGTACTTCCCGATCGCCACCGTCGCCGCGTAGCTCGCCATCGGCTCGCCGGTGTGCCAGGTGTAGGTGGTGCGCCCACCCGCCGTGACCGTCGACGTCAGCTCCCCGTTGGAGAGCGCCGTCAGCCCCTTCGGCACGGTGACCTTCAGGTCGTACGTCGCCTTGTCGGCGGGGTGGTTGTTGGACGGGAACCAGGTCATCGACCCGGCGGGCTCGCCCAGCGCCAGCGCGCCGCCACCGGCGGTCCGCAGCCAGCCCTCGTGCGAGTCGTCCTGGTCGGTGAGGGTCCTCGGGGTCCCGGAGTAGGCCACGGTCGTACGGAACCGCTCGCCCTTGTCGATGTCGTCCGCCGGGCGCAGGGTCAGCTCGGTGCCGGCCCGGTTGGCGTCGGCGCGCTCACCGCCGACGGTCGCGGAGGTCACCTCCATCCCCGCGAAGTCGAGGTTGAAGGCGCTGAGGTCGCGGGTGGCGCGGGCGTCGAGGGTGACGCTGCCGGTGAGATGGTCGCGGGCCGGGTCGTAGTCGAGGACCACGCTGTAGTGCTCGACGTCGTAGCCGCCGTTGCCCAGCTTGGGGAAGAGCCCGTCCCGCAGCCCCGCGGCCCCCGGCTTGCCCCCCACCCCGCCGGTGCAGCCGCCGAGGGCGAGCAGGACGGCGCCGGGGAGGGCGAGCCGGCGTATCGCGCTGCGGTGATCCACAGGGCGATCCTACGATCGGGGGGCGCGGGGGGCCCGGGGATGCGACGGTTTCGCGCCGTGCGCGCTCTTCGGCGGGTGCGGCTACTTGCCGAGCGCGGCCACGCCCGCCTGGGCGAACTTCTCGTCGAGGTCGCCGCTCGGCGCGCCGGCCACACCGATGCCCGCGATCGGGGCGCCCTGGGCCTGCACGGGCGCGCCGCCCGCGAGGAAGAGGGTGCCGGGGATGTCCTTGAGCTGGGGCGCCTGGGCGAGGCGGCCGGCCAGCACCGAGGTGGGGGCGTTCCAGGAGACGGCGGTGTACGCCTTGCGCTCGGCCGACGCGTACGACTGCGGGCCGGCGCCGTCGCCGCGCAGGGTGACCACGGTGTTGCCGTTGCGGTCGACGACGGCGACCGAGACGCGCTGGTTCTCCTTGCGGGCGGCGTCGAGGGCGGCGGTGGCGGCCCTGGTCGCGGCGGTCACGGTGAGGTGGGTGGAGTGGGTGAGGTCGCGGTCGCCCACGTCCGCGCGGGGGGCGGCGGGGGCCTTGGCGGCGGGGGCGGCCGCGCTGGCGCTGACGGCACCGAAGGTCCCGGCGGCGAGGGCGGCGGCGGCGACGGCGCCCACGACGATCTTCTTGGTGCGGCGGGGCTGCGGGTTCGCGTTGATGTCCATGCTTCGATCCTGGGTCCGCCACGGCCGCCGTACGGTCGGCGCACCGGCTGCTCCCCGCGCCCGGACCGGTGGATGCGGCCGTCATCCGATCGGCTGATGCGGGGGTGGCCGGACCGGGTGAGGATGAGTACGGATACATACGTACGCGCAGGTCAGGAGCCGGACAGTGGAGGCAGCGGCGGAGCGCCACACCGATCGGCCGGCGGCCGACGAGCGATGGCTGCCCGTCGTGATGCACGCGGCCTTCTTCCTGCTGCTCGGCGCCTCGCTCACGCGCTTCCTCATCCGCCATCCCGGCGACGGCCGCACCTCGTGGATCGTCGCGCTCTCGGCGGCGCTGGCCGCGCTGTACGTCCTCGGCCCCGCCCTGGGGTCGCGGCCCACGCCCCGGCGGCTGGGCTGGCTCGCGGCGGTGGTGGCGGTGTGGATGGTGCTGGTGGTGCTCGCGCCGAGCTTCTCGTGGTGCGCGGTGCCGCTGTTCTACACCGGGCTGCGGACCCTGCCGACGCGGGCGGCGCTGGTGCTGGTGGCGCTGCTGACGGCGTTCGTGGTGGCCGCGCAGCTGATGCTGGCCGAGGGGGTCGACCCCAACCTGGTGGTCGCGCCGCCCGCCGTGGCGGCCGTCGCCACCGCCGTCTTCGTCCAGATGCAGCGCCAGGGCGACCGCCAGCGGCTGCTCATCGACGACCTGATCCGCACCCGGCGCGAACTGGCCGACACCGAGCGGCGCGAGGGCACGCTCGCCGAGCGCCAGCGGCTGTCCATGGAGATCCACGACACGCTCGCCCAGGGCCTGTCCAGCCAGCAGATGCTGCTCCAGGCGTCCGAGCGGGTGTGGGAGTCCGACCCGGCGGCCGCCCGCCGCCACGTCCGCACGGCCGAGTCGATCGCCGAGCGCAACCTCGCTGAGGCCCGCCGCTTCGTCCACGACCTCGCCCCCGCGGAGCTGGCCACGGGCGGCAGCCTTCCAGAGGCCCTGCGGGCGCTGGCCGCGCGGGCGGCGACGGAGTCCGGCCTGGACGTACGGCTGCACGTCGACGGCACGCCCGTGCCGCTCCCCGACCGGGTGGAGTCCGCGCTGCTGCGGATCGCCCAGGGCGCGCTGGCGAACGTGACCGAACACGCCGGGGCGGCCACGGCGGCGCTCACCCTCACCTATCTGGGTGACCAGATCGTCCTGGACGTGGCGGACGACGGCCGCGGCTTCGTGGCCGTCGCCCCCCGGGAGGGCCGGGGCCACGGGCTGCCCGCGATACGGGCACGGGTGGCGCAGCTCGGCGGCAGCCTGACCGTGGAGTCGGCCCCCGGGGAGGGCGCGGTGCTGTCGGCGGCGATCCCGCTGGAGGAACGGTGACGGAGGAACGGTGACGGGAGGAACGGTGAGCGGTGTGGTGCGGATCCTGTTGTGCGACGACCACGCGGTCGTACGGGCCGGGCTGCTCGCGCTGCTCGGCAGCGAGCCCGACATCGAGGTGGTCGGGGAGGCGGGCAGCGGCGAGGAGGCGGTCGCGGCGGCGGCCAAGCTACGCCCCGACGTCGTCCTGATGGACCTCCAGCTCGGCCCGGGCATCGACGGCGTCGAGGCGACGCGGCGGATCGCGGGGACGGGGGTGCGGGTGCTCGTCCTGACCACGTACGACACGGACGCGGACATCACCCGGGCGATCGCGGCCGGGGCGACGGGGTACCTCCTGAAGGCCGAGCGCCCGGAGGAGCTCTTCGCCGCGATCCGCGCGGCGGCCCAGGGCCGCACGGCCCTCTCGCCCCCCGTGGCGAGCCGCGTGATGGAACGCATGCGGGGCACGAGCGGCCCCTCGCTCACCGACCGCGAACTGGACATCCTGGCGCAGCTGTCCCGGGGCCTGGGCAACCGCGAGATCGCCCGCGCACTGTTCATCAGCGAGGCAACGGTGAAGACGCATCTGGGCCGGATCTACGAGAAGTTGGGGGTGGAGACGCGGGCGGGGGCGGTGGCGGAGGGGAAGGAACGACGGCTGTTGTCCTGAGGTGTCCTGCCCCCACCCCGCCCCTTCCCTAAACCCTCCGGGGGTGGGCGGAGGCTGATCCCCGTCTCCCGAGGGCTACGCCCCCGGACCCCATTTGTCTGCTGCTGAGTGGGTGGCTGGTCGCGCAGTTCCCCGCGCCCCTGAAGGCCTGCGGCTGAGCTGGGTTCTCCGGCTGCGGGGGACTACCTAGGGGCGCGGGGAACTGCGCGAGCAGCCCACCACTCAGCCGCAGGCGAAGACCGGGCAAGCCCCCCGCCGTGGGACCATCGAGGTGTGCTCGACATCGGCTACTCCCTCTCCAACCGCTTCCCCGACCCCCCGCAGACCGACTACCGCCGCGCGGACGTCCACGCCCTGCGGCACGACCTCTTCTGCGGAGACGTCTACCTCGCCGACACCAAGGCGGACCGCGAGGTGTCCACAGCCTGGGGATGGGTGCCGGTGCTCGACTTCGCCTGGGCGCTCTGCGACACCGTGGAGGCGCTCGACCGCGACCCCCGGGGCAGCCGCTCCTCCCGGAGCCAGTACGCCGAGATCGACTTCACCGAGTCCACCGACCGCATGCTCTTCGAGCGACGCTTCGGGTGGGTGGACGTCGAGGCCGACTGGATGTCCTCCGACGAGCCCCCGATCACGTTCAGCCACCGGCTGCTGCGCCGCGAGGCCCGCGACTTCCTGCACGATCTGATCGCGGACCTCACCGACATGCACGACGACCTCGCCGAGAACCCGGTCATCTGGACCCTCCAGTCCCGCTTTCCCCGGATGACGGACTAGAAGGGCCGAAGGGGCAGCGGGCAAAGACCGAAGACCGGGCCCTACGCCACCACCCGCACCCCCACCTGCGCCGCGAACGCCGGTGCCAGGTCCACCAGCTGGGACGGGGTGATCACCGCGCCCGCCAGGCGGTCCACACCCCGGGCGATGTCCAGGAGCGCGGCGCCCCGCAGGTCCACGTCCTTCATCCGGGCCCCCGTGAAGTCCGCCCCGCGCAGCTCGCAGCCCACGAACGCCACCCGGTCCAGGCGCGCCGCGGCGAAGTCCGGCTCGGCCAGGACGACGTTCTCGAAGACCACGTCCCGCAGGTCCGTGTCGCGCAGATTGAGGTAGTCGATCTTTCCGCCGCGGATCAGGACCCGCTCCAGCACCGCGCCGTGCAGCTGCACACCGCCCATCCGGACGTCGTGGATCTCCACATCGCGCAGGGACGCGCGCGACAGGTCCGTCCCCACGCCCCGTACACCCGAGAGCACCGTGTCGATGAAGCGGGCGCCGGGCAGCCGGGTCTCGTCGAGCGCGCAGCCGAACACCCCGCAGTCCATGAAACGGGCGCCGGTGCCCTCCTGGCCGGAGAGGTCCAGGTTCCGGAACTCCAGGCCGTCGTAGTCACCCTCCGGTTCCAGTTCCGCCGGTCCGTGTGGTGACAGCGGGGGCAGCCGGACCTCCGGGCGCCGTACCGCCGTCACTTCGCTCGCCCTCTTCGCCATGACTCCATGCTGGACCACGCCACTGACAACCGCCCCACCCCTACCTGTCACATTCCACCCTCCTCTCTCCGTCTCTAACGATGAGTGCCCGCACAGCGACAGGAGAGCAGCATGGACCGGATCACCGTCATCGGCGGCGGCCTCGCCGGGCTCACCGCGGCCATCACCGCGGCCGAGTCCGGCGCCCGGGTGAACCTGTACGAGTCGCACCACACGCTGGGCGGACGCGCGCGTACCGCCGAGGGCCCGTACCTCACCAACGACGGTCCCCATGTGCTCTACAACGGCGGCCCGCACTGGGCGTGGCTCAAACGCCGGGGGCTGCTGGGCTCCGTCTCCTCCGTACCGCCGCTGGAGGCCGCCAGGTTCCGCTTCCACTGGGACGGCTCGCTGCGCCACACTCCGCCTCTGGCCCTGCTCAAGCTCGGCCGGCAGAGTCCGGAAACCGCCCCCGTGGACAGCGACTTCGCCTCCTGGGCCGCCGGGATCGTCGGCGCGAAGGCCGCCCGCGCCGCCGCCAACTACGCGGCCGTCGCCCTCTTCCACCACGACCCCGGCGCGCTCTCCGCCGCCTTCGTCCAGGAGCGGCTGCACCGCGCCCTGGCGCTGCCGCCCGAGGCGCGCTATCCGGTGGGCGGCTGGGGCGCGCTGGTCGAACGGATGGCCACGCGCGCGTGGGAGCTGGGGGTGCACGTGGAGACCACCGCGCGCGTGGACGCGCTTCCCGACGACCACGGGCCGGTGGTCATCGCCACGTCCCTGGAGGCGGCCCGTCGGCTGCTCGGCGACGACTCGCTGCACTGGACCAGCGGCCGCACCGTCCTGCTCGACGTGGGCCTCACCTCGCGCCGGGGCGACCCGTTCGTCGTCTCCGACCTGGAGACCCCGGGCTGGATCGAACGTTTCACCGCCGCCGGCCGCACCCTGGCCCCCGCCGGTCACCAACTGCTCCAGACCCAGTTCCCCATCGCCCCCCACGAGTCGAAGGCCGACGGCGTCGCGCGCGGGGAGCGGCTGCTGGACGCGGCGTTCGCGGGCTGGCGCCAGCGCCTCACCTGGCGCCGCGACGCGCTCGCGGCCGGGCGTACGGGCGCGGTGGACCTCCCCGGCACCACCTGGCGAGACCGCCCGGCGATCGACCGCGGCCACGGCGTGTTCCTCGCGGGCGACCAGGTGGCGGCCCCGGGCGTGCTCTCGGAGGTGGCCTTCGCGAGCGGCATCGAGGCGGCGTCACTGGCGGTACGGAGCCTGCGGCTGGCGGCGGCCTGAGCGGGCGGTCCGGGCGGGCGGTCCGGGCGGGCGATCCGGGCAGGCGATCCGGGCGGCGCTTGACCTCAAGCGGACTTCAGGTCGGAGAGTGGCGGCGTCCAGCCCTTCCGATCACCCGCGTCCGCAGGGAGCACCGCCATGCACGCCATTCGCCTCCACGCCTTCGGCCCGGCCGAGAACCTCACGTACGAGGAGACCGAGGACCCCGTGCCCGGTCCCGGGCAGGTGCGGATCGCGGTCGCGGCGGCCGGCGTGCATCTGCTCGACACGGCCCTGCGCGAGGGCATGACGGGCCCGTACCCGGCCAGGGCCGTGCTGCCCACGGTCCCCGGTCGCGAGGTCGCGGGCACGGTCGACGCGGTCGGCGAGGGCACCGACGACGGCTGGCTCGGCAAGCGGGTCGTCACCCACCTGGGCATGGCCCCCGGAGGTTACGCCGAACTCGCGGTCGCGGACGCCGCTCGCCTCCACGAGATCCCGGCGTCCCTCGACCCGGCCGAGGCGGTCGCGATGATCGGCACCGGCCGTACGACGATGGGCATCCTCCAGTTCACCGACATCGGCCCCGACACGGTGGCCCTGGTCCCCGCGGCCGCCGGCGGGATCGGGACGCTGCTGGTGCAGTACGTGAAGAACGCCGGCGGGAGGGTGGTGGGCCTCGCCGGGGGCCCGGCCAAGACGGCCCGCGTCCGTGCGAACGGCGCGGACCTGGCCGTCGACTACCTGCGCCCCGACTGGGCCGCCACCGTACGGGAGTTCCTCGGCGGCGACCGCCGCGCCACGGTCCTCTTCGACTCGGTCGGCGGCGCGACCGGCCGCACGGCGGTCGACCTCCTGGAGCCGGGCGGCCGGCACCTCGTGTTCGGCTGGTCGGGGGAGGGGCTGCACGACGGGGAGCCGCTGGCGTTCACGGAGGAGTACGTGAGGGAGCGCGCGATCACGTCGGAGAACGTCCTGGGCCCGGCCATGCTGTCCCGGGCCCCCGGCCCCGACCCGCTCCGCACACTGGAGACCCGCGCCCTGGCGGAGGCCGCGGCGGGCCGGCTGCGGCCGTCCGTACAGCGCTTCCCCCTGGCGGAGGCGGCGGCCGCGCACCGGGCGCTGGAGACGCGGGGGACGATGGGGAAGGTGGTGCTGGTTCCCTGACGGCCCGGGCGGGCCCGCCCGGCACGGCGCGCCAACCGCCTTACACCCGTGCGCCCTTGACGCGTGCCATGGCGCTCGCGATGTTCGTAGAACATCGTGGAACCGGCACAGCATGGAGGGCAGTCATGGCGCTACGGTTCATCGCCAAAGACCCGAACACCAACGGAACCCAGTGCCCGACGACGTGGGTGGACGACGAAGCGGAAGAGATCGTGGTTCAGGGCTGGAAGGCCGGGGAAGCGCTCCTGACACGGTGCCGCGAGACGGGTTCGCTCCCGGAGACGGAAGCGGTGGTGCGGGTGCCCATCCGTATGGTGCCCGCGTTGAGGGAGGCGTGCGATGTCGCAGAACGACTTGGCATTCGTTGATCTGCTCGCGCACACCCGCCATTCCGCCGTCCACCTGGAGATGCGGGACGGCTACGGGATCGGCGAGGAGGCAGCGGAGTTCGAGGCCTGGCGCGCCGGATGGCGGCCGGACCCGGATCCCGGTACCTGGTGGAACGACTTCCACACCTGGGTGCGGGATGCGACCGCACGCGGCGTGGCATTCCGCCGCGCACGTATCGTCTCGGAGCCGGTGAGCGAGTACATCGCGTACGAGTACGGATGCACGTACCAGAACGTGGCGGCGGGGGAGTCGGTCCGCTGGCTTCCCCGGCGTAGGGCGTCGGACATCGCTCTTCCCGGCAACGACTTCTGGCTGTTCGACGGGCACGTCGTCATGTGGAACCACTTCACCGGAACCGGCGCTTCGGCCGGGGCGGAGCTCGACGAACGGGCCGAGGCCGCGAAGCTCTGTGCGACCGCCTTCGAGGCCGTATGGGAACGCGCGACACCGCACGGCGACTACCGGATCTGACCGACCGACCTGACGGACTGATCAGCACATGCCCGCGCCCGCCCCGTCCAGCGTCGAGGACGCCCGCAAGCTCGTAGCCGACCGCCTGCGGGAGATCCGCCGCGACGCAGGGCTCAAAGGGCGCCAGGTGGCGACCAGTACGGGCTGGTATCCATCGAAGGTCTCCCGCCTGGAAAACGCGGTCACCCCGCCCTCCGACGACGACATCCGCGCCTGGTGCCGGGCTTGCGCGGCGGAGGACCAAGCGGTCGATCTGATCGCCGCCGCCCGCTCCGCGGACAACATGTACGTGGAGTGGCGGCGGGTCCAGCGAACGGGGCTGCGTCGACTCCAGGAGTGGTACATCCCGCTGTACGAGCGGACTCGGGTGTTCCGTACGTACTGCTGCAACGTCGTTCCCGGTGTGCTCCAAACCCACGCCTACGCGACGGCGTTGATGCGTTCCATCAGCCGGTTCCACGAGGCCCCCGACGATGTCGACGAGGCCGTCGAGGCGCGTCTGGACCGGTCGGCGCACGTGGTCCGGGAGGGCTCCCACCGCTTCGCCCTGGTGCTGGAGGAGTCGGTGCTGCGCCATCGCGTCGGCACCCCCGAGACGATGGCGGGGCAACTGGGCTATCTGCTGGCCGCGATGGCGTTTCCCTCCGTCTCCCTCGGCGTGATCCCGTTCTCGGCCGAGCGCCGCATGTGGATGATCGAGACGTTCACGGTCTACGACGAGGAACAGGCGGAGGCGGAACTCCTCACGGCCCGGGTGAACATCACCTCACCAGCCGAGATCCGCCAGTACCTCAAGGCGTTCGGCGAATTCTCCCGACTGGCCGTCTACGGGGCCGACGCCCGCGCATTGATCACCTCAGCCGTGGACGCGCTGAGGTGATCCGCGTAGAACTCCGTGGAACTTCCTTGGATACGGCACTGCCGCCTCCCTAGCGTGGACGTCATCCGGACCACGCGAGAGGGCGCACATGATCTCCATGGAGCAGTACAAGAGCACATTGGCCGAGGCCGAACACGTTGCCGCGCTGCTGCGCACGGCCCTCGCCCGCGAGGGGATCGCCGAGTGCGCGGCAGCGCGCGTGCGGCCCTTGGTCACCAGTGCCGGGCGCGGTCACGTGGAGCTCGGCACCCTGCGCGTAAGGGACGCGCAGCGGATCCTCGACGCCCTGGGCCGGGGCGGTGCCGCCGGTGAGGGTCAGCCGTCGGTGCCCAACTCCCGCAGTGCGGCATCCGCCAACCGGTAAACCGTCCACTCATCCTGCGGCCGAGCCCCCAGCGACTCATAGAACGCGATCGACGGCGCGTTCCAGTTCAGGACCGCCCACTCCAGGCGCCCATAGCCACGGCTCACGCAGATGCGGGCCAGTTCCGTCAGGAGGGCCTTGCCGTGGCCGCCGCCCCGGTATTCGGGGCGTACGTACAGGTCCTCCAGGTAGATGCCGTGCACCCCGCGCCACGTCGAGAAGTTGAGGAACCAGAGCGCGAAGCCCGCCGGTTCGCCGGTGTCGGTCTCGGCGATGTGCGCGTACGCCGCCGGGTGCTCGCCGAACAGGGCCTCGTGCAGCTGCTCCCGCGTCGCCAGCGCCTCGTCCAGGCACTTCTCGTACTCGGCCAGCTCGCGGACCATGGCGTGGATGACGGGGACGTCTTCGGGCGTCGCGGTACGAATCATGGCCGCAGGGTAACCGGGCGGGGGGCGTACCGGTCGTGGGTGTTCCGCTCCCCGGGACGGGGGCGGGAAGGACCTAGAGCGCCCAGGCCCGTACCGCCCGGCCCACCTCCACCTGTTCCGCCTCCAGCGGCTCCCCGTCCTCGATCTCCCAGAGGCAGTTCTGGAGCACACGGCCCAGGGTCCAGGCGCGCGCCCGGGCCCGGTCCAGGCCCATGACCTCGGTCAGCGCGTCGAAGCGCCAGCGCAGCTCCGCCGGGTCGTAGCGGTTGTCGAGGGCCGGGAGGAGTTCGAAGGCGGGGTCGCCGGCCAGCGGGGTGGGGTCGATGGCCAGCCAGGGCTCGCGGTCGGCGGCGACCACGTTCTCGTAGTGGAGGTCCCAGTGCAGGAGCCGGTCGCCGGGCTCGCCTGCGACCTCGCGGACCGCCGCCGCGCAGTCCAGCAGGAGGCGGCGCTCAGACGGGTCGGTGAGGGTGCGGACCGCGTCCGGGGTGTCGTCGAGCATCGCCGCGGCCACGTCTCCCAGACGGCGCAGCTCCGGCGGCGCCGGTACGGCGGTGAGGCGGGACAGCAGGCCCCCGATCACCAGCACCGCCTCCCGCGAGTCCGTCACCGACGTCAACAGGCGGGCGGAGTCCAGCCGTTCGAGCAGCATCGTGCCGGTCTCCGCGTCGTGCCGCAGCAGCCGCACCGCGCCCTCGCCGTCCCACGCCCGCAGCGCGACCGGCTCGCCCACGCTCTCCTCGTCCAGCAGCTGGAGCTTGAGGACCGCCGGGGTGCCGTCCTCGGCCGTGACGGGAAGCACCAGCGCGCACATGCCGTACATCGAGGGCCCGTCGAGCCGCAGCCCCCACCGGTCCAGGAACTCGGCCGCCCGGCCGGGCAGCTCCTCGATGAAGGCGCGGCCCGCCGGCCCGTGGAAGCGGGTCTGCGTGGCGATCAGCTCGTCCGGAATGTCGATCACCCCACCGACCCTACGCACATGGGTCAATCACCTCATGCGGTTTTTCTCCCGGAGGTCCGTGTCCCGGCCGTTCGCCCAGGTACGCCGGTACGTCCGCAGCGCCCCCGGCACGTACCTCTGGCTGGCGGTCCTGTTCGTCACCACCATCGCCCTGCACCACATGTCGCCGGAGTTCGAGGAGGACTTCCTGCGGCAGCGCTCCACCAACATCCACGAGCTGTCGACCAACCCGGTCCGGGTCCTGATCACCAGCGCCCTGTGGATCGACGGCGGCCACTGGCTGCCGTACGCCGTCCTGTACTCCGTCTTCCACGCGCAGGCCGAACGCTGGCTCGGCACCCTCCGCTGGTTCGCGGTCGTCGTCCTCGCACACGTCCTCGCCACCTACTTCAGCGAGGGCGCGCTGCTGTGGGCGGTGCACCACGACATCGCCCCGCCGTCGGCCGTCAACACCCTCGATGTCGGCGTGAGTTACGCCCTCGCGGGCGTCGTCGCAGTCCTGACCTACCGGATCGCGGCGCCCTGGCGGTACGTGTACCTCGTCTGCGTCCTCGTCCTGTACGGGACCCCGCTCCTGACCGGCCGCACCTTCACGGACCTGGGCCACTTCACGTCCGTCCTGGTCGGGCTCGCCTGCTTTCCGCTCGTACGGGGGCGGGGCGAGCCGTGGAATCCGGTGACGGCCGTCAGGAGATACCGGCGTCCTTGAGCACCTCGGCGAAGGCGTCCGCGTCGAGGATGGCCGAGCCGTCGCCCGCCGGGCGCTTGCCGTCGATCAGGACGGTCGGGCTGGAGTTCACCCCGGAGCCCTCGAAGGCCTTCTCGGCGGAGGCGACCCAGCCCTTGTACGTGTTCTCGCGCACCGCCTTGTCGAAGGCGGCACCGCGCAGGCCCGGCACCTTGTCCGCGATCCTCAGCAGGTTGTCGGCGGTGTAGCCGTCGCTGCTCTCGTCCTCGGGCTGGCTGGCGAAGAGCGCCGCGTGGTACTCGGCGAACCTGCCCGCGTCCACCGAGGCTCGCAGCGCGCCCGCCGCCCGGGCCGAACCGCCGCCGCCGAGGTTGCGGTCGAGGAAGGAGGCGAGCGTGTAGCGGATCTTGACCTTGCCCCGCGCGGCGAGCTCGGCGAGCGGCACCGCGCCGGACGCCTCGAACTTGGCGCAGTACGGGCAGCGCGGATCCTCGTACACGGTCACGGTGTGCGCGGCCGACGGGCTGCCGACGACGATTTCCGCACCTTCCGCCTTGGCGGGGAGCTTGGCGAGGGTGGAGGCGTGCGGCGCCGCCTTCACGGCCAGGCCGACCGGCTCGGAGGAGCTGGACCCCGTCCCCGAGGAGCACGCGGCGACCGGCACGCCGAGCGCCCCGGCGAGCGCGAGCGCCACCGCCATACGGCGGACCTTGCGTGCGGACGTACGTCCCGTCATACGAGTCAGCTCTCCCGAGATGTCAGCGTGGCTGGCAGCTTGGCTACCCCACCAAATCTGCCCATAGTGACGCTAATTGCCCTGCCGAGCGGTCCGGGCCGCCGAAGGTCCCCACCGGCAGGGCCGAAGGTCCCGTGCCACCCGGCGCGGATTCCGTAGCTGCGGATTCCGCCTCTGGACAGGCCCCACCGGGCGGTGTACCAACAAGCCCCATGAGCACGCGGACGATCAACGGCGGCATCTCCTTCTGGTACGCGCAGGACGGCATCCCGACCCCACGCGAGCCCCTGACCGGCGACGCGACGGCGGACGTCGTCATCGTGGGCGGCGGCTACACGGGGCTGTGGACGGCGTACTACCTCAAGAAGGCCGTCCCCTTCCTCAACATCACCGTGCTGGAGGCCCGCTTCTGCGGCTACGGCGCCTCCGGCCGCAACGGCGGCTGGCTCTACAACGGCATCGCGGGCCGCGACCGGTACGCGAAGCTGCACGGGCACGAGGCCGCCGTACGCCTCCAGCGGGCCATGAACGACACGGTTGCGGAGGTCGTCCGGGTGGCCGCCGAGGAGTCGATCGACGCGGACGTCCACCAGGGCGGCGTGCTCGAAGTCGCCTACACGCCCGCCCAGTTGAGCCGCCTCAAGGCCTTCCACGAGGCGGAGCTCGCCTTCGGGGAGAAGGACCGGCTGCTGCTCGGGGCCCGGGAGAGCGCCGAGCGGATCCGGGTGGCCGGGGCCGTCGGCTCCGCCTGGACCCCGCACGGCGCCCGTATCCACCCCGTCAAGCTGGTCAAGGGCCTGGCGGCGGCGGTGGAGGCGCTGGGCGTACGGGTCCACGAGTCGACCCCGGTGACCGAGATCCGCCCCAAGCACGCGGTCACTCCGTACGGCACGGTCCGCGCGCCGTACGTCCTGCGCTGCACCGAGGGCTTCACCGCGTCGCTGAAGGGCCAGCGCCGCACCTGGCTGCCGATGAACTCCTCGATGATCGCCACGGAGCCGCTGCCGGACGCGCTGTGGGAGACGATCGGCTGGGAGGGCCGCGAGACGCTGGGCGACATGGCGCACGCGTACATGTACGCGCAGCGCACCGCCGACGGCCGGATCGCGCTCGGCGGGCGCGGGGTGCCGTACCGCTTCGGCTCGCGCACCGACAACGACGGACGTACGCAGCCGGAGACGATCGAGGCCCTGCGCGACATCCTGATCCGCTTCTTCCCGCAGCTCGCCGGGGTCGCGGTGACGCACGCCTGGTCGGGGGTGCTGGGGGTGCCGCGCGACTGGTGCGCCACGGTGACACTGGACCGCTCCACGGGTCTGGGCTGGGCGGGCGGCTACGTCGGCTCGGGCGTGGCCACCGCGAACCTGGCCGCCCGCACCCTGCGCGACCTGGTCCAACAGGACTCCGGCGTCCAGTCCGGCCGCACCGACCTGACCACCCTGCCCTGGGTGAACCACAAGGTCCGCCGCTGGGAGCCGGAGCCGTTGCGGTGGCTGGGCGTGCGGGGCATGTACGCGGCGTACCGCGAGGCGGACCGCCGCGAGCTGTCCACGCACGCGGCGTCGACGAACCGGATCGCGGTGGCGGCGGACCGGGTGGCGGGACGCTGAGTCTGTGCCCGGCCTTTGTCTGCGGGGGTTCTGGCCCGGAGTTTGTCTGCGGGTGAGTGGGTGGCTGGTCGCGCAGTTCCCCGCGCCCCTTAGGGGGTCGGGCGTAGCCGGAGACGCTGGCTCGGCCGCGGGCGTCGGCGGGTGCCGCAGCCTTCGGACCCTGCTCAGCCACCGGCTTTTAGGGGCGCGGGGAACTGCGCGAGCAACCGACCACCGGCCCGCAGACAAAGTCCGGGCACAAGAAGGGGCGCGGGGAACTGCGCGACCAGCCCACCACCCAGCCGCAGACAAGGTCCGGGCAAATCATGGGGGCCTACTCCACCTCGATCCCGAAGTCCCCCACCAGCTCCTCCAACCCTCCCCGATACCCCTTCCCCCCGACCACGAAGTCCCAGTCGCCCCCCGCCCGCCGCCGGAACGACCCCAGCACCAGGGCCGTTTCGCCGGCTCGGCCGTCCGAGACCTCCAGGCGGTCCAGTTCCGTTCCCGCCGCGTCGCGCAGGCGGATGCCCGCGTCGGTGAAGCCGGAGAGGTCCGCGGAGGGGTTCGCCTCGGGGTCGACGGAGGCCACCAGGACCAGGCGGTCCGCACGGGGCGGCAGGGCGTCGAACGCCACTCGGACCGCCGCGCGGTCGCCCAGTGCGCCCGGCACCATCCGTACCGAACCCCCGGGTATCTCCCGGTTGTTGAAGAACACGAAGTGGTCGTCGTCCAGCACCCGGCTCCCCGCGCACACCAGCGCGCACACGTCCAGGACGACCGACCCGGTCCAGGTCATCCCCAGGACGTTGAAGTCCGCATCGAGCTCCGCGTCCAGGGACGAATCGGCGTCGGCGCCGGAGTCGGCGTCCGCCCCCGCGCCCTGTGGGCCCGCCGGCACGTCCACCAGCGTCCCCGCCGGGCCCCGCCCGGGCCGCTCCCCCAGCCGCCCCCGCAACCCGCACGCGTGCAGCAGGTCCACCAGCTCCGCCCCGGACACCAGGGTCAGCGGCTTGCCCTGGGCGAAGGCGTACGAGCCGGGGCCGAAGCCCGAGGTCGTCACCAGGACGCCCTTGTTGGCGCCGGCGCCCTGGACCGTGCCGTACAGGTCCCGGACAGCCGTCGGCGGCACCGTGTTGCGGTAGCGCTTGACCTGGACGATGATCCGGCCGCCGCTGATCGGGTCGGGGTCCACCGCCTCCACGTCCACGCCGCCGTCGTTGGAACGCTGCGTGGTCACCGCGTCCATCCCCCGTGCCCGGAACAACTCCGCCACCAGGGACTCGAATGCGATCGGGTCCATGACGAACAGGTCCGGTTCCGGCGCCTCGTTCGCGCCATGGGTGATCACGCCCGTGCCCACCTCGTCGGGGCGGCGCACCGGGCGTACCGCCGCCCGCTGGTCGGGGCGGGCCGACAACTGGCCCCGTACCGCCTCCGTCAGGCAGTCCACCGCGCTCACCTGCGCCAGCCGCAGCCCCTGGAACGTGGCCCTGTCCACCATCAGCGCCGCCAGGACGATCTCCGCCCGGCGGCCCGTCGCCGGGTCCACGTCGTCCACGAAGCCGTTGAGCGCCACCGACTCCAGTACGCCGGACTCGTCCGCCGCGAACAGGTCCCGCACCACCAGCAGCACGCTCTGCGCCAGCGCGTCCCGGTACAGCGCGCGCCGCTGGGAGACCGGGCGGGCGGACTCGCGCTCCTCGTCCGTACTGGCCACGTACCGTACGGACTTGGCCGCCGGGACCACGTCGAAGGCGGGCAGCTCCCAGTCGAGCACCAGCTGCCGGGCGCCGCGGTCGTACGCGCAGGACAGCCGGCGGGGAAAGCCCTCGGGCCACGCGGAGCCCGCGTACAAGGCCGCCGAGAAGTACTCGACGACCGCCTCCGGCTCGCCCGCCCGCAGACCCGCCACCAGGTCGGCCACGCCCGCGTTGTGGGCCCGGACCTCCGCGAGCCGCGTCCGCGCCCAGGACTCGTACCGCTCCCGGTAGTCGGCGAGCCGGCGGCGGCGTTCGGTCTCGGCCAGCTGGGCCGCGTCCCAGTCGCGCTGGTAGGCGGCCTGGGCCTCCTGCTGGGCGCGGCGGCCGCCGGGCCAGCCGCCCTGGGCCTGGTAGCGCGCCGGATCGGGCATCGCCACCGGCTGCCCCAGCGCCCCCGGCGAGAACGGCTCCACGCTCTCCGGCTGCGTCATCGCCGCCGTACGGAACGCGGGCTGCGCGCACCCCGCCGCCAGCAGCCCGGTCAGCTCCTCCACGCGCGCGTCCAGCTCGCGCGTGCGCTGCCGGGCGTCCGCCTCGCGGCTCTGCCGGTAGGCCGCCTGCTGCTCACGGTGGACCCGGGCGGCGTCCCGCTCGTACTCCCGCTGCTGCTGCTCGCGCCGGCGCTGCTGCTGGAGGGCCGCCCGGTGCTGGGCCTCCTGCTGACGCTGCTGCTCCCGCTGCGCCTGGGCCCACACCCCGACCAGCCCGCTGGAACGACGACTCATACGGCTCCCCGGCCCCTCTCCCCGCACACCCCGTAGAACACACCGCACACCCCGTGAAACACCCCGCACCGCAGGAAGCGCCTCTCGGACCCCTCGAAGCACCCCTGGAAACACAATTGTCCCGGACCAGGAAGGTCCGGGACACGGTGTTACGCGGTGTTTCGGTGGAGCCGCCTGTCGGAATCGAACCGACGACCTCAAGATTACAAGTCAAGCGCTCTAGCCAACTGAGCTAAGGCGGCAGCGCGTGCGCTCGGCACCCGTCACGCGAGGGCGCCCCCAGCCTGCGGGGGCTCCCTCACTCTACACAGAGCACGATCGGGGGCTCCAGGAAGTTCCCCTCTCCCGCCTGCTGACAGATCGGACATCGCCGGGTAGCGTCTCGTGCAGCCCACCCAGGTGGACTACACCACTTCTCCCTCTACTCGGATCGTCCGGCACGTTCCTGCCGGTGAAGGGACAGGTCTCCCATGGCCACTGTCACGTTCGACAAGGCGACCCGGATCTACCCGGGCTCCACCAAGCCCGCGGTCGACGGGCTCGAGATCGAGATCGAGGACGGCGAGTTCCTCGTCCTCGTCGGCCCCTCGGGCTGCGGAAAGTCCACCTCCCTGCGGATGCTCGCGGGCCTGGAGGACGTCAACGGCGGAGCCATCCGCATCGGTGACCGCGATGTCACCCACCTCCCGCCGAAGGACCGGGACATCGCCATGGTGTTCCAGAACTACGCGCTCTACCCGCACATGACCGTCGCCGACAACATGGGCTTCGCGCTCAAGATCGCCGGGGTCAACAAGGCGGAGATCCGCAAGAAGGTCGAGGAGGCGGCGAAGATCCTCGACCTCACCGAGTACCTGGACCGCAAGCCCAAGGCCCTCTCCGGCGGTCAGCGCCAGCGGGTGGCGATGGGCCGCGCGATCGTCCGCGAGCCGCAGGTCTTCCTCATGGACGAGCCGCTCTCCAACCTGGACGCCAAGCTCCGCGTCTCCACCCGTACGCAGATCGCCTCGCTCCAGCGACGCCTCGGCATCACCACGGTGTACGTCACCCACGACCAGGTCGAGGCCATGACCATGGGCGACCGGGTGGCGGTCCTCAAGGACGGGCTGCTCCAGCAGGTCGACTCGCCGCGCAACATGTACGACCGCCCGGCCAACCTCTTCGTCGCGGGCTTCATCGGCTCCCCCGCCATGAACCTCGTCGAGGTCCCGATCACCGACGGCGGCGTGAAGTTCGGCAACAGCGTCGTCCCGGTGAGCCGCGAGGCGCTGTCCGCCGCGGCCGACAAGGGCGACCGCACGGTGACGGTCGGCGTCCGCCCCGAGCACTTCGACATCGTGGAGCTGGGCGGCGGCGTGGCGAAGTCCCTCTCCAAGGACTCCGACGCCGAGCCGGCGGGCCTCGCGGTCACGGTGAACGTGGTGGAGGAGCTCGGCGCCGACGGTTACGTGTACGGCACGGCCGAGGTCGGCGGCGAGCAGAAGGACCTCGTGGTCCGGGTCAACGGCCGCTCGGTCCCGGAGAAGGGCACCCAGCTCCACGTGGTCCCGCGCCCCGGCGAGACGCATGTCTTCTCGACCTCGACCGGCGAGCGCCTCAGCGACTGACGTACGGCGGCACGTCAGCCGGCCCCGCACCCACCTACCGGGGTGCGGGGCTCTTCCTTTCGCGCAGGTTTCCCGGGCCCCCGGGGGGCTGTCGACAAATACCCCGGCAGACCGGCCATTTCGAACTGCGTTCGTCAACACGGGATTCGAAACGCCGCCTCGAACCATCCCCCGACCGGGTGACTAAATGTCGCCAAATCATTACCCCCCGCTACGCTCGCCTCCGTGACGCACACAGCCCGCCGAATCGGCCGCACCCTAGCTCTCGTCCTGCCCGTCGTCCTCGTCCTCTCCGGGACGCTCGCGGTCACCCGGGTCAACTGGGCCGGGACCAGCGACTCGCAGCTGCTGACCGCCTCCTCCGAGGACGTCTCCGTACGCGCGAAGCCGCGGGCCCCGCAGGACCTCCTGCGCGACGCGCTCCTCGTCGAACTCCAGGAGAAGGACCCCGGGACCGCCCTCACCCACCTCCAGCGCGAGGTGGAGCGACGCCCCTCCCTCGCCCAGCACTGCATGTCGATCGCGCGTGCCCTGGGCCGGGCCGCCGTGGAGCAGTACGGCCCCGCCAAGGCGCAGTCGTACTCGCGCCCCGTCTGCGACACCTCCTTCGCCTCGGGCGTGGCCCAGGAGTCCTGAGCGGCTACGGCTCCGCCGTACCGCATATCGTTCACCGCATGACTGCGAGCACGACTTCGACCTTCCCGACGCAGGCCGTGGTCCTGGCGGGCGGCCAGGGCTCACGACTGCGTCCGTACACCGACGACCGCCCCAAGCCGATGGTCGAGATCCCGGGCACCGGGACCCCGATCATCGGCCATCAGCTCGCCTGGCTGGCCGCGGAGGGCGTCACCGACGCCGTGATCTCCTGCGGCCATCTCGCAGGTGTGCTCCAGGAGTGGCTGGACTCGGCGGAACTGCCGCTGCGCGTCACGACGGTGGTCGAGGGCGAGCCGCTGGGGCGGGGTGGCGGGCTCAAGTACGCCGCCGCGCACCTGCCGCACCCCGATCAGCCGTGGTACGCCACGAACGGTGACATCTGGACACGGTTCTCCCTGCGGGAGATGGCGTCCTTCCACGGGGAGCGCGACGCCACGGCCACGCTGGCGCTGGCCCGTCCCCGTATCCCGTGGGGCGCGGTCGAGACGGACGCCTTCGGCCACATCACGGACTTCATCGAGTCGCCGCCCTCGCCGTATCTGATCAACGCGGGGGTGTACGTGTTCTCCTCGGCGTTCACGGCGCTGCTGCCGGACCGGGGGGACCACGAGCGCACCACGTTCCCGCGCCTGGCCCGCGAGCGCCGCCTGGCCGGGTACCCGCTGCCGCACGGGGCGTACTGGCGGGCCATCGACACGGCGAAGGACCTGACGGAGGCGGCGAAGGAACTGTCGTCCCCGTAAGCCCCTTTACTCCGGGGCTGCGCCCCGAGCCCCCGTTCCGTCTGCGGCCCGTGGCCGACTGGCCGCGCAGTTCCCCGCGCCCCCTTTTGCGCCCGGTCTTCGTCTGCGGGCCGGTGGCCGGTTGCTCGCGCAGTTCCCCGCGCCCCTTCAGGGCCCGGTCCTTGTCTGCAGGTCGTGGCCGCTTCTCGCGCAGTTCCCCGCGCCCCTAAAGGCCTGTGGCTGAGCGGGGTTGCCGTCGCTCGTGGAGGTCGCCCAAGGCCTGTGGCTGAGCGGGGTTGTTGTCGCTCGTGGAGGTCGCCCAAGGCCTGTGGCTGAGCTGGCTTGTCCGGCTGCGGCGGGCCGCCTGAGGGGCGCGGGGAACTGCGCGAGAAGCGGCCGCCGGTCCGCAGACGAGCGAGGCTTCCAGGGGCGCGGGGAACTGCGCGAGCAACCGGTCGCGGTCCGCAGACGAGCGAGGCTTCCAGGGGCGCGGGGAACTGCGCGAGCAACCGGTCGCGGTCCGCAGACGAGCGAGGCTTCCAGGGGCGCGGGGAACTGCGCGAGGAGCGGCCGCCGGTCCGCAGGTGAAACGGGGGGTCCGGGGGCGTAGCCCCCGGGTGAGACGGCTCCGCCCCTCCCCCCACCCCCGGAGGGTTTAGGGAAGGGGCGGGGTGGGGGGCAAACCCCGGGCAACTACCCCAGCAGGCCACCGATCGGGTTCCGATTCCCTGTCGACGAGCCCCCCGACCCTCCCGACGGAGTCGACGAACCCCCCGTCGACGTCGGCCCGGAGCTCGTCGACGGCGGAGCCGCCGGCGCGGACCGGTGGCGGGTCGGCGGCGCCTTGTGCCCCGTCGTCCCCTGGGACGTCTGGCTAGGCACACCCCCCACCGCCCCCGACTCCCGTACCGGCTTGGACGCCGCCTTCTTCGACGGCTTCACGGACGGCTTGGCCGAGCCGCTGACGGACGGCTTCGGGGAGGGCCGGCGGGCCGCGGGCGAGTGCGGCGCGGGCGCCAGCGGGGTGCCGGGGAGGTAGTTGGTGGGGTCGGAGTTCGGACCCGGCACCGTCACCATCTCCGTGGAGCGGACCGCCCCGCCGAGCAGCGACCCGATCAGCAGCGTCAGTCCGACGACGACCGTCGCCATCACCGTCCCCCGCCGCAGCACCCGCCGTCGCAGCTCCCACAGCGTCGAGCGCGGGCCGAGACGGCGCCAGGCCTCGCCGGAGAGGCGGGCGTCCAGGGAGTAGACGGGAGCGCCCGCCGTGATCAGGGGGGACCAGGCGGCGAGGTAGATGAAGTCCGGCGCGTCGTACGCCGGGACCGTCTGCCAGCTCACCGTCAGCAGCAGGGCCGCGGAGAGCAGCGCCCCGAAGACCGCCGCGACCCGCTGCCACAGGCCCAGCATGGTCAGCACGCCCACCACGATCTGGAGGAAGGCCACCGACAGGCCCGCCCCGACCGGGTGCTGGAGCGCGAAGGCGCGCAGCGGCTCGGCCAGCGCCCACGGGTGGAGCGAGTTCAGCCACTTCATCATCGAGCCGCGCTCGCCGCCGTCGAAGTAGACGGGGTCGCAGAGCTTGCCCATCCCCGCGTAGACGGAGATGAAGCCGAGGAAGACGCGCAGCGGGAGCAGGACCACGCCGAGGTTCATCCGGCGGCCGGGGTAGTACGCGTGCCGCACCTGGTCCGCGCCGTGCCGCTGGCCGCGCGGCCCGGAGCCGTCGGGGCCTTCGGGGCCCTCGGGGCCGTCCGCGCCGTCGGGGCCCTCGTCGCCGTAGCCGCGCTCGAACGCGTCGAAGTCGCCGTCCCCGTACGCCCCTTGGCGCACCGCCTGGAGCAGGGCCGTCTCGGCGCCGGCCGCGGAGTCCGCGAGCGGGGCGCGCGGGGCGACCACGACCGGCGTCGGCATGGTGTCCTCGTCGACGCGCGGGATGACCTGGGTGGTGCCCACGTCGAGCGCCTCGGCCGACGCCGCCGGCGCGTCCAGGCCGCGCACCGCCTGCAACAGGCCGGTCGCCCCGGGCGCCGCCCGGCCGCTCCACACCACCGGGGCCCGGCGGCGGGCCGCTCCCGGGGTGCCCGGCACCCGCGCCGGGTCCCTCAGCGGTCGCTTCGACTGGGCCTTCGGGGCGAAGTGCACCCGGAAACTGGCGTGGTTGACGATGACCTGCGCCGGGTCGGAGTCCACCTTGACCATACTGAGGGCAGGCTGATCGTCGAACCCGGGCCGGGGCGTTCTGGTGTCCACACTCATCTAACCGAGTGATGGAGGTTTAGGACACTGCCTTGACGAGGGGGATCTGTCCGAGGCCCGTCAAGATCACCTACTCCGGACGGGCGTCGGACACCGGGAGCGCGTGGCGCCGGGCGGCTCAGCCCTTGCGGCGGCGCGCCGCCTCGTACAGCACGATGCCCGCCGCGACACCGGCGTTCAGCGACTCGGCGCCACCCGGCATCGAGATCCGCACCCGGTAGTCGCAGGTCTCGCCGACCAGGCGGCCCAGGCCCTTGCCCTCGCTGCCGATGACGATGACGACCGGACCGGCCAGCGCCTCCAGCTGCTCGACCGTGTGCTCGCCGTCGGCGGCGAGGCCCACGACCGTGACACCGGCCTTCTTGTAGTCCTCCAGGGCGCGGGTCAGGTTGGTGACGCGCGAGACCGGCGTACGGGCGGCGGTGCCCGCCGAGGACTTCCAGGCGCCGGCCGTCATCCCGGCCGCGCGGCGCTCCGGCACGACCACGCCGTGGCCGCCGAAGGCGGAGGTGGAGCGGACGATGGCGCCGAGGTTGCGCGGGTCGGTGACGCCGTCAAGGGCGACGATCAGCGGCTCGTCGTGGTTGTCGTACGCGGCCTCCAGGAGGTCCTGCGGGTGCGCGTACTCGTACGGCGGGACCTGGAGGACCAGGCCCTGGTGGTTGAGCCCGTTGGTCATCCGGTCGAGCTCGGCGCGCGGGGCCTCCATCAGGTTGATGTTGCCGCGCTCGCCCGCGAGCTGGAGCGCGTCGCGCACCCGCTCGTCGTTCTCGATGTACTGCTGCACATACAGCGTGGTCGCCGGGACGCCGTCGCGCAGCGCCTCGAAGACCGGGTTGCGGCCGACGACCATCTCGGAGGTGCCCTTGGGGCCGCCGCGGCGCGGAGCCGGGCGGCGGGTCGCCGCCTGCTTGGCCCGGGCGGTGGCGATGCGGTTCTTCTTGTGCTTCTTGCGGTCCTCGGCCTTGGGCGTGGGGCCCTTGCCCTCGAGACCCCTGCGCCGCTGGCCACCGCTGCCGACCGTCGCGCCCTTCTTGTTGGACGTGCGGCGGTTCCTGCGCTGGCTGTTCCCGGCCATGACCTACCTGTTTCCGTGATTTAGCGACCTACGGGCCGTCGCTGCGTCCGTGGGTCCTGCGTACGTACGTATATGAAGTGTGCCGCCCGGGCGCCCGGGCGGCACATCGCGCTGCCCCGTCAGCGGGGGCCGAGGGTCCAGCGGGGGCCGCTGGGGCTGTCCTCGATGACCAGGCCGGACTGGGTCAGCTGGTCGCGGATGGCGTCGGCGGTGGCCCAGTCCTTGCGGGCGCGGGCCGCCTCGCGCTGCTCCAGCACCAGCCGGACGAGCGTGTCGACGGCGCCGTGCAGCTCCTCGCCGCGGTCGGCCTCGCCCGCCCAGTGGGCGTCCAGCGGGTCGAGCCCGAGGACACCGAGCATGGCCCGGACCTCGGCGAGCCGGGCGATGGCCTCTTCCTTGTCGTCGGCGGCCAGCGCGCTGTTGCCCTGGCGGACCGTGGTGTGGACGATCGCGAGCGCCTGCGGGACGCCGAGGTCGTCGTCCATCGCCTCGGCGAACGCGGGCGGCACCTGGGCGGCGGGCTCGACCGTGCCCCCCGCCTTCTCGACCACGCGCTGGCAGAAGCCCTCGATGCGCGCGAAGGCGGACTCCGCCTCGCGCAGCGCCTCCTCGCTGTACTCGATCATCGAGCGGTAGTGCGGGGTGCCGAGGTAGTAGCGCAGCACGATCGGGCGCCAGTGCTTGAGCATCTCGGAGACGAGGACCGAGTTGCCGAGCGACTTGGACATCTTCTCGCCGGACAGGGTCACCCAGGCGTTGTGCATCCAGTACGCGGCGAAGGCGTCACCGAAGGCCTTGGCCTGGGCGATCTCGTTCTCGTGGTGCGGGAAGATCAGGTCGAGCCCGCCGCCGTGGATGTCGAAGGCCTCGCCCAGGTACTTGTGCGCCATGGCGGAGCACTCCAGGTGCCAGCCCGGCCGCCCGCGGCCCCAGGGGGTCTCCCAGTCGGGCTCGCCGGGCTTGGAGGCCTTCCACATGGCGAAGTCGCGGGGGTCGCGCTTGCCGGTGATGCCTTCCTCGGCGGGCTGCTGGAGGTTGTCGAGCTCCTGGTTGGAGAGCGAGAGGTACTCGGGGTACGAGCGGACGTCGAAGTAGACGCTGCCGTCCGCCTCGTAGGCGTGACCGCGCTCGATCAGGCCGCGCATCATCTCGATCATCTCGGTGATGTGGCCGGTGGCGCGCGGTTCGTACGTGGGCGGCAGGCAACCCAGCGCGTTGTAGCCGTCGTTGAAGGCGCGCTCGTTCTCGTACCCGATGGACCACCACGGACGGCCCTGGTCGGCCGACTTGCGGATGATCTTGTCGTCGATGTCGGTGACGTTCCGGACGAAGGTCACGTCGTAGCCGCGGTACGTGAACCAGCGGCGCAGCATGTCGAAGTTGAGATAGGAGCGGACGTGCCCGATGTGCGGCGGCGCCTGGACGGTCGCGCCACAGAGGTAGATCGAGACACAGCCCGGCACGAGCGGGGTGAAGTCGCGGATCTGCCGGGCGCTGGTGTCGTACAGGCGAATAGTCACCACACCAGGGTAGTGGCCCCGTAGCAGTGCCCCGCGACCCTTCGTCCACGGGGCACCGAAGTGTGACAGAAGCTTTTCCGGCGGGCCCGGCCGGCGGTTTCGGCGGCCGACGCGGCGGCCGCTCGGGGCGCCCGCCGGAACGTGTTCATCCGGTTCGGTACACCAGCGCCGTGGCGATCGCGGCGAGGCCGTCGCCCCGGCCGGGGAAGCCCAGGCCGTCGGTGGTGGCGCCGGAGACCGAGACCGGCGCGCCGACCGCGTCCGAGAGCACCTTCTGGGCCTCGTCGCGCCGCTTGCCGATCTTGGGGCGGGGGCCGACGACCTGGACGGCCACGTTGCCGATGCCGAAGCCCTCGGCCCGCACGATCCGGGCCGCCTCGGTGAGCAGGGTGACACCGGAGGCGCCGGACCACTCGGGGCGGCCGGTGCCGAAGTGGGCGCCGAGGTCGCCGAGGCCCGCCGCCGAGAACAGCGCGTTGCAGGCGGCGTGGGCGACCACGTCGGCGTCGGAGTGGCCCGCGAGGCCGGGGCCCTCGCCCTCCCAGAGCAGGCCCGCGCACCACAGCTCGCGGCCCTCCTCGAAGGCGTGGATGTCGGTGCCGATGCCGACCTGCGGGATCACCGGCGCCGGAGGCGTCTCAGAAGCCATCGTTCGCCCTCCTGCGGGCCAGGACCGCCTCGGCCAGCACCAGGTCCAGCGGCCGGGTGACCTTGAAGGCCTCCTCGTGGCCGGGGACGACCACGACCTTCAGGCCGAGCCGCTCGACCATGGAGGCGTCGTCCGTGACCTCGCCGGTGACGCTCTCATGGGCGCGCGCCAGCGTGGCGTGGTCGAAGCCCTGCGGGGTCTGGACGGCGCGCAGCCGGGACCGGTCGGGCGTGGCGAGCACCGGCTCGGGGGTGCCGTCGGTATGCGGCTCGACCTCCTTGACGGTGTCGGCGAGCGGCAGCGCGGGGACGACGGCCGGGGCCCCGTCCCGTACCGCCTCGATCACCGCGTCGACGGTGTCGACCGGCACCAGCGGGCGGGCCGCGTCGTGGACGAGGACCACGTCGATGCCGGGCGGCAGGGCCGCCAGGCCCAGCCGCACGGACTCCTGGCGGCTGTCGCCCCCGGGCACCACGACGAAGTCGGTCCGCTCCGGCAGCGCGTGCTCGGCCAGCAGGTTCTTGACCTCGGTGGCGCCGTCGGGCGGGGCCACGACGACCACGAGCGAGACGGCGCGGGAGGCGGCCATCGCCCGTACGGCGTGAATGAGCATGGGCGTGCCGTTCAGCGCGCGGAGCGCCTTGGGGGCGCCCGGGCCGAGCCGCACACCGCGGCCGGCCGCCGGAATCACGGCTGCGGTGCGGAAAACGCGCGTTTCCTCAGACAAGGTTTGTGTCCTTCGGCGACATGGGTATGGCCTCAGCAAGCTGGGCGCGACGCCCCTGACCGGCCCCTTCCGTGACGACCGGTCGGGCGCACCACCCGGCCCGGCACGCCGCTGCGGGTGCCGTGGTGACGAATGATGTCCGAACATGCCGCAGCGCCCGGCGACACAGCAGTAGGGTCACTGCTGGTCAGCGGGCACCGCGGCAATTGCTGGTCCTCCGGGAGGCGAAGCCCCCGGACTCTCCAGTGTCAGGACGCGAGAACCTCGTCGAGGAGGGCCTCGGCCTTGTCTTCGTTGGTGTTCTCAGCGAGTGCGAGCTCGCTCACCAGGATCTGGCGCGCCTTGGCGAGCATGCGCTTCTCACCTGCGGAGAGTCCGCGCTCGCGCTCACGACGCCACAGGTCGCGCACCACTTCGGCGACCTTGATGACATCGCCGGAGGCGAGCTTCTCGAGATTTGCCTTGTAGCGACGGGACCAGTTCGTGGGCTCTTCCGCATACGGTGCCCGCAGCACCTCGAAGACCCGGTCCAGCCCGTCCTGCCCGACCACATCGCGTACGCCTACGAACTCCGCATTGTCCGCGGGCACGCGCACCGTCAAGTCGCCCTGGGCGACCTTGAGCACCAAGTAGGTCTTGTCCACGCCTTTGATCTGGCGAGTTTCGATGGCCTCGATCAGCGCGGCCCCGTGATGGGGATAGACCACGGTGTCGCCAACCTTGAACGTCATGTGACAGGTACCCCTTCCGTGGCTATCCAGGGTAACACGAGAACAGCCTGTTCTGAATGGCGTTTTCGCAGGTCAGGGCATATCTCGGGGCTTGACAACAGCAACAGGAACGTGCTGCGGAGGGCTCACGGAAGGGGGTATTCGCAGGTCGGAGCGGCTGTTCGGGGGCAGGGAAACATGCCCGTCACACCTTCCGCAACCCCCTCCAGTTGGTCTGAACGTCCCGTTTTGTCGGGTTCCAAGCGGTGAACTTCCACTGCTCCGTTCGGTGATCGGTCACCCGTTCGGCGGGACTGCGATTTTTTCGTGAATTGATCAACGGATGCGGGCGGGGAGGTTTTCGGTAAGGAATACGTGGCGGTCCGGGGAATTGATCACCGGGGATATGTGAACGGCGCGGGAAACGCCGAGATCAGAGTGGGTGCGGAGGCCTCGGCGGGGTGGAGGGGGCGGTTCCGGGGACGGGCGCGGGGGGTGCGCGCGCCACGGCGCGCGGGTCCTGGCGCGGCGCGCCCGCGCACTGGGGCGGGTCGGGTGCGGGCTCCCGGAGACGGCTCGGTAACCTAAGCCAGCTGACACAGACTTAGCTGTCCTTTAGATGTCCTTACGTCCAAGGAGTTGCCGCCGCCGTGAGCCGCAGCCTTCGACGCGGCGCCCTCGCCGCCTCTGCCATCGCGTTCTCGCTCGCCTCCCTCGCCGCCTGCTCGGCCGGCAACGACGCGCAGACGCTCGAAGTGAAGCCGGACAACGCCGCCGTCAAGGTCGGCGACATCAAGATCCAGAACGCGACCGTGCTGACCCAGCCGAAGGCGGACGCCGCCGGTCCGGCCGTCATCACCGCGGCGATCTTCAACAACGGCGACAAGCCGCAGACGCTCGACGCGATCAAGCTCGCGTCCTCCGGCGCCACGGTGAAGCTCTCCCCCGGCAAGGGCCAGACCGGACTGACCGTCCCCGCGCACGGCTCGCTGGTCATCGGCGGCAAGGACAACGCGTCCGCCGTGGTCGAGAACGGCAAGGAGGCCGCCAAGAACGGCGACGCCCAGCGGGTCACCTTCCAGCTGAGCAAGGCCGGCGACGTGACGCTGCGCGCCTTCGTGGTCCCCGCGACCAGCTACTTCGAGGGCTACGGCCCCAGCGACCTCCCCAAGCCCCCGGTGGCTCCCGGCGAGCCGGGCACGAGCACCTCGCCGAGCGCCACCACGAAGCCGGGCGCACCCGCCGGCGGCAAGCCCTCGGGCAAGCCGTCCGGCACCCCGGCCAAGGGCGGCAAGCCGTCGGGCAGCGCGAGCACGGGCGCGGAGCACTGAGTTACGCGTCATCAAGGCACGGCGTACTGACGTACCCGTCCTACGAGGAGGGGCCCCGGACAGCAGTCCGGGGCCCCTCCTCGTTCACGCGGCGCGTGTTCCGCGGCACCGCGCTCTCTACGGCTCGAACTTGTAGCCCAGCCCCCGGACCGTCACCAGGTAGCGCGGCGCGCCCGGGTCCGGCTCGATCTTGGCGCGCAGGCGCTTGACGTGGACGTCGAGGGTCTTGGTGTCGCCGACGTAGTCCGCGCCCCAGACTCTGTCGATCAGCTGCATGCGGGTCAGCACCCGGCCCGCGTTGCGCAGCAGCATCTCCAGCAGGTCGAACTCCTTCAGCGGCAGGTCGACCTTGCCGCCGGAGACGGTGACCACATGGCGGTCCACGTCCATACGGACCGGGCCGGCCTCCAGCGCCGCCGGGGTGACCTCCTCCGGCTCGCCGCGCCGGCGCAGCACCGCGCGGATGCGGGCCACGAGCTCCCGGGAGGAGAAGGGCTTGGTGACGTAGTCGTCGGCTCCTATTTCCAGGCCGACGACCTTGTCGATCTCGCTGTCCTTGGCGGTGACCATGATCACCGGGACGTTGGAGCGGCCGCGCAGCTGGCGGCAGACCTCCGTGCCGGGCAGCCCCGGCAGCATCAGGTCGAGCAGCACGAGGTCGGCGCCGTTGCGCTCGAACTCGTCCAGCCCGTCGGGCCCGGTGGCCGCCACGGCGACCTCGAAGCCCTCTTTGCGGAGCATGTAGGACAGGGCGTCGCTGAACGATTCCTCGTCCTCGACGACGAGCACTCGGGTCACGGAAGGACCTCCGGGGCAGGGGGCACAGTGGTGGAGTCGTGCGCGGTGGGGAAGGTGTCGTACGGCGGCTCGTCGACGGCGTCGTCGTCCGGGCCTACGGGGTCGGGTGCGGCGCGGTCCCGTACGGCGCCGGCCTCCGGCAGCCTCAGGGTGAAGGTGGAGCCCTGTCCCTCGGAGCTCCACACCGTGACCTCCCCGCCGTGCGAGGCGGCCACGTGCTTGACGATGGCCAGGCCCAGGCCCGTGCCGCCGGTGGCGCGGGAGCGGGCCGGGTCGACGCGGTAGAAGCGCTCGAAGACGCGCTCCCGGTCCTTCTCCGAGATGCCTATGCCCTGGTCGGTCACGGCTATCTCGATCAGGTCCCCGCCGGGCGCGGCGACGCGGCGGCCCGCGATACCGACCCTGGTCCTGGCCGGGGAGTAGTTGACGGCGTTCTCCACGAGGTTGCCGAGGGCCGCGGCGAGCTGGCCGCGGTTGCCCCACACGTACAGGTCGGCCGTGCCGCCCGCGGCCATGGTGATCTGCTTGGTGGAGGCGGGGTGGCGGGAGCGGTCGATGGCCTCGGCCACCAGCTCGTCGACCCGGACGGGCTCGGCGTCCTCCAGCGGGTCGTCGTTCTGCACCCGGGAGAGGTCGATGAGCTCCTGGACCAGGTTGGTCAGCCGGTTGGCCTCGATCTGCATCCGGCCCGCGAAGCGGGTGATCGCCTCGGGGTCGTCCGAGGCGTCCATGACGGCCTCGGAGAGCAGGGAGAGTGCGCCGACCGGCGTCTTGAGCTCATGGCTGACGTTGGCGACGAAGTCGCGCCGGACCGCCTCGATGCGCCGGGCCTCGGTGAGGTCCTCGACCAGGAGGAGGACGAGGCGGGAGCCGAGCGGGGCGACGCGGGCGGAGACCGCCAGGGCCTCGCCCCGGCCGGTGCCCCGGCGTGGCAGGTCCAGCTCCACCTGCCGTATCTCGCCGTCGCGGCGGGTGTCGCGGGCCATGTGGAGCATCGGCTCCACGGCCAGCTTGCCGCCTCTGACCAGCCCCAGGGCGTACGCCGCGGAGCTGGCCTTGACCACCGAGTCGCTCTCGTCGAGCACCACCGCCGAGGAGCGGAGCACCGAGAGCACGGTGTCCACGCCGGGCGGCAGCACCGCGTCCGTGTGCAGGGATGTCCGGGTGGGCCGCGCCTGGTCGCGCTCGCTCCAGCGGAACGCCAGCATGGCGATGACACCGGTGCACAACCCGGCGATCGCTGCCGCTGCGGCGACCGCCGCGTTCACGTCCATGCATCCAGGTTATGCGGGTGCGCCGACACTCTCCCAGCCATCCGGGTGCCTGCTCGAACGTTCGTCGCCCAGAGTTCACCATGGTGATAGTGCTGGTTCACTTGGTGTGGCCGAATCGGACGCGTAGCCCACGGAACGTGGGAGCGTGGGAGTCACGACACCCCCTGCCTCCCCGGAAGTCATTGCCCGGAGTCATCGAAAGAGGGACACCCCATGCGGGACGCGTACCACGAGGAACTTGACTCGATCGGCGAGGGCCTGGTCGAGATGGCCCGCCTTGTCGGGTCGGCGATCGGGCGCGCCACGACGGCCATGCTCGACGCCGATCTCAAGCTCGCCGAGAGCGTGATCGCCGCCGACCAGAAGGTCGACGATCTGCAGCACGACCTGGAGGCGCGCGCGATAGCCCTGCTGGCCCGCCAGCAGCCGGTCGCCACCGACCTGCGGATCGTGGTGACCTCGCTCCGGATGAGCGCCGACCTGGAGCGCTCGGGCGACCTGGCCCAGCACGTGGCCAAGCTGACCCGGCTGCGCTACCCGGAGCGGGCGGTCCCGCGCGACCTGCACGCCACCATCCTGGAGATGGGCCAGCTCGCCCAGCGCCTGATGGCGAAGGCCGCCGAGGTGATCATCACCAAGGACGTCGACCTGGCGCTCCAGCTGGAGCAGGACGACGACGAGATGGACCTGCTGCACCGCACGCTCTTCCAGCACCTGATGGACGACCGCTGGAAGCACGGCATCGAGACCGCCGTCGACGTGACGCTGCTGGGCCGCTACTACGAGCGCTTCGCCGACCACGCCGTCTCGGTCGCCAAGCGGGTGGTCTACCTGGTCACCGGCGAGCACGCGGACGAGCTCCAGCCGCCGGTGCAGGTCGAAGGCGCGTAACGGGTGCCCGGGGGCGACCGGGAGCACGTACCGGCGCGTGAGGTCATCCTGTGTGCGCCGTTGATGCGCCCGCCCCGGTGGGCATCCAATGGGGTGAGGTGCGCGTACCCCCAACCCCGGGAGGGACCATGACCGAGACCCCGACCCCCGCCCCCGAAGCCTCGGGCTGCTCGTGCGGCCCCGGCTGCCAGTGCGGCTGCCAGTCGGGCGGCGCCTGCCAGTGCGGCGGCGGCTGCTGAGGAAGCGCTACGGGAAGGGCCCCGTCCGAAACCGGACGGGGCCCTTCGCGCGCTGGAGCCGACGGGCGGCTACTTCTTCTTGCCCTGGTTCTTGACCGCCTCGATCGCGGCCGCGGCGGCGTCCGGGTCGAGGTAGGTGCCACCGGGCTTGACCGGCTTGAAGTCGGCGTCGAGCTCGTAGACGAGCGGGATGCCGGTCGGGATGTTCAGGCCCGCGATGTCGGCGTCGGAGATGCCGTCGAGGTGCTTGACCAGGGCGCGCAGCGAGTTGCCGTGGGCGGCGACCAGGACCGTGCGGCCCGCGAGCAGGTCCGGGACGATGCCGTCGTACCAGTACGGCAGCATGCGGACGACGACGTCCTTGAGGCACTCGGTGCGCGGGCGCAGCTCCGGCGGGATCGTCGCGTAACGGGCGTCGTCGCTCTGCGAGAACTCCGTGCCGTCCCCCAGGGCCGGCGGCGGGGTGTCGTACGAGCGGCGCCACAGCATGAACTGCTCCTCGCCGAACTCGGCGAGCGTCTGCGCCTTGTCCTTGCCCTGGAGCGCGCCGTAGTGGCGCTCGTTCAGACGCCAGGAGCGGTGGACGGGGATCCAGTGGCGGTCGGCGGACTCCAGCGCCAGCTGGGCCGTGCGGATCGCGCGCTTCTGGAGGGAGGTGTGCAGCACGTCGGGGAGCAGGCCGGCGTCCTTGAGCAGCTCACCGCCGCGCGCCGCCTCCTTCTCGCCCTTCGCGGTGAGGTTGACGTCCACCCACCCGGTGAACAGGTTCTTCTCGTTCCACTCGCTCTCGCCGTGGCGGAGGAGGATCAGCTTGTACGGTGCGTCGGCCATGCGCACGAGCGTAATCGACGTTCGCGGGCCCTCGCGCGCGCGGGGAGGAAGCCGCCGGAAGCGTCTCGGCACGTGGACGATTGACGGACGGTGTCAATTGAGTGGCGCGCTCCGACCCCTGCGTCGTAAGTTGCGGACATCACCTGCGCCACTTACACATCTTCGGGGGAATCGATGTCCGTCGCCAGTCTCAGACGCGCCGCACGAGAGAGCGTCTCGGGTCTGCCCCGGGAGTTCTGGTGGCTGTGGACAAGCACGCTGATCAACCGGCTCGGCGCGTTCGTCGCCACCTTCATGACGCTGTACCTCACCCATGAGCGCGGCTACTCGGCCTCGTACGCCGGTCTCGTCGTCTCCCTGCACGGCCTGGGCGGCGTGGTCTCCTCGCTCGGCGCGGGCGTCCTGACCGACCGGCTCGGCCGGCGCCCCACGATGATGATCGCCCAGACGGCGACGGCCTTCTCGGTGGCGCTGCTCGGCTTCATGACCGACCCGGCGGCGATCGTCGCGGTCGCCTTCCTGGTCGGCATGGCCTCCAACGCCTCGCGCCCGGCGGTGCAGGCGATGATGGCGGACATCGTGAAGCCCGAGGACCGGATGCGGGCCTTCTCGCTCAACTACTGGGCGATCAACCTCGGGTTCGCCGTCTCCTCGGCGGGCGCGGGCTTCATCGCCCAGCACAGCTATCTGGCGGGCTTCCTCGGCGAGGCCTCCCTCACCCTGGTCTGCGCGGTCCTGGTCTTCCTGAAGCTGCCCGAGTCCCGTCCCGACGCGACGGCTTCGGCGGTACGGGAGAAGGAGCGCGAGCCGGAGATCGGCCTCGGCACGGTCTTCCGCGACGGCCGCTTCATGGGCGTGGTCGGGCTCTCCTTCCTCATCTCCCTGATCTTCCAGCAGGGTTACGTGGGTCTGCCGGTGGCGATGGGCGCGGACGGCTTCTCCAGCGCGGACTTCGGTCTGGCGATCGCGGTCAACGGCGTACTGATCGTCGCCCTCCAGATCCCGGTCACCCGGGCCATCGAGCACCGCGACCCGCGCCGGCTGCTGATCGTCTCGGCGCTGCTCGCGGGGTACGGGTTCGGGCTCACCGCCTTCGCGGGTTCGGTGGCGGTGTACGCGCTGACGATCTGCGTCTGGACGCTGGCCGAGATCGTCAACTCGCCCACCCAGACCGGCCTGGTGGTGCGCCTCTCCCCGGTCCACGGCCGGGGCCGCTACCAGGGCGTCTACACGATGTCCTGGTCGGTGGCGGCGCTGGTCGCCCCGCTGCTGTCCGGCTTCGTGGTCGACCGGTTCGGCGCGGACTGGCTCTGGGCGGCCTGCGCGGTGCTCGGCACGGTGGCGGCGGGCGGGTACGCGCTGCTGATGCGGGGCCTGACGGGTGACCAGGACGTGGTGGCCGGGGTCAGCACGCCCGAGCGCGCAGAGCCCCGAACGGACTCCGTGGTCTGACGGCCTCCGGCGCCCCGCGCCCCCTTTTGTGCCCGGTTTGTCTGCGGCTGGGTGGCGGGTTGCTCGCGCAGTTCCCCGCGCCCCTTAGGTAACCGGCCGCAGCCAGAGACCCCAGCTCAGCCACAGGCTTTCAGGGGCGCGGGGAACTGCGCGAGAAGAGGCCACCGGCCCGCAGACGAAGAGGGTTTCCAGGGACGCCCGAACGGGCCGTACTACCTAGGGGCGCGGGGAACTGCGCGACCAGCCCGCCACCGGCCCGCAGACAAAGGCCGGGCCACTTACTTCCGTTGGGTCAAAGACGTGAACGCGTCCAGGTTTCGGGTGGATTCGCCGCGCGACACCCTCCACTCGTACTCCCGGCGGATCGCCGACGCGAACCCAAGCTCAAGCAGCGTGTTGAAGGAGCCGTCCGCCTCCTCCAGGACCGTGCCCAGGAGCCGGTCCAGCTCCTCGGGGGTGATGGCGGCCAGGGGCAGCTTGCCCGCGAGGTACACGTCGCCGAGTGGATCGATCGCGTAACCCACCCCGTACAGCCGCAGATTGCGCTCCAGGAGCCAGCGGTGGACACCCGCCTCGTTCTCGTCGGGGTGGCGCACCACGAAGGCGTTCACCGAGAGGGAGTGGCGGCCGACCCGCAGCGAGCAGGTCGTGGAGAGCTTGCGCGTGCCGGGGAGCTTCACCACGTACGAGTCCGGGTCCGGGGACTCCCACTCCAGCTCCGCGTCCTTCAGGTACGCCTCGATCACAGCCCGTGCGTCAGCCATGGTGCGAGCGTACGCGACGGCGGTGTTCCTGCATCGCGGCGGTGTAGACGTCCGCCGTGGCCGACGCGGCCGTGCCCCAGCCGAAGGACTGGGCGTGCCGGGCGGCCGCCGCGCCCATCCGGTCGACCAGCGAGGGGTCGTCCGCGAAGCGGCGCAGGGCGCGCGCGTAGTCACCGGGGTCGTGGCCGGGCACCAGGAAGCCGGTCTCGCCGGAGCGCACCGCGACCGGCAGACCGCCCACCGCCGCCGCCACCACCGGCGTCCCCGCCGCCTGCGCCTCGATCGCCACCAGCCCGAAGGACTCGCTGTACGAGGGCATGACCAGCACCGACGCCGCCCGGAACCAGTCCGCGAGCCGGTCCTGGCCGACCGGCGGATGGAACCGGACCACGTCCGAGATGCCGAGCCGGGCCGCCAGCTTGTGCAGCCCCTCCGGCTTGGCGAGCCCGCTGCCCGAGGGCCCGCCTATCACCGGCACCACCAGCCGCGAGCGCAGCGACGGGGTCTCGGTGAGCAGCACCGCCACCGCCCGCAGCAGGACGTCGGGCGCCTTCAGCGGCTGGATGCGGCCCGCGAAGAGCGGCACCAGGGCGTCCTGCGGCAGGCCGAGCCGGGCCCGGGCCGCCGCCCGGCCGTCCCCGGGCCGGAACCGGTCCAGGTTCACCCCGGGGTGGACGACCGCGACCTTGCCGGGGTCGGCGTCGTAGAAGCGGACGAGCTCGTCGGCCTCCTCGGCGGTGTTGGCGATGAGCCGGTCCGCCGCGTTCACGATCTGCGTCTCGCCGATCACGCGCGCGGCGGGCTCGGGCGTGTCGCCGTCGGCGAGCGCGGCGTTCTTCACCTTGGCCATGGTGTGCATGGCGTGCACCAGCGGCACGCCCCAGCGCTGGGCGGCGAGCCAGCCGACGTGGCCGGAGAGCCAGTAGTGGGAGTGGACGAGGTCGTAGTGGCCGGGCCGGTGGCCCGCCCAGGCCTGCATCACGCCGTGGGTGAAGGCGCACAGCTGGGCCGGCAGCTCCTCCTTGGCCAGGCCCTCGTACGGGCCCGCGTCCACATGCCGTACGAGCACGCCCGGCGCCATCTCGACCGTGGGAGCCAGGCCGCCCGTGGTCGCCCGGGTGAAGATCTCCACCTCGATGTTGATCGCGGCGAGGCGCTTGGCGAGCTCCACGATGTAGACGTTCATCCCGCCCGCGTCGCCGGTGCCCGGCTGGTGCAGCGGGGAGGTGTGGACGCTGAGCATGGCGATCCGGCGCGGCCTGCGGTGGCCCCCGGGCAGCCGGAGCCGGGGCGGCCCCGCCAGGGTGCCGGTGAACCGGGACACGTACTGGCTCACGTCGACGTCCTCTCGACCGGGTGCAAGGCGGGTGGCGCTGTGGAGCTGGGCAGGTGGAGCTGGGCATGCGTGCGGAGGGCACGTACGCGCCCTCAATGACCGGTAACCACCGGAACCCTTCCTTTCATTTCCGCTTCCCGGCACTTTTGCCGAAAACTTGCCCGTCGGGCTCGTGCCGGGCCCCCTCCCCCCTGGCGCCTACCCTCGTCCTATGGCTCCACCCAAGCGACCCGTCGGCACCGTCACGCGCGGCACCACCAATCCGAACCGGCTGCGCCGCATGGACCGCTGGATCGCCGAGGTGCACGGGCCCGCGCTGCGCCGCGCCGAGGCGCCGGTCGCGGTGGACCTGGGGTACGGGGCCGCCCCCTGGACGGCCGTCGAACTGCTCCAGCGGCTGCGCACCGCCGCGCCCGCCGTGTCGGTGGTGGGGATCGAGATCGAGCCGGCCCGGGTCGCGGCCGCCAAGCCGTACGAGCGCGAGGGCCTCACCTTCGTGCACGGCGGCTTCGAGGTGCCGCTGCCGCGGCCCCCGCTGCTGATCCGGGCGGCGAACGTGCTGCGGCAGTACGAGGAGGGCGAGGTCGCGGCCGTCTGGGCGCGGCTGTGCGGGCGGCTCGCTCCGGGCGGGCTGCTCGTCGAGGGCACCTGCGACGAGATCGGGCGGCGGCACGTGTGGGTGGCGCTGGACGCGTCGGGGCCGCGCACGGTGACGTTCGCGACCCGGCTGGGCTCGCTGGAGCGCCCCTCGGACCTGGCGGAGCGGCTGCCGAAGGCGCTGATCCACCGAAACGTGCCGGGCGAGCCGGTACACGCCTTTCTGCGCGACTTCGACCGGGCGTGGGCGGCGGCGGCCCCGTACGCCTCGCTGGGCGCGCGGCAGCGGTGGATCCGGGCGGTCCGGGACCTGGCGGCCCACTGGCCGCTGACGGACGGGCCCCGGCGGTGGCGGCAGGGGGAGGTCACGGTGGAGTGGGGGGCGCTGGCGCCTCGGGGGTGAGTGCTCGTGGGGGTGAGTGCTTGTGGGGGCGCGTGACCGCAGAGGCGCGTGACCGCAGGGGGCGAGCGCGCCCGGCGTGCGTGCACCTGGGGCGGCGCCGCTGGGGACGGCTGACCACGCACGAGTGAATACCGGGGGCGAGGAGCTCCGAGGGGAACGCGCGGCCCCTTTCGTTCGTCCCACACGCGGGGGGTGACCCGTGAGGTGCCCGTCCGCCCCTGTCGTTTTGGGAGGCGGCATGGCACCATCACGACGTCGCCAGAATGTTACTGACGGTAAATCACCTACCGTATTGCCTGGAGTTGTCCGGTTGTCCAAAGGGGGAGACTTAGTGCAGCCGCGCCGCTTGGCCACCGCGATCACCGTGGTGTGCGCCCTGACCGTGCTCGCGATGCCGGCCACGGCGTTCGCCGCGCCGAATCCGAAGCCGGACCCGACCGCGTCGGCCGCTCCCCCGGCCGCCCCGGTGACGTCGAAGCCCCTTGAGGACGTCCGCAAGGAGATAGACGAGCTCTACCGGCAGGCGGCGGTCGCGACCGAGGCGTACAACCAGGCCCAGGAGCAGACCAAGCTCCAGTCGGCGGAGATCGTGAAGATCGCCCAGGAGATCGTCAAGGGCGAGGAGCGGATCAAGCGGCTCAAGGACCAGGCGGGGGCGGCGGCCCGGCTCCAGTACCGCACGGGCGGGCTGCCGTTCGGCGCGCAGATGATGCTCAGCGGAAACCCGGACGGCTTCCTGGACGGCGCGAACCGGCTGCGCCAGGGCCAGCAGGCCACCCAGGGCCTGCTGGCCGAACTGAACCGTACGCAACAGGACTTGGCGCAGTACTCGAAGGACGCCTCGGCCCAGTGGAAGAAGCTGGAGGCGAACCGGGTCAGGAAGGAGACCGCCAAGAAGGAGATCACCGGCAAGATCGCGGCCGCCGAGAAGCTGGAGTCCCAGCTGGAGGCGAAGGAGCGCGAGCGGCTCGCCGAGCTGGAGCGCCAGCAGCAGTACAAGGCGCAGACGGACTGGCTGAGTTCGGGGATACTGAAGGAGATCAACGGCCGGGCGAGCGAGCAGGGCCGCAAGGCGGTGAAGTTCGCCACCGACCAGATCGGCAAGCCGTATGTGTGGGGCGCCGAGGGGCCGCTCTCCTACGACTGCTCGGGCCTGACCTCGCAGGCCTGGCTCGCGGCGGGCCGGGGCATTCCGCGCACTTCCCAGGAGCAGTGGGCACAACTGCCGCATGTCGCCATCAAGGACATGCGTCCGGGCGATCTCATCATCTACTTCGCGGACGCGACCCACGTCGGCATGTACGTGGGCGACGGAGCGATCGTGCACGCCCCCCGCCCGGGGCGGAACGTGACGGTGGCGGGCGCGGGCACCATGCCGATCCTGGGAGTCGTCCGCCCGGACAAGTAAGGCAATGTGGCATATGCCATGAGCCATTTGCCGAACAGTCACCGGACGCCATTCCACTGCGCGGCCCCATGACGCTAGGGTCCGGAACTGGCGGCAACGCAGCCCTGCGTTCCGCGGCGCCCTCGGGAGGAGGGAGACCGGAACGATGCCCGCACCGCACATGTGGTCCCCTCGCACACCCCCGCCGGGACCGGGCGAGCCGGCCCTGCCCGCCCCGGGCCCGCTGGCCCCGGCCCCTGGTCTGCCGGGCGCCCGGATGCCCGGGGGGCTGGTCGGGACGGGCGGTCCGGAGGCTCTCGGCGGCGCGGGCGGAGCGGTCGTGCCGACGGCGCCGGACGCGCCCGCGACCGGCGTCGCGGGACCGGAGACGAGTGTCGGCGGCACCGCTCCCCAGCCGGCCGCCGCCCTCGACCTGCTCGTCATCGAGGACGACCCGGTCGGCCCCTTCACCGTCTCCGAGCTGCTGCACAGCACCGAGGCGCGGGTGCGGATCCGTACCGCGCGCAACCTCACCGAGGCCGAGCGGCTGCTCACCGACGACGTGAACTGCATCCTGCTCGACCTGGCGCTGCCCGGCCGCGACCCCGACGACGAGCTCGCCGCGCTGCGGCACCTGCTGCGCCTCGCGCCCCGGCACGCCGTCCTCGCGCTCACCGCCTCCACCCACGCCGAGCGCGCCGCCGAGGCCGTCCGGGTCGGCGCCCAGGACTTCCTCTTCCGCGACGAGCTGGACGGCCGGCTGCTGAGCCGGGCCATCCGGTACGCGGTGGAGCGCAAACGGGCCGACACCGCGCAGTACAAGCTGGCGGAGTCACGGCTGCGCGCCCAGGAGAACGCCCGCCTCGAGCGCGGGCTGCTGCCCACGCCGCTGCTCGACGGCTCCGCGCTGCTCTTCGCCGCCCGCTACCGGCCGGGCCGCTCCCGCGCCCTGCTGGGCGGCGACTTCTACGACACCGTCCGCACCCCCGACGGCACCGTCCACGCCATGATCGGCGACGTCTGCGGGCACGGCCCCGACGAGGCCGCGCTGGGAGTGGAACTGCGGATCGCCTGGCGGGCGTTGACGCTGGCCGGGCTGTGCGGCGACGCGCTCCTGACGACGCTTCAGCAGGTGCTGGAGCACGAGCGGGACAGCGACGAGATCTTCGCGACGCTCTGTACGGTCGACATCGCGCCGGACGGCCGCCGCGCCGAGCTGAGCCTGGCGGGCCACCCGGCGCCGCTGATCACCCGCGCGGGCGGCCCGGCGGGTCTGCTCGCGTACGAGAGCGGCGGCCCGGCGCTCGGGCTGCTGCCCCAGACGCGCTGGCCGCGCCGCCGGGTGGAACTGGGCGAGGCGTGGAGCCTGTTGATGTACACGGACGGCCTCATCGAGGGCCGCACCGGCGTCGGCGAACAGCGGCTGGGCCAGGAGGGCATGACCGAGATGGTCAACCGGCTGCTGACGACGGGCCTGCGCGGCGAGTCACTGCTGGAAGCGGCGGTCACCGAGGCCCGCGAGCTCAACGGCGGTGAACTCACCGACGACGTGGCGGTGTTGCTGCTGGAGCGGACCCGGACACGCGACTGACCCGGATATGCGACTGACCCGGACGCTATGGCGCCGGGTCAGGGCCGGGCGAGCACTCGTACGGAACGGGTCTCAGGGGCTCAGGGACTCAGCGCCCGCCGTTGTACGGCCCGTACGGCCCGTCGCTGCTCGAACCGCCGCGACGGCCGCCTCGGCCGCCGCGACCCCGGCCGCCACTGATCTGCCGCACCGCGGGACGGACGTCCACGATGTAGACGATCACCGCCACCGCGCCGATCACCGGCAGGAACGAGAGCAGCGGGAACAACACGCTGACCAGCAGCGCGATGGCCAGGATGATCAGCCAGAACGGCTTGGTCTGCTTGTCGACCGCGCGGAACGCGTCCTCCCGGCGGAAGGCCGCGTCCACTAGCGCGAACAGGCTCAGTGCGGTCAGGGCTGTACTCAGCAGCCACATGAACCCCATGAATCCCTGCATCAGCACGGTCGTCCACCACCTTTCCCGGGATCGGTCCCTACGCGGCCAAGGTACCCGTCAAACGAGGCGGGCACCGAAAAGGTGCCCGAGGTGCCCGCCCCCGCGACGGCCCCGGCTCACTCCGAGGGCTTGGCCGCGGTCTTCTTGGCCGTGGACTTGCGCGCGGCCGGCTTCTTGGCGGCAGCGGGCTGAGCCTCGGCGGGCTCCGACGCGGCGGCGGCCGGTTCGGTGGAGGCGGAGCCGTCGGACGCGGGCTCCGGCGAGCCCTTCGGCTCGACGAGCTCGGCGACGTCGAGGATCTCCTCGGCCGCCTCGCCGCGCCACGCCTTGACGGCGGCCTGGCCGTGCTCGGCCACCTTGTCGTACCCCTCGCGGCCCTTGACCAGCGTCTCGACCGCGAGGCCGACCGCCTGGAGGGCGAGGTGCTGGACGGAGTCGCCCAGCTTCTTCACATCGCCGTCGAGCGCGCCGACGACCTCGGTCACCTTGGCGGTGACGGCGGCCTGGGCCTCCTTGGCCCGGTCGACGACCTTCTCCTGGACGACCTTGGGGTCGGTGTTGCGCACGGCCTCGAAGCGGGCGGGGACCTCGGTCTGGATCCGCTCGACCAGCACCGGGATCTTCTCCGGGACCTTCGCGGCCTGCTTGGCGCCGAGGTCGAGCGCGCCGGCGACGAAGAAGAGGGGCTTGGGGTCGGTCAGCGCGTTACGCAGCTCATCGGTGACGGCCATGCTGGTTTCCTCCCGGATCAGTACGTGGGTCAGCGTCAGCTCTTGGGAGCCGGTGCGGCATCGCCCGCTCCGCCGTCCTCGCCGGGCTCCTGGCCGGCGGCCGGAGCAGGTGCGTCCGCGTCGAGCCCGTTCTCCTTGCGGAAGGACTCGTAGATCTGGATCAGCACCTGCTTCTGCCGCTCGTCGAGCGAGGGGTCGGCGAGGATGACGCTCCGTGTCTCCGCCGCCTCCGGTGCCCGTTCGTCGAGGATCCCGGCCTGCACGTACAGCGTCTCGGCGGAGATCCGCAGCGCCTTGGCGAGCTGCTGCAGAATGTCCGCGCTCGGCTTGCGCAGCCCGCGCTCGATCTGGCTCAGATACGGATTGGACACCCCGGCGGCATCGGCGAGCTGCCGCAACGAGAGCTGGGCGTTACGCCGCTGCTCGCGCAGGAACCCGCCGAGATTGCCGACGTTGAGCGATGCCATACCCCGATACTGCCCCCTCCTTGCTAACTTTTGCAAGCAGGCGCTTGCAAAAGTGTGCTGCGCCACGTGGGGCCGTCTATGTGGGGCCGTCTACGTGAGGCCGTGCACGTGGGGCCGTACCGCGTCAGGCCCGGCTCGCCTCCACGTCCAGCGTGATCTTGATCGTGTCGCCGAGGGTCGCGCCCACCGTCCCGCCGGTGACGCCGAAGTCCTTGCGGCCGATCCTGGTGGTCGCGGTGAAGCCCACCACCGAGCGGCCCTCGTAGCCCTTGCCGAAGCCGTGCAGCTCCAGGTCGAGGGTGACGGGGCGGGTGACGCCGCGGACGCTCAGCTCGCCGTCGAGCAGGAAGCCCTCGCCGTCGCCGGAGCGCACGCCCGTCGAGCGGAAGGTCATCTCGGGGAACTCCTCCACGTGCAGGAAGTCCGCCGACCGGATGTGGTTGTCGCGCTGCTCGTGCGCCGTGGAGACCGACGCGGTCCTGATCGTCGCGGTGACCGAGGACTCCAGCGGGTTCTCGGCGAGCACGATCTCGCCCTCGAACTCGTCGAACCGGCCGCGCACATTGGCGACGCCCAAGTGCCGTACGGCGAAGGCGATCTCGGAGTGGACCGGGTCGATCGCCCAGGCGCCGGGCTCGTAGCCGGGCAGCTCGGCGGCCGAGACGGCCGGTTCGGGTGACGGGGAGGACGAGGAGGAAGTGGTGGTCATGCCGGTGGCCCCCTGGAGGATGTAGGCATTCGAGTGGTGGAGTGCTCGCGGTGCCGTGCGCTGCCGCCCCGCGCCTCCATGCCCCGCGCAGGGCGCGACCTCGCCCCGCGTAGGGCTCGGTCCCATGCTTGAACCCTCCACAACATAGTGAGTCCAGGCCGCTCGCGCACCCAACTGCCGCAAGGAGTACGGGTGTTGCACACCCCTACCGCAAGGCCGGCGGCAGCGGCTCGCTGTGCAGGACCTCCAGCCGGGAGACCGCCCGCGTCAGCACCACGTACAGCCGGTGCAGCCCGCGCTCCTCCGCCTCCGCGATCGCCGCCGGCTCCACGGCCACCACATGGTCGTACTCCAGCCCCTTCGCCACCGTCGCGGGCAGCACCGTCACCCGGGCCCTCGCGGTCAGGTCGTCCGGCTCCGCCGTGGCCACACCCGCCGCCGCGAGGGCCGCGCGCAGCTCCGGTACGTCCGCGTCGCGCGCGATCACGCCCACCGAGCCCTCCCGGTCGAGCGCCGCCCGTACGGACTCCACCAGCGCGGCCCGTACGTCCTGGACCCGCCGCACCGCCAGCTCCCCGTCCCGGCGCAGCGAGCGGGACGGCGGTACGGCCACGCCGAGCGCGCCGAGCAGCCCGTTCGCCAGGGCCACGATCGCCTCCGGGACCCGGAAGCCGGTGGTCAGCGGGATCACCGGGGCGTCCGGCTTGCCCAGGTGCGCCAGGTGCCGCGGCCAGTCGCGGGCCGCCCACGGGGTGGTGCCCTGGGCCAGGTCGCCGAGCACAGTCAGCGAGCCGAAGCCGGAGCGGCGGGCGACGGCCCGGCACTGCATGGGCGAGAGGTCCTGCGCCTCGTCGACGACGATATGGCCGTATCCCTGCGGCCGTTCGATCAGCCCCGCCAGCTCGTCGAGCAGGACCTGGTCGGCCGCCGACCACTTGGCCGACTTGTACGAGCGCGGCACCCGGCTCCACAGCAGGCGCTTCTGCTCCTCGGCGCCCAACTCGCCGTCGGCGGCGGCCGCCAGCGTGTCCGGGTCGGTGAACAGCGCCGCCAGCACCTCCTCGGGCGTCACCTTCGGCCAGGCCGCGTCCACGAACGCGGAGAGCGGCCGGGCCCGGGAGATCCGTTGCAGCCAGGTGTTGTTCATGGGCCCGGCCCGCCGCTCGGCCTCCAGCTGGATCACGCGCGCGGCCCGGCTGCGCACCCGCTCGCGGCCCACCGCGTACGGCGGCGCCTCGGCCCGTACCTCCTCGACGATCCGCGCCAGCTCGCCGCCGCTCACCCGCCAGCGGTACGAGCCGTCGGGCACCTCGACCGCCTCGTACCGCCCGGCGGGGTCGTCCACGCGCGCGTAGAGCGCGCGGCGCAGCACCCGCGCCATCCGGGCGTCGTGCTTGACGACCGCCGCGGCCTCGTCGTCGACCGCCCGGACCGGTCCGCGCGCGACCTCGTCATCGACCGTCGACTGCCGGATGTCGATCTCGCCGAGGGCGGGCAGCACCTGGCCGATGTAGTGGAGGAAGGTCCGGTTGGGGCCGAGGACCAGGAGGCCGCCGCGCTGGATGCGCTGGGGGTAGGTGTAGAGCAGATACGCGGCCCGGTGCAGCCCGACCGCCGTCTTGCCGGTGCCCGGGGCGCCCTGGACGCACAGGGACTGGCCGAGCTCGGACCGTACGAGGTCGTCCTGCTCGGGCTGGATGGTGGCGGCGATGTCGCGCATCGGGCCGACACGGGGGCGCTCGATCTCGGCGGCGAGGATCCCGCCGACGCCCCCGGCCGCCTCGCCCGTCCCACCAGCCTCACCGGTTGCGCCAGCCTCACCGGTCCCGCCCGCCTCGCCCGTCCCGTCGACTCCACCCCCAGCGGGCGCCCCCAGCCGCTCGTCCTCCAGGCCGGTGAGGTCCTCGGGGGCGCCGAGGCTGCCCGGGGCCCAGCCGAAGCGGCGGCGCACGGCGACGCCCAGCGGGTCGCGGGTGCCGGCCTGGTAGAACGTCCGCGAGACCGGCGCCCGCCAGTCGACGACCAGCGGCGGCGCGGAGGGGTGCTCGCTGATGCGGCGGCGCCCGATGTAGTAGCGCTGCCCGGCGTGGTCGCCGGAGGCGCCGCCGTCGTCGAAGTCGAGCCGCCCGAAGAACAGCGGGCTCTGCGGCTCCTGCCGCAACTCCTTTGCCCAGCTGCGCAGTTGATAGCCGAGCACTTCCGCGTCCGCGCCGGAGGCGAAGGCGTTCTCGCCGGTCACGACCCGCTCGTCGGCGCCTTCGACCATGCCGGCGAGGGCCGCGCGGCAGGCCTGGTGATAGGTCCGTTCCTGGCTGAGTTCGCGGTCGAGTGGCGTCATGCCGTCAAGCGTAACGCAACTCGGTTAAATTTTTTACTCAGTAACGAATTCTGCTGGCCGGGGCGTACGGGCGCGACAGGAAGCCGGGGCGTACGGGCGTGGCAGGAAAAGGGGCTCAGGCATACCGCCCCAGCCCCTCCCTCAGCTGCTCGAACGCCTCCTCCGCCGTCGCCACCGCGCTCGCGTACACCTCCTCGGCGCTCTCGCCCGTCTGGATCCGGCGCCAGTTCTCCTCCGCGAGGATCCGCTGGACGGCGACGATCTGGCCCGCCGCGAGGCGCGCCCCGATGTCCGTGCCCAGGGCCGCCGCCAGCGCGCCCTCGGCCCGGCTCTGGTACGCGAACAGCCGCGCCACCAGGCTCGGGGTGCCGTAGAGCAGCCCGTGGTACGCCCGTACCCGCGGGTCGTCGTTGAGCCCCGTCACCGGGTCGCGGGCGTCGAGTCCGGCCAGGAAGTGCCGGCGCAGGGCGGGCAGCGGCGCGAGCCCCTCCGCGCGCCCCTGCGCCACCACCCGGGCGGCCTCGTCCTCGTGGTCCGAGAACCGGTGCAGGGCGAGGTCCTCCTTGGCCGGGAAGTAGCGGAAGAGGGTCGGCTTGGAGATCCCGGCGGCGGCCGCCACCTCCGCGACCGGCACGTTGTCGAAGCCCTTCTCCAGGAAGAGGGCGATCGCCACGTCCGCGACGGCCTGGTACGTCTGCTGCTTCTTCCGCTCCCGCAAACCCATGGGGCGAGCGTACGGGGCGGTCGGCGGGCCCGCGCTTGACCTCAACCGCGCTTGAGGCCGAAGACTCCGATCAAGGAACGCGAACGGCTTCCAGCAAACGACGGGGATGGGTGATCGGCCATGCGTGTGGCACAGGTGAAGGAGTTCGGCGGCCCGGAGGTACTGGTTGCGGCGGAGCTGCCGGACCCGGTGGCCGGGCCCGACGAGGTGGTAGTCGCGGTCGACCACATCGACACGCTCTTCGTGCAGACGCAGATACGGGCGGGTGCGTTCGGGGAGTACTTCGACGTACGGCCGCCGTACGTGCCCGGCGGCGGGGTCTCCGGCACGGTGGCCGCCACCGGCTCGGAGGTCGACCCGGCGGTGTGGGCGGGGCGCCGGGTGATCGCCGCGGTGGAGCCCGGCAGCTACGCCTCGCTGGCCGCCGTCCCCGTGGACCACCTCGTCCCGGTCCCCGACGGCCTCGGCCTGCGCGAGGCGGCCGCGCTGGTCCACGACGGCGTGACGGCACTGGCCCTGCTGGACCTCACGGCTCTCGCTGCGGACGAGACGGTCCTGATCACGGGCGCGTCCGGCGGCATGGGCACGCTCCTGGTCCAGCTGGCCCGGTCGCGGGGCGCGCGGGTCGTCGGGGTGGCGCGCGGCGACGAGAAGGTGGCGCTGGTACGGAAGCTGGGCGCGCACGAGGTGGTGGACGCGGCCTCCCCCGACTGGCCGGAGCGGGCACGCTCGGTGCTGGGCGCGGCGGGCGCGGACGTGGTCCTGGACGGCGTGGGCGGCGCCGTGGGCGCGGCGGCCTTCCCCCTGACGTCCGACGGCGGCCGCTTCTCGGCCCACGGCGCCCCCACGGGCCACGGCTTCGCCCCCGTGGACCCGTCGGAGGCGTCCGGCCGCGGAATCACCCTGCTCGGCATAGCGGACGTCCAGATCACCCCGACCCGCCGAGTCACCCTGGCCGCGAGGGCCTTGGAGGAAGCCGCGGAGGGCCGTCTGCGGACGGTGATCGGGGCGGTGTACCCGCTGGGGCGGGCGGGGGAGGCGCATGCGGCCATCGAGGGGCGGGGGGTTGTGGGGAAGGTGCTGCTGCGGGCGTAGGCGCACCGGCGCAAGGGCCCTCAGCGCAAAGACTCGCGCGCGGCCACCACGAACTCGGCCATCGATTCCACCACTCCGGCAGCCCCCGCCTCACGCAGTCGGCGGCGGCCGCTGGGGTTGCGGTGGTAGCCCCAAAACGGCATGCCGACGGCACACGCGGCCTGATAGTCCGTGACGGAGTCGCCGATCATCAGGTGGTTCTCCGGACCGCCGACACAACTCACCATGGCCTGGCGCAGCGGCCAGGGATCGGGCTTCATCCGTGTCAGGTCGTCGGGGCGTCCCACCACTGGGCCGACCAGGCACTTTCTTAGCGCTTCCCGGTCCAGGTAACGCTCGATGGCGTCCTCATGGTTACTGGATGCGATGGAGAGGTGCTGGCCGCTGTCGTGCCACAGCCGGATGAACTCAGCCGCGCCAGGGGTCGATTCCGCGTGTTCAGCGGATTTACGCTCCCAGGTGTCGAGCAGACTCCGCATCTCGTCGACGGCCCTTCCCCACGCGCCTCCGCCGCCACGCCGCTTCGCCTCTTTGGCATGCTCCAGCAACACCAGCAGGGGATCGGTGCACCCGCCCACGTCATCCAGCAGACATCCGTGCTCCTCGGCGACAGCCAGCATCTCCCCTGCGATCCAGGGAGCGGTACTGGGGCACCCCCTGGAGGCGCCGGCGAAGAGGCGGGCGATGGGGCCGTCGAAGTCAAGCACCACGCATCCGGCCTTGCGTAGCGCCCGGGAAAGCGAAGGGTCGACGGCGGCGGCCATGGTTCGACGGGACGCGATCAACCTGCCCGCCTTTCCCGCTCTGTCCCCAAATAATCCCAGTGTGAGTTGAAGTACGCGCATGCCCGTCTCACGAAGTCGGCGCCGGACGTCTCCGAGTCGACGGAAGCGCGGAAGGGATGCAGTTCTGCCGAGCGCCCCAGGCCGATCAAGTCCCGGATGGTGATGACCTCGCCGGTCTCAAGAGCCACATCGTGCTCTTCGACTTCATAGAAGGCTTGGAGCACTACTTGTTGATTCAAGATGTACAGCTTGAAGTCGGGAAGCTTGGGCATATATCGGCGCTCCACCGTCACCTCAGCGACCCGTCCTGCCGCCTTCAGGTCGTACAACGAGTGACGCACGACTCTGAAACAGGCGTCCTGGATGCTGCGCAAGCGCTCTCGGGGCCGGGGGTCCTCGGGATGCCCTGCCCTGTGCGGAAGCGGCAGCTCAACCGTGGTATCGGGGAGCAGCACGCGGACGGCGATGCTCGCGGGGGCCGCGGTCTTCCCGTCCAGAATGTCCTTCGCCTGGTCCGCGATCCGCTGCACCAGCGCTTCGGTGGTGAACGACCAGACATCTATGCTCACTTCGGCGGCACCGAACGCCTCGGCGAGGTAGGGCTGGAGGAATACGGCAGGCACCTTGTCGGATACCACCGCCTCCACGCCCTGATCACTGCCCCCACCCGCACGGGGGGCGCCGACAGCAAAAGTCCCACTGCCTTGACGCCTCTCGATCAGGCCCTCGCGTTTGAGTACGTCCATGGCCTTGGCAACGGATGCCCGCGAGACCCCGAACCGCTCGGTCAGTTGGATCTCGCCGGGCAGTGCCTGTCCTTGGCTGTACTTGCCTTCGTTGATCTCCTTCCGAAGCTCATCCGCGATCTGCCGATAGAGGTAGCGACCGCGCCTAGGCGACTCCGGGTCCGTCATGCATCAACCGTACAACTCCCGACAGTTGCGCACAGCCGAGCAGCCAAAATGAACGACCCTTCATATTTGCGGAAAAACTAGCAGGCAAGCTTTGCGGCGGTCTCCTCCCGGGCATACAAGTAACGAGTCAACTAGACCAATCTGTACGGTCATTGACACTAGGGGGTGGCATCTTGCCTCGTGAACCGGACCGACCTGAAGCACCGACTCCCTTCGTTCCCTTGACGATCACCGTTCTCGCCATCGGTTGCGAACAGGCCGTTCAGTGGATGCTCGGCGTGATCGGGCTCGTGGGGTTCCTCGTTCTGAGCATCGGATCCCGCGCGAGAAACCAGAGGTGGGTCACCTGCGGCGCCCTGATACTGACGGTATCGATGATGCAGGTGGGACTAGGGTGAGTTCGAGCGAGATTGATCCCCCGGTCCGGCAGCAGGATGCGGACGTGGACCGAGTCCGGGCGGAAGCGGCGTGCGTGGCTGGCGCCCAGCGGCTCCCCCAGCGCCAGGTTGAGCGTCTCCGTCGTCAGGCACACCGCGTCGATCCGCACCCCTTTCGCGCGGAACGCCTCGGCCACGGGAGTTGGCGCCATGTTGAGGGAACCACCTGCAGTGAGCTGACAGCCCCTCTGACCTGTCCACCAACAGGGAGAAGTTAGATGCGCCTCAGAACATGTCCGGGCACCACGCCCGCCGCCCCGTCCGCAAGAGGGCGTCCGCCCTGGACGCTGCCCCCGCCGTCTCCTCGGCGACCAGGCCCAGCGCCGCCAGCCGTACTGCCGACTCGTCGCCCAGGTACAGCGTCCCCAACTCCCGTACGTCCAGGGTCAGATCCGGCGAGGCGGTAGTGAGGGCGCAGGACGCGCCCGACGGGTCCGCGTCCAGGCGGTAGCGGCCAGAGGCCAGGCCGGACGCGTCCGTCACCTCCAGGACCAGGGTGCCCGTCGCCGCGTACGTACGTGCTTCGAGGGCCCGTACGACGTCGAGCAGTCGCACCCACAGGAAGTCCGCGTGCGTCACCATCCGGGCCGCACGCGGGTCCGGCAGGAGCAGCGGGAGCAGGTCGTCGGGGGCGCGGTAGCCGGTGCGGACCCTGGCTATCCAGTCGACCGAGCAGACGAAGTGCCACAGGGCGCGCTCGGCGGCCGGGTTCAGCCCGATCAGCTGCCGGACCGTCGCCGTGTTCAGCGGCTGCTTGGCGTCGGTCCACCGCTCGTCCGCGTGATAGGCCGCCAGGCCCTCCACCTCGCCCGCCGCCGAGCGGTACACCGCCCAGAACGGCTCGCTCCACGGGTGGTCGTCCCGGGTCGCCGCGCCCGTGGCCAGCTCCCACCAGCGCGTGCCGCGGTCCACCGCGCCGGGTGCCAGCGGCCGGAAGCGCTCGAAGAGTTCGGGGCCCAGCTTGCGTACGTCCTCGGAGGCGACCAGGTCGATACGGCCGCCGTCCTCGGGGCCCGACCAGCGCGGGTCCAGGCCCGTGCGGCCGGTGTCGACCTCCCACTCGGCGGTCCAGGTGGCGGGGCCGAAGCCGTACCGCCCGTAGATCGGGTACTCGGCGGCGATCAGCGTCGCCGCCACCTCGCCGCGCTCCTTGGCCGCCGCCAGGTCGACCGCCATCATCCGGCTGAGCAGACCGCGCCTGCGGTGTGTCGGCGAGACGGTGACGTTGGTGACCGCGCTGGTGGGGACGGCCGCGCCGCCCACCACGGTCAGCTCCTGGGCGAACGAGCGGAAGGTCGCCACACAGCGGCCGCGGTCGAACACCCCCTGCGTACGCGACAGATCGCTGTTGGCCAGCCGGCCCGCCCGGTCGTTCTCGCTCACCACGGGCGGCCGCAGGAAGCCGGTGCTGACCGCCCGCAGCCAGTCGGCGAACTCGGCTTCGGTGACGTTGCGGACGTCGAGGGCACTGTCGAGGGCGCCGGCTTCGGCGGCGTCGCGGGGGCTCGGGCTCATGGCCGCCACGCTAGGCACGCGCCGGCGCGCCTGTCGCCCGAATTTCCGGCGCCCCCGAGGCCCCCCGGCTCCCCGACCCGCGTCGAGGAACTCAGAACGCCGCCCGGATCTCCCCCACCCGCTCCGCCCCGCCCAGCAGCGGCGCGCTGCCGATGCGGTCGACCACCGGGCCGGTCACACCCAGCAGCCGCAGGGCGCGGGCCAGGACCGGGCCCAGCGCGCGGGCGGCGCCGTCGTCGACCTTGAAGGCGAGCGCCCGGCCGTCCGGCAGCGCCACCGCCTGTACGGCCTCGGCGCCCATCTTGGACAGCACCCCGGGCACCTCGCGCATCAGCCAGGTGTCGGGGCGGCGGGTGCCCGCCACGTACTCGGGGTGCGCGCGCATCGCGTCCGCCACCCGGCGCTCGGGCGTCCCGGGCTCGGCGAGCACGAACGTACGGAAGGCGCGGGCCAGGCCCGTGAGGCTGATCGCCATCAGGGGCGCGCCGCAGCCGTCGGTGCCGACCGACGCCACCGGCTCGCCCGCCGCCGCCTCCACGCCGTCGTGGACCAGGCGCTGGAGCGGGTGGGCCGGGTCCAGATAGGACCGCTCGTCCCAGCCGTTGAGGCGGCAGGCGGCGAGCATCGCCGCGTGCTTGCCGGAGCAGTTCATGGTGACGCGGTCGCGGACGTGGCCCGCCGCCAGGTACGTCTCCGCCTCGGCCGCGTCGAGGGGCAGGTCGGGCGGGGTCTGGAGGTCGTCCGGGGTCAGCCCGTGCTCGGCGAGCATCTTGCGGACCAGGTCGAGGTGGAAGCCCTCGCCCGAGTGGCTGGCGGCGGCGAGCGCGAGCCGCTCCCCGGAGAGGTCGAGCCCGGCCCGCAGCACGGCGGCCGCCTGCATGGGCTTGTTGCTGGAGCGCGGGAAGACGGGCGCCGCCGGGTCGCCGAGCGCGAGCTCCACGCTGCCGTCGGCCGCCAGCACCACCAGCGAGCCCCGATGGTGGCCCTCGACGAAACCGGAACGAACGACTTCGGCGAGGACCGGGGGTATGGAGGGGGTCATGGCTGGGGCCTTCCGGGCTGGACCGCCCGGTGACCTTTGATTCGTCGGTCAGATGAGCAGGTCGTCTACTTGCGCTTCCCCTTCACGGTACCTGCGGGCGATCTCCGCGCTGCAATCGTCGGCGGTCCGCTGGAGGTGCTGGCGGCGCCGCGAGACCTGCTGCTCGTAGCGGATCAGCCGGCCCATCGCGGTGTGCAGCTCGTCGTCCGTACGGGCGTCCAGGTCCGACAGCTGGACCTCCGCGTCCATCTCGGCCGCCAGACGCCGGTACTCCGCGCTGCGGGGCGTGGAGAGCGTGACGTGGCGCGCGGAGGCCCGGTGCGGGGAGGGCGCGTCCGCCAGGATCTCGGAGAGCCGCTCCACGACGGGTGTGTGCGGCCCGCTGCGCCGGGCGAGCTCGGCCCGCAGGATGTCGATGCGGCCGTGCAGCAGCCGCCGCACATAGCTGAGGTCGGCCTCGTCGCTCTGCGACTGGCGCCGCAGGGTCCGCAGCTCCGGCAGCCGCAGGGCGGTCAGATCGTGCTCTCTCGGTACGGGCAGATGGTCACCGGCACGCTGTACGGGCGGTCGCGAGACGGCCGCCCGCCCGGCCGACGGGCTCGTCCGGGTCAGCGAAACGGGGCCGGGCGAGTGCTGCCCGGCGCCAGGAGTGCTCATGTGTCTTACCGTCCCCTCGACCGGTGCGCCTGGGAGCGCACCGCCTGTCAGCATCGTGCCACTCCCCGTGGTGCATATGCAGACCCACACCACCCGTTCGGCCCCCGTCGGACTGGATTGGTGCGTGGAATAGGTTGGGTCCCATGCGAGCGGTGGTACAGCGGGTGGACGGCGCGAGCGTCGTGGTGGCGGGCGAGACGGTCGGCGAGATCACCGGCGAGGGCCTGTGCGTCCTGGTCGGGGTGACCCATGGGGACACCCCTGAGAAGGCCGCGCAGCTGGCCCGGAAGCTGTGGTCGGTGCGGATCCTCCAGGGCGAGAAGTCCTGCTCCGACGTGAACGCGCCGCTCCTCGTGATCTCCCAGTTCACCCTCTACGGCGACGCCCGCAAGGGCCGCCGCCCCACCTGGAACGCGGCGGCGCCCGGCGAGGTGGCCGAGCCCTTGGTCGACGAGGTGGTGGCGCAGCTGCGGGCCCTGGGCGCGACGGTTCAGACGGGCCGCTTCGGCGCGGACATGAGGGTGTCCCTGACGAACGACGGCCCGTTCACGATCCTGGTGGAGGTCTGACCCCCGGCTGCGCCGCCCCCCTAGGGGCGCGGGGAACTGCGCGACCAGCCCCCACCGGGCCGCAGCCGAACAACCGCGCAAAAGCAGCCGAAGGCTACGGCTCGACCACGACCTCCTGGGCTGCGGCCGTCCCCCCAGCCAGCAGCTCCGCGTCCACCGCGACATTCCGCTTCACCAGCGCCAGCGCGATCGGCCCCAGCTCGTGGTGGCGGGCCGAAGTCGTGATGAAGCCGATCTGGCGGCCCTCCTCGCCGTCCGCGGCGACCCGCAGCGGCGTCCCGTGGGCCGGCAGCAGCACCTCGCTGCCGTCCAGGTGCAGGAAGACGAGCCGGCGCGGGGGCTTGCCCAGGTTGTGGACGCGCGCGACCGTCTCCTGGCCCCGGTAGCAGCCCTTCTGGAGGTGCACGGCGGTGCCGATCCAGCCCAGCTCGTGCGGGATGGTGCGGTGGTCGGTCTCCAGGCCGAGCCGGGGCCGGTGCGCCTCGACCCGCAGCGCCTCGTACGCCAGGATGCCGATCGCGGGCCCGTGCGCGGCGGCGAAGGCCTCCAGCTCCGCGCGCGGCAGGAACAGGTCCCGCCCGTGCGAGGTCTCCCGTACGGCCGTGTCCGAGGGCACCTCGGCGATCGACCCGGCGGGCAGGTGCACCACCGCGAAGTCCGCCGTGCGGTCGGCGACCTCCACGCGGTAGAAGAACTTCATCGACTCCAGGTACGCGAGGAGCTCGTCCTGCGTACCGGGCTCGACGTGCGCCCACACCGTCGTCCCGTCGTCGACGAGGTACAGCGCGTGCTCGATGTGCCCGTTGGCGGAGAGGATCAGCGCCTCGGTGGCCACTCCCGGCCGCAGATCGCTGACGTGCTGGGTCAGCAGCAGGTGCAGCCAGCTCAGCCGGTCGTCGCCGGTGACGGTGACGACACCCCGGTGCGAGAGGTCGACGAACCCGGCGCCGTCGGCGAGGGCGCGCTGCTCGCGGAACAGGTCGCCGTAGTGCGCGGCGACACCTTCGTCGGGCCCCTCGGCGGGGACGGCGCCGGGCAGGGCCAGCAGAGGGCTGATCGTGGAATGTCGCTGCATGGCAGCAAGCCTACGACGCGGGGTCCGGACCCTCGCTCGAGGCGTTCTTGGCGCAGTCCTGGCACTGGCCGAAGATCGCGAAGTGCTTCATGTCCGTGGTGAAGCCGAACGTGGAGCACAGCTTGGCCGTGAACTCGGCCGCCACGTCCACGTCCGCCTCGATCACCGACGTACAGTCCCGGCAGACGAGGTGGATGTGGTGATGGCGGTCCGCCAGGTGGTACGTCGGGGCGCCGTGGCCCAGATGGGCGTGCGAGACCAGACCCAGCTCCTCCAGGAGCTCCAGGGTCCGGTACACGGTGGAGATGTTCACGCCGCCCGCCGTCTTCCTCACCTCGGTGAGGATGTCGTCGGGCGTCGCGTGTTCCAGTACGTCGACGGCCTCCAGCACGAGCTGGCGCTGGGGGGTCAGCCGGTACCCGCGCTTGCGGAGGTCGCTCTGCCAGTCGGTGGTCACCACACGCCCAGTGTAGGAGCCACCGCGGATTTACCTCCGCGAAGAACGGATCTCCTCGGAGGATCTACCGGACGGATCTACTTGAAGAAGGCGATGCCGTCGTCCGGCAGGTCGCCCAGGCCCCGGGCCATCGCCGCGACCTCCTCGGGCGTGACGACCTTCTTGAGGTGCGCGGACATGTAGGGGCGCAGCTCGACCTCGGGGGTCGCCTTCTCGCCGACCCACATGAGGTCGCTCTTCACGTATCCGTACAGGCGCTTGCCGCCGGTGTACGGACCGGAGGCGGCGGTGCGTGCCACGGCGTCGGTGACCAGGTCGATCTGCGGCTTCTGGTCGGCGAGCTCGCCGTACCAGATCTCCACGACGCCCTGGTCGCGGACCATGACGACCTCGACCTTGCGGTCCTTGTCGATGCGCCAGAAGCCGGACTCGGTCTCCAGCGGCTTCACCTTGTTGCCCTCGGCGTCGAGGATCCAGGAGTGCGACACGTACTCCAGGAAGTCCCGGCCGTCGTGGCTGAAGGTGACGGACTGGCCGAAATTGGCCTTCTCGGCGCCCGGGAAGTCGGTGACACCCGCGCCCTCCCAGGTACCGAGGAGGAAGGCGAGGGGGACGAGGTCCGGGTTCAGGTCGGACGGGATCTCGATCATGAGGCTTCGATCAGTCTTTCGTTACGTCTGCGGCTGGGGCGCGGTTCAGCGCTGGCCCTGGTACAGCTTCTTCACGGCCAGACCGGCGAAGGCGAGGACACCGACGCAGACCAGGACCAGCAGGGTTTCGAAGAAAGCCTCAAGCACGGGGTGCTCCTCGGATGAGCGTGTGGGCAGTAAAGGGCCGTACCCCAGCCTAATGGGTTGAGCCACGGCCTTCTCTGTGAGGTGCCCCGCCACGGCCACGCGGCGCACCCCACCGGCCCCGCAGGTCAGCCGAGCAGCTGGTTCTGGAGGACCACGGTCTGCTGGAAGGGGACGGCCCTCGCGGTGCCGGGGCGGGACTGGACGACGACGGCGAGGACGTCACCGGCCAGGATGTACGCCTGCCGCAGCTGCTCCGGCCCGTACGGCTTCACCTCGTCGTACGGGTAGCGCGAGGTCCCCTCGACGAAGGCCTCCATCGGGAAGGACTCGTCCAGCTCGGCGTAGTGGCCGCCGACGAGCGGGTGGTACGGCGTGCTGTAGCGGGCGACGTCCTTGGACAGCACCCGGTTGGCCAGGGCGTGGGTGTCGAACTGGAGCAGGAAGATCCGGCTCCGGGTGCCGTCGGGCATGGTCCAGCCCCGGGCGGCGATGTGCCGCAGCCCGTTGTCGAGCAGCGACTGGCCGAACGCCGCCCGGTCGTCCTTCTCGTACTGCGCGAGGAACACCGAGGTCGCCAGCCAGCCGTCGTCGCCCTTGAGCGCGGGATCGGGCTTCGCGCCCTCGGGGGCGGGCAGGAGGAGCGCGCGCAGGTCGGCGTAGTGGACCTGCGCGGTGTTCGGCCCCGCGAGCGGCCGGGGCTTGCCGGGCGGCAGCGGCGGCAACGCGATCTCGGGGTACCGCCACCGCCCGTCCGACTCGGTGGCCAGCCCCGGAACGTCGGTACGGTCCCGCTCCACGACGGCGTACGCGGTGCCCGCCCCCACACAGAGGAAGGCGAGCACGGCGGCGGCCCAGCGGAGGACGGCACGGGTGCGGCGGGCCCGGGGGGCGGGCTCCTGCCGCTCCTCGGGCACGGGGGCCGGCTGCTTCTCGGCCTCGTCCTCGCTCACACCGACTCCCCGGTGTTCGCGAGCCGGTCCAGCTGGTGGCTCAGCAGCAGGGCGACGGCCTTGGCGTCGAGGGGCTTGCGGCCCTCCGCGACGACGCCCACCAGGACCTCGCCCCGGTAGGCCGAGCAGACCATCATGTCGAGCTTCTCCTCCTTCTCGTCGGGCCCCAGATGGCACCGGGCCTCCTTGTGCCCCTTGACCTCCGGGCCCTTGCGCAGGAAGTCCACGGAGTCGAAGAGCGCCGTCTGGAACTCGGCGATCCCCCGGACCGCCCGGGTGTTCTCCATCCGCGAGAGCACGATCTCGACCGTGAACGCGGCTTCGGGGGCGTCGTCGGTGCTGGCGTAACTGCGCATCGCCATGCCTCTGACGTGCTGCTTGTCGATCTGCTGCGCCAGCTTCCGCCGCTGGGCGGACGGCAGCGTGCGCAGCGACTCCTTGCGCAGGGCCACCGCCTGGGCGCCGGTCAGATCGGCTTCGGCGCCGAAGCCGTCGATGTCGGGGCCCCGGCGGTATCCGTCGGCGCCCAGCGGCACCAGCATCCGCGAGAGCTCCGAGCCGGTCCGCCCGGAGCCGGCGGACCCGTCCCTGTCGTCGGCGTCGGCCTTGTCGGCGGACGCCGGGAAGGTCCAGTCCGGGGTGCCCGGCGCCCGGTCGGCCCGGTCCACCACCACGGCCGTGGTGCCCACCCCGCCCGCGACCACCGCGAACAGCGCCCCGCCCAGCGCGAGGGCGACGCCCTTCCTTCTGCCGCCGCTCCCGCTCACATCCGCTCCCACTGCCGCTGTGCCAGATCCAGCGCCTTCTGCGGCGCGATCGGCTCGTCGCTGTCGAGCCACATCTCCATCAGGACGCTTCCGCGCCGCGCGAAGGCCTCCGCCCGGTGGTGGCCGCCGGAGTCGAGGTCGCCGCCGGTGTAGACGCGGCCGTTGCCCGAGCCCGGGATCGCCGCCGTGTGGCCGCTCTCCTGGTTCGCCCACTTCTGGGCGTCGTCCAGAGCGCCCTGCGAGGCGACCGCGCGCTCGTCACGGAACTGGATGAGCCGGATCTCCACGCCGAGGCTCCCGTCGCGCCAGTCGGTCACGGCCGCGCGCCGGAACTCCTTGCTCACCAGGGCGGAGAAGGCCGCGCCGGGCTGGGTGAAGCCCTCCGCGTACTCGGACATGGACATCCAGCCGTCGTGCCCCGCCGGCTGTTCCGCCTCCGAGGCCCCGGCGGGCCGCTTGAGCAGCAGGGTGCGCAGGTCGCCGTCGGAGACGGCCTTGTGGTCCCGGGTCGCGGAGAGAGGCGCGGGCGCCTTGCCCTTCGCCTGGGCGAGCGCCGGCTGCGAGAGCGGCGGCAACGGGGTCGGCGCCCGGTCCGCCTGGACGAGGTAGCCGGTGCAGAGCCCCGCCACCACGCCGAGCACCGCGCCGCCCGCGATCAGCGCCGCCGTACGGCCGCGCGGGCGCCGCGCGGTTTCCCCGGTCGTAGCGGTCGTAGCCGTCGTAGCGGTCGTATCCGTAGTGGTGGCAGTCGTGTCCGTATCCAAAAGGGTCCCCCCACGAGACCTCGGCACGGGCCCGATCACCCGTGCACAGAGCTGACTCGCCGCCTGTGGGAGGGGTTGTGCGGGGGCGCATTACAGTTCGGCATATGGCCAAGAAGCTCGTACTGAAGGTGACCGCCGGGGCCGACGCCCCCGAGCGGTGTTCACAGGCGTTCACCGTGGCGGCGGTCGCCGTCGCCAGCGGGATCGAGGTCTCGCTGTGGCTGACCGGCGAGTCGTCCTGGTTCGCGCTGCCGGGACGGGCCGCCGAGTTCGAGCTGCCGCACGCGGCGCCGCTGCCGGATCTGATCGACGGGATCCTGGCGGGCGGCGGGACGATCACCGTGTGCACGCAGTGCGCGGCCCGCCGGGACATCGCCGAGACGGACCTGATCGAGGGCGCGCGGATCGCGGGGGCGCAGGTGTTCGTACGGGAGGCGATGGCCGAGGAGACGCAGGCGCTCGTGTACTAGGGCGTGTCCTAGCCCGGTGCCACGGCCCGAGGCCCGGCACCCCTGCACGACGCGCTCAGTACTTCTTCTTCCCGTCCAGCTCGTCCCACCACTCGTCGGACTTCGGGTCCCCGGACGGGTCGTCCCACCAGCGGTCGTCGGGGCCGCGCCGGTTCGCCACCATCGCCGCGACCGGCGGGATCACCATGGCGACCACGCACATGGCGACCGCGGCCGGGACCGACCACAGGCGCACGAAGCCCCAGGCGGACACGAACAGGACCAGGCATCCGCCCATCATCCAGAAGTACTCGCGGCGCCGACGGGCCAGCATGAGTCCAGCGTACGACCGTATCCGCCGCCCGAGAACGGCACGGAGGGCCGCACCCGGTCCAGGTAAGCGTCCAACCCCCTGGGGTGCGGCCCTCCGGCCGGTAGGTGCCCGCCGTCAGACGGCGATGGCGACCTCGGCGAGTCCGCCGGTCTGCGCCACGACCGTGCGGTCCGCGGTCGCGCCGGGCACCAGGGCCCGCACGGTCCACGTGCCCTCGGCCGCGTAGAAGCGGAACTGGCCGGTCGCCGAGGTCGGGACCTCGGCGGTGAACTCGCCGGTCGAGTCGAGCAGGCGGACGTAGCCGACCACGGGCTCGCCGTCCTTCGTCACCTGACCCTGGATGGTGGTCTCACCGGGCTTGATCGTCGAGGCGTCGGGGCCGCCTGCCTTCGCTCCACACATGGTTCTTCCTTACGGTCTACGGTCTGGGGCTGTGCGGGGTTACTTGTTGGCGCCGAGCTCGATCGGCACGCCCACGAGGGAGCCGTACTCGGTCCACGAGCCGTCGTAGTTCTTGACGTTCTCGACGCCGAGCAGCTCGTGCAGCACGAACCAGGTCAGGGCCGAGCGCTCGCCGATGCGGCAGTACGCGATGGTGTCCTTGGCCAGATCGACCTGCTCCGCCGCGTACAGCTCCTTGAGGTCGTCGTCCGACTTGAAGGTGCCGTCGTCGTTGGCGTTCTTCGACCACGGGATGTTGCGGGCGCTGGGCACGTGGCCCGGGCGCTGCGACTGCTCCTGTGGGAGGTGGGCCGGGGCGAGCAGCTTGCCGCTGAACTCGTCGGGGGAGCGCACGTCGACCAGGTTCTGCGCGCCGATGGCCGCCACCACGTCGTCGCGGAAGGCACGGATCGCGGTGTTCTGCGGCTTGGCCTTGTACTGCGTGGCCGGGCGGGCCGGCACCTGCGAGCCGTCGACCAGGTCGCGCGAGTCGAGCTCCCACTTCTTGCGGCCGCCGTCGAGCAGCTTGACGCTGTCGTGGCCGTAGAGCTTGAAGTACCAGTAGGCGTACGAGGCGAACCAGTTGTTGTTGCCGCCGTAGAGGACGACGGTGGTGTCGTTCGCGATGCCCTTCGCCGACAGGAGCTTCTCGAAGCCCTCCTGGTCGACGAAGTCACGGCGGACCGGGTCCTGGAGGTCCTTGGTCCAGTCGATCCGGATCGCGTTCTTGATGTGGTTCTTGTCGTACGCCGAGGTGTCCTCGTCGACCTCGACGATGGCGACCTTCGGGTCGTCGATGTGGGCCTCGACCCAGTCGGCGTCTACCAGGACGTCGCTGCGGCTCATGCGGGTTCTCCTCCGGGGCAGGTGCGGCGGGTGGTGCGGGGTGCGGGTGCGTGCGCCACGCGAGCGGGCGCGGCGTCGCTTCGGCACGGGGGTGGCCCTGAGAAAGCTCAACGGGCCCGGGGAACACGGGAGTTGCCGTCTCTTCACAGAGAGGGGCGGGTCCCGCTCAGACGTGGCGACAGAGCATGGCGGCGACGCGGCACAGGTCGACTGCCCGCCGCTTCGTGAGGTCCGCCTGTCGCTTCATGCGTCCGATCGTAGGGACGGACGGGCGGCCATGTCACCGGCGTGTCGTATTTTGAGACACGATCATCCGAATGGTGGGATGAGGAGGCCCAGCGGGCGGCTTTCGCCCGCGCCGGGACCGCCCCGGCCCGGGGACTATCTGCCCAGCGGACACTGCCGTCTCAGCATCCGGCTACTGGCCGGTGATTTTCCCCTGCGGGCCGGTGGGGGCTGATCGCGCAGTTCCCCGCGCCCCTAACTACCTAGGGGCGCGGGGCTGTGTCATTGTGCGGCTCCGCCGCGTGGGCGCGAGCAACCCACCACCGGCCCGCAGCCGAAGACCGGGCGGAATCAACCCGCCAGGGAGACGTTCGACCCCGTCCCCGAGAACCGCAGTCCGTCCGGCGTCGCCGTCACCTTGTCCAAGGTGATCCCCCTCGGCAGCCCCTGGATCTTCAGGTCGTAGTCGACGGCCTTGCGCAGCTTCTCGTCGAACCCCGGCACCGGCAGCTTCGGCAGCTCCGAGGAGCGGACCCGCACCGTGGCGCTCCCGTCCGTCGTGACCGTGCTGTACGCACTGACCGTCCGCCCCGCCAGCAGCACCTTCAGGCTCGTGGGGACCTGGACGCCCGCGCCCTCCAGCAGGTCCGCGAGCTGCCCGCTCACCTGGACCTGCCCCTTCGCCGCCCGCTCGGGCCCGGCGTAGCCGACCGTGGCGCCCTTGGGCGCGGACTTGGTCAGATCGGCGTAGGAGATACGGGCCGAACCGTCGGCCCGTACCGCCGTGGCGGACGAGTAGCTGCTGTTGACCTTCACGTCGTGCAGCTTGGCGTGGACCTCGGTGACATTGACCGAGTGGCCGTCCGCCGTCGCGGTGACCCCGCCCAGCTTCACGTCGACCTCGTCGAACTCCTTGCCCAGCGCCTGGGTGAGGAAGGGGAAGCCGGAGATGGACACGTCGGGGGTCTCCCGCAGCCCCTGGCTGGCCTTGATCTTGTCGGCCACCTTGGACTCGACGACGTTCACCGCGATGCGGTCCGCGGCGACGAAGAGGCCGCCGAGGACCACCGCGACGATGAGCCATATCCGGAGTGCGCGCATTGCGTACGAGTCCCCCCACACTGGTCGTTGACGCTTGCGAGCCTAACCCCCGGAATTACCCGATCACTCGACCGATCAGATACAAAGCGGGAACAGCCGCGGTCAGCGGCAGCGCCACTCCGGCCGTCATATGGACGAACCGCGACGGGTAGTCGTAGCTGGCCACCCGCAGCCCGATCAGCGCGCACACCCCGGCCGCGAGCCCGAGCAGGGCGCCCTGGGAGCCCACGTCGGTCAGCCGGCCGACCACGATCCCCGCGCCCGCGGCCGCGAGCAGCGCGACCACCACGGAGACCGGTCCGGGCAGGGGCAGGGCGCGGGCCGGGACGGCCACGGCCACCGCCGCCGCGCCGACCGCCACCGCGTGCGGGATCGCCGCGAGATACCCGGCGGCCAGGATCGCGAGCGCCGCCGAGGCCACGGTCGCCATCAGGCCGTACATCCGCTCGTCCGGGTCCGCGTGGCTGCGCAGCTGGAGCACCAGGGTGAGCAGCACCCACACCCCGAGCGTGCCCAGGATCGCGGCGGGCGCGTGCTCGTCGCCGACCGAGAGCAGCGCCGCGTCCGCGACCAGTCCGCCCAGGAAGGCGAGCGCGATGCCCTGCCGGGCCGGCCACATCCCGTTCAGCCGGAACCAGCCGGCCGCCGTGACGGCCTGGAGCAGCACCAGCGGCACCACCAGCGCGTACTGCCCGATGCCGGAGGCGGCCGCGAGCAGCGCGCCGAGGACGGCGGTGAGCGCGGCGGGCTGCATCCCGGGCGCGATGACCGGCGAGCGGCCCTCGGCGCGGGCCCGCTGGGCGTCGGTGATCCGGGTGTTGCCGGCGGTGGTGGGCGGGCTGTAGGCGGGGCCGTCCTCGTCGCGCGCGGGGGCGGCGGGCGGCTCAGGCTCGTACGCCGTGGTCTCCGGCGGCAGCGGCACGGACCCGGTCTGCGGCGGAGAGGCGGTGCCGGAGGCGGGCTGCGCGTACGCCTGCGCGTACTGCTGCCGCACCTGCTGCGGGTGGACCGGCTGGGCGGGGAGCGGCTGCGGCTGGACCGTGGGCTGGTACTGGGTGTCCCAGGTCTGGCCCTCCCACGTCTGCGTGTACTGCTGCTGCTCCTGGTACGAGGGGTCGTGCGGGAACTGCTGCGGCGCGGGCTGCTGGTGCTGGTCCTGCTGGTGCTGGACCGGCTGCTGCTGAAGGGGCTGCCCGTACTGGTCGTACTGGTCGTACTGCGGGTACGCGTCGTACTGCTGCGGCTGCGGCTGCTGGTACTGCTGGACCGGCTGCCCGTACTGGTCGAAGCGCGGATACGGCTCTTCGTACGGATGCGGGTACTGCTGATCGCTCATGACGTGGGGGTCACCCTCCTGCGAACGGCGGGAGCACCTCGACCGTGCCGCCCTCGGCAAGCCGTACGGTCTCATGCCCACGGGTTCCGACGGGGTCGCCGTCGACGAGGAACGAACACCTCAGCAGCACCCGGGTCAGCTCTCCGGGGTGGCGCTCACGCACCGCGTCCAGCGCCTCGGCCAGCGTGGCCGCCGCATACGGCTCCTCCGCCACCCCCGCGGCGGACTTGGCCGCGGCCCAGAAGCGGATGGTTCCCGCTGCCATGGCGACCCTCCTTTCGTCGTCACCCATGATGGGCTACGCCACGGACAGCCAGTGCGCGATCCGGCGCAGCAGCTCCTCGCCGGCCGCGTTCTCCGCGTGCCCCATGCCCTCCTCCAGCCACAGCTCCGCGGGGCCGGCGGCCGCCAGCATCCGGGGGTGGTCGACGGGGAAGTACGGGTCGCGGTCGCCGTGGACGATCAGGAGCGGGGTCGGCGCGATCAGCGGGACCGCCTCGACCGGCGAGAGCGGCACCGGGCACCACTCCTGGGAATCGATCCTGGTGGCGAGGCCGAACCGGCCGACCAGACGGCCCGCGGGCCGGGTCACCAGCCAGTGCAGCCGCCGCATGGGGGCGGTCCCCCGGTAGTACCAACGGGCCGGCGCACTGACCGACACGACCGCGTCCGTCCGCGCCTCCGTGAGCCCCTTGTGCATCGCCGCGTGCCGCAGGACCACCGAGCCGCCCATCGAGAAGCCGACGGTGACCACGCGCGCGTAGCCGAGTGATCTCGCCCACTCCACGGCCGCCGCCAGGTCGAGCACCTCGCGGTCGCCGACCGTGGAGCGCCCGCCGGAGCCGCCGTGGCCCCGGAACGAGAAGGTGATCACGCCCGCGTACTGGGCGAACACCTCCGCCGCCCGCCGCACCGCGGGCCGGGCCGCCGACCCCGTGAAGCCGTGCGCGACCACGATCGCGGTCTTGGCCGGACGCGTACAGGGGTCGTGGAGGGCCTCGATCGGCACACCGTCCGAGGTGCGCAGAGTGGCGCGCCGCGGTCCCCTGGTGATCGAGGAAACATCCACAGTGTGAAATCGGCCCTCTGCCCCGGAACTCATGTGGGCTATTCTGCTGGGCAGAGGATCCGGGCAGCGCAGCCCCCGGGTCCTTTTGCGTTTCCTGGTCGTTGTTACGAGCAGGTGAACAAAGGCTCTCAGGGCGCGGGAGCCGGTTAGCGAAAGCAGTGCCGTAAACGTCCTCGCAGGGACCGAGGAGGAACCGACGTTATGGGCGAGCAGACCGTGCACGAACCGAAGAAACCGAAACAGACGACGACCCTGGCGTGGGGGTCCCCCCTGTTCGAGCGAGGCCGAGAGCTTGGGGAAGGGTCGCGATGAGCTCTCTGCTGCTCCTCACCAACGCCCTCCAGCCGTCGACGGAGGTGCTCCCCGCGCTCGGTCTGCTGCTGCACAACGTGCGGGTGGCCCCCGCCGAGGGCCCGGCCCTGGTGGACACCCCCGGTGCCGACGTGATCCTCGTCGACGGCCGCCGCGACCTGCCGCAGGTCCGCTCGCTGTGCCAGCTGCTGCGCTCCACCGGTCCCGGCTGTCCGCTGATCCTGGTGGTCACCGAGGGCGGCCTCGCCGCGGTCACCGCCGACTGGGGCATCGACGACGTGCTCCTGGACACCGCGGGCCCCGCCGAGGTCGAGGCGCGGCTGCGGCTCGCCATGGGCCGCCAGCAGATCACCTCCGACGACTCCCCCATGGAGATCCGCAACGGCGACCTCTCCGTGGACGAGGCGACGTACAGCGCGAAGCTCAAGGGCCGGGTGCTGGATCTCACCTTCAAGGAGTTCGAGCTCCTGAAGTACCTCGCGCAGCACCCCGGCCGGGTCTTCACGCGCGCGCAGCTGCTCCAGGAGGTCTGGGGCTATGACTACTTCGGCGGTACGCGGACGGTCGACGTCCACGTACGGCGGCTGCGGGCCAAGCTCGGCCCCGAGCACGAGTCGCTGATCGGCACCGTCCGGAATGTCGGGTACCGGTTCGTCACCCCCGAGAAGGTGGAGCGGGCGGCCGAGGAGGCCAAGGCGAAGTCGGCCGCGGAGGCCAAGGCCAAGGCGTCCGGCGGATCCGTGGCCTCCACACCGGTCCCGGCCGCGGCGGAGGCGGAGGAAGCCTCCGTACGCCCTGCCCAGAGGTAGGTCACCCCGCGTAGACTCCCGCTCGTGGCCAAGGTGACGCGGGATGATGTGGCGAGACTGGCGGGTACGTCGACCGCGGTCGTCAGCTATGTCATCAACAACGGACCGAGGCCGGTCGCCCCGGCCACGCGCGAGCGGGTACTCGCCGCGATCAAGGAGCTGGGCTACCGGCCCGACCGGGTTGCCCAGGCGATGGCCTCCCGGCGCACGGACCTCATAGGCATGATCGTCCCGGACGCGCGCCAGCCGTTCTTCGCGGAGATGGCGCACGCGGTGGAGCAGGCGGCGGCCGAGCGCGGGAAGATGGTCCTGGTCGGCAACTCCGACTATCTGGACGACCGCGAGGTCCACTATCTGCGGGCGTTCCTCGGGATGCGCGTCGCCGGTCTGATCCTGGTCAGCCAGGGTCCCAGCGAGCGCGCGGCGGCCGAGATCGACGCCTGGGACGCGCGTGTGGTGCTCCTCCACGAACGCCCGGAGGCGATCGACGACGTGGCCGTCGTCACCGACGACATCGGCGGCGCCCAGCTGGCCACCCGCCATCTGCTCGAACACGGCCACGCGTACGTGGCGTGCCTCGGCGGGGTCGAGTCGACCCCGGCGGTCGGCGACCCGGTGGCCGACCACGTGGAGGGCTGGCGCCGGGCGATGCTGGAGTCCGGGCGGCCGACGGAGGGGCGCCTCTTCCAGGCCCCGTACAACCGGTACGACGCGTACCAGGTCGCGCTGGACATCCTGGCCGGGCCGGACCGTCCCCCCGCGATCTTCTGCTCCACCGACGACCAGGCGATCGGGGTGCTGCGGGCCGCGCGCGAGCTGCGGATCGATGTGCCGGGGGAGCTGGCGGTGGCGGGCTTCGACGACGTGAAGGAGGCCGGTCTGACGGACCCGCCCCTCACGACGGTCGCCTCCGACCGCCCCGCGATGGCCCGCGCGGCGGTGGACCTGGTCCTGGACGACGCCCTCCGGGTGGCCGGCTCCCGCCGCGAACGCCTGAAGCAGTTCCCGTCCCGCCTGGTAATCCGCAAGTCCTGCGGCTGCTTGTAGCCCGGCCTTCGTCTGCGGCTAGGTGGTGGGCTGGCCGCGCAGTTCCCCGCGCCCCTTTTGCGCCCGGCCTTTGTCTGCGGCTGAGTGGCGGGTTGCTCGCGCAGTTCCCCGCGCCCCTTTTGCGCCCGGCCTTCGTCTGCGGCTGAGTGGTGGGTTGCTCGCGCAGTTCCCCGCGCCCCTGGGTCGTTCGTCGGCTGCGGGCCGGTGGCCGCTTCTCGCGCAGTTCCCCGCGCCCCTAGGTAGTCGGCCGCAGCCGGAGAACCCAGCTCAGCCACAGGCCCGGCGAACCCAGCTCAGCCACCAGGCTTTTAGGGGCGCGGGGAACTGCGCGAGAAGAGGCCACGGCCCGCAGACGAAAGCGGGTTTCAGGGGCCCGCCGGGCCGCAGGCGAAAATCGGCCGTCCGCCAGAGGACCTTCGGGAAGGGGTGGGGTGGGGGGCCTCCGTCGGCACCCCACCCACCCGCAGACGAACCGCTACCCCACCAACTCCACCTGGATCTCCACCTCGACCGGCGCGTCCAGCGGAAGGACAGCGACGCCCACAGCGCTACGGGCATGCACACCCTTGTCACCCAGCACCGCCCCGAGCAACTCACTGGCCCCATTGATCACACCCGGCTGCCCCGTAAAGTCACTCGCCGACGCGACAAACCCGACGACCTTCACCACACGCGCGATCCGATCGAGATCACCCGCGACGGACTTCACCGCAGCCAGCGCGTTCAGCGCGCAGATCCGCGCCGCGTCCTTCGCCTCCTCGGCCGTGACCTCCGCCCCGACCTTCCCCGTCAGCGTCAGCTTGCCCTCGACCATCGGCAGCTGCCCGGCGGTGTACACGTACACACCCGACCGCACGGCCGGCTGGTACGCGGCCAGCGGCGGCACGACCTCCGGCAGCGTCAGGCCGAGCTCGGCCAGCTTCGCCTCGACGACACCCGCACCCGCCCCGCTCACGCCTGCTTCTCCCGCTTCAGGTACGCCACGAGCTGCTCGGGGTTGTTCGGCCCGGGAACGACCTGGACCAGCTCCCAGCCGTCCTCGCCCCAGGTGTCCAGAATCTGCTTGGTCGCGTGCACGAGAAGGGGCACGGTCGCGTATTCCCACTTGGTCATGGGGCCGACTGTAGCCGCTGGCGGGGGCAGCCTCATGCGTAGGCCGCCCGGGGACTGGTTAGGCTCGACGACGTGAGCAGGCTCCAGGTCGTCAGCGGCAAGGGCGGTACCGGCAAGACCACGGTCGCCGCAGCACTCGCGCTCGCCCTAGCGACGGAGGGCAAGCGCACGCTCCTCGTCGAGGTCGAGGGCAGACAGGGCATCGCGCAGCTCTTCGAGACGGAGGCCTTTCCGTACGAGGAGCGGAAGATCGCCGTGGCGCCCGGCGGCGGGGAGGTGCACGCGCTGGCGATCGACGCCGAGCGCGCCCTGCTCGACTACCTCCAGATGTTCTACAAGCTCGGCTCGGCGGGCCGTGCGCTCAAGAAGCTCGGCGCCATCGACTTCGCCACCACGATCGCCCCCGGCGTCCGCGACGTCCTGCTGACCGGCAAGGCGTGCGAGGCGGTGAGGCGTAAGGACAAGCAGGGGCGGTACGCGTACGACCATGTGGTCATGGACGCCCCGCCCACCGGGCGGATCACCCGCTTCCTCAACGTCAACGACGAGGTCGCCGGGCTCGCCAAGATCGGCCCGATACACAACCAGGCGCAGGCCGTGATGCGGGTGCTCAAGTCCCCGGAGACGGCCGTGCACCTGGTGACGCTCCTGGAGGAGATGCCGGTCCAGGAGACCGCCGACGGGATCGCCGAGCTGCGCGCCGCCGAACTGCCGACCGGCGCCGTCATCGTGAACATGGTCCGGCCGCACCTGCTGGACGAGGAGGCGGTCCGGGGGATCACCGGCGACCGGCGCAAGGAGGTCGCCAAGGCGCTCACCCGCGCCGGCGTCACCGGCTCCGCGAAGCTGGTCACCCCGCTGCTCCAGGAGGCCGCCGAGCACGCCGAGCGGGTGGAGCTGGAGCGCGAACAGCGGGCGGTGGTGGCCGGTTTGGGGGTCCCGGCGTACGAACTGCCGCTGATCGGTGAGGGAATGGACCTGGCCGGGCTCTACCGCCTGGCCGTACGGCTGCGAGGGCTCGGGGTGGGGCAGTGACCATGGACGCGGCGGCGGCGCTCGACATCGACCCCCTGCTGGACGACCCGAAGACGCGGATCGTGGTGTGCTGCGGCTCCGGCGGGGTGGGCAAGACCACGACGGCCGCGGCGCTGGGGCTGCGGGCCGCCGAGCGCGGCCGCAAGGTGGTCGTGCTGACCATCGACCCGGCCCGCCGACTCGCCCAGTCGATGGGCATCGACTCGCTGGACAACACCCCGCGCCGGGTCAAGGACGTCGAGGGCGACGGCGAGCTGCACGCCATGATGCTCGACATGAAACGGACCTTCGACGAGATCGTCGAGGCGCACGCGGACCCCGAGCGCTCCCGGGCGATCCTCTCGAACCCCTTCTACCAGTCCCTGTCGGCCGGCTTCGCGGGCACGCAGGAGTACATGGCGATGGAGAAGCTGGGCCAGCTGCGGGCCCGCGACGAGTGGGACCTGATCGTCGTGGACACCCCGCCGTCGCGCTCGGCGCTGGACTTCCTGGACGCGCCCAAGCGGCTGGGCTCGTTCCTGGACGGCAAGTTCATCCGGATGCTGATGGCGCCCGCGAAGATGGGCGGCCGGGCCGGGATGAAGTTCCTCAACGTCGGCATGTCGATGATGACGGGCACGCTCGGCAAGCTCCTCGGCGGCCAGCTGCTGCGGGATGTGCAGACCTTCGTGGCCGCGATGGACACCATGTTCGGCGGCTTCCGCACCCGCGCCGACGCCACCTACCGGCTCCTCCAGGCCCCCGGCACCGCCTTCCTCGTGGTCGCCGTGCCCGAGCGGGACGCGCTGCGCGAGGCCGCGTACTTCGTGGAGCGCCTCGCGGCGGACTCCATGCCGCTCGCCGGTCTCGTACTGAACCGGGTGCACGGCAGCGGCGCGGCCCGGCTGTCGGCCGAGCGGTCGCTCGCGGCGGCGGAGCACCTGGAGGAGGGCCACCAGGAAGAACAGCCCCCGGAAGAGGGACCCGGGGAAAATCTTGTCGACGGCGGCATTGTCGATCAGAGGTACGGGAAGGCTGAGGATCGTGGCACCGGTGGTTCCTCTCCCGAAGCTCCCTCTCCCACCGGTCCCGGGGACGGCAGTCCCGAGGACGGCGTGTCGGTCGACCGGCTGACCGCCGGTCTGCTGCGTCTGCACGCCGAGCGGATGCAGGTGCTCGCCCGCGAACAGCGCACCCGTGACCGCTTCACCGCGCTCCACCCCGAAGTCCCGGTGGCCGAAGTGGCCGCCCTGCCCGGCGACGTACACGATCTCGCCGGGCTCCGGGCCATCGGGGAACGGCTCGCGGCCCAGGAAGAGTCGGCCGGAGCTCTCTGATGTCGTCGGACGCGTCGGCCTCTGGGCCCGCGCGTCGTACGCGTACGGCCTACCCCACGGCCGCGTAGCTCTCGTCCACGGCGTGCCGGTAGACGTACGCCTCCTCGTCGTCCACGCCCACGGGCAGGATGCCCGTGCTGCGCTCGTACTCCGTACGCGCCGTCTCCAGCAGTCGGCGCCAGGACGTGACGGTGGGCCGGCGGCGCAGCAGTGCGCGGCGCTCCCGTTCCGTCATTCCGCCCCACACGCCGAATTCGACGCGGTTGTCCAGTGCGTCCGCGAGGCACTCGGTCCGCACCGGACATCCGGTGCACACCGCCTTCGCCCTGTTCTGAGCCGCACCCTGTACGAACAGTTCGTCCGGATCGGTAGTGCGGCAGGCTGCCTGCGCACTCCAGTCGGTTACCCAGCCCATGCCGGCGCCGTCCTCTCCCGAATCGAGGCTCCCCCACGGCGGCAGAGGCATATTCACCGCTGCCAGTTGAGGACGTTACGGAAGGTGGGCACAGCGCAACACCCCCTTCGGGCCCAATCTTGAATGGCCCGAACGGACTATGCGTACGCGGCAGATCACCCAACGGAGTGAGCCGGGGACAAACGTCAGAAACCCGACCAATCGGGACGTTCCAGTTGAGCCACAACGGACGCCTGATGACGCATGAGGCGTAAACGGACGGCGAATCCGGACAGCCGCCCTCTTGCGAGCGCCAAACATGAACTTGATGCACAACCGCACTGCTGTGACAGTTGAGAGCAGCTTAGGCCAGAGCATTGACCCGTGTCCGGCGAATCAGAACGTAGGCTGCCCCCATGGCAAAGAAGCGCTCGGGCGGTGGTCTGACCGGGACCCAGCAGGCCGCCAAGTTCGTCGGGGTGAGTGTGCTCTGCGGAGCGGTGCTCGCGGGCATCGCGCTGCCGGCGTTCGGCGCGCTGGGGCTCGCGGCGAAGGGCACGGTCGAGGGGTTCGACGAGATCCCCGCCAATCTGAAGACGCCACCGCTGAGTCAGCGCACCACGATCCTGGACTCCAAGGGCGGCCAGATCGCCACGGTGTACTCGCGCGACCGCACGGTGGTCCCGCTGGCGAACATCTCGCCGTACATGCAGAAGGCGATCGTCGCGATCGAGGACGCGCGGTTCTACGAGCACGGCGCGATCGACCTCAAGGGCGTGCTGCGCGCGCTCAACAAGAACGCCACCTCGGGCGGGGTCGCCCAGGGCGCTTCGACCCTCACCCAGCAGTACGTGAAGAACGTCTTCGTGGAGGAGGCCGGCGACGACCCCGACAAGGTCGCCGAGGCCACCCAGCAGACCCTCGGCCGCAAGGTCAAGGAGCTGAAGTACGCGATCCAGGTCGAGGAGGAGCTCGGCAAGAAGAAGATCCTGGAGAACTACCTCAACATCACGTTCTTCGGGCAGCAGGCGTACGGCGTCGAGGCCGCCGCCAAGCGCTACTTCTCCAAGCCCGCCAAGGACCTGAAGCTGGAGGAGGCCGCCATGCTGGCGGGCATCGTCCAGTCGCCGAGCCGGTACGACCCGGTCAACGACGCCACCGAGGCGAAGAAGCGCCGTGACGTGGTGCTCCAGCGGATGGCCGACAAGAAGGACGTCTCGCAGGCCGAGGCGGACCGCGCCAAGGCCGCGCCCATCAAGCTGAAGGTCTCCAAGCCGAAGAACGGCTGCATCACGGCCGTCAGCGGCGCGGGCTTCTTCTGCGACTACGTACGCGAGGTCTTCCTCTCCGACCCGGTCTTCGGCAAGACCAAGGAGGAGCGGGCCAAGCTCTGGAACCAGGGCGGTCTGACGGTCCGTACGACCCTGGACCCGCAGTCCCAGCAGTCCACCCAGGCCTCCATCAAGGAGCACGTCTACCAGTCGGACAAGGTCGCCACCGCCGTCACCCTGGTCCAGCCCGGCACCGGCAAGATCATGGCGATGGGCCAGTCACGGCCGTACGGCTTCGGCAACCACGAGACGCAGATCAACTTCTCGGTCAACAAGCAGATGGGCGGCTCGAACTACGGCTTCCCGGTCGGCTCGACCTTCAAGCCGTTCCTGGCCGCCTCGGCGATCGAGGGGGGCAAGCCGCCGACGCAGCAGTACTCCTCGCCGTACGAGATGCCCTACCCGGCGTCCATCCCGACCTGCTCCGGCAAGCCGTGGCAGAACCTCGGGAACGAGAGCCTGGAGAACGAGAACGAGTCGGAGCACGGGCCGTACGCGCTGAAGGAGGCGATGGCCAAGTCCGTCAACACGTACTTCGTGCAGATGATCGGTGACATCGGCCTCTGCCCGGTGTCGCAGATGACGGACAAGCTGAACGTGCTCCAGGGCAACGGCGCCAAGCTGCCGATGGTGCCCTCGGCGCTCACCCTCGGCTCCACCGGCATCTCGCCGCTGACGATGGCCAGCGCCTACGCGGCCTTCGCCAACCGCGGCACCTACTGCACGCCGGTCGCGATCGAGTCCATCAAGAAGGCGGACGGCAAGTCGCTGCCGGTCCCGCAGACCAAGTGCTCGCAGGCGATGTCGCAGAACACCGCGGACAGCGTCAACACACTGCTGCGCGGTGTGATCGACTCCGGTACGGGCGCCCAGGCGGGCCTGTCGGACCGCGACAACGCGGGCAAGACCGGTACCACCGACCAGCGCAAGAACGCCTGGTTCGTCGGCTACACGCCGAACATGTCGGGCGCGGTGTGGGTCGGCAGCCCGGCGCAGAACGTCGAGATGGAGAACATCACGATCGGCGGCGAGTACCGGGACAAGGTGTACGGCGGCCAGGTCCCCGGACCGATCTGGAAGGACGCCATGACCGGCGCCCTCGCCGGCCTGCCGGCCCCCGGCTTCACCACGGTCGACATCCCCGACCCCCAGCAGCCGAAGGAGCCGCCGGCGGGCGACGCGGGTGACGGGGGCGACAACGCCAAGGGGAAGGGCAAGGGCAAGGGCGGCAAGAAGCACCGCCCCGGCGGCGACAACAAGCCGGGCGGCGGCATCACGGTGCCGCCGAACCCCGGCATCTCCATCCCGCCGGGGGCGATCGGTGGGGGCGGGGGCGGGGACACGATCGGGGGGATCTGGCCGTAGGGACCCCGGACCCCAGGGGATACGCGCCGAAGGGGCGCCCGGTAATCCGGGCGCCCCTTCGACGTACGTACAGCTGGGACTCGGAGGGCGCGTCCTCATGGGGCCCGGGGGGCCGCGGCGCCGAGCCGGTCGCGTGAGGATCAGGGATCGGCTGGCTGAGCGGCGCAGCTCGTGGGCTCAGCCGACTGGGCGGGCCGTGGGCCCAGCTCCCTGGGCTGGTCGTGGACCCAGCTCACCGGGCTGGTCGTGGGCCCAGCCGACTGGCGGGCCGTGTACCCAGCTCACCGGGCTGGTCGTGAGCTCAGCCGACTCGGCGGGGCATGGGCTCAGCCGGCTACGCCGGTCTACTGTGACTCAGCCCGCCAGCTGGCTCTTCACGGCCGCCGACACCCGGCCGCCGTCGGCAAGGCCGGCCACCTTCGGCTTCACGATCTTCATCACCGCGCCCATGGCCTTCGGCCCCTCGGCGCCCGCGGCCTTCGCCTCCGCCACGGCCTCCGCGACGATCACATTGAGCTCGTCGTCGGTGAGCTGCTTGGGGAGGTACGCGTCGAGGATCTCGCCCTCGGCGCGCTCCTTGGCCGCCGACTCGGTCCGACCGCCCTGGTCGAACGCCTCGGCCGCCTCACGCCGCTTCTTCGCCTCCTTGGCGATCACCGTCAGCACCTCCTCGTCGGAGAGCTCGCGCGCGCTCTTGCCCGCGACCTCCTCCTTGGCGATGGCGGTGAGGGTGAGTCGCAGCGTGGACGAGCGGAGCTCGTCGCGCGCCTTCATGGCGGTGGTGAGGTCGTCCTTGAGCGTGGCCTTGAGCGTGGTCATGCGCCCAGTGTGGCAGGTGGCGCCCCCGGGGCGCGTGCCAGTTTCGCGCCGGGAGCGCGGAGCCGGGCGTACGCGGGGCGCGGCCCGGGGCGTACGGCGAGCCCGCGAGCAACCCGCGAAGACCGTAGGCGTCCGTACGTCTGCGACGATGGGCGGATGCGCGCGCGATACGGGATTCCCTTGAAGACAACGGCGGCTCTGACGGCGATCGGCGCGGCCGGCGTCGCGTACGCGGCGGGCATCGAAGCCCGTTCCTTCCGCCTTCGACGGGTGACCGTACCGGTGCTGCCGAGCGGGGCGCGGCCCCTGCGCGTCCTCCAGGTCTCGGACATCCACATGGTGAGCGGCCAGCGCAAGAAGCGGGCGTGGCTCCAGTCGCTGGCGGGCCTGCGCCCGGACTTCGTGGTGAACACGGGCGACAACCTGTCGGACACGGAGGGCGTGCCGGAGGTGCTGGACGCGCTGGGCCCGCTGATGGAGTTCCCGGGTGTGTACGTCTTCGGCTCGAACGACTACTACGGCCCGAGGCTGCGCAACCCGGCCCGCTACCTCCTGGAGAAGGTCCAGGGCAAGCACGGCCTGAACGGCAACCCGCCGGCGGTCGGCGTCGTCCACAACCCGTGGGAGGAGCTGCGCGACGCGTTCGACGCGGCGGGCTGGGTCGGGCTCAGCAACACCCGGGGCCGGCTGAAGCTGGACGGCATGGAGCTGGCGTTCACGGGCCTGGACGACCCGCACATCAAGCGGGACCGGTACGCGATGGTGGAGGGCGGCCCGGAGGCGGACGCGGACCTCTCGATCGCGGTGGTCCACGCCCCTTACCTGCGCGCCCTGGACGCCTTCACGGCCGACGGCTACCCCCTGGTCCTGGCCGGCCACACGCACGGCGGCCAGCTGTGCGTCCCCTTCTACGGGGCCCTGGTCACCAACTGCGACCTGGACACGGACCGGGTGAAGGGCCTGTCCACCCACGAGTCCGGCGGCCACCGCTCCTACCTGCACGTCTCAGCGGGCTGCGGCACGAACCGCTACACCCCGGTCCGCTTCGCCTGCCCCCCGGAGGCGACGCTCCTGACCCTTACGCCCCGGGCCTGACGGGGCCGGGACGGGTGGCCGTGCCGGGCCGGAGGACGCCGCTCTCCCGCCCTTGACCGCGCCAGGACCGTGGCCTCCGAGCATGCGGGAGCACCCCACTCCCCCCACCCCGAAACCGGATTTCGTCTCCGGCCGCCGGTGGGCTAAAGTAAACGACGTCGCCGAGACAGCGGGCGACATCGGGGTGTAGCGCAGCTTGGCAGCGCGCTTCGTTCGGGACGAAGAGGTCGTGGGTTCAAATCCCGCCACCCCGACAGTGAAGTACCAGGTCAGGCCCGGTTCTGAGAGATCAGAACCGGGCCTGCTTTGCTTCGTCACCCCATTTTGTGTCCAGTCGAGCGTGGACGGGGGCATGAAGGGATGAGCGCCAGAGAGGTCCTCGACTGGGATGACGACGTGTGGGTGGCTTCCCCCGGGACCTGGCTTGGTCACGGCAGCACGGCAGCTACCGTCGAAGGCGGTACGAGCGCCCAGTGTCGTGTTTTCATTGCAAGCGCGCTCGAACCGGGAAGCTGTGGCTCGGGCCGCCGGGCATCGACCGCCTCAAGTCACAGCTCAACCATGGCCGCGTGCTCCCCGGACGTTCCTGCGTGTTTACGAGCGCGTGCGCCCGGGGGTGACCCGCCGCCGTCGGCCCGCTTTCAGCTACGGGTTCCAGAACCTCGTAACTGCGAGGATGGACGGGTGAATGCCGACGAATTGGGGCGCTGGGCACCTGAGCGCCCAAAAGACATGGCTGACCTTTTCGCCAAGGCGGTCTTCCCATGGTGGATCGCCGGCGGGTACGCGATCGAACTCGCGGTCGGTCGTGAGCTGCGCCCGCACGGCGACCTCGACGTCCTGATCCTCCGCCGCGACCAAGCCCTCCTACGTGATCTGCTGGCTGGCTGGGATCTGTTCGTAGCTGATCCGCCTGGTCTGGGGCGATTGCGTCCGTGGCATTCCGGGGAAGTTCTTCAGCCGCCCCTCCACGACATCTGGTGTCGGCGTACACCGGAGGCACCCTGGTCGGTGCAGCTCATGCTGGACGAGTCTGAGGGCTCCGAGTGGGTCTCGCGGCGCACCCCGCAGATCCGGCTTCCCATCGAGCGGGTGGGGCACACGAGCGCAAGCGGCATTCCCTATCTCGCACCTGAGGTGCAGCTCTTCTATAAGGCGAAGGCGACGCGGGAAAAGGACGAGACCGACTTCGAGGCGGCTCTGCCACTGCTGGAGGAGGGACAACGCGTCTGGTTGGCGGAGGCAATCAAAGTGATCGCGCCGGACCACCCCTGGCGACGGCGGCTTCTTGCAGTCCGCCGAACGTGAGAAGCGGTACGTCGTAGAGGTCAGGGTCCCGGGGCCGGGTCATCGTGGGCGACGTGACCTCCACGATCAGCAGTTCGCTGAGGAACTGGACCTTGGCGCTGAGGAGGTGGCTGGTCCTGCCGTCGGCCGACTGGGCCTTCAGACCGGCGGAAACGTGGATGTGCGGGAGTATTCCGCCGGTGGCGGGGTCATGGGCGAGGGTGCCGGCGCCGAACGCCTCGACGTTGGTGACGTACGTCTTCGCCCAGACCGGTGCGTCCGGGTCCGCGAGCTTCTCGCAAGCACCCACGATCTCAGCCTCCGCGAAGGCTCCGATGAACGAGGGGATATAGCCCTGCCGGACGCCGTTGCCCCGGCAGAAGGCGGACAGCGCCTCGAAAAAGTCCTCCCCGTGGTCGAAGGTGACGCCGAAGGTACGGCCTACGGTCAGCTCGTGAGCACGCATGTGCGGTGTCTCCTGAATGAGGTGGGATCAACGGGCGGAGGCGGTGGTGAAGGTCTCGCGAACCGTCGCTCCGTCGGCGCCCTGGGCGAGCAAAGCGTGCAGGAGGAGCCGCGCCTGGTACGGGCCGAGGTCTCCGGCGCTGATGAGCCCACGGCCGAGGAGGTCCTTCTCAGAGCCGGGAAAGCCGTACGTGTCGGACAGGACGGGGCCGTTGCCGATGCGGGAGGCGAGGACCACGGGGATACGGGACGCGAGCTTGGTAAGCCCTTCGACAAGACGCTCCGGGACGTGGCCGACACCAAAGGCCGCGACCACGAGTCCGTCGCAGTTGCCGTCCCACAGGTCGAGCAGGGTGCCGTCGTCGCCGAGGGTGACGGTGTAGAGACCGACGCGCGCCTCACGGTCTGGGGCGCCGACAAGCGGTCCGCGGGACGGCAAGCCGCCGCCCACCATCAACACCCGGTTCTCCGCGATCCGCGCGATCGGGCCGCTTGCTGGTGAGGTGAAGGCGGCGGGGCTGGTGGTGTGGGACTTGCGGACGGTCCGGGCGGAGTGGACCTCGTCGCCGAGTACGACGAGGCAGCCGACTCCGCTGAGTCCAGGGTCGGCGGCGGCCAGCACGGCGGCGTAAAGGTTGGCCGGGCCGTCGGCGCCGGGCAGGGTGGGGTTGCGCATCGCGCCGGTGACGACGACCGGCTGTTCGTGACCGTTGCAGAGGTCGAGGAGGAAGGCGGTCTCCTCGATGGTGTCGGTGCCCTGCGTGATGACGACGCCGTTGACCTCTCCGGTCTCCAGCTCCGCCGCGATCTCGGCCGACAGTGCGGTGAGGTCTTCGAAGGTCAGGGAAGCGCCGGGCAGACGTCGGAAGTTCCGCACCTTGAGACCGATGCCACTCGTGGCCAACGCGGGTACCGCAGCGAGGAGTTCGTGGGCCGAAAGCGCCGGTACGACGCCTCCGGTGATGGGATCCGTGGTCATGGCGATCGTGCCGCCGAGGGAGAAGACCGCCACGTTCCTGACCGACTCCGTCATTCTCCTGCTCCCTGTCCGGACGCCGACGAGCGCTGGCTCACGAGTGGTTCAAGCAGGCTATCGGGTCGGCGCCGTCCGGGTACGCGGAATGATCACCATCTGCTCGGCCACGAACCGGCAGGCGGCCTCCAGCCCCTCGAGACCGAGCAACCGGCTGCGGGGCCTGGCAAGTCGATCCGTACGGGCCGCCGACAACTGTGCGCACCGGCGACCAAGCCAAGAGGCGTCGAGGCCGAGGTACTCCGCCGTTGCCGCCAGGCGCTGCCCTGCCTGCCCGGCAGCCGTGGCCGAGTGCTGGCTGACGTGGCCCGTCACATCGGCGAACGTCCGCAGGGCTTCCGGCCGCGCGGTGACCGCGAGGCGAGACGCCCCCTCGGTCCGTACCCATGAGGCGATAACGGCCCGGCGCCCGTGGGACAGCGCGAAGCCGTCGGTGTGAGCGAAGCCTCCGTCGTCGGTCACCCAGGTGCAGATGCCGAAGGATTCCATGAGCGCGATGGCGAGGAAGAGCAGGACGCGCTCGTACGCGGGCGAGGAGGCGACAGCAGTCTCGGGGACGCAGAACCCCCGGCCGCTGGTGCTGCCTGGACTCCCGGGTGCCATTCGTTCCAGGTAGCGGTATTTGTGCCGGAAGAACAGCCACGTGGCAGCCTCTTCCCCGCACTGTTCCCTGGTCCAGAAGACGGGCGCGTCACCCAGGTGGTCTCGGTGGCCCAGGATGTACCGGGCTGCGGTCTCCGAGCCGATCAGCATCCGGGAGACTTCGGTCAGGTCCTGGTCGGAGGCGGCTGATGAGCCTGGGGAAATGGTGAGCGACGCCAGCGATGTGTGCAGGGCTTGGTCGTCGCCGAGAAGTGCCGCCTCGAAGCCGGACACGGCCCAGAGGATGCCGTAGGTCAGATCGTCCAGTTCGTACGCGGCGGGGATGTCAACCGGGGTGGAGGCGATAGCGCGGACGCCGCTCGACCGGGCGTCGGTGACGAACTGCCGGACCGCCCCGTCCACCGTGCGGTTCGCGACGACGAGCGCGCGCATCGGCATGGCGCGCCAGGCATCCAGCTCCGGACGGGGGTCGAGCCTCAGGCCGTCCCCGAGGAAGGAGGCCGCGGGAAGGGACAACACAGGAAGCGCCGTCGTCGGGACGGCCCGGCCGACGGGCAACAGAAGCTGGCCCGGCCCTTCGGGCAGTGCCGCGTAGCCAAGGGCTCTAGTGTCCGCCGTTCCTGGTCGGCCCGTGGGGTCCGGGATGTGCGGATCGGCCGTGGGCAGGAGCCCGAGCAGTTCCTCCGGGACTCCCAGCGCATCGGTCCACTGGACGAACTGGCGTCGGTCGCGGATCTGTTTGAGCCCGCGTTCCAGTCTGCTGACCTCGGCCTGATCGATGTTGACCATCCGCGCCACGCCGGCTTGGGAAAGGCCCGTGTGCTTCCTGAACAGCTTGACGACAGGGCCGAGTTCCCATGCGGCCACGGCTCGCCGAACCGTCGGATCCCACCAGAAGGCCGGGTCAGCCCGTCGGGCGGCTGGCCCGTCCTGGCACGAGGCGCATCGTGTACCGGCATTGAAGCGACTGAGAAGGGCACCGCAACGCGTACATCGCCGCTGTCCGCTGTCGACCATGGCCGGCATTCTCCCTCGCTCCGTGATCACTCGGGCACGTTCCGCTGATGGGGCTCATAAACACTCATAGGCGTGGGCCTTCGTGGCGGCCATCGTGGTGGAGCACCGCCGACCGGAGCCGCGCGCCGCGACTCCCCGGACGTGAGGATCCGACCTGTGACCTCCTTGACCCTGCCACCCCGGCCCCCAGGTTCGCCGCCGCTCACCCATGCCTGGCAGGCGCTGGCGGACGGGCTGCTGACCCAGCGGCTCCATCTTCATCTCGACGAATGGCGGGCTGCTGTCGCCGAGGAGAAGGCGCTGCCGGACGTGCCGGGCGCCGATGTCTCCGTGCTGGCCCGACGCCCGTCGCCGCTGCCGGCAAGCGACGAGTCCGCGATGGCGCTGCTGGGGGACGCCGGGCTCGGCTTCTGGTGGGAGCTGCCCCAGCGGCACGGAGCGGAGCCGCGGGACCAGCGCGGGGAACTTCACCGCGCCGCCGACACCGCTGCCCAGAATCTCCTCGTCGAGGAGTCCGGGGCGTCCTGGTCCGACGCTGTGATCGCCGTCAGTGGCGCCGCCGCGTGGTGGGTGGGCTTCTTCGCGGTCATCCGCCACCGCGGTGTGCACCACCTCACGCTGGAGCCGCACCCAAGCCCGGTCCATGAGCAGGCCCTGGGCACCGCCGTGAGGGTCGTGGCCCACGGCATGGCCACGCGGGTGCTGGAGACGGCGCTGCGCGACTCCGCCGTCGACCCGGCCCTCCGCGCCGCGTACTGCCGGGCCATCGAGGCCGGCATCTGCGGCGAGCCCGAGCTGCCCCGCCTCATCGACGAGTTGGCGGAGCTGCGGCTGGTGGACCTGGTATCCACCACCGCCCGCTGGCGGGGCCGCTTCACCAAGTACGTCGGCGGCACAGGGGCGGGGCAGGTCGAATGAACCACCGCTATCCGTTCATCGTCATCGAGGGGCTCGACGGCACCGGCAAGACGACGCTGCGCAAGGGCCTGTTCCGGCTCTGGGAGGGGCTCTACGACGTCACCCCGCTGTGCCTGCTCACCACCAACTTCCTCGCCGCCGACCAGGCCGCCGCCATCGTCACCGGCAAGTACCAGCCGAACGCCAGGAACCGTGACGCCTACCTGTCCGCAATCGCGTCGGACAAGAGGGCCACGCTGGATCGCCTCGTGCTCCCCCAGCGACTGTCCCGGCCCGTGATCGCGGATCGCTGGCTGCTCAGCGAGCTGGCCTTCTTCGCCGTGAAGCACGGCATGAGGGCGTCGGAGACGTACGAGACGCTGGCCGCGCACCTCACCGTGGCCCCCGATCTCACGCTCGTCCTGGACCTGGAGACCGACGCCTCGATGAGCCGGGCGCAGGCCCGACAGGGAGACGCCGTCCGAGCCGACTGGGACGTGCACGACGTCCAGAGCAGGGTTCGCGAGACCTACGAGGCCGTGGTCACGAAGCCCGACCAGTTCCCGCTTCTCGGCGACGTGGTCCGCCTGGATGCAAGCCGCCCCCGGTCCGAGGTGCTGCTCGCCGCCTGGGACGTACTGCGCGATCGACAGCTGGTACCGCCCATCGCCGCCCAAGCGGCAGGAGGAGAGACCCATGACTGACGGCCCGAAGGCGAGGCGTCTGCGCGAGGCCCTCGACGACAGCGAGCGGAAGCACCCTCTCCTGGCGATCGGTGCGGTGAACGCGCTCGCCGCGCACGTCGCGGCGGAGGCCGGCTTCGACGCCCTGTGGGTGAGCGGTCTGGAGGTGTCCGCTGCCTCCGGGCTACCGGACGCCAACGTTCTGGGCCCCCGGGACCTGTCCGACGTGGTCGCCTCGCTCGGCCGCGTCACCGAGCTGCCTGTCATCGTGGACATCGACAACGCGGGCGGCTCGGGGCGCACGGCGGAGCGGTTCGCGTACGACCTGCTGCGCGCCGGAGCCGCGGCAGTGTGTGTCGAGGACAGCGCGTACCCCAAGTGCAACAGCTTCGCGGCCCACCGTGCCCAGAGCCTCGCCGACCGGGACCTGCTGTGCGAGCAGGTGGGGCGCATACGGAAGACCGCCGGTGACGGCCTCGTGGTCGTGGCCCGCACCGAGGCCCTGATCGCCGGCGAGGACATGACCACGGCGATCGCCCGCGCCGAGGCGTACGCCGACGCCGGAGCGGATGCGATCCTCATCCACTCCAAGGACGCGACAGGTGATCAGGCGCGGGCCATCGGACGCGCGTGGAACCACGGCGTACCGCCGGTCAGCGTGCCCACGGCGTTCCCCGACCTGAGCGCCGCCGAGCTCGGCGAGGCCGGCTTCCGCCTCTGCATCTACGCGAACCAGCTCAGCCGTGCCGCCCTCGCGGGTATGCGCACCGCCGCTCGTCAGTTCCAGCGCGGAGGGAGCTTCCGCTCCACCGTCGCGGGGTCCCTCGCGGAGGTCGGCGACCTGATGCGCGTCGGCGAACCGGAGGCGCTGTCGTGCCTCTGACGCCCGAACTGCCTCGGATCAGCGTCTCCGTGAAGGCGGCGATCGTGCGTGAGGGTGCCGTCCTGCTCCTGCCGTACGACGACGAGGCTGGGTTCCACTACAACCTCCCCGGCGGCAAGGCGCAGGTCGGCGAGGACCTGCGCCAGGCCGTGAACCGCAAGGTCGCGCAGGAGACCGGCCTGCAGGTCGTGGCCCGGCGTCTGCTGTGCGTCGTCGAGTACGTCCCCGAAGCGTGGCAGGGCGAGTTCGGGGACGTACAGAAGGTCCAGTTCAACTTCCTCGCCGAGCAGGTGGACGACGCCGAGCCGCGCATGCCGGAACCGCCGGACCCCATCCAGGTGGGTTTCGAGTGGGTTCCGCTGGAACGTCTGGACGACGTGTACCTGCTGCCCCGGATCAACCGCCCGCTGTCGGCGGCGTTGAGCGGGAGGCTCGCCGACCCTTTCGTGGACAGGTGGTGACCCTCATGGATCCGACGTTGAAGGATCTGCGGGAGTGGCTGCTGCGGGAGCACTCCGGGACGGTCTGTGCCGACCGACTCAGCGTGATCGTCGGCGAGCTCGCCGACATGACCGCACGCGGTCTGCCGGGAGCCGTGGTGGAACTCGGCTGCTACAGAGGTGCGATGGCCCTCTGGATCCGTAGCGTGCTCGACTCGCTGGGCGACCACGACCGCGAGATCCACGTCTACGACTCCTTCCAGGGCATGCCCGCGCCCGGCGCCGAGGACTCGGACCACCTGGCGGCGGGCGAGCTCCGGTCGTCCCCGGACGACGTGCGCGCCACCCACGCGGTCTGGGGCAGACCGGCGCCAGCTATCCATCCGGGGTGGTTCGACGAGACCCTCCCCAAGGAGCTGCCCGACGAGATCGCGTTCGCCTACCTGGACGGCGACTTCTACGACTCGACCCTCACGGGACTCACGCACTGCGTCACCCACCTGGTGCCGACGGGTGTGTTGCTCGTCGACGACTACGCGGACACGGCGGTCAATCCACGAGCCTGGGACGGGCTGCCCGGGGTGAAGCGCGCCTGCGACGCGTACTTCGGCGCGCCGTCGCCCGTGACCGTCGTCGCGGGCGAGGGTGATCTGGCCTTCGGCCGGTACGAGAAGCCGAGGTCCCTCGGATGAGCGCAGTCCTCGTGGTGCGCGGGGCGGCGGATGCGGGTGCGATCCGCCGCGCGCTGCCGGACGTCCTCGTACACGATCTACTGGACCTGAACTGGCCTCTGCCAGCCGACACGGTCGTGGTCGTGCTGCGCTCCGGTGTCCGACTCGGCGAGCGGGAGCTCGACGCACTTCCTGGCCTGCGGCACGTCGTACGGACCGGCTCCGGCATCGACCACATCGACGTGAGCGCACTCCAACGCCGTGCGATCACGCTGCACCGCAACGCCGAGGCCGGGGCGGCCGCCGTGGGCGAGTGGGTCCTCGCCGCTGCTCTCGCCCTGGCCCGGCGGATCCCCCTGGGGCAGCACGCACTCATGCTCGGCCGCCACGAGAAAGAGGAGTGCATGGGTGTCTCACTCGGCACCCTGGCCGCGGGTGTCTGGGGCGCGGGTCCGGTGGGGCTGGCCGCCGGCCGGGCCCTCGCTTCACATGTAGCACGCACGGCCTACGCGGCATGGCCGTCGAATCCCCCCGGCCTGCGGGAGGTGTCGCAGGCGGCGCTCATGGAGCAGTCGCAGGTGCACGTGGTCGCCCTGCCGCTGCGTGCCACGACCCGGCAGTTCATCGGCGAGGAATTCCTGGCACGCGTCGCTCCGCGGCAGCCCCTACTGATCTGCGCCGGGCGGCTGGAGACCCTCGATATCGCCGCCTGTCTGCGGGCCTTGGCGGACGGCGGACTCTCGGGCCTCGCACTCGACCCGGTCGAGCGGAAGCACCTGCCGCTCCTCACCCGCTCCACGGTGCCGCTCAACCTCTTGGCATCGCCCCACATCGGCGCTCAGCGGTCCGACGTGCGCGGCGCGCTCGACCGATGGGCCGTCGATCTCCTCAGGGAGATCACCGCCGACGACGAGATCCTCATCGAAGGAGGCCAGAGGTGAACTCATCAGCACAGCTGCGCCGGGAGATCGCTGACGGAGTCGCCCGGGAGCTGCTCGTCTCCGGCGTGGCTCGTGAGGTCTGGCTGGAGGGCGCGCTCGCCTGCGGCTTCGCCCACGCGGCCAGTGATATCGACCTGCGCGGCATTGTGGACGGCGACCTTTCGGCGTGGGAGTCGCGCATCGTGGACGGCGTCCGTGTCGACCTCCAGGCGGTGGCGCCGCAGCAAGCGGAGGAACTCCGTCATCTGCTCCGCTCCTTCGACGTCTGCCGCGACAACCTCGGATCGTTCCGCCGAGTACGCGCCTCGATGCACGACCTCATGTGTCTGCGCACCGCTCTCTCGTACGGGTCCGGACGCTGGGACCCGGTGCTCGATCCCAGGGAGCGCCAGGGGTACCGCCGCTGGGCGGTCGCCGACCAGGCGGAGGTCGCGGCGAGTCTCGCCGAGGACCTGACGGGCCTCGTCGAGGACGGCCTGGCCGAACCCGCCCGCGTTGTGTGCCGGAAGCTGGAGACCTGCCTCACCGCGCTCGAGTGCGCGGCGGCTGGTCATCCGGTCCTGGGCGACAAGTGGCTGCCGCTGCTTGCCGGCGCTCCGTCCGGTCCGCCGATCGAGCCGGCCCACACAGAGAAGTGGGAGTGGTTCCGCCCCGTTCAACGACACGTGGCCAGAGCGCTCCTGGGCTGCTGGCCCGTCGACGACCCGCTGCAGAAACCTCCCAACCTGGTCGCGCCTGACTCCGGCTGGCTACCGCAGCGATACGCCGACGGGTGGTTCCTTCGCCGCGGCGACGTCCACATCCCCATCACCGGCGGACAGCTTCTCGGGTGGCTGTCCACAGTCTCCACCGATGGCGCATAGACCGCGCCTTTCCTCCCCAGGAGTCCTCTGATGCCCGTCACCCGCACCGTGCCCATCGAACTGGAGAGTCTTTACGCCCCGCTGTCGAGCACCGGGCCGGAAACGGCCGTCTCCGTCATCCTCAAGCTCCGCGGGGAGACCTGCGACATCGACTGCCTGTACTGCTTCGAGAAGCGCAAGGAGTCACCGGGCGGCGGGAGGATCAGCGCGGCACAGGTCCACCGCCTCGGTTCGATCTTCTCCGGGCGTCCGCTCAGCGTCGAACTCCACGGCGGGGAGCCCCTGACCGCCGGCCGGGAACGGATCGCGGAGATCCTGGACGCGCTCGCCACACAGCCGAACGTCATCCGCGTGAGCCTCCAGACCAACGGCCTCCAACTCGACGGCTCCTGGCTGGACCTGTTCGAGCGGCACTACCCGGAACTGGAGATCGGCATTTCCCTCGACGGGGACGCGCTGGGGAACTCGTGGCGAGTGGGCTACGACGGCCGCCCCACCTACCCGCGAGTGGTCGAAGCCATGAAGCTCCTCGGCCGTCGGGAACGCCGCGTCGGCGTCATCTGCGCCGTCACCCCGTACGTCCTCGGCCGGGCCTCCGAGGTCATGGAGCACCTCGCATCCTTTCCCGCCGTGACGACGGTCAGCCTTGTGCCGTGCTTCGACGCGACGGTCACCCGGTCGACCGCAGTTATCGGATCTCGTGCGCCGACCAGTCGGGCACTCCAGCGAAGGGCCATCGGCCCCACCGGCCCGGCCTGGGCCGTTACGCCTCGTCAATACGCCGACTTCGTGTTGGAGGCCGCCCACCCCTGGGTCGCCGACGGCCTGTTCCGCCGCGTCAAACTGGAGCCCGTCGTCTCCGTCATCCGCCGTCTGAAAGGCCTGCAGACCCGTTCCTGTCACTTCTCCGACTTGAAGTGCGACCACGTCCTCACCCTCTATCCCGATGACCGCCTGGGAAGCTGTGACGAGCTGCCATGGCCGCAGGCCGGCCTGGCCGCGCTCGGCGACATACACGCCGAGGCGGACGTGGTCGGCGCTCAGGGCGGCTCTCCCCTGCTTCAGCAGGCACGCTCCCTGGTCACGAAGTGCACGACCTGCGACTACCGCGACACCTGCGGCGCAGGCTGCCCGGCGGTCCGCCTCCGCTTCGCCGCCGCGGGCGACGAAGACGCGTACTGCGACCACCGCATACGCCTGATCGACGGCGTCGCCGCCCTCCTCGCCCAGCCAGACCTCCCGCCGGGTAGCTCATGTTCCCGGTTGCGCCGGCGTCCCGTCCGCCCCAACACCATGCACCACGTCTCCGCCTTCCTGGCCCGTTGGGACGACCCCACCGCTCTCCGCTCGCCCGCACGCCTCCAGGTCAGCGCCAACGGGAACATCAACACTGTCGGCCTCCCCGGCGTGCACGAGGCAGACGATCTCGACCCCTACCACCCCCAGTGGTACGAGGGCATCGAGCCCGGCATCCGCCCGGTCGTCGAGGTGCTCACCTCAGGCTGGAACACCGTCACCTATGACAGCTGCCAGGGCCACGCCTACGCTGACCTCCCCGGAGCCGAGCCCCGGTCCCTCTCGGTCGGCATCCTGCCGCGCGACCGCGCCGAGTACGCGCGTACAGCGGCGCGCCTGTGCCGTGCCGCCAGCCGAGCCGAGTCCTCCCTGCCAGGGGCGTGTTCGCTGGTCCTCGGTCGCAGCGAACTCACGTGCCGCACGACCGGCCGGATCTATCCGACGCTCGACCTCCATCTCGTACCCGCTGCCGGCACCACGTTTGCCGAGTATTTCGAGGACCTCGCCCAAGCGGTGCACGTACTCACGGTGGCCCTGGCAGAAGCCGCTTCTGCCCCGCCCTCCCCCTTCTGCTCGTGCGGAGGCGGGCAATGATCCACATAGCCGAGACTCTGGCCATCCGCACTGTGGAGAGCTTCCTCAAGCCGGATGAGATCGAGCGACTTAACCTCGTCATGGACGACACGCTCGGCTCCCTCGGGCGCGACCGGTACGGCACGGCCCGCCGCACCACCATTCACGAGATCCCCGGTCACTCCCCCGCCGAGGCGCAGGACGTCTTCGAGCCAGCCGGCCGGATCGAGATGACCGACGTCCCGCACGAGGCGTGCGTCCTCCTGGACCAGGCCCTGAAGCTCCACATGGTCGCGATCACGCGCACGCTGCCGTCGGTCACGGGCCACCGGCCGTGGATCTACCTCGAATACGGGGCCGGCCAGTACATCACCCCACATGCCGACGGTATCGCCCCCGATCCCCTTGCCCGTCCCCGCCAGATCGCCGCCGCGACGGTCACGATCACGGACATCCAGGACACCGGTGGGGCGTTCTACGTGGAGACCACGGGCAACGACGCTGTCTGGTCCGCCGACGAGGCACCAGCCGGATCGGGTTACGCCCCGGGGATGCGCTTCGCACACGACGGGACAGACATGTCCTCCCCCTGGTTCCGCACCATGCCCTGCACTCGATGGAGCGTCGCAGCCGCTCCTGGCACGCTCGTGGTCTTCGGCAGCCAGCTCGTCCACGGCACCGAACCTGTCCGCGCCGGCCGCGTTCGCAAGTTCCTCACGCTCCTCGTCTCCGAGTAGGAGGCTTCGCGGCCATGACCGCCCCCCGCGGCCCGCCCCGCAGCCGCCCTTCCACCCAACCCACGGCCCCGACCAGAGGAGAGAGCGAGCAGTGGCAGAAGACAAGACGTTCGACGAGTTCCTGGAAGCAGTCGCCTCGCTGCACGACAGCGACCCCGTGCGCACCACCGCGCACACCTCCAACGCGGCCACCGAAACCTGGCTGGCCACCACGGTGCAGCACGACGCCGCTGAGCCCAGCGCCGAGTCCTGACCCGCCACGGGGCCGGGTCCATCCCGGCCCGGCCCCGTTCCACCCCCGGAGCCCCAGATGAGCGCTCTCTCCCCGGAAGCCCCGGTCGCCCTCGGCGGCATCGCCAACCACCAGCGCCTACAGACCAGCCGTATCGCCTCCGTACTCGGCAACCGCCTCGGCACATCCGCCCTCGACTACGCCGTGGCCCACCACCTGCTCGAAGGCGCCGAACACGCGGCGCGCGCCCGGCACGCGGACCGCCTCGCCTGGTACCGCCGTACGACGGTACGAGACCTGACCCACCTGTCGGCCGGCCCACACCTCGTGCTCAGCCCGTGTCCTGCGGACCTGCTCCGCTCAGAGATCTCCGAAACCGCGTACTACCTCATCGGCCCCGACACCAACCCTGCCGCACCCGAGGCCCTCGGCCTCGTTGGTGCCGCGATCGCCTCCGCAACCGAGCACGGCTTCGGGGCCCTGCTCACCCAGCACGCCCCCGTCATCTGCCTGCTCAACCATCGCCGACTCGACGAGACCCTCCACAGCTGGGCCCTCACTCGCCTCCCAAGCACAGTCTTCACGGACTACACCGCGCACCCCGAGGTGCTGGCCCGCGACCTCATCCACGAGGCCGCCCACAACTGGCTCAACGACGCCCTGGCCGCGCACGACGTGAGCCTCCCCGCCGACGTCACCTTCTTCTCCCCCTGGCGGGGAACTCCTCGTCCCGTCTACGGCTTCCTTCACGCCTGCTGGGCCTTCTCCCTCACCGTGATGTACGTACGGAAAGCACGGCGCAGCGCCACAGGCACCGTCGCACCCTTCCTCGACGCCTTCCTGCGCCAGCAGGCGGCCCAGTTCGCTGCTACGGCCGAGTGCTTGGATCAGGCCCTCGCATACATGCCGACAAGCGAGATCCGTGAACGCATCGGCCGAGCAGTCGGCGAGGTCTTGGGCCCGCATAGCAGCAGCCTGAGTTCGGTGGGGCTGGGGCAACCTTCTTGCGCAGGTCGCCTGACCAGCGGCTAAGCCTGCGCGGCCAGCTTCTTGCTGGCGGCGTCCAGACAGGCCAACACGCGGTCCCGGCCAAGCAGTTCCATGGACTCGAACAGCGGGAGTCCGACCACACCGATCGTCCTCAAGCGGGCGACGAGCGCGGCCCAGATCTCCAGTCTGCGGGTGCTGGTGAAGGAGAACGCAATGGTGGGCGGCTGCGAATTCGTCCTCTTCCTCCGCACGGACGACTCGACGGCCCGCATCGAGCACGCGTGCACCCAACACATCTGCCCTGCGGCGATCGGGTCTGCCAGGACAGATGTGAGACCCCGGGCGACTCGGCTCGACGGGACTCACCCTGGGAGCCATCTGGGAGCCGACCCGCTCCCCGAGTTCCCTCTCAGCCAGGTGGCACCAACCGATGCCACCCTTCCGACCTGTGGAAACGCCATCGAAGCTGGCAGGCTCGCCAACCGACCCTCATTCGGGACGAAGAGGTCGTGGGTTCAAATCCCGCCACCCCGACAGCTGAATCACCAGGTGGGCCGTCTACGGGAATCTGTAGGCGGCCCACCTGTATCGCGTGCTCCGGCACCGGCGGGCCGTTCCCGCGAATGCCCCGCCCGGCATGCCGCCCCCCTCTCATGGAGATGTCCGAGCCCTGGCGTCCACAGCCACCTCGCACGGGCCGTGGTCGAGATTCTCGCGGTGAGCGTGCTGGTGGACGCCACGGTCGTACGGCTGCTCCTCGTCCCCGCCGTCATGACCCTGCTCGGCCGGCACGCCTGGTGGACGCCCGCGTGGCTCGGGCGGCTGCTGCCCCACCTGGGTGTGGAGGGCACCGACGTCGACCGAGCCGCCCGAGACACCGACCTGGGCTGAGCCCGCCCGATACACCGACCTCGACTGAGCCGCCCGAGGCACCTCCTCGCGCGCCGCCCCCTCGCCTCCCCGCCCGCCCGCTAGCGTCCCGGCCATGGACACGCTCATCTTCGGGGGGCTGCTGGTCGTCGTCGCGGGGATCTGGCGGCGCGGGGTGGTGGGGGTCGCCGTGTGGTGGGTGGTGTTCGTCGCCACCTGCTTCCTGCTGGCGCACCACATCACCAGCGGGCTCGGCCTGGGGCTGAGTTACTGACATGGCCGACGACAGCGTCACGCCCAGCACCTCCCCCGTGCCCGTCGCGATCGACGAGCGGCGCGGGCTGCTCGGACAGGTGCAGTACTGGTTCGCCTGCCTCTTCGCCGTCGGCTGGACCGGGGTCGTGTGCGGTGGGCTCGCCGTGCAGTTCGCGCAGTGGGAGTACCCCTGCCCGCTGTGCATGGTGCAGCGGATGTTCATGCTGCTGGCCACGCTCGGGGCCGCGTACGTCGTACGGCACGGCATGACCGGCAGGATCTCCGGCAGCGACTACATGACCGGCTGGGGGCTCGCGCTCGTCGCCTGCGTGGGCGGCGGGTTCACCTCGTGGCGGCAGACCATGCTGCACATCCTGCCCGGCGACAAGGGGTACGGCAGCCCCGTCCTCGGGCTGCATCTGTACGTCTGGGCCTGGGTCCTGTTCGTGGCGTCGATCGTCGCCGTGGGCGTGGTCCTCGCCTTCGCGCCCGTCACCGCCGACCGCGTCCTGCCCGAGTCGCCGCACCGCGCGGTCGGGCGGGTCGTGCTGGCCCTCGTGGCCCTCGTCGTCGCGGTGAACCTGGTGGCCGTCTTCCTGCTCGAAGGACTGCACTGGTTCCTGCCCGACGACCCGGCGCGCTATCAGTTCTTCTACGACGTCCACCTGTTGCCCTGAGGCCGCGCGGGCGCATCATGGCGTCGGGCCCGGGCCACCCTCTTCGTGGCCCGGGCCCCCTCCCCTCCTTCTCTCCCGCCGGCGTGGCCGTCCGTCGTGGCTACTGCATCTGCCTCGACGCCTCGATCTCGATCCCCTTCACCGTCATCCGGTCGTCGTAGGCGACCCGGACGAACTGGCCGTCGCGGAACGCGCTCAGCACCCGCTCGATCACGAACTGACTCGGGTGCGGCAGCCGCACCTGGCGCCCGTTGACCACCAGCGTCATGACCGCCTCGATGCCCGGGAAGGCGGCGATGGGGGCCTGTACGGCGGTGGCGTACGCGACGAAGTACTGGGCCTGGGGCTGGCTTTGGGGCTGCATCTGCGGCTGGAGGTGCGACGGAGGCTGGCTCGGCTGGGCGCCCGGCTGCTGGCCGAACTGCTGGAGCAGCGACTGGAACGGCTGCTGCTGGCCGAGCTGGTGCAGCTGCTGCTGGAGGTGCGGCGGGACGCCTTGGCCCAAGCCCTGGCCGAATCCCTGGCCAGGCCCCTGGCCGGCGCCCTGGCCGTATCCCTGGCCCTGGGTCTGGCCGAAACCCTGGCCCATACCCTGGCCGGGACCCATGCCCTGCCCCTGCCCCTGCCCCTGCCCCTGCCCCTGCCCCTGCCCCTGGTCGAACTGCTGGGGCGCGTTCCCCGTCCCGCTCATTCCGATCGGTGCGAAGGACGTCATCTCTGTACCCCTTTCCCTCTCCCTTTCCCTTTTCCCTCTTCCGCTGGAAATCGGGCTGCCGTGGGCCTCGTTCACCTCTCTCCCGTCACCGTGACTCCCACGATCTCGTCGTCGTCGGTGTACCGGACGCGTACGGCGTGGCGGCCGCCCGCGAACGCCGTGTGGACCGCCATACGGACGTGCGGCCCGGGGTCGGTCAACGTACGCCAGGCCCCGTTCACGTACAGACGCAGTCGCGTGGGGCCCTCGTGCGGCCGGTCGGGCAGCAGGTCGTCCCAGAAGCGCTCCGCCAGGCCCTCGGTGATCCGCCGGGGCACCAGATGGGCCACCGCCGCGCGCAGGTCCGGGCGGGTGCCGATGCGCTGCGAGGGCGGGCGGCCCGGCGCCTCCCGCTGGGGCGAGCCGGTGCGGCGCAGCAGCTCGCGCAGGGGCTCGGGGGCCAGCGGCGCGAGGCCGGCCGTGCGCAGCATCCCCTGGAGCGCGGCGAGTACGCCCGCGACCTGCGCGGCCGCCGGTGACGTGCCGGAGAAGGCGTCGGTGTACCAGGTCTCCTCCGACTGGCCGCCCTGGAGCTCGCCCGGCCGGTTCCAGAAGCCGCCCGCCGTGGTGACCTCGTGGCCCCAGCCCTGGGCGTCCACCCGGCTGCCGAAGTTGGAGAAGCCGAGGCGGGAGCGGTCGGGGCCGTGGTCGCGGCCGTGGGTGCCCGGCGGCGGGGCGCCCGCGCCGACCAGGATCGCGCCGGAGGAGGGGGCCGCCGGGTCGAACGGGTTGCGCCACCAGGCCGGGAAGCCGTCCGGGCGCGACTCGTACAGAGCGTCGTCCAGGCTCTCCGCGCCGTTTCCGGCCGCCTCCACGACCACCACGCCGCGGGCCGTCGCGTACCGTACGGCCGCGTAGTCGTCGGGCCACCACTCCAGCGGGATGTGACCGCGCTGGTCGTCGTCGGCCGCGTACCCGAAGCGCGGGCCGGGGCGGTGCAGCGGGACCAGCAGGATGTCGCCGGGGGTGAGGCGGTCGGCGGCGCCGGTGATGGCCCGGGCCGTGCCGATGCCGTGGATCGAGGCGACCGCGAGGACGGCCTCCGGGACGATGCCGAGCGTGCCGCTGCCGGAGCGGCTGCCGCCGAGCACGCCGAGCACCCCGGTGCCGTGGTTGCGCCAGGCCAGGTCCTCGACCGGGGTGCCCGCGACGATCCCGGCGAGCTTGGGCCCGAGGTCGCGGTGGCCGAGCTGCCACGCCGCCTCGACGTCGACGATGCTCACGCCCTCGCCGGAGCCGCCCGCCTGGAGCCACGCCCAGGCCGCGTCCACGCCCTCGGGCGCGGGGCCCAAGTAGCCCTGGCGGCCGCTGAAGTCGGGAGTGGCGGCTCCTTCCTTCTCGCGCCGCCCCTCGTCGGGGCGCTCGTCCTCGGCGCCGAACGGGCCGGTCGCCGGGAGCGCGCTCGGCTTCACATACGCCGTGTCGATCCCCGGCAGTCCCGCGAGCCGGGAGGCGAGCTCCTCCAGGCGGTCCTCGCCGCCGCGCACACGGTGAAAGAGCGTGAGGTCGGGTACGCCGGCGCCGCGCCGGGGGAGCAGCGCCAGCGCCTCACGCACCCGGGCCTCACTGCCGAACAGCGGCTCCAGGGCCAGCTGTTGGTCCATCAGGAACATGTCCAGGGCGGACGAGCCCGGGGTCTCCTCGCCGAGCGGCGAGCCGTCGGCCGAGCCGCTCGCGGCGAGCTCCGGGCGCACGACCACGATGAGCTCGCGCTCGACGGGGTGGTACGCGAAGCCCGCGCCCTCGGGCCCGGGGTCCTGCGCCCCGGCCGCGCCGGCCGAACCGAGCGAGTCGCCCATCGTTGCCACTCCCATCCGTCGCCGTCCTCGGTGGGCGTCCCCCGGCGCCGCGGCCCTGCCGCCGGGGAGAACCCTGCTGCGGGGATCAGGACCTGTACAGGACGCAATCTCGACAAAGGGCGGGGCGGCCGAATCGAGGGGGCCGGATATGAGACACCCCGGCCGACGGGGCACACGACCAGGAAGTTCCGGGAGTGCCTGCTCAGACCCCTTGTCGATACGTTCACGTATCCGATACGTTCGCGTATCCAGGAGGAGGAACCCATGGCCGCACCGACCGCGCGGACCCAGCCGTCCGCGCCCCCGCCCGCGCCCGGGCGCGTCACCACGCGCCGCGCCCGCACCCGGCGGCGGCTGCTCGACTCGGCCCTCGAGGTGTTCGCCGAGGAGGGCTTCGGCCGCTCCACCGTCGAGCAGATCTGCGAGCGGGCCGGATACACCCGCGGCGCCTTCTACTCGAACTTCACCTCGCTCGACGAGCTGTTCCTCGCCATGTGGGAGGGGCGCTCGGACCAGCTGCTCACGGATGTGCGTGCCGCGCTCGCCGAGGTGTCGGCGGCGGCGCCCGAGGACGCCGTACGGGCCGCGCTGCGGGCCATCCCGGTGGACGACGCCTGGTACCGGGTCACCGCCGAGTTCACCGCCCACGCCCTGCGCAACCCGGCTCTGCGGCGGGTGATGGCCGCGCGGGAGCGGGCGATCCATGACGCCGTGCTGCCGGTGGTCGTGGCGGCGCTCGGGCGCACCGGGCACCGGGTGGCCGACGAGGACGCGCTCGGGCAGGCGCTCGTCGCGGTCCACGACGGCACCGCCGTCCAGGTCCTGCTCGACCCCGGGAGCGAGGCCGTCCGCGCCCGCCGCGAGCAGCTCTTCCTGCATGTGCTCCACGCGTACAGCACCCCGAGCGCCGAAGGCACTCAAGGCACCGCAGGCACCGCAGGCACTGAAGGCACCGAAGGCACCGAAGGCACCACCAGCACCGCCACCTCCTAACCCCCTCCGCGCCCCCGTCTACCCCCAGGAGACCGCCGTGAGTGACGACGCCGATGTCATCGTCGTGGGAGCCGGCCTCGCCGGGCTCGTCGCCACGTACGAACTCGTCCGCGCGGGCCGCAAGGTGCTCGTCGTCGACCAGGAGAACGAGGCCAACCTCGGCGGCCAGGCCTTCTGGTCGCTGGGCGGGCTGTTCCTCGTCGACAGCCCCGAGCAGCGCCGGATGGGCGTCAAGGACAGCTACGACCTGGCGCTCGCCGACTGGATGGGCTCGGCCGCCTTCGACCGCGACCGCGAGGACCACTGGCCGCGCCAGTGGGCGAAGGCGTACGTCAACTTCGCCGCCGGGGAGAAGCGGAGCTATCTGTACGGGCTGGGGCTGCGCGTGACGCCGACCGTCGGGTGGGCCGAGCGCGGCTCGGGCACGGCGGGCGGGCACGGCAACTCGGTGCCGCGCTTCCATCTGACCTGGGGGACCGGGCCCGAGGTCGTCCGGGTCTTCCGCGAACCGGTGCTCGCGGCCGCCGAGCGCGGCCTGGTGACCTTCAAGTACCGCCACCGCGTGGACGGGCTGATCGTCGAGGGCGGGGCGGCCGTCGGGGTGCGTGGCAGCGTCCTGGTGCCCTCGGCCGAGCCGCGCGGCGTCGCCTCCTCACGGGAGGAGTCCGGCGAGTTCGAGCTGCGCGCCCAGGCCGTCGTGGTCACCTCCGGTGGCATCGGCGGCGACCACGACCTGGTCCGCAAGAACTGGCCGGTCGAGCGGATGGGGCCCGCGCCGCGCTCGATGGTGACCGGGGTGCCCGCGTACGTCGACGGGCGGATGCTGGGGATCACCGAGGAGGCGGGCGGCTCGATCGTCAACCGCGACCGGATGTGGCACTACACCGAGGGCCTCAAGAACTGGGACCCGATCTGGCCCGGCCACGGCATCCGGATCATTCCCGGGCCCTCCTCGCTCTGGCTGGACGCGACCGGACGGCGGCTGCCCGCGCCGCTCTTCCCCGGCCACGACACCCTCGGCACCCTGAAGCACATCGTGGCGACCGGGCACGACCACACCTGGTTCGTGCTGACGCGGTCCATCGTGGAGAAGGAGTTCGCGCTCTCCGGCTCGGAGCAGAACCCCGACATCACCGGCAAGGACCTGAAGCTGGTCCTCTCCCGCGTACGCAAGGGGGCGCCCGGCCCCGTCCAGGCCTTCCTCGACCACGGCGAGGACTTCGTCGTGCGCCGCAATCTGCGCGAGCTGGTCGACGGGATGAACGCGATCTCCCCCGGCCCCAAGCTCGAACTCGACCAGGTGGAGAGGGAGATCCTGGCGCGCGACCGCGAGATCGACAACGGCTACGGCAAGGACTTCCAGGTCATGTCGATGCGCAACGCGCGCGCGTACTGGCCGGACCGCATCACCCGGGTGGCCAAACCGCACCGGCTGCTCGACCCGGCGCACGGGCCGCTCATCGCCGTACGGCTGCATGTGCTCACGCGCAAGACGCTCGGCGGTCTGGAGACGACGCTGGAGTCCCAGGTCGTACGGCCGGACGGCACCCCGTTCGACGGGCTGTACGCGGCCGGCGAGGTCGCCGGGTTCGGCGGCGGCGGGGTGCACGGCTACAACGCGCTGGAGGGGACGTTCCTCGGCGGCTGCGTCTTCTCGGGGCGCGCGGCCGGGCGGGCGCTGGCGCGGAGGCTGGCGTGAGCGGCGCGACCGCCACGTGAACTCGCCCCTGACGGCTACTCGTTGACGAGCACCGGGACGGAGAGGACCGCGCTCGCGGGGGTGCCGGTGAGCGCGCCCTTCGGTACGGCGGTGAAGTCGACGCCCGCGCCCTCCGCCCGGGGCTTGGCGTGTCCGGCGGTGCCGTGCGCGGCCTCGCCCGCCTCGCCCTCCTCCGCGTACTGGAAGGAGCCGGTGCCGACCAGCCGGCCGCGCTCGTCGTAGAACGCGGCGCGCAGCTCCAGCGCGAGGACGTCGCTCACGTCGGAGGTGATGGCGAAGTGGCCGGTGACGGAGGGCTTCCGCGTCGCGAGCGCGAGCTTGGTGATCCGCACCCGGTCGGTGAACGGGCCCTGCTCGACCCGCACTTCGCCCTTGGTCGGGACCTTGGCGAGGGTCGCTGCGGGGGCGGGGGCACCGCTCGGCGCCGGGAAGGTGACGGCCGGGGCCGCCGCCTGTTCGGCCCGGGCGGGCCGCTGCCCGGCGTCGGCCTGGTCGCCGCCGGAACCCCCGCAGGCCGTGGTGAGGGCCAGGACGGTCAGGGCGAGGGCGGCCAGACGGGTCGAGCGGTTCACTGGGTACTCCTGGGTCGGCGGGGCGGGGCCGGGAGAGGGTGGTCCCCCGGCCCCTGGCGGGGCGGCAGCGGTAGGTCAACCGCCCGTGGGATGCGGGCTGTTGGGCGGTGTTTCACGTGAAACAGTGCGTCCCGTTTCACGTGAAACATCCACGCCCGGCGGCCCTGCCGTGTCAGCCGCGCGGCGCCCGGCCGAACAGCGAGCGGTACATCTTGCCGTACAGCTCGGTGTTGATCTGGCTCGCCGCGAAGCGCTCGGCGCCCGGCCCGTAGGCGTAGATCGGGACGTCGGCGCCAGTGTGGTTGCCGGAGAGGTAGGTCAGCCACAGGCTCGCGTCGGGGCTGCCGTCCTTGACGCCCGCCGGGTCGTCCGGCGTACGGAATGTCGCCGGGGCGAAGTTCTTGGCGTCGCCGGAGCCGGCGCCGTTGAGGATGCCGGAGGAGCGGAACGGGTCCTTGGCACCCGACTTCTCGCGCGAGGGCGTCGAGTTGTTGGCCGGGTTGCCCGCGTCCGTGTTGGCGGGGGGCGCCACCGACTCGGCGTTGGTGTAGGTGCCCTTCTCGATGATGTTGAAGCCCGCGCACTCGTGGTCGGCGGTGACGACGACCAGCGTGTGCCCGTCCTTGCGCGCGAAGTCGTACGCGGCCTTGACCGCGTCGTCGAACGCCTTGACCTCGGCCAGCGTCTGGGCGGCGTCGTTGGCGTGCGAGCGCTTGTCGATCTGGGCGCCCTCGATCTGGAGGAAGAAGCCCTTCTTGGAGCGGCCGTCGAGCAGGTCGATCGACTTCTTCGCCATCTCGGCGAGGGTCGGCTCCTGCTTCTGCGGGGCGTCCGCCGGGAGCCCGGCCTTGGCCTGCTCGACGGTCAGGTTGCCTCGGTTGAAGAGGCCGACGACCTTCTTGCCCTTGAAGCCGGCCAGGTCGGACTTGGTGGCGACCTTCTGGCTGGCGGCCGTCTGGGCGGGCAGGCTCGGGTCGCCGAAGCTGCCGAGCACCTGGTAACCCTGGGCCTGGAGGGCCTTCTGGTCGTCCGGCTCGAAGCGGGCGAGGCCGCCGCCGAGGACGACGTCGGCGGTGCCGTTGCGGGCGATCTGCTCGGCGACCGGGGTGATGAGGGTCTTGTCCTCGGGAGCCTTCTCGTACGAGCCGTCGGCGTTCTTCGGCAGGCAGGCCGCGTCCGAGTAGACCGGGCCCTGGCAGCCACGCAGCAGCACATGGCTGAACTGGGCGCCCGGGGTGGCGTCGGTGACCTCGGCGGTGGAGACGTTGCCGGTGGCGAAGCCGGCCTTCTTGGCCTGCTCCATCAGCGTCGCACGGCGCTTCTCGTACGCGTCCACGCCGAGCGCGGCGTTGTACGTCTTCACACCGGAGGACCAGGCGGTCGCGGAGCTCGCGGAGTCGGTGACCAGCGCGGGCTGGTCGGTGCCCTTCTCCACGGCGTACGTGGCGACCGCGCCGGTGAAGGGCAGGCGCTCCATGTTCAGCTTGCCCTGGGCGCCGTAGTAGCGCTCACGGCCGGCGGTGACATGGGTGCGGCCCATGCCGTCGCCCAGCAGGTAGATGACGTTGTGTATCTCCTGGCCGTGGCCCCGGAACGGGCGGGCGTCCTGCTGCGGGGCGGAGTTGGCCGTGACGGCACTGCCCGCCGCGACGGCGGAGGCCAGCGCCACCACCGTCAGCGCCTTGCGGCGCTTGTGTCCCATGGATCTCATGGCGGCGAAGCTATGAGCCGAAAATGAACGAGTTGTGAGGCGCGGGCGTACGGCGGACGAACGGCTTTGCGCTTCCGTGGTGAGGCCGTGGGCCGGGGCCCGGCCGTGATCTCTGACCAGTGTGCGCTTCCTTCAAGCACTATCCGTACGAGAGTCCTGAGCAGATGTCGTCGTCTGCCGAGCGGGCCTTGTCCGCGACCTCGGAGGGGACCTCGGAGGGGGTGGCGGCAGGAGTGGCGGCCTGTGCGGGGTCGGCCGCGTACGTCGAGCCGAGGACGACGGTGAGTCCCGGTGCCTTCGCCGGGCGCAGCAGCGCGCCGGGGAAGCGCTGGGCGAGTGCGTCGGCGTGGGCGCGGTCGCCGGGCCCGTACTCGATGACGGTGTGGACGAAGTCCTGGGTGGCGGCGGTCGCCGTGCCGGTCACCGTGTAGCCGCCCGCCTTCAGCATGTCGGCGGCGCGGGCGGCCAGACCCTTGGTGGTGGTGCCGTTGTGGACGGCGACAGAGACCCCGGCGCCGGAGGCAGGGGCGCTCGGGGCCGGGTCGGGCTTCACGGAAGGGGACTTCTGCTCGCCGCCCGCGTCCTTGCCGTCGACCGTGCGGTCCGCGCGCAGGGCCGCGAAGAGCGCGTCGGCCTGCGGGCGCACGATGGCCACGCGCGCGCCCTCGTACCGCCAGGGCAGGGTGACGAACTTGGTGTTGTGCAGGTCGATGCTCTTCATCGACATGGCGAAGGAGATCAGCTTGTCGGCCGAGCCGAGGCCCGGGTCGACGGTGAGGGAGCCGGTCGCGGCCTTGGCGAGCGGGAACAGGGTGGTCGGGTTGAGGCCCTGGCCCTTGACCTTCTTCATCAGGCTGGCGATGAAGGCCTGTTGGCGCTGGATGCGGCCGATGTCCGAGCCGTCGCCTATGCCGTGCCGGATGCGTACGTAGTCGAGCGCCTTCTGACCCGAGACGTCCTGGACGCCCTTGGTGAACAGCCGCTCCCCGCGCGCGTGGCGGTTGGGGTTGAGGTCGCCCTCGTAGATGTCCTTGGGCACACAGACCCGGACGCCGCCGACGGCCTCGGTCATCTTGGCGAAGCCCGCGAAGTCCACGACGACGGTGTGGTCCACGCGCAGCCCGGTGAGCTTCTCGACGGTGTTCTGGGTGCAGGCCGGGTTGCCCTTGGCGGTGTCGCCCACGGAGAACGCCGAGTTGAACATCACGTTGTGCCGGGTCCGGGTCCACTCGCCGCTGGGCAGCTTGCAGGGCGGCACGTCGACCAGCGTGTCGCGGGGGATGGAGATGGCCGTGGCGTGTTTGTGGTCGGCGTGCACATGCATCAGGAAGGCGGTGTCCGAGCGGCCGATGTCACCGCTGCCGTGGCCGTACTGGACGTTGTCGCCCGCGCGCGAGTCCGAGCCGATGACCAGCACGTTCTGGCCCTTGGCGGAGGCTGCCGGGCGGTCGCCGGAGACCCCGCCGTCGTCGAAGGTGCGGATGTCGCCGTTGAGCTCGAAGTAGAGCCAGCCGACCCCGGCCACGGCGAGCACGAGCAGGGCCGCCAGCAGGGCCAGCACCAGGCGCACCTTGCCGCGTCTGCGCCGCCGGGGCACGCCGACGGCGCCTTTCCGGCTCCCGCCGCGCGCGCTTCCCGCTTTGTGGCTCCCTGCCATCCGTACGCCCCATCCGTGTCCGTTTGGTTGTACAGTTGCGCAATGTAGCAAGTCTTGCTGAGAGAGCCGCCAGGAGTGGAAGGACGACGGGATGTTCCTGCGCAATGGGCTGGAGCCCTGGCATCTGCTGATCGTCGCCGTGGTGCTGATCCTGCTGTTCGGCTCCAAGAAACTGCCCGACACGGCCCGGGCCCTGGGCAAGTCGCTGCGGATCCTGAAGAGCGAGACGCGGGCGATGAAGGAGGACGCGGCGGCGGGCGGGGCGGGCGACGGTCCGGCCGCGACGCCGACGGCGGTCGACCGGGCCCCGGCCCCGCACGCCTCGGACGCCGCGCACGTCTCAGACGCCCCGCACTCCTCGGACGCCCCGCGCCCGTAGCCGCGCCGCCCGAGGCGCTCTGCATGTTCATGCACAGAGTTGTCCACAGGCTGCGGACGGCGGGGGCGGGTTGTCGGCGCGGCGGCGCATGATGGGGTCCATGAACGAGATGCCGGAGTGGGAGAAGCGGTTCAGGGCGCCCAGGGTGGGGCTCCCCGACTGGGCGGAGGACGCCCCGGACCGCTCGCTGTTCGTGTCGAACGCGACAGGGACGTACGAGCTGTACGCATGGGACCGCGCCACCGGCGCCCAGCGCCAGGCGACGGACCGGCCGAACGGGACGACGGACGGGGTGCTGACGCCGGACGGCGAGTGGATCTGGTGGTTCAGCGACACGGACGGGGACGAGTTCGGCGTGTGGATGCGCCAGCCGTTCGGCGGGGGCGACGACGAGCCCGCCGTGCCCGGTCTGGAGCCGTCCTACCCGGCGGGCCTCGCGCTCGGCCGGGACGGCACGGCGGTGGTCGGCCGCTCCACCGACGAGGACGGCACCACCGTCCACGTGGTGCGGCCCGGATCCGCCCCCGTGGAGATCTACCGGCACCGCGAGTCGGCGGGCGTCGGCGACCTGTCGTACGACGGCACGCTGATCGCCCTTGAGCACACCGAGCACGGCGACGCGATGCACTCGGCGCTGCGCGTGGTGCGCCTCGACGGGTCCACCGTCGCCGAGCTCGACGACAGCGAGGGCGGCACCGAGGAGCTCGGCCTGGAGGTGCTCGGCTTCGCGCCGCTGCCCGGCGACACCCGGCTGCTCGTCGCCCACCAGCGCCGGGGCCGCTGGGAGCCCATGGTGTGGGACGTGGCCTCCGGCGAGGAGACCGACCTCGCGCTCGAACTGCCCGGCGACGTGGTGGCGGAGTGGTACCCGGACGGCTCGGCGCTGCTCGTCGTCCACAGCTTCGAGGCCCGCAGCGAGCTGTTCCGCTACGACCTGGCGGCGGCCGAGCTGGTCGAGGTGGAGACCCCGGCGGGCTCCGTCTCGGGCGCCACGGCCCGGCCCGACGGGACCGTGGAATACCTGTGGTCGTCGGCGGCGCGCCCCTCCGAGGTGCGCTCCACCACCGGCGCGGTCGTCCTGGACCCGCCCGGGATGAAGGCGCCGGGCTCGGTCCCGGTGGAGGACGCGTGGGTGGAGGGGCCCGGCGGCCGGATCCACGCGCTGGTGCAGAAGCCGGCCGGGGCGGGCCCGTTCCCGACGGTCTTCGAGCTGCACGGCGGCCCGACCTGGCACGACAGCGACGCGTTCGCGGCGGGCCCGGCGGCCTGGGTCGACCACGGGTACGCGGTGGTGCGCGTCAACTACCGGGGCTCCACGGGATACGGCCGGGAGTGGACGGACGCGCTCAAGCACCGGGTCGGGCTCATCGAGCTGGAGGACGTGGCGGCGGTCCGGGAGTGGGCCGTGTCGTCCGGCCTCGCCGACCCGTCCCGGCTCGTCCTCGCGGGCGCGTCCTGGGGCGGCTATCTGACCCTGCTCGGCCTCGGCACCCAGCCCGAGGCCTGGTCGCTGGGGCTCGCGGTGGTGCCGGTCGCGGACTATGTCACGGCGTACCACGACGAGATGGAAGCCCTGAAGGCGATGGACCGCACGCTGCTCGGCGGCACTCCGGAGGAGGTGCCGGAGCGCTTCGAGGCGTCGTCGCCGCTGACGTACGTGGACGCGGTGAAGGCGCCGGTCTACATCTCGGCGGGCGTCAACGACCCGCGCTGCCCGATCCACCAGGTCGAGAACTACGTGGACCGGCTGGCCGCGCGGGGCGCGGTGCACGAGGTGTACCGGTACGACGCGGGGCACGGGTCGCTGGTGGTGGAGGAGCGGATCAAGCAGGTGCGGCTGGAGCTGGAGTTCGCGGGGAGGCATCTGGGGGGCTGACGCGGTGCGGGGCGCGGCGGCGGGCCGGGCCGCCGACCGGGGCACCCCGCGCCCCGGGACCCCGAAGGGATTCCGTACCGTGGTGGTGTGTACCGGTTCCTGCTGACGCCCCGCTGGTGGGGGATCAACGTCTTCGTCGTGCTGGCCATCCCCTTCTGTGTGTTCATGGGGTCCTGGCAGCTCGGCCGCTTCGAGGACCGCGTGAAGTCGCACAATGCGGCCGACGAGCGGCCCGACCCGGCCGAGCAGAAGGCGGCGCCGCTGCGCGAGCTGCTGCCGGTCGACCAGAAGACCTCGGGCCGTACGGCGAGCGCGTCCGGGCGGTACGGGGAGCAGTTCCTGGTGCCGGACCGCCGGGTGGACGGGCGCAGCGGCAGTTACGTCCTGACGCTGCTGCGTACCGACGGGGGCAAGGCGCTGCCCGTGGTGCGCGGCTGGCTGCCCTCCGGGCGCCCGGCGCCCGCGCCGCCGGCCGGCGAGGTCACCGTGGCCGGGGCGCTCCAGGCGTCCGAGACGCCCGGGACGGACGGGGTGAACGCCTCGGGCGGGCTGCCGCGGGGACAGCTCGGGATGATCAGTGCGGCGTCGCTGGTGAATCTGGTGCCGTATGACGTGTACGACGCGTGGGTGACGCTGTCGGTGGCGGATTCGGGGATGACAGCTGTGCCGGCCGTCAAGCCGCAGAACACGGGCCTTGATCTGAAGGCCTTCCAGAACCTCGGTTACACCGGGGAGTGGTTCGTCTTCGCCGGGTTCGTGGTGTTCATGTGGTTCCGGTTGCTTCGGCGTGAAGCGGAGGCGGTGGAGGACGCGGAGCTGGGTCTGACGCCCGAGCCCACCGGTACGGGCTGAGTTTGGCCCGGGTTTTGTCTGCGGCTGAGTGGTGGGTTGCCCGCGCCCCTTCTTGCGCCCGGCCTTCGTCTGCGGGTAAGTGGCCGCTTCTCGCGCAGTTCCCCGCGCCCCTGGGTCGTTCGTCGGCTGCGAGCCGGTGGACGGTTGCTCGCGCAGTTCCCCGCGCCCCTCAAAGCCTGCGGCTGAGCTGAGTTCTTCG
>NZ_BAAACA010000063.1:0-56148 GCF_039521265.1 Streptomyces crystallinus | reverse complement strand
CGGAGCCTGGGCGGCCGGGGCCGGTGCCTGCGGGGCCGGGGCGGCGGGGGCGCTTACCGCAGCCCCCGCGGCTGCGGCGGGAGCACCCTCTACGGGCTTGTCCGCCGTGCCGGTGGCACCCGGCTTGTAGTCGGCGAAGAAGTCCCACCAGGCACGGTCGACCGAATTGGGGTCCTGGAGGTACTGCTGGTAGATCTCGTCGACGAGCCACTCATTGGCACCGAAGCCGGCTGCAGGGTTCTTGCCCTGCCCGTCTTGGTCGGTCGAGACGCTCGAATTACTGGGGGACTGAGACGACACGGCGGCAACCGCCCTCTTCCGCTTCACAAGGTGATGGACAGCGGGAATCAAGGCTACGCCTCCCTGGCGTGGAGGTGCAGACCGGGCGTGCCACAGTCGCGTAAGTCACACCGGAAAGCGAGTTTCGGGGCAGGATTTGGCGGGAAACAGATCAGGTTCTGCTCGTGCGCGGGTACGCCACAGCGCGGTTGCGGCCCCTGAGAACCACATCCCCTGACTACCCACACGCAGAACGTGCGCTTCCGGTTCGAGCCTACGTCAATTCGCTGTCCGGGGTGCCCCCGGAAGGGTGACCTGGATACGGCATCCGCGCGTCGATTCGGCCACGCCGATGTGGCCGCCGTGCAGATCCACCGCCCAGCGGGCGATCGCCAGCCCCAGGCCGGTGCCGCCGTCGCTGCCCGGCCCGTGCGGCGCCGAGGCGTCGCCCCGGTTGAACCGCTCGAAGACCCGGTGCCACTCGGACTTGGGGATGCCCGGGCCCTCGTCCAGGACCTCCAGGTCCAGCGACTCGGGCTGCGGGCCGCGCCGGGCCCGTACGGTGACGCGGCCGTGCGGCGGCGAGTGCTTGACCGCGTTGTCGATGAGGTTGGCCACCACCTGGTGCAGCCGCTCCCGGTCCGCGTACGCGGTCAGCTCCGGCGGCGAGACGTCCAGGTGCAGATGGACGTCGGTACGGGTGTGGTTGCCGGAGCCGGAGGAGAGCCCGCGCCGGGAGGCGGCGAGGTTGGCCTCCTTGAGCACCCCGGACAGATACGGCCACACCTCGAAGCGGTGCGCCCGCAGCGGGACGACACCGTTGTCCAGGCGGGAGAGGTCCAGCAGGGTCTCCACCAGGCGCCCGAGCCGCTCGGTCTGCTTCAGGGCGGTGCGCATGGTCTCGGGGTCGGCGGCCGAGACGCCGTCCACCACGTTCTCCAGGACCGCCCGCAGCGCCGCGATCGGCGTACGCAGCTCATGTGAGACGTTCGCCACCAGCTCCTTGCGGTGGCGGTCCACCGCCTCCAGGTCGTCCGCCATGCGGTTGATGGTGGAGGCGAGGTCGCCGAGCTCGTCGCGCCGGTCGGCGCCGCGCACCCGGCGGGTGTAGTCGCCGTGCGAGATCGCCCGGGCGACGGTGTTCATCTCGTCCAGCGGCGCGGTCAGGCCGTGCGCCACGAACTGGGTGATCAGCAGGGTGGCTATCACCGAGAAGACGGTGATGAACCGCAGCTCGGTGCGGGTCTGCACGGCCACCATCAGCAGCCCGGTGGTGATGAAGACCGAGACCACGACGAGCGAGCCGAGCTTCGTCTTGATGGAGATGGAGACCTCCCTCAGCCCGCCCCGCAGCCCTTCGCGCACCCGGTCGCGCAGCCGGGCCCCGCTCCGCCGGACCCGCCCGCTCACCGCCCCGGCCGCCGCCCGGCTCATGGCGCCGGGGTCTCCAGCGCGTACCCGACGCCATGGACCGTGCGGATGCGCTCGGCCCCGATCTTCCGGCGCAGCGCCTTGATGTGGCTGTCCACGGTCCGGGTGCCCGAGGCGTCCGCCCAGTCCCAGACCTCCGCGAGCAGCTGCTCGCGCGAGAGCACCGCGCGCGGGGTGTTCGCCAGACAGCTCAGCAGGTCGAACTCGGTGGGCGTCAGGTGGACGTCCTCGCCGCGCACCCGCACCCGGCGCTGCGCGTGGTCGATCTCCAGCTCGCCCAGGCGCAGGATGCCGGTGCGCGGGGTGGCCGCCGCCAGCGTGGCCCGCTCGACCCGGCGCAGCAGTACGTGCACCCGGGCCGCCAGCTCCCGCATGGAGAACGGCTTGGTCATGTAGTCGTCCGCGCCGACGCCCAGGCCGACCAGCATGTCCGTCTCGTCGTCGCGGGCCGTCAGCATCAGCACCGGGACCGGCCGGCGGGCCTGCACCCGGCGGCATACCTCCAGGCCGTCGAAGCCCGGCAGCATGATGTCCAGGACCATCAGGTCCGGCTGCCACGCCTCGGCCGTGTCGACGGCCGCGGGGCCGTCGAGGGCGGTCTGGACCTGGAAGCCCTCGGCCCTCAGCCGTGCCGCGATGGCGTCGACGATCGTCGTGTCGTCCTCGACGACCAGCACCCGGCGCTGGGCGCCGGGGGTGGCCGCTACGCCGTTGTGGGTGGTGTGTGCCTGCTCCATCGCCCCGCCCTGATATTGCTTCCGGGGATCCGTGGGGTGATCCCCTGTGTCGGTCAGAGACTAGAGGCACCGGCCGCGTCCCGGCTACGCAGGGCGAACGGCGAGATGGACCACGTCAGGGACGCCCCGGGCAACTGTGATCTCTTCGGTCCTAACCCCGTGGAATCCGGCATTACGGAGAGCTTCCTCGAAGGCGGGCGACGGCCGCGCCGACCAGACGGCGAGCACTCCGCCGGGCGTGAGCCGGTCCCGGCAGGCGGCGAGGCCGGCGGGGGAGTAGAGGCTGTCGTTGCTCTCGGTCACGGTCCAGTCGGGCCCGTTGTCGATGTCCAGGCAGAGCGCGTCGTAGGTATCCCGACCACCCGTCACATGGGCGACCAGATCGGTGTGCAGCACCTCGGTGCGGGGGTCGGCCAGGGCCGCCTCGGAGAGCGCCGCCAGCGGCCCCGAGCGGTGCCAGTCGATGACCGCCAACTCGCGTTCCACCACGGTGATCCGGCCCCACCGCGGGTCGGCGGCGGCGTGTGCGAGGGAGAAGCCGACGCCGAGCCCGCCGATGAGCACCGAGGGCCGGTGGCGGCCGGCCGGCAGCGCCTCGTACGCGGCGTCCACCAGCAGCCTCTCGGAGCGCCCGTCGGAGGTGTCCATCAGGAAGGTGCCGTTGGCGATGATCTCGAAGTGCGGGCCGCGCCGTCTCAGGACCACCTCCCCGTACGGTCCCTCGCGGCGGTCGAGGACGACCGGCTCGGTGATCGGGTCGGCGATGGGCATCGAAGGACCTCCTCAGAAGCGGAGCGAACGGCTCGGGGGCTGACGCGCGGCCTGCGCCGAAGGTTGTCCAATGTGGCACAAGTCATAGACGCGGACGGGAGCGTTCGCAGAGGGTGAGCGTTGTACAAGCGTAGGCAGCAAGGCCGGACGATCACCGGCGTGGCTTGTGGTTCCGGGTGCGAGTGTGCGGCGCCCGGTGGAAGGGGCCTCACCGGTGCACCCTGAACGAACGCGTGAGCAGGCGCGGCTGCTCGACGGCATCCCGAGCCAGCGGCCGACGGCCGTCCGGGAGAAGACGGCGGACGAGACGTCGGAGGGCGGGGACATCGCCAGAAGCGCCGCGCCGGCCGAGGTGCCCGCCGGGCCGGGGGCGCGCGCCTGGGGGCGCCGCGCCGTCCAGTTGCTGCCCACTCCCACCGGCACGCCCTTCACCTTCGCGTACACCCTGCTGCTCTTCGCCACCTCGCTCTACGCCGAGTTCGGCGACCCGGACACGGTCCGCACGCTGCTCGAAGGCTCCAGCACCGATGTGCAGCACCTCAGCCGCACGCCCGTGCTGGTGATGATCGCCAGCGCGCTCTGGATCGCGGGCGGCATCTCCTCGCCGTGGGCCGTCGGCTTCGTCTTCATCCTCACCGCGCTGGAGCGCCGCGTCGGCGGGCTGCGCACGGCCGGGGTGTTCCTGCTCGGCCATGTGGTGGCGACGCTGGCCACCGAGGTGCCGGTGGGCGTCTCGGTGATGGCGGGACAGCTGCCGGACTCCTCGCTGCACCGCCTCGACTACGGCATCAGCTTCGGTCTGATGGCGAGCGTCGGCGCGCTCGCCGGGCTGCTGCGCCCGCTGCTGCGGTGGCCGCTGCTGGGTGTGATGGCCGTGCTGCTCGTCCAGGACCTGCTGGACATGGCGGATCCGCTGGCCAGTTGGGGCCATCCGACCGCCCTGCTCGTCGGTGTCCTCTGCTGGCCGGTGCTGCGCCGGGCAGACCGGCGCGGGGCCGCCCGGCGCGAGAGGGAGCCGTCAGCGGTAGCCGACGGGCAGCTGGGCTCGTACGTCCCGTAGCGCCTGGCCCTGGTGCCCGTCGTCGGTCAGGACGACGTGCCCGTCGTACGTGAACTGGTACATCAGCGCGTCGGCCACCGGCCTGCCGGTGGGGCGCGGCGGCAGATGCGCGAAGTCCGCGCGCTCCAGGGCGGCCCGGAGCTTCGTCAGGGCGTCGGGCGCCAGCTTCCCGGTGGTCTGTCGGCCGTCCCGGCGGGTCGAGGTGTACGAGCCGTCCTCCTTCACCACCAGCTCGTTGTGCAGCCCCGCGAACCCGCCGCTCACCACGAGCGCCATCAGCTGCCCGTGCCGGGCGGGCGGCGGGGGCGTGTCCGTCGGGGAGGTGCCCGGCGCGGTGGCGGGCGGCGAGGTGGCGGGCGGCGAGGGCTGCGCGCTCAGACTCGTGCTCGGCGCCGCGGTGGGCGGCTTGGAGGCGCCGTCCGCGGACGAGCTGTCCGAGTCGCAGGCCGTCGCCGCGAGCAGCGTGACGAGCAGAAGTGCTCCGGTGGTCGTGGTCCTGCCCGTGAGGCTCATGGAGCCGAGGATGCCGGATCGGTGGGAGCGAAGTACAGGCTCGCCATGGGCGCGTGCGTCGTCCAGCCCAGCGATCCGTACAGCGCCCGGCCCTCGGGGGTGGCGACCAGGACCCCGGTGGTGGCGCCCGCCGCGTGGGCGCCGCTCTGGAGCGTGCGCATGACGACGCCGCCCAGGCCGCGGCGGCGGTGCTCGGGCGACGTCTCGATCTGGTCGGCCACGGCGGTGGTGCCGGTGGGGGCGATCTGGCCGCGCGCGGCGAAGTGCCCGGCCTCGGTGCGCACCAGGACGCGCAGGACGCCCCCGGTGGTCCAACGGGTCAGCGTGTACCCGGCCGGGACCGCCACCTCCTGCGGGGCGAGCGGCACCGTCATCAGGAAGCCGGGCTGGTCGAACTCCCAGCCGGGCCCCACCCACGGCCGTACCGTCTCGTCGTCCGCGAAGAGCTTCAGCCAGGTGTGCGGGGCGGTCGTCGCCTCGACCAGCTTGCGCACGGACGCCTCGTCGGGCTCCGGGAGCACATGCCGGCAGACCTGCTTGACCTGGCCGACGTCGACGGTCCACCCCCAGGGCTCGGCGACCGGCGCCGCCGCGCCGCGCGACACCACCCACCCCTTGGTCCAGGCCTCGACGAGCTCCGCTACCGACTCCATGGCTGCCCCCTTGCGCAGTGACGATACGAGTAATGCGAGTAATAGTCTTTCGCAGTCAGTGACTATTACAATATCCTTTGCAAGTGATGTGTGCGACATCACGACTCGATGGCCTGGGGCTCGCAGGAAACAGTTAGCGGCGAGACCCAGGTTCCGTGCAGATTGACCTTGCGAATCCGGCGAGAGGGTGGGGAACCGATGGCTTCCGGCGGGCATCAAGCAGGTGGCGTGGGGATGGATGACGGCGAGGTCCATGGGCGCTGGTTGCGGCTGCTGAATCGCTCCACTGGAGAGGCCGGATATCGGGATGAATGGTTCGACGAGCAGTGCGGCGGGTGCAGGTTCTGGATCGCGCTGCGGGGAGAGTTGGGCCTGGACTGGGGGGTCTGCACTCGTGTCGACTCGCCGTTCGACGGACGGGTGCGCTTCGAGCACGACGGTTGCGAGCGCTTCGCCGTTCGCGAGGATGGAACGTTCGGCTGAACGCGTGGCTAGGACGGCCTCTTCGTAGCCCGCTGTAACGGCTTCGTCTGACCCTGACTGAGCAACGGTTTGGAGTGGTCGATGACGTCGACGCCCCTCCTGCGAGCCGTGTCTGACCACGCTGATACAACCTCGTCATGACGTACCGATTCACTGCTCGTGTCGCCAGCACGGAGATCGATCCTGACGGCTACTTCACCGAGGCAGGCCTTTCGGAGCACGAGGATGGCAGCGGCTTCATCCTGATGTTCATGGCAGGTGAGGAAGAGTCCGACGACCAAGAAGTCGAGCTGGGAATGGACACGCACTGCCTGGTCACTGCTGACCAGGGGACCGCCTACGGCTGTGTTCGTGAAGCCGTCCTGGACGGCAACGTGCTCCGCATTTCGCTGGATCCCGAAGCGCTGGAGAGTCTTCGGTTGAACGAGGGCGAGATCGAGGCCGTCATCGAGGCGCCGGGCGAAGACGTCGCGCGGTTCCGGGAGGTCCTCGCGCAGGTGCTCACCTATGGGCGAGTGGACGCCATACCCACGCTGCTATCGGTCTGATGAGAGGGGTGGGGTCAGCTCAATCGGTTCCTCCCCGACGCAAGATCGGGACCCAGGTATGTCGGCTGGAGGGCTTCTCAGGCGTCGGTCTGGCCCGGGCCGTCGTAGTAGCCGGGCCGGGCCAGGAGGACCGTAGTGAAGTAGTAGCCCTGCTCTTCATGGGGTTCGTCGTCGGCTTCGAACGGGCGCCAAAAACTCAGCAGCAGATCCGGCGCGACGAATGACGCGGGGTCCTCTGGATCGGCAGCGATCGTCGTCAGCGCGGCCATGCGCCTCACGACTTCGCGGGCCGGTAGGCCGAAGACGTCGATGCCGCGGAAGAGGACGGCGTCCGACGAGTTGGCCGGGCGTCCGAACTCCACCGATTCCAGGCGGTCGCGCATGCATCCAATGCTGATCATCAGGCCGCTCGGTCGGAAGATGTGCTGCCCCGGGCGGTCGGACGGCGAGACAACTGTGGGCTCGCGCATCGACTGGAGTGCGCTGTCGGCTTCCCGACGCGGCATGCCTATGTGCAGCGGTCCGACTCCGGTGGGAGGAGCGAGCTCGAAGTTCATGGCTGCATGGTGCCACGGGCGACTCTCGGGGCTGGATTGAGCTTTTGGCGCTCTCGTGCCGTTGTGGTCTGCATCAGTTCGTCGACGCGGGCGCTGTGCCAGATCACGCCTTCGAACTTCTCGTAGGCGGGGGTCCAAGCACGGGTGAGCACGGGTTTGAGGTGGTTGTGGAATAACAGGTTCCGTCCCGCGTTGCGACGAGTGCGACTGAACCACAGAGCGCTCTTTTCCTGGCGCTGTTCGTGGCCGCGGTGGCGTTCGGGGAGTCGGCCTTGCGTGCGGCCGGGTCTGAAGGTGACGAGGGGGTTCGACGGCGGTCGCCATGCGTCCGTGTCGGCCCAGTGAGCGATGGCGTCGCTGTGGTCGTGGCTGTTCCTGTAGGGGTAGTCGATGCGCTTGCTGATTTCGCCGTAGAAGCCTTCGCGTTCGGCGGCTGTGCCGCTTGCCAAGCGTCTCCACTGGGGTGAGGCAAGGAGGGCGGCAACCCTGACGGCTTCGGGATAGACGGCGGCGAAGAGGCGGGAGGTGCTGTACGACTTCTTGACCGTTTCGGGCGGGATGAGGACGTGGGCGCGTTCGTCCCAGGTGTGCCAGACGTGGTGCGGGTTTTCGGGAGGTTCCTTGCCCGTCCAGATATGCCCGCAGAAGGTGAAGGCGGTCAGCAGCGCGTCGTAGGTGGCGGCCCAGCCGTGCTGGCGCAGGATGCGCAGGTGCTTGCGCTGGGCGCCGACGATTTCTGGCAGGCCAGCCAGGCTGACGGAGGTCTGGTCGGCATCGGGCGGACCGATCCAGACGCTGTGGCGGGTGCAGACGTAGCGGTGGTGCGGCAGGAGTCTGGTGACTCTGCCGCCGGGGTGTTTGCTGTCGCAGTGGTGGCAGCCGGGTTGTGGCTGGTGGCGGAACATGGCCCAGTCGGGTTGTGGGGTCCGCAGTTCGGGCAGGGCGCCGGCGAGGGCGTGAACTGTCCGGCCGGTGACGGCGGCGAGCCGTTCGGGAACGACGACACGGCGCATACCGCCGGAGGCTTCGCGTTCGGTGACGCGACGCCAGAGGGCGTTGATGTCGAGGCCGTGGATGGTAGCCAGGCGGCCGATGTAGGAGGCGGCGATTTCGTGCTGTGCGGGTGGGACGGGGTCGGGCAGGCGGGTGAGCATCAGGCGACGCGCCTCCGGCGCGAGCGGGGCCGTTCGGGGGCGGTGAGAGCCTCGGAGCGTTCGGCGGCGAAGTCGACGGGCACTGTCTCCAGAAGGTCTTCGGTGATGCGCTCGCTGCCGTCTTCGATGGCCAGCACGGCGGCCCCTCGGATGAGCTGTGACAGGCTGCCGATCATGCCGCCGGAGCGGTGGTAGAGGTACTCGCTCAGGCCCGTGAGGCTTCCCGGCTGGTGGTCGTGGAGCCCCAGCATGGATTCCAGCGTGCCGACCAGGGACCGCCATGCGTTCCGGTCCGTGCCGGGGGCGTAGGAGAACGGGATGGCGGGGATGACGGTGAACCGCCCGGCGATCTGGCGGCCGCGGGTGCCTGCGAACAGGCCCTGGGCCTCGACGTCGATGCCCGCGTAGGCGAAGGTGGCGGGCAGCCTTTCGGCGAAGTACTTCAGCTGGTCGGAGGCTTCGGCGCCGGTGCGGGTGGCCAGGTTCAGGTTGTGCAGTTCGTCGACCAGGACGAGATCGACGTGGACGTGTGCGGCGGTGGCGCAGACCGCGTTGACCACGTCGGCGATGTTGAAGCGGGCGGGGAAGTCCAGGCCGAAGAACCGGACGAACTCCATGGCGAGCATCTTCGGCGTGGCGGCCGGCGGGACGGTGACGTAGACGACCGGGAGCCGGGAGCGGTCGTGCGGGTGGCGCCTGCGGACGGCGATCTCATGAGCCCGCCCGAGCTGGGACAGCGCGGTGGTCTTCCCCGTGCCTGAGGCGCCACTGATGATCACGCCCCGGCGGGCCGAGATCTGCTGCCGATTGAGCTGGACCAGGAGCCGCGAGGTGGCGACGACCTTTTGGATGGTCGGCGTGTTCACCAGCGGCAGGTCGGCGTGGTAGTTCCGGCGCCGTTCGTCGTCGTGCAGCTTCTCCTGCCGGGACAGTGCGGCCCGCTGGGCTGCGGTCAGCAGCGCAGGCGGGGCCGCTTCGTGCTCGACGAAGCGGCGCCACCCCTCCTTCGTGGTCAGCGGGCTGTCTGGCGGTGGCTCCTGCCCCCTCGCCTGCTGGGGGATGAAGGAGGCGCGGGAGGACCTGGTCATAGCCACCTTTCGGCTTCTGCGTGGGCGTCGAAGACACCGAACGGGATCACCTCGGCCGGTTCGGTGGTGCGGTCGGATGGTGCTGGCTCCGGGGCTCGCGGGGCGGGCGGCCGGTGCGAGGCGGCTCCGGCGCGTGTGCGGCCGGCCACCTTTGCGGTGCGGGTGTCGGGGCCGTGCTCGGCGCGGGGCAGAAGTGTGTCCAGGACCCGAGCCACCGCAGCCTCGTTGGTGTTGTCCAGGCCCGTCTCGGTGGCGAGGCGCCGTGCGTGCTGCCAGGTGAAATCAGCGAAGCGAGCGCTGACCAGAGGGAGATGCACCCAAGGGACGGTGACCCAGCCTCGGGGGGTGCGTACGAATACCTGGGAGAGGTCGTAGGGGTCGTAGTGCACTTCCCAGAGCCCGCGCTTGGTGGTGTGGCCGGAGTGCTGGCGTCGGAAGGGGCCCAAGTCCGGGGTGTCGTAGGTCCGGTAGCCGATCCGGATGCCGTAGTCGTTGATCGCCCGCCAGGACACCGGCAGCAGTTCCAGATAGTCCTCGCCGCGCAGGACCAGCGGCAGGTAGCCGCAGGCCGCGACCAGTGAGGCGTACTCGTCGTTCGGTGAGATCGCCTTCTTGGGTCGGTAGGGGTCGCGCAGGCTGTCGTGGGGGCGGGCCTGCCATCCGGCCAGCACCCACTCGTCCAGCAGGTCCTGGAGTTCGGGGATGGTCCAGGCCGCCTGGTCCTCGACGCGCTCGCCGCGGCGGGAGACGTTCGGGCCTGTGTAGCCGGCGAGGTGCTGACAGAACAGCGTGTTGATCGCGGAGAATGTCGCCTCCACGATCGCCTTGTCGGTGGGCGTGCGGGGTCGGGCGCGCTGGACGGAGATGCCCAGTCGGTTGCAGGCCCTTGTGAAGGTGTCGGACAAGAACACCTTCCCCCCGTCGATGACGATCGTGTCCGGCACGATCACTGGTTTCGCGGCGGCTTGTTGCATGCGCGCGTCCACGTCCAGCAGTCGCTTGTGCGGCATCCGGGACGCCGCCATCCGCAAGGACGCGGCCCAGCCCGGGCGCATCGGCTCGGGCACCAGCATCTTGGCCAGCAACAGGGAGGCATCCACCGCCTTGGTGCCCACCGGTCGCAACACAGCGGCGCAGATGGTGCGCGTGGCGACATCGACCGCGATCGTCAGGTCCGCGCGGGCCGTCAGCCCGGAGTCGAGCACGACCATCACGTCCAGCGGCGTGGAATCGATCTGCACCTGTTCGCCGGGTCGGGCAGCGAAGGTCGGCGTGAACGGCTTCTGTGGCCGGTTTGCGGTCTGCCGGCGGGTGACGGCCGAGCCGAAGGTGTGCCGTCCGGTGGAGAGCCGGTCCACGAGCTTGTAGAGGGTGCTGCGGCTCGGAATCGGCACCACACCCGGACCGTGCGTCTCCTCGATCTGTTTGATCACGCGGCGGATCAACCGTGAACGGGTGCCGGTGGACGCTGGAGTCTCTGCGGCGACGGCCTCCTCGATGACCGTGACCAGCCGGGCATCGGCCCGTCCCGTCGTGTTCGCGAGCCGGGTCGTGCGCTGGTCCACCAATCCCCACAGACCTTGCCGGGCATAGGCGTAACGCCGCCCCTGGACGGTGCGGATCCCGACACCGAGCTCTGCCGCCTTGGCTGCGTCGCGCTCGGCGAGGGAGCGGGTGGCTGGCTCGTATTCGGGCCGGGGGGTCGACCCGGGTGCCGCGTCCGAGGGCAGGCCCGTCTCCACCTCCACCACATGGCGTTCCCACTCCTGTGCGGCGGCCAGTACGGATGCTGGAACCGTGCTCAGCAGCCCCGACGGCTCCAGTTCGGGCAGCGGGTCCGCGCCGGTGACCGCGAAGTCTGGGGAGGCCATCAGGTAGGAGGCCAGCACCACGGTTTCCGAGCCGTCCGAGGAGCGGAGTCGTACCGAGGTCCCGGACAGAGCCACCACCTGATGATCAGTGTCGTCGAAGCTGACCCAGTCACCGGTTCGCAGCACGAAGGCGTCGCCTCGCAGCGGCATCAGCCCACCTCCGGCGAGACGACTGACGCGGCGTGCATAGGAACCGACAGATCCACCGCCAGCTCGTGCTGCCAGAGCAGGTGGAACAGCACGGGCAGCACGGCGATCGGATCTCCCGCGAGGCCGGCGCCGTCCATCAGCAGGCGAGGCTCGGCAAACACGTCCCGCAGGGTGGAGACGACAGGCTCCAGGCGATGCCGCGGGTGCCGGTAGCCCGCCAGCCACCGCACATTTCCGACCACGATCGGATCAGGTGTCCCGACCAGCCGGAAGTCCCACCCCAGGAGGTCACAGGCCCTCCGAGCCGCATCGAACTTCACCCAATCTCGCGGCTTGCGCCGGTCCGCCGGGCGGCAGTCGACCACGATCGCCGAACCGTCCTGGCGGCGGGCGAAGTAGTCGGGGGCGTGTGAGATGCCCTTGCCGTTCTCTGCGGCCCAGAACAGCCAGAACGGCTGGGACGACAGACCGGTCACCGACGGATCGAAGTCGAGCAGCATCACATGATCGCGCTCCAGCCACGATTCGTACCCGATGTGCCCGCCGACCGTCGAGGACCACCACAGCCCCGGCAGATGCCGCTGCCCCTTGTACGACTGGAACCCGCGTACGGGCAGCACGGACTCGAACCGCACTGCCCACGCGTCCGACAGCGGGCGTCGGATCTCCGATCCATCCGGATCGACGTACGCGACCTCAAAGCCCTCGGCAGGAGGCCCCGGCCACTCCGCCGGGTACAGCGTGCAATCCCTGGTCCACGCCGAGCTAACGGCACCTATCTCGCAAGGTCACCCCGGACGCCGCAAGATCCCTCGCAACGTTGAACCGGACCTCGCAAGGTTCACCGCTACAGGACATACAAGGGGTGATCGCTCAGAGCGAACACCTCGCGGGGAACATTCCTGCGCTCACAACCATTGAGTCGGCATAGCTCAACTTGACTGCCGAAGGGGAGATCATGGCTCACTCGTCCGCACCGCTCACCCTGCCTGTGCTGCCGCTCGACGACGAGGTCGTGCTGCCCGGGATGGTCGTACCGCTGGATCTGTCCGACACCGAGGTGCGGGCCGCGGTGGAAGCCGCCCAGGCGGCCGCCCGGTCCGAGGGCTCCTCGGCCGGCAAGCCCCGGGTGCTGCTCGTCCCGCGCATCGACGGGGCCTACGCCGCGACCGGCGTGCTCGGCACCGTGGAGCAGGTCGGCCGGCTCTCCGACGGCGACCCCGGCGCGCTCATCCGCGGTGTCACCCGGGTCCGCATCGGCGCCGGGACCACCGGCCCGGGCGGCGCCCTGTGGGTCGAGGGCACCCAGGTCGAGGAGACCGTCCCCTCACCCCTGCCCGGCCAGGTCACCGAACTGGTCAAGGAGTACAAGGCGCTCGCCACCGAGTGGCTCAAGAAGCGCGGCGCCTGGCAGGTCGTGGACCGCGTCCAGCAGATCGAGGGCGTCTCGGCCCTCGCCGACAACTCGGGCTACTCGCCCTTCCTCACCACCGCCCAGAAGGTCGAGCTCCTGGAGACCGCCGACCCGGTCGCCCGGCTCAAGCTCGCCACCGAGCAGCTGCGCGAGCACCTCGCCGAGCAGGACGTGGCCGAGTCCATCGCCAAGGACGTCCAGGAGGGCGTGGACAAGCAGCAGCGCGAGTTCCTGCTGCGCCGCCAGCTCGACGCCGTCCGCAAGGAGCTGCGGGAGCTCAACGGCGAGTCGGAGGGCGACGAGTCCGACGACTACCGGGCCCGGGTGGAGGCCGCCGACCTGCCCGAGAAGGTCCGCGAGGCCGCCCTCAAGGAGGTCGAGAAGCTGGAGCGCTCCAGCGACCAGTCCCCGGAGGGCTCCTGGATCCGCACCTGGCTCGACACCGTCCTGGAACTGCCGTGGCAGGAGCGCACGGAGGACGTCTACGACATCACGGGCGCCCGGGCGGTCCTCGACGCCGAGCACGCGGGCCTGGAGGACGTGAAGGAGCGCATCACCGAGTACCTGGCGGTCCGCAAGCGCCGGGCCGACCGGGGCCTGGGCGTGGTCGGCGGGCGGCGCGGGGGCGCGGTGCTCGCGCTCGTCGGCCCGCCCGGCGTGGGCAAGACCAGCGTCGCCGAGAGCGTGGCGCACGCCATGGGCCGCAAGTTCGTCCGCGTCGCCCTCGGCGGCGTCCGCGACGAGGCCGAGATCCGCGGCCACCGGCGTACGTACGTGGGCGCGCTGCCCGGCCGGATCGTACGGGCGGTCAAGGAGGCCGGGTCGATGAACCCGGTGGTGCTGCTCGACGAGATCGACAAGATCGGCTCCGACTTCCGCGGCGACCCCGCCGCGGCCCTGCTCGAAGTCCTCGACCCGGCGCAGAACCACACCTTCCGCGACCACTACCTGGAGGTCGAGCTCGATCTGAGCGACGTCGTCTTCCTGGCCACGGCCAACGTCCTGGAGGCCATCCCGGAGGCCTTGCTCGACCGGATGGAGCTGGTGCGCCTCGACGGCTACACCGAGGACGAGAAGGTCGTCATCGCCCGCGACCACCTGCTCCCGCGCCAGCTGGAGCGGGCCGGGCTGGACGGCGGCGAGGTGGTCCTGGAGGAGGGCGCCCTGCGCAAGCTGGCGGGGGAGTACACCCGCGAGGCGGGCGTGCGCAATCTGGAGCGCTCGCTCGCCCGGCTGCTGCGCAAGGTCGCGGCCCAGTCCGAGACCGGTGAGCGCGAACTGCCCGCCACCCTCGGCCCCGACGACCTGCGCGCGCTCATCGGCCGGCCGCACCACGTCCCCGAGTCCGCCCAGGACCCGGCGGAGCGGCGTACCTCGGTGCCCGGTGTGGCCACCGGCCTCGCGGTGACCGGGGCGGGCGGTGACGTCCTGTTCGTCGAGGCGTCGCTGGCCGACCCGGAGACGGGCGCGGCGGGTCTGACCCTCACCGGCCAGCTGGGCGACGTGATGAAGGAGTCGGCGCAGATCGCGCTGAGCTTCCTGCGCTCGCACGGCGCCGAGCTGGAGCTGCCGGTGGCGGACCTGAAGGACCGGGGCGTGCACGTCCACTTTCCGGCGGGCGCGGTCCCCAAGGACGGCCCGAGCGCGGGCATCACGCTGGTCACCGCGCTCTCCTCGCTGCTCAGCGGCCGGCTGGTGCGCACCGATGTGGCGATGACCGGCGAGGTCTCGCTCACCGGCCGGGTGCTGCCGATCGGCGGCCTCAAGCAGAAGCTGCTCGCCGCGCACCGGGCGGGCATCACCACGGTGGTGATCCCCAAGCGCAATGAGCCGGACCTGGACGACGTGCCCGCGGAGGTCCTGGAGAAGCTGGAGGTCCACCCGGTCAGCGACGTCCGCCAGGTCCTGGAGATCGCGCTGTCCCCGGCGGCGGTGCGGGTGCCGGTGGCCGTGTAAGGCTCTGTGCCCCTTTTGCTCGGTGTCTGTCTGCGGGCCGTGGTGGGCTGAGCGCGCAGTTCCCCGCGCCCCTAGGTGGTCAGGGGCGCGGGGAACTGCGCGAGCAACCCACCACGGCCCGCAGGCGAAGCACCCCTATGCTCGCGCAGCGCGTTCGTACAGCCGTCGCGCCCGTGCGTCGAAGAGCACCGCCGTGGAGGCGACGTCCGTGTCGCCGCCGCTCAGCACGCCGATGAGATGGCCCAGGTGGTCCGGCCCCCGGTAGTCCGCCAGCCAGGGGCTGCCGCTGGTGCCGGTCCAGAACCCGGCGCAGTCGATCCGTACGTCGCTCTCCAGATCGGGGTCCGGGCGGGTGTCGGTGGTGCAGGCGATGGGCCGGTTCTCCGGGTTGTGGTCCTCGTCCGGGTAGCCGAAGACGGTGACCCGGCGGCGCGGCGCCGAGCCCCAGTCGGGCTGGGCGGCGCCCACCACGCTCTGCACACTGCGGCCCCTGGCGTCCGGCTCCAGGGTCAGGAAGGCGTAGTCGAAGGAGTCGTCGCCGTTCCCGGACCAGCGCTCGTCGGCCTGCACGGCCCTGACCTTCCAGGTCCCGTACGGGGTGGCGCCCTTGACCGCGCCGGAGTAGCCGGGCGCGAACTCCATCGAGCCCGCCGACCCGGCGTCCGCGCAGTGCGCGGCGGTGGCCACGACATTGCCCTTGGGGCTGGCGACGACGCTGGCGGTGCACCAGTGCCGGTCGCCGTCGACCAGCACGCCCACGGAGGGAATTCCCGAGGTGGCGGTGGCCGAGGACTGCGGGGCGGGCGCCGGTGGCACCTCATCGGGCCGGTCCTGCTGGGGCGCCGACGCGGCCGACCCGCCGCACCCCGTGACCAGGGCCAGCATCCCAGCGGCGGACAGCCGCCCCACCGTTCGCAGCACGCGCATGGCGACCATCCTGTCGTATGACGCGACCGGCGACGGTGAGGCCCCCGGCGCGCGTCGGCGCACCGGGGGCCTTCCCTGCCGCTCGCCCGCTAGCCGTTGGCCAGCGCCTGGAGCCGGTCGTACGCCCCGTTGAACTTGGAGTGGTCGCCGACCGTGGGGCCGGAGGAGGTGTACTGCCACATCGTGTAGTAGCCCCAGCCGGCCGGGAGGGCGCCCGGGTCGGTGTTGTAGCGGGCTATCCACAGCGGGTTGGTGGAGCCGAAGGCGACGGAGTTGCCGGTGCACTGGGTCCACCAGCTGGTGGCGGTGTAGATGACCGCGTCCCGGCCGGTGCGGGCCTTGTACTGGTTGACGAAGTCGCGGATCCAGCTGACCATCCCGGCCGCCGACTTGCCGTAGCAGGCGGCGCCGTACGGGTTCCACTCGATGTCGAGCGCGCCCGGCAGCGTACGGCCGTCGCGCGACCAGCCGCCGCCGTGGTCGACGAAGTAGTCGGCCTGGGCCGCGCCGCTCGTGGTGTCGGGGGTGGCGAAGTGGTAAGCGCCCCGGATCATGCCGACGTTGTACGAGCCGTTGTACTGCTGGGCGAAGTACGGGTTGGTGTAGTACGTGCCCTCGGTGGCCTTGACGTAGGCCCACCGCACCCCGCTGTTCCACAAGGTGGTCCAGGCGACGTTGCCGTTGTGGCTGCTGGTGTCGACGCCCTCTACCTGGGCGACTCGGGTGGAGCGCGGGAGCCCGCCGGTGCCGTCGTGGGCGGCCACACCCATGCCCATGGTGGCGGAGCCACGGGCGGGGGTCTGGGCCGCGCCCGAGACACCGGGGGCGGTGAGCAGGAGGGCGAGGGCCGTGAGGAGGATTCCGGCCGCGGCGAGGGGGCCGCGACGGGCCGTTCCGGGTCTGTGCACGGGCATTGCGTGCCTCCGAAAGGCGTGGGTGGGGGGACGTGCGGGGGGAATCGACATGTCGTTGTGGACATGTCATACGGAAAAAGCTACGCACGTAGACCGTGACGCGAAAGAGGTTCTGGAACTGTCATTGGCCCAGGCCTCTGGCGGCGCGGCGGCGGCCGGTGCCAGCTGCGCCGACCGCGCGCGGCCGCAAGTAACTTTCAGCCGTGGGCGGTTGGGGGCCGATCGGCCGGTCCCGGTGTCCCGTCCGCGTCCCCGCCCGGTCCTCCGGGTCGCGTTCGCGCCAAAGTCCCCATGTCAACACACAGGCCCCATTGAGGAGTTCGTCCCCCACAGGCTTGCATGGCCATGACCAGTCGGCGCCACCGGCGCCACCGCCTTCCGCGCGGCCGACGCCGCCCGCGGAGGGCACCTCGCAACGGCCCGTGGAGGAAAGACCTTGCACAAGCCCAGAGCAGGCAGAGCCGGAGCAGGCAGCACCCGGGGGAGCAGGACGGCCGGCTCACCGGCCCGGGGCGCGTCCGTGGCCGCGCTCCTCGGGGCGGCGGCGCTCCTCGCCACCGCGGTACCGGCGGCCCACGCCGCGCCCTCGGCGCAGGCGCCGGCCGCCGACGTCGTCCCCGGCACCGGCACCGCGACACCCGCCCTCGTCGACGGCCTCCACGAGAGCGCCGACGCCAAGGCGGCACCCGCCGACGCGGCCCGCAGCCACCTCGCCGCCAAGGAGAGCCGCTACCGGATAGCCGACCCCGGCCGCGACCTCACCCCCGTACAGACCCTGAAGCAGGGCGCGGACGAGACCGTGCGGCTCCAGCAGAAGCACCACGGGGTCGAGGTGCTCGGCGGCCAGTACGTGGTGCGGATGGAGAAGAAGGACGGCAAGCGCGTCGTCACCGGCACCTCCGGCAAGTACTTCACCGGGCTGACCGCGTCGACCGAGGCCACGGTCTCCCAGGACGTCGCCGTGCGCCGGGCCGTCACCTCGGTCGCCGCCCGTCTCGGCGGCGCCACCCTCGGCAAGAAGGACGTCCAGAGCGCCAAGGACGCCAAGACCAGGGCCGCCGCCGCGCTCACCGGGCGCGCGGGCGGCCTGGTCGTCGTCCCCCAGGGCGCCGGCGTCCTCACCTACCGGGTCACCGTGCGCGGCACCGACACCGCCACCGGCAGGCCGGTCCTCCAGGACGTGTACGTGGACGCGCGCGCGGGCTTCCCGGTGCTCCAGTACAGCCTGATCAAGACGCTCACCGCGGACCGGCCCGCGACGGGGAGGACGGTCGCGCCCCAGGCCCGCCAGGCACCTGCGGCCAAGGGCGACCCGGGCACCAGCGGCACCGGCGTCAAGTACAACGGCGACCAGGTCCCGCTGGACATCTACTACGACGAGACGGCCCGGCAGTACAGCCTGGTCGACTACGCGCGCATGGCGTCCACCAGCAAGAACACCCTGCACACCTGGGACGCCCGGGCGGTCGACGTCGACGACGCCTCGGGCCGCTGGCCGGCCGGGCTCAAGGAGTTCACCAGCGCCGCCCCCGACTACAGCGGCGACGCCACCGAGGCGGGTGCGGTCGACGCCCACTGGGCGGCCGGGCAGGTCTACGACTACTACAAGAAGGTGCACGGCCGCGACAGCCTCGACGGGCGCGGCATGGCCATCAACTCGCTGGTGGGCGTCACCTACGCGGGCGGCCCGTTCGTCAACGCCTTCTGGGACGGCCAGAAGATGGTGTACGGCGCGGGCGACGAGCAGTACAAGACGCTCTCCGCCGACCTCGACGTGGTCGGCCACGAGATGACCCACGGCGTGGTCGAGAACACCGCGAACCTCGTCTACGCGGGCCAGTCCGGCGCCCTCAACGAGGCGCTCGCCGACTACTTCGGCAACGCCATCGACGTCACCGCCGGCGGCGCGAAGATGGACGACCCGGACGCCGGGCTCATCGGCGAGGACCTGTGCCGCTCCGGCAAGCCCCGCGCCTGCGCCTTCCGGGACCTCAACGACGGCCGCACCACGGCCAAGGACTACCTGGGCGTCACCTTCGGCACCGACAACGGCGGCGTCCACCTCAACTCGACGATCTTCTCCGGCGCCCTGTGGGACATCCGCCAGGACCTCGACCCGAAGGACCCCTTCCTCGCGGACCGGCTGGTCTACAAGGCGCTCTCCACGTACATGACCCCGCTGGACGGCTACACCGAGGCCCGCAACGCGGTCCTCGCGGCCGCCAAGGACATGGGGCTCACGGCCCGGCAGCAGAACACCGTCAAGCGGTCGTTCAACGCCCACGGCATCGTGCCCGGCTGGGAGAACGCCATCGGCGTCGACTCCGACCGCCTCTTCGGCAAGTTGAACATCACCGGTACGGGCACGGCCGCGGGCGGCGGCTGGTGGGCCACGTCCAAGTCGAACGACGACGGCACCGAGGCCTACTCGGTCTACGCCGGGCGCGTCGACGGCCGGGGCACGCCCAAGCTGATCAGCCCCAATGACGGGCGCTTCCACGTCTATCCGGCCACCGACGGCAAGACGGTGGTGTGGGCCGCGTTCGGCACCTCCAGCGTCGACATCCTCTCCCGGCCGATCGCCGGCGGCCCGACCAAGACGCTCTACACCTCGTCCACCAACGTCCAGAACCTGCACGTCGAGAACGGCACGGTGGTCTTCGAGTCCTTCGACCCGTTCGGCGGGCGGCACGTCGGCTTCCTCAAGCCCGGCGACCGCGAGCCCACCTGGGTGGACGGCGGGCGGTACGAGCTCGGCACCGCGCTGCCCTCGCTGAAGAACGGGAAGATCGCGTACGCCAAGCTCTACCCGGGCGAGAGCGACTACCGGATCGGTGTCGAGACGTACGACCTCGCCACCGGCGCCACCAAGCTGGCCCAGCAGCTGGGTGAGCCGCAGGCCGTCGGCCAGACCGGCATCACCGGCAAGAACGTGTTCTGGCTGGTCGACGAGAACCTCGCCGACCAGGGGCAGCTGGCGGTGCGCCGCGCCGCGCTCGACGGCACCGGGGCGGTGGACATCAGCGCCGAGTCGGGACCGGGCGCGCTGATCCCGTTCGACCTGACGGCGGCGGACGACGCGGTCACCGTGAACACCCTGCTGCCGGACACCCAGTACCGCAATGAGACCCTGCCCAAGCTGTGGCAGCTCAGCGCCGACGGCACCCGCAAGGAGCGCCTCTCCTGCAACCGCGGCGAACAGCTGTACCCGTCCGCCGCGGGCGGCCGTCAGGTCGTGTGGCTGGACGGCACCACCGGCTGGACGGACCTGGTCACCCGGGAACGGCCGGCCGGCACCTGCTGAACGCGCTCCCGGGAGGACACGGAATTGAGCCAAAGGGCCCCCGGCGCACTCCGCCGGGGGCCCTGCCCGCGGGGGACTGGGAAATACTGTCCCGTCTAGGCAGCGTGGGATGGGAGCTGATGTGCACGGTCCGGACCAGGAGTTTCTCGCACTCGAACGCGAGCTGGCGGTGTTCCTGAGGCGTGCCCGGGCGTCCTCCGGCGAGATGGCCCGCGCGGTCCATCCCGAGCTGGAGGCCGCGGCCTACGGGCTGTTCGTGCGCCTGGAGGAGGGCGGCCCGCAGCGGGCCACCGAGCTCGCCGCGTACTTCGGCGTGGGCAAGGCGACCATGAGCCGCCAGCTGCGCGCCCTGGAGGACCTGGGCCTGGTCGCCCGCGAGCCGGACCCGGCCGACGGCCGCGCCTCGCTGGTCCGCCTCACCGAGGAGGGCCTGGCCCGCTTCCGCCGCGTCCGTGACGCCCGCCGCGCCCAGTACGTCACCAAGCTGGCGGACTGGGACCGCAAGGAGATCGCCGAGCTGGCCAGACTGCTGCACCAGCTGAACGCGAGGGCGGACATGCAGGAACCGGGGGCAGCGCCCCGTTAGGGGGCGCGGGGAGGATCCCGCCGCGCCACGGCCCCCTGCTTTTAGGGGCGCGGGGCGGTGACATGTGCGGCTCCGCCGCGCGGGCGCGACCAGCCCAGGACAACCGGTAGCCGCGCTCAAAGCTCCACATATACGGCGGTGGCGTCGTCATGCGTCTTACTGCCCCGCAGAAACGTACGACCGGCGTCGACATCCGCCCGCTCAAGCTCCCGCACCCGGTCGATAACCCCCTGCGGCCCCGCCTTGGCCAAGAGCGCAAGACACCCGCCCCAGTCGCCCTCGCGAAACATCTCGACCCACCGGGTCGCACCGTCCGTCAGCGCCGCAAGCGAACGCACAGCCCCCCGCGGCGTACGGCCCGAGACCGCAACCTCGGCCACCGAGGGATCCGCCGCAGCGGTGAAGAACCCCCCTTCCCGGTTACGGGCCACCGCGTCGGCCACGTCGTCCGACACCAGCACGGACCGCGGCACCCGGTCGAGCCGGTCGTCCAGGACCGCCCGGACCACCCCGTCCGGCGACTCCAGGAGCAGCGCGGAGTCCGAGAGCACCAGATGCTCCACCGCCTCCTCGTCCCACCGCGCCAGGACCACGGTCGCCTGTGGCGTACGGGGGTGAGAAAGGTCACAGGTGCCGCGATGGGCGTCGGCGGTGCGCCGGATGGACTCGGCGAGGATCTCGGTGAGCGGCATGTCACGCCGCGAACCGGACAGTTCGGTCAGCGCGCCGCCGAGCCGAGCCGTGTACCAGGGCACGTCGTGCACACAGTCGCCGTTCCCCGGTGGCGGGGTCACCCCGTCGAGCACCACCAGCACCCCGCCCCGCCCGGCGGCGGGCAGCGCGGTGGCGGCCCAGTCCTCGTTGGGGCGTGCGGGGTCACCGGGGGCCGTGGCGAGTTCGATGCGCATGGCGCCAGTCTGCACGACACCTTCACCCGGCCCCCAGAGCGGCCAATTGGCCTGGACCACTGGGCCGGAGCGGGGCTCGCGGCCCTGGAAGAAAGCCCTCCGGAAGCTGTGGGCGGGCATCCTGCCAAAGGCCGCGCGGAAGTTCCAACCGGCCTCGCACACGAGCGGCGGCAGCCATTCCGCGGGAGTTGAAGGCCAACTCCCGAGTGTTGTTCACTCGTTCGGGTGGCGGAGTGGATGTTGCATGCCTCCTTCCCAAAACCACTGGAATGGTCGGAAGCCGTGCAGGGGTGGGAACGCGTCGCAACGGCGCAAGAGACGCATGACCGGTCGTCACCTCGGCTTCATGGGTGGACGAGTCAAGATTGAGAGCACCGGTGCAGAACAAGCGGCCTCGGGGCAAGGACGGCGAGACCGTCGAGGGCGCCGTGCACGCCCCCACGGAACCCGCCACGCGCACCGTGCGCGTACGGACCCGGCTGGTCACCTCCGTCGCCGTGGTCTCCCTGACCGTCCTGGGCGCGGGCGCCCCCACGCTGCTCACCGCCTCCTCCGACCTCAACGAGTCCCAGCGCCTGGTCACCCTCGCCGAGCTCGACCAGCAGGCCGTCACCCTGGCCCACGCGCTGGCCGACGAACGCGACGACGTCACCGCGTACATCGCGGGCGGCCGCGACCCGCGCAAGGACGCCGCCCTCAAGGACCGCGCCACCCGGGTCGACCGGCGCATCGACGAGATCCGCGCCACCGCCCCGGCCGCCCTCGGCCGCGACCTGGCCACCGTGCCCTCGCTGCGCCGCACCGCCCTCACCGGCAAGGGCACCGCCCTGGAGGCGCACCGCACGTACTCGGACGTGATCGCCAAGCTGCTCGGCCTCGCCGACGAGCTGGCCGCGAAGACGCCGCCGCGCGCCGCCGAGGCCACCCGCGCCCCGGCCGACCTCGGCCGCGCCGTCGAACAGGCCTCCGCCGCCCGGGGTCTGCTGGTCGCCGCGCTCTCGGTGCCGCAGAAGCCCGCCACCACGGTCTACGACCCGATCACCGGCCGCTATGTGCAGAAGGACGCGGCCGACGGCGAAGAGGCGCGCACCCGGGACGCGTTGAGCGCCGCCGGGCAGCAGGCGCGGGTGCGCGAGCAGTCCGCGCTCGCCGACTTCGACCAGTCCGCCTCCGCCACCGCGCGCGAGAAGCTCTCCACCACGGTGACCGGCCCGGACGTGGACGCCGCCGAGCGCTATCTCGCCCGCCTCACCGACCAGCCCCAACTCAGCACTTCCGACCGTAAGTTGGGTGCGGACAAGGTGGCCGCCGCGCTCACCGCGCGGATCGACCGGATGCGCGGCACCGAGTCGGCGCTCGCCACCGCCGAGGCGAAGCGTTTCGCGTCGCTGCGCGACGACGACGTGACCGGCCTCGAACTGCGCATCGCCCTCGTCGGCGCGCTGCTGCTGCTCGCCGTCGGCGTCTGCGCCGCGAGCGCCCGCAGCATGACCCGGCCGCTCGCGGCGCTGCGGCGCGGCGCGGCCCGGCTGGCGGCCGCCCCCGAGACGGAGGAGCCGGTCCGCTTCACCGGCCGCAGCGACGAGTACGCCCAGACCGTACGGTCCCTCAACGCGCTCCACGACCGGCTGCGCGAACACGCGGGCCGCGCCGACACCCTCGGCGCGCAGCTGCACGAGGCACGCGAGCAGCAGACCGCCCTGGCCGCCGAACGGGCGGAACTCGCCGAGTCCGTACGGGAGCTGACCGCGCAGCTGGAGCGGGCGCGCGGGACCGTGCAGCACACCTTCGTCAACCTCGGCCTGCGCAGCCTCGGCCTGGTCGAGCGCCAGCTCGGCATCATCGAGGGACTGGAGGAGCGCGAGCAGGACCCGGACCAGCTCGCCACGCTCTTCAAGCTGGACCACATGGCCACGGTCATCCGCCGGCACGGCGAGAACCTGCTGGTCCTCGCGGGCGCCGAACACCACCACAACCACCCGGGCCCGGTCCCGCTGGTCGATGTGCTGCGGGCCGCCGTCAGCGAGATCGAGCGGTACGAGAGGGTCGTCATCCAGGCCCTGCCGCCGCACGCCCAGGTGGCCGGGTTCGCCGCCGACGACCTCAGCCATCTCGTCGCCGAGCTGCTGGAGAACGCCACCTCGTTCTCGCCGCCGGACGCCCAGGTCCAGCTCTCCGGCTGGCAGCTGGAGAGCGGCGAGGTCATGCTCTCGGTCCAGGACGAGGGCATCGGGATGAGCCCGGCGCGCCGCACCGAGCTCAATATGCGGCTCGCGGACCCGTCCACGTACGAGCCGGGGGAGCCCGGCACCGAGACCGGCGGTCTGGGACTGCACGTCGCCGCGCTGCTGGCCCGGCGCCACGGGGTGCGGATCGAGCTGCGCGAGCAGAAGCAGGGCGGGCTCGCGGCCGTGGTCGTGCTGCCCGAGCCGATCCTGCCGAAGACGCCCCCGGCCGCTCCGCCGCAGGTGGTACCGGCGCAGGGCGACGCGCCGCGCTTCACGCTGCCGGGCGCGCTGGCGGAGGCCAACTCCAACCTGCTGCCCGAACGGGCGGAGCGCACGGCGGAGATCCCGCTCCCCGCCCAGCCCCAGCCCCGGCCCCAGCCCCAGGCCCAGGCGCCGGCGCCCGCCCCGGCGGAGGCGGACACGCACGAGCGGGTCGACGAGCCGACGTTCGAGATGCGGCTGCCGACGGAGCCCGTCAGGGAGACGGCACCGGGGCCGGAGCCCGCCGGGGAGACGGCACCCGAACAGCAGCCCGCGCCCACCGTCCCCGCCCAGCGCGTCACCGACAAGGGCCTGCCCAAGCGCACCCCGAAGGTGGTGAAGTCGGGCCCCGCCGCCCCCGCCCCGCGCAAGGGCGGTGCCGAGGTGGCCGACGCCCTTCGACGGCGGCTCGGCGGGTTCCAGCAGGGCGCCCTGGAGGGCCGCAGGCACGCCGAGACCGAGATCCAGGAAGCACAGAGCGAAGAGAAGAAGCCACAGAGGCCACAGACGGGGGAGACAGTCGAGGAGGCACGCAGTTGACTGCGACCGGCACCGGCACGTTCGGACTGAGCAGCGAAGCCCGCAATCTGCACTGGCTGTTGCGGAACCTGGTCGAGGAGGTGCCCGGCCTCCTCTCGGTCGCGGTGGTCTCCTCGGACGGCCTGCTGCTGCTCTCGTCCGACCCGGACCAGCGGCCCGCCCGCACGGGGCCCGGCCCCGAGGGGCCGCGCGGCTCCAGCGCCGACCTCGCCACCATCGTCTCCGGCATCGGCAGCCTCACCCACGGCGCCGCGCGGCTGATGGACGGCGGCGGGGTGAAGCAGACCGTGGTCGCGATGGAGGAGGGCAACGTCTTCGTCATGGCGATCAGCGACGGCTCGCTGCTCGGCGTGCACGCCACGCCGGACTGCGATGTGAGCGTCGTCGCGTACCACATGGCCCTCTTCGTCGGCCGCGCCGGACATGTGCTGACCCCCGAACTCCGCAGCGAGCTGCGCCAGTCGATGGAGGCCGTCCAGTGAGCCCGTCCGCCCCCAAGCTGCCGATACGAGGCGCCGGCCGCAAACCCGCGCGGGTCCGCCCGTACAGCCTGACCGGCGGTCGCACCCGCTTCGGCCACGTCCTGCTCGTGGAGACGTTCGTGGCCGCCATCGAGGCGCCCGAGGAGCGCCGGGCGCTGGGCGGGTCGCCGCTGCGGATGATGCCGGAGATGCGGGCGATCGTGGAGATCTGCCGGGCCATGCGTACGGTCGCGGAGATCTCCGCGCTGCTGCGCATGCCGCTGGGCGTCGTCCGGGTGCTGCTCAGCGACCTGGCCGACCAGGGAAGAATCCGGGTGTACGGGACCGGGCACGGCCCCGGGCGGCCCGACCGCGCACTGCTCGAAAGGGTCATGAGTGGACTCCGCCGCCTCTGAACTCCTGGCGCCGCCCGAGCCCGCCGAGGAGGAGCTGCGGCCCTGGCAGCAGGACCGCACCAGGGCCCCCATCGCGACGAAGGTGGTCGTGGCGGGCGGCTTCGGCGTGGGCAAGACGACGTTCGTGTCGTCCGTCTCGGAGATCACCCCGCTCCAGACGGAAGCGGTGATGACCCGGGCGAGCGAGGCCACCGACGATCTGTCGTCCACGCCGGAGAAGACCACCACGACGGTGGCCATGGACTTCGGCCGCGTCACGCTCGACGACGACCTCGTCCTGTACGTGTTCGGCACGCCCGGCCAGCAGCGGTTCTGGTTCATGTGGGACGACATCGTGCGCGGGGCGATCGGCGCGGTGGTGATGGCCGACACCCGCCGGCTGACCGACTGCTTCCCGGCGCTCGACTACTTCGAGAGCTGCGGCCTGCCGTACATCGTGGCGGTCAACCACTTCGAGGGCACGGAGTCGTTCGCGCCGGAGGACGTCCGCGAGGCGCTGACGGTGCCGCCGCACATCCCGGTCGTGATCATGGACGCGCGGGACCGGATCTCGGTGGTGGAGTCACTGCTGGGGCTGGTGGGTCACGCGCTGGACGAGCTGCCGGAGTAGCGGGTCGGCGGCTCCGTTTTCTTGGTTCGCCCTTTTTCGTATCTGTCATATCTGTCGTATCTGCTGACGTATCGGAGAGCACTCGCATGCGGAGAATCCTGATAGTCGGGGCCGGTCAGTCCGGGCTCCAGCTGGCCCTCGGACTCCAGTCGAAGGGGTACGAGGTCACCCTGATGTCCAACCGCACGGCCGACGAGATCCGCTCCGGGCGGGTCATGTCGACGCAGTGCATGTTCCACACGGCCCTCCAGCACGAGCGGGATCTGGGCCTGAACTTCTGGGAGTCCCAGGCCCCCCGCATCGAGGGCGTGGGCGTCTCGGTGGCCGGCCCCGACGCCTCCCGGCCGGTCGACTGGGTCGGCCGGCTGGACGGCTTCGCGCAGTCCGTCGACCAGCGGGTCAAGATGGCGGGCTGGATGGAGACGTTCGCCCAGCGCGGCGGCCAGCTGGTGATCCATGGCGCGGCCGTCTCCGACCTGGACTTCTTCGCCCGTACCTATGACCTGGTGATGGTGGCGGCGGGCAAGGGCGAGCTGGTGTCCATGTTCGGCCGCGACGCCTCGCGCTCGCCGTACACCGAGCCGCAGCGGGCGCTGGCGGTGTCGTACGTGCACGGGCTCGGGCCGCGCCCCGAGCACCCGGACTTCGACGCGGTGCGCTGCAACCTGGTGCCCGGGGTGGGCGAGCTCTTCGTGATGCCGACGCTGACCACGTCGGGCCGGGCGGACATCCTCTTCTGGGAGGGAATCCCCGGTGGCCCGCTGGACGTGTTCCAGGGCGTCACGGACCCGGGCGAGCACCTGTCGCTGACGCTTGAGCTGATGGAGCGCTTCACTCCGTGGGAGTACGCGCGGGCCACGAAGGTCGAGCTGACGGATGCCGGGGGCACGCTGGCGGGGCGGTACGCGCCGACGGTCCGCAACCCCGTCGGCAGGCTGCCCGGCGGCGGCCTGGTCCTGGGCGTGGCGGACGTGGTCGTCGCCAACGACCCCATCACGGGCCAGGGCTCCAACTCGGCGTCCAAGTGCGCGGCTTCCTACCTCGCGTCCATCGTGGAGCGGGGGGAGGAGGCGTTCGACGAGGAGTGGATGCGGGGGGCGTTCGAGCGGTACTGGGCCACTGCGGGGCCGGTGGTGAAGTGGACCAACGCGATGTTGGGGGCGCCGCCGGAGCATGTGCTTCAGCTGATCGGTGCGGCGTCCGCGCTTCAGCCGGTGGCGGATCGGTTCGCGAACGGGTTCGATGACCCCTCGGACTTCGAGGGGTTCTTCTTCGAGGAGGAGAAGGCGGCGGCGTACTTGGCCGAGGTGGGAGCCCCCACCCCGCCCCTCCCCTAAACCCCTCTGGCGGGGGGCCGGGGGCTGCGCCCGGCGGGGCCCGGCCTTTGTCTGCGGGTGAGTGGTGGGCTGGTCGCGCAGTTCCCCGCGCCCCTTCTTGTGCCCGGTCTTCGTCAGCGGGTGAGTGGTGGGCTGGTCGCGCAGTTCCCCGCGCCCATGGGTGGTTCGTCGGCTGCGGGTCGTGGCCGCTTCTCGCGCAGTTCCCCGCGCCCCTTAGGTAGGCCCCGGCTGTCGGAGTACTTGGCTCAGCCACAGGTTTTTAGGGGCGCGGGGAACTGCGCGACCAGCCGGCCACGGTCCGCAGACGAACAGCTCAGGGGGACGGGGGCTAATCCTCCGGCTCCGGGGCCGCCGCCTCGTCCGGTCCCGCCCCCACCGGCAACCGCACCGGCCGGTACGACCGCACCGGCGAAGCCGCAGGGTCCGGCCGAACCGCCCCGAGCAGCGGATTGGCCGCGATCGGCGAGATCTTCACCCGCGCCCCCGGCCGCGGCGCCTGCACCACCAGCCCGTCCCCCACGTACAGCGCCACATGCGTCGCCCCGGGGTAGTACACCACCAGATCCCCCGGCCGAAGGGCCCGCAACGGCACCCGCCGCAGCGACGCCCACTGCTCCTGCGACGTGCGCGGAATCTCCCGACCCGCGTGCGCCCACGCCGACGAGGTGAGGCCGGAGCAGTCGTACGAGGACGGTCCCTCCGCCCCCCAGACGTAAGGCTTTCCCACCTGTCCCACCGCATACCGCAGCGCCGACTCCCCCTCCGGCGACGGCGCCCGCACCCCGTCCAGCGCCCCCGTCGCCAGCAGATCCCGCTGCGCCTTGGCCGTGCCGTCCCGCTCCAGGCGGGACAGCTCCAGGAGCTGGTCCTCGCTCAGGGACGCGAGCAGGCCCTCCACGTCCTTGAGCCGGGCCCGCACCTCGTCCCGCGCCCGCCGCCGGCGCTCGGCCAGCAGCCTCTGCTCGTCGAGCGCCTTGCGCGCCGCCCGCGCCAGCGCGTCCGCCTGCTTCTCGCCGCGCGCGAGCCGCGCCAGCGACGCCCGGCGGCCGTCCGAGGCGCGCCGCATCAGATGCCCCTGGTCGAGCGCCCCCTGCGGGTCCCGCGCCAGCAGCAGCTGCATATACGTGGAGAGTTCGGTGCGGCCCTGGTACTGCTCCCGGGCCAGCCGCCCCGCCTCCTGGCGGCTGCGGGCCAGCGCGACCCGCGCCCGGCTCAGCCCGGCCGCCACCTTCTTCTCGTCCGCCTTGCGCAGCTTGAGCTGCTCCTCGGCCGCGTTGTACGCCTCGGACGCCTCCTCGGCCTGCCGGTACAGCGTCTGCAACTGCGTCAGCAGACCGGTCACCGAACTCTCCGGCGGAGTGGGTGCGGCCTGCGCCGTGGGGACCGCCGACACGAGCGCCGCCGCGACGGCCGCCGCCGTGCACACCGTACGCAGGGATCTTTCTGACACGTGGTCACCTCCGGTCGGATGGTGGCACGGTGATCCGGGGCGGGGCGCGCCGAGCCGGGTGAACGGTGCGAATCCCTCCCTCGTACGGCCGTATCCCGGTGCGGGCGCTTGCCCGGCGGGCCTGCGGCCGCTACCGCACCGGCAGCGCGTACAGCGTCGCGCCGTGCCACACCACCGCCGTGTCCGTGCCCGCCGCCACCGCCCGGTACGTGCCCCGGTCCGCCGACTGCTCCTTGGTGCCCGCGTCCTGGAACTTCCACAGCCGCTCGCCGCTCGCCGCGTCCAGCGCCGTCACCTGGAAGCGGTCGAGCGCCAGCACCGTACGGCCGGACGCGCTCGCCACCGCGCGGGTCTCCACCGGGCCGGCCGGTGCCAGGTCCGTCGAGCCCACCCACACCTCCCGGCCGTCCGCCGCCGCGACCGCCGCCAGCTTCGTCCCGTTGTCGGGGGCGTACACAACGCCCTTGCTGAGCAGGGGAGTTCCATACGCGGAGGCGCCCTTGCCGCGCTGCCAGCGCTGTCGGCCGGTCTCCAGGTCGAACGCCTGGAGGCCGCCGCCCGCCGTGGTCAGCAGCACGCCGTCCGGCGACAGCACCGCCCCGTCGGTGGGCAGCACCGCCCCGTACGACTTCGCCCACAGGTCCTTGCCCGTCTTCGGGTCGACCGCGAAGAACTCCGCGAGCACCTGCTTGGCGCCCTTGGGCGGGCTCGCCGCCGGGCGCCGCGCGATCAGCCGGCCGCCGACGGCGCTCGCCCACTCGAACGTCTCGCCCCGGCCCAGCGGGCGCCGCCACAGCGTGGTGCGGCTCGCGATGTCGTACGCGTACAGCGCGGTGTCCTTGCCGGCCGTGGCCGTGAACCACACCGTCGTACCGTCGTGCGCGCGCACCTCGGGGGTGCCCATACCGGGCACGATCTGGGTGTACGCCACCTTCTGGCGGACCGCGCCGTCCGCCACCGCGAACCAGGTGAACTCGGTGGGACCGACCCCGAACGCCACCGCCGGGTCCGGGCCGGCCGGCTGGAGCTGGGCGAGCCCGGCCAGCTCGGGGCGGTTCCACAGCTGGCGGCCGGTGCGCAGGTCGACGCCGGTGAGCGCGGCGCCGGGCACGACCAGGACCGCGCCCTGGACCAGCGGGGTGCCCAGGAGCTTGCCGCCCGGGACCGCGTAGCCCCAGCGGGCGGCCGGGGGCGTGCCCGGCACGGGGCGCGGCGGGGCGGCGGGCTTGCTGTCGGCGGCAGGCGCTCTGCCGTCGTCGCCGTCCCCGTCGAACGCCAGCACCCCGGCCGCGCCGACCGCGAGCCCGGCCACCGCCGCGAGCCCGGCGGTCAGCAGCGAGCGCCGGTCGGCGGCGAGCCGGGAGAGGGTGCCCGCCGCGGGCGGGGCCGGGGTCTGTCGCGGCGGTACGGGCAGCGGCTGCGGCGCCGACCAGGCGGGTTGCGGGGGAGCGGCGGGGTGGCCGTCGGGTGCGGGCGGCGGCGCGGCGGCGGGCTCCGGCACCCGGTCCGCCACCACGGCCCCGGGCAACTCCTGCGCCCGCGCGGCCCGTTCGGCGATCGCGGCCGTCACCTTCGGCGGCAGCCACCCCGCACCGGGCGCCGGGGCGGCCCCGCCCGGGATCAGCTCGGCGGCCACCTCGGCCGGGGTCGGACGCGCCCCGGGCGCCTTGGCCAGACAGCGCCCGAGCAGCGGGCGCAGGGCGGCCGGGACCGGGGTCAGGTCCGGGACGGAGTGCGCGATGCGGTGGGCGGCCGCGTCGGCCGGCCCGGAGTCGAAGGGGCCCGCGCCCCCGGCCGCGTACGCGAGGAGCATGCCCAGCATGAAGACGTCGGCGGCGGGTCCGGGCTGTTCGCCCGCGACCTGCTCGGGCGTCAGATAGCCGACGGTCACCCCCAGGCGCCCGCCCTCGCCCGCGCTCGCCGCGCTGGCGCCGCCGAGCACGCCGAAGGCGGTGACCAGCGGTCCCTCGGCGGTGAGCAGGACGACGTCGGGGCCCAGGCCCTGGAAGGCCTCGCCGGTCACCGCGTGTGCCCGCTCCAGGGTGGCGGCGAGCGCCGCGCCCAGGGTGCGCACGGCGTCCTCGGGCAGCGGTCCGGCGAGCGCCACCGCCTCGGCGAGGGTGAGCGCGGCCGTGAACGGGGTGGCCAGCCACGGCAGCCACTCCTCGGGGCCGGTGGCCAGGACCGGCGGCACCCAGGGCCCGGCGAGCCGCTCGGCGGCCACCGCCTCGGCGCGGAAGCGGGTGCGGAACGCGGGCAGCGCGGCCAGGTCGGGGCGGGCGGCGGTGACCGAGACCCCGCGCCCGTCCGCCCCGTGGGCGAGGTAGACCCGGGCGGTGCCGGTCTCGCGCAGCCTGGCCCGCATCCGGTACGGACCGAGCTCGCGCGGTTCCTCGGCGGTCAGCGCCTCCATGGTTCAACTCCCCCTGCGGCACGGCGTGGACCAGCGAGCCTATCGCGCCCCAGGGGCACCTCAGGCCGTAGGCCTCGGCTTGCTCCACGGCCAGCGGCGCGGCTCGCGCCCTTCGGGCACATAGGTGTACTTCCAGCCGCGCGGCAGCCCGAGCCGCTTGCTGTGCCCGGCGGGTTCGAGGCGGTACGCGTGGACGGCCGGGGCGCCGCCGTCGGCGTCCGGGACCGGGATCTCGTACCACTGGGGCGGCTTGCCCGTGGGGCCGACCAGGACGGGCAGGACGCGCCCGTCGAGGGGCCCGCCCACAAAGAGGGTGTTCTCGCTCTGCACGCCCCAAGTGTCACACCGGTGCGGCCCGAGCGAAGACCTCAGAGCAGGTGGGCGGCCTCGGCGAGGACCGGGATCACCCGGCGGGCCAGCAGACCGGCCGGGCCGTCGCCCGGCTCCAGGGCGAGGGCCGCCCGCACCACGGCGGCGGCCTGCGGGTCGGTGGCGGCGGTCGCGGTGAGCAGCGCCACCAGGTGGTCGACCAGCCAGTCGCGCAGCTCGGGCAGCGGAGGCTGCTTCTCCTCGTCGAGCCAGATCAGCGAGGCGGCCTCGACGGCCGCGATCCAGGTGCGCACCATCATCCGCAGCCGTGCACCCGGGTTCTCCACCTCCAGGTGGAGCAGGATCTGCTCGGCGGCGGCCCGGCGCACCTCGTCGACTATCGCGGTGGTCCGCGAGGTCTCGGCGACGCTGCCGCCCTGGAGCAGGGCGGAGAACCCGGCGTCGTGCTCGTCGACGAAGGCGAGGTAGCGGTCCAGGGCGTGGCTGAGGCGCTGGGTGAGCGGGCCGCTCTGGGGCTGGGCGAAGCAGAGTTCGAGCTCGTCGGCGGCCGAGCGCAGCGCGGCCTCGTACAGCTGCTGCTTGCCGCCGGGGAAGTAGCGGTAGACCAGCGGGCGCGAGACCCCGGCGGTCTCGGCGACGTCGTCGAGCGAGACGTCCTCCGGGGCCCGGTGCGCGAAGAGCGACAGCGCGGCGTCGAGGAGCTGGGTGCGGCGCTCCTCGACGCTGAGCCTGCGGTACGCGGGGGTGGCGGCCGGTGAGGTCATACGGGCAGCGTAATCCCCGGATGGGCGTACGACGCGGGTGCGCGCGTGCGGTTGGCCGGGAGTGAAGGGCACCGGGAGCGCGCTCAGGCCAGCAGGCCCGAGCTCTGCCACAGCCTGCGGCCGACCCCGCGCAGCACACCGATGTCGTCGAGGAAGTCGGTGAGCCGCCTGGCGCCGTTCTGCATGACCTCGCGCCGGTGGCCGCTCGCCTTCACCTGGGCGACGGCCTCGCGGCGGTCCAGGCCGACGTTCTCGTACACCTGGGGGTTGACGAAGCAGGTGGAGAAGACGCGGGCCGCCTCGCCGCAGCTGACCCGGGTCAGCTCCCGCTCCCAGGCGGGTGCGGTGACCATCTGGCGCCGCAACTCCTCGCGGGCGTAGCGCACATGGCGGGCCTCCTCCACCACGTGGATGCGGGTCACCCCGCGCATCAGGGTCTGCACCCGGTCGTCCGGGAAGGTCAGCCGCTGCATCCAGTCGAGGATCTCCTCGCCGAGCAGGGTGGCCGCGAAGGAGCCGGGGGTGGTGGAGACGGTCTTCAGGACGCGCGCGAGGTTGTGGTAGAGCCGGGGGACCGGGTAGGTGGGCGAGCCGCTCTTCTGGATCATGCGGGCGAACATCATGGAGTGCCGGCACTCGTCGGCTATCTCGGTGAGCGCGTAGCGGACGTGGTTGCTGGTCACCGGCTTGTCGTAGATGTGCCGCACCAGCAGCTGCATCAGGATGATCTCGAACCAGATGCCGAGCGAGCCGAGCGAGGCGGCCTCGTGGCGGGACAGCTCCAGACGCTGGTCCTCGGACATCTTGCGCCACATCGGGGTGTCGTAGAGGGAGAGCAGCTCCGGCGGCCAGAACCACTTGCCGTCCTCGAACGGAGCACTCCAGTCGAGTTCCTTGTCGGGGTCGAAGGAGTGCTTGGCGGACGACGCGAGCAGCCGCTCGGCGACCTCCTCGCGGTCCCGGAGCAGTCCGAGCGCGTCGCGGAGCACTTCGCTGTCGGTCACGGTCGTCATGACGGGGCACCTCGGTGAGTCGGTGTTCGAAGGGGTTACCGGCGGTCGACTCTTATGAGACTGCTTGTCAGCAAGCCCGTCAATCCCTTGGGACCGACTTGTTGACCGCGCGTCTACCAACGTGTGAGCCTGCCAGGGAACCCGCGTGTAACGGTCAGTCAGGGAATTCCGCGACGCGAAGGAGCCGCACGTGTCGACGCACGACCTGTATGTGAACGGCCCGCAGGACCCGCTCTGGGAAGTCCCCGCCTCCGGCGCGGCGCGCTTCAGCTGGGACTACGACGACGGACGTGAGCGCCTCCTCGCCCTGTACCAGAAGGGCAAGGACAAGCAGTGGGACGGCGCCAAGCGCATCGACTGGGACCTGGAGGTCGACCCGTACGACCCGCTGGGCACCCCCGACGAGGCGATGACCCTCTACGGCACCCGCTACTGGTCCAAGCTGACCGACAAGGACAAGGGCGAGCTGCGCAAGCACTACACCGCCTGGCAGTTCAGCCAGTTCCTGCACGGCGAGCAGGGCGCGATGGTGTGCGCGGCGCGGATCGTGGAGTCGGTGCCGGACCTGGACGCCAAGTTCTACTCGGCCACCCAGACCATGGACGAGGCCCGGCACGCCGAGATCTACGGCCGGTTCCTGCACGAGAAGATCGGCATGCTCTACCCGGTCAACGACAACCTCCAGGGGCTGCTCGGCGACACCCTGCGCGACTCCCGCTGGGACATGCCCTACCTCGGTATGCAGGTCCTGATCGAGGGCCTCGCGCTCGCCGCCTTCGGCATGCTCCGCGACACCACCGACAAGCCGCTGCCCAAGCAGATCCTGGCGTACGTCATGCAGGACGAGGCCCGGCACGTGGCGTTCGGACGGATGGCCCTGCGCGACTACTACCGGCAGCTGAGCGACGCGGAGCTGCGCGAGCGCGAGGAGTTCGTGATCGAGGGCTGCTATCTGATGCGCGACCGGCTGCGCGGGGTGGAGGTCCTGGAGAACTTCGGCGTCCCCACAGCGGAGGCCGAGCAGTTCTCGGAGCAGAACGAGTATCTGCACCTGTTCCGCAAGCTGCTGTTCAGCCGGATCGTCCCGTGCGTGAAGGACATCGGCCTGTGGGGCAAGCGCCTCCAGCAGGCGTACGTGGACATGGGCGTCCTGGAGATGGGCGACTCCAACCTCGACCTGCTGATGGCCGAGGACGAGGAGATCGCCGAGCGGCTCGACGCCGAGCGGTTCGCCCAGGAGGAGACCGCGCGGGTCGCGGAGGTCGAGGAGACGATCGCCCAGGGCGCCACCGGCTGACCGGCGCGCCCCCGCCTGCGGGAGGCGGCGCTCACCCGGCCAGCGCCGCCTCCATCACCGCCTTGGCGATGGGGGCCGCGTCGCCCCCGCCGCTGATGTCCGCCCGGTTGGCCTCGGCGTCCTCGACGACCACCGCCACCGCCACCCCGGGCTGGACCGCGTCGGCCGCCTGCGCCCAGGAGATGAACCAGGCGTACGGGAGGCCCCGGTTGCCCACGCCGTTCTGCGCGGTGCCGGTCTTGCCGCCCACCTTCACCCCGGGGATCGCCGCGTTGGCCCCGGTGCCCTTCTCCACCACGTCCACCATCAGCTGCTGGAGCCGCGTCGCGGTGGCCGGGTTCATGGCCTGGCGGTAGGTGCGGGGGCCGTACTGGGCGACGGTCGTCCCGCGCGCGGTGGTCGTCCGCTCCACCAGATACGGGTGGCGGAGCTCCCCGCCGTTGGCGACGGCCGCCGCCACCATCGCCATCTGCAGGGGTGTCGCCGTGGTGTCGAACTGGCCGATGGAGGAGAGCGCCAGCTGGTCCGGGCCCATCTTCTTGTCGAAGTTGGACTTGGCCACCGCCGAGGGGATCCGCAGCCGGGTGTCGTTGAACCCGAACCGTCCCACCGCCTCCAGCATCCCCGCGAGCCCCACCTTCACCCCCAGATGCGCCATCACCGTGTTGCAGGAGACGACCACCGCGTACGCGAGCGAGGCCTTGCCGCAGCCGTCGGCCTCGTTGGGCAGCGTGGTGCTGGTGCCGGGCAGGACATAGGGGTCGGGCGTGGTCGTCGGCGCGTCCACGTCGGTGACGGCACCCGCGTCCAGCGCGGCCGCCGCCGTCACGATCTTGAACGCGGAGCCCGGCGGATAGGTCTGCCGGATCGCCCGGTTGAGCATCGGCTGGTCGGGGTCCGCGTTCAGCGCGGCCCAGGCGCCCTTGACCGCCCGCCCGGTCCCCGACAGCCGTCCCGGCTCGTACGAGGGGCTGCTGACCAGCGCCAGGATCCGGCCGCTGGCCGGCTCCACGGCGGCGACCGCGCCCCGCCTGCCCGCCAGCCCCCGGAAGGCGGCCCGCTGGACGGAGGCCCTGATGGTGGTGACCGCGTCGCCGCCCGGCTGCCGCTTGCGGGTGAGGGAGCCCCACAGCGGGGTGAGCAGCGGGGAGGTGCCGGAGAGCACCGGGTCCTCGGCGGCCTCCACCAGCGAGGTGCCGTAGACCTGCGAGGAGTAGCCGGTGACCGGCGCGTAGAGCGGCCCGTCGGCGTAGGTGCGCTCGTAGCGCAGCGGCTGGCGGGTGTCCTTGGAGCCGGTGACCGCGTCGCCGTCCACCAGTACGTCGCCGCGCGGCTGGCCGTAACGGGCCAGGGTGGTGCGGCGGTTGGCCGGGTCGGCGTCGAGCGCGTCGGCCTGGAAGACCTGGACGCGGGCCGCGTTGACCAGCAGCGCCACCAGCAGGAGCAGACAGCAGGCGGCGGCCCGGCGGATGTAGCGGATCATCGCGCTCCTGTCCGTACGGGAGTGGGCGTGTCGCTCTCCACGGCCGGGCGCGGGGTGCGCGCGCTGTCGCTGAGGCGGATGAGGAGCGCCACGATCACCCAGTTGGTGACGACCGAGGAGCCGCCCTGGGCCAGGAACGGCATCGCCATGCCGGTGAGCGGGATCAGCCCGGTGACCCCGCCCGCGATCACGAACACCTGGAGCGCGAGGATCGAGGCGAGCCCCACGGCGAGCAGCCGCCCGAACGGATCGCTCAGGGTGAGCGCGGCGCGGTAGCCCCGGGCGACGAGCAGCGCGTACAGCAGGAAGACGGCGCTCAGCCCGGCGAGCCCCAGCTCCTCGCCCGCCGTCGCCAGGATGAAGTCGGACTTCGCGGCGAACCCGATGAGGACGGAGTGCCCGGCGCCCAGGCCCGTACCGGACATCCCGCCCGCCGCGAAGGCGAAGAGCGACTGGGCGAGCTGGCCGGGGCCCTGGCCTGCCTCGATGGAGGCGAAGGGGTGCAGCCAGTCCTCCACCCGGCTGTGCACGTGCGGCTCCAGCGAGCCGACGGCCGCCGCGCCGACCGCCGCCAGCAGCAGCCCCACCGCGATCCAGCCGGTGCGGCCGGTCGCCACGTACAGCATGATCACGAAGAGGCCGAAGAAGAGCAGCGAGGTGCCGAGGTCGCGCTCCAGGACCAGGACGCCGACGCTCAGCAGCCAGATCGCCACGATCGGGCCGAGCACCCGGCCGGTGGGCAGCTGGAGCCGCCACACGCGGCGGCCGGTGTACGCCAGGGCGTGCCGGTTGGCGGCCAGGTACCCGGCGAAGAAGACCGCGAACAGGATCTTGGCGAACTCGCCCGGCTGGAAGGAGAGTCCGCCGAGCCGGATCCAGATCTTGGCCCCGTTGACGGCCGGGAACGGGATCGGCAGCACCATCAGGAACAGCGCGGAGGCGGCCGACAGATAGGCGTACCGGGTCAGGACGCGGTGGTCGCGCAGCACCAGGACGGCGGCGGTGAAGAGCCCGACGCCGACGGTCGACCAGACGAGCTGGGCGGAGGCGGCCGGGGTGCGCGGGGTCTCCAGGTCGAGGCGGTAGATCAGGACCAGGCCGAGGCCGTTGAGCAGCACCGCGATGGGCAGCAGCAGCGGGTCGGCGTACGGGGCGCGGCGGCGGACCGCGAGATGGGCGAGCAGGGCCAGGAGTCCGAGCCCGGCGCCGTAGCGTGCCGCGTCCGGCGGGACGGCGCCGTTCTTGGCGAGGCCCACGACCGCGTAGCCGAAGACCGGGACGAGGACGGCGCAGACGAGCAGCGAGAGTTCGACGCCCCGGCGTCGGGCGAGGCGCGGGGCGGGCGGGGGCTCGTCCGCCGCCGTCGGTGCGGTCATGTCGGGCAACGTAGCAAGCCCGGGCCTCTATGTCCCCTTATGTCATAGTGTGCCGAGCGGGGGGAGTTTTGACGGTCCGTCACGGAGGAGTACGCCATGGGGCCCGTGGAGTTCATCGTCCTCGCCTTCCCCGAGGAGCAGCTGCGGGTGCGGGCCGTCGACTCGCTTGTGGGAGTGCGCCGGTCCCGTGCCGTACGGATGGTCGACGCGCTGGTCGTCACCAGGACCGCCGCCGGGGAGGTGTCCTCGGCGGAGCTCGACGAGTTCGAGGAGCTCGCCGGGGTGCTGGTCGGCGAGGGCGTCGAGCGGCTGATCGGGCCGGAGGACGTGCGCGAGGCCGGGGACCTGCTCGACCCGGGCAGCTGTGCGCTGGTCGTACTGATCGAGCACCTGTGGGCGGAGGAGGCGGCGAAGGGGGTGCGGGCCGCGGGCGGGCACGTCGCCGGGTCGGTGCGGATCCCGCCGGAACGCCTGGAAGAGGTCCGGGCGGCATTGGCCGCGCGCGCACAGGGCGCGCGAGAGGAAGGCTGAGCGATGTACATCAAGCCCACCCGCGCGGCGGCACGGCCCGTGGTGCGCCCCTCCGGAACCCCGCTGCTGCGCGGGCTCCTGGTGGGCGGCCCCCGCCCCGCGAAGGCCGCGCCCCCATCCGACGCTCCGAAGTCCGAAGCTCCGGAGTCCGACGCTCCGAAGTCCGAAGCTCCGGAGTCCGACGCTCCGAAGTCCGACGCTCCGAAGTCCGAAGCTCCGGAGTCCGAAGCCCCCGCCTCCCGGGCCCCTCGCTCCGGCGACGCCCTGGTGGACCTGCTGAGCCGCCTCGGGGAGCTGGCTCAGCAGGGCGTGCTCACTCCCGAGGAGTTCACGGCCGCGAAGGCACGTCTGCTCGGGCGGTGAGCTGACGGCTCAGCACCAGCGGGGCGCCGAGCCGAGGTTCTGGATGTAGTACGCCGACGCCCAGGCCCAGGTGCCGTCCTCCAGGAGGTACCAGACGCCGTTGCCGTTGACGGGGTCGCCGCCGGTCTTGCAGAAGATGTGGACGATCCGCCCGTACGGGGCCACGCCGACGATCCTGCTGCTGCGGGTCGGCTTGTCCCGCAGGATCAGGCCGGACCGGGCCGTCACCCGGCCCTTGGAGGAGTTCTCGGCGGATTCCTCGGCGACGGCGGGACCGGCCGCCGCGAGAGCGGCGACCGCTGAGGTGGCTAGGCACAGACCGAGCAGGGCAAGCGGGTTACGGGGGGACACAGGTGCCTCCTGGGGGAGGGGAGGGCCGCGCTCCACGGCCCTTGGCTCGCCCCGCTCACGTTAGGTTCGCTTCTTGCCACCCGCAAAGCGCTAAGGGGTGCGGGGACCGCCGGACGGGGGACGCGCCGGATCCCCGCCACCCGCCCCGGCCTGCCCGTCCGGGTGCCCGGGGCCCTCCGGAGCGCCGTCGGTGTCCACGTACTCCGGCAGGGTCAGCCGTGCCAGCGCGCCGCCGTCCGCCGCGTTGCCGAAGCTGAGTTCGGCGCCGAGCACCGCGGCCTGGCCGACCGCGATGGTCAGCCCGAGACCGTGCCCCTTGGTGCCGCCCTCGGTGCGGAATCGCTGGGGGCCGTGGTCGAGGAGGTACGGGGGATACCCGGCCCCGTGGTCCCGTACCGTCACCACCGGGCCGTCCACGGTCAGCTCGACCGGCAGCGCGCCGTGCTTGTGGGCGTTGCCCAGCAGATTGGACAGCACCCGCTCCAGCCGGCGCTTGTCGGTCTCCACACAGGTGTCCCGGACGACGACGAGCTCGGTGTCCGTCCCGGAGGCCCGCACCACCCGTTCCACCAGCGGCCCCAGCCGCTCCAGGTCCAGGTCGACGCGCTCGCTGCCGGCCTCCAGGCGGGAGATCTCCAGGAGGTCCTCGGTGAGCGAGCGCATCGCCCGCACCCGGTCCCGTACCAGCTCGGCGGGCCGTCCCTCGGGCAGCAGTTCGGCGGCCGCGTGCAGCCCGGTCAGCGGGGTGCGCAGCTCATGGGCGACGTCCGCGGTGAACCGCTGCTCGCTCAGCAGTTTGTTCTGGAGCGTTCCGGCCATGGTGTCGAGCGCCCCGGCGACCGTCGCCACCTCGTCCTGGGGCCGCGAGGGGTCCTTCGTACGGGGGTCGTTGACCCGGGCGTCGAGGTCGCCCGCGCCGATCCTGCGGGCCACCGTCGCCGTCTGGTGCAGCCTGCGGGTGACCCGGGTGACGCCGAAGACGCCGACCAGCAGCGTGGCGCCGATGGCGAGGATGGAGGAGCCGAGGATCGCCTGGTCCAGGCCGGTGATGGTGCGGGCGCTCTGGCTGTAGTCGATCGAGACGGCGATCGCCCGGCCGTCCGCCGGGCCCGCCGCCCACATCGTCGGGCGGCCCCGGTCGTCGGCCACCACCGTGCCGCGCTTGCCGGAGACCGCGAGCGCGCGCAGCGAGGGGGGCAGGTCCTGCGGGTCCATCCCCGCGCCCGGCGGCAGCGGCTCGCCCGCCTCGTACGCGCGCGAGACCTCCTCCAGCTTGTCCAGCGCCTTGTCGCGGGCCTGGCCGACGGTCTGCCGGGTCACCGAGACATGGACGAGCACACCGAGCAGCGCCGCGAGCGCACAGCACATCACGGTGATGAAGACCGCGGCCTTCCAGGTGAGCGTCGCCGTCCAGGCGGGCAGCCGGGGCCCTCTCACCGGGCGCTCGCGGAGGAGCGCGGCGAGCGGTCGGCGGACGGGCTCGGGGTCTTGGGGTGGGGCACCGGGTTGGGCGAGTGCTGCGGCTCCACCCGGATGATCTCGTCGCGGGTGGGCAGCATGGCGTGCTGGTGGCCGTCCCACGACCAGGCCGTGCGGTACTCGTACCCGGGAATGCCCGCCGAGACCGAGTGCAGGATGACGTCCCGCCCGGCCAGCTCCACGCCGATCAGCTGGTCCGAGGTGGACATGATCCGGGTGAGGCCGCCGCGGTCGGGCATGTAGCAGCGCACGGCCAGCTGCTGCTCCGGCATCTTGATGCCGAGGATCAGCTCGTCCTTCCCGTCGCCGGTCAGATCGCGGTAGTACGCGCGCAGCACCGGGCAGGCCTTCGGCTTCCGGCGGCACTGGTTGAGCTGGCGAACCGTTTCCTCATAGAGCCCGTCGGCGCCCGTGTACTGGTCGGGGTGGGCGCGCACCTCCGCCTGGACGACCGCGACCGGGTCCAGGGCGCGGACGTCGCCGCCGCGCACCTCGATGCCGGGCACCCGCTCCGTCTGTCCCTCGCCGAAGTCCAGCGGCGTCGTCGTGGGCTTGGGCAGCTCGGGCCAGAGGTGGACCGGGCCGACCGCCGTGGGGGTCGCGCCCGCGCCCTCCAGGCTGCCCGCGTTGCCGCAGCCGGCCAGCAGCAGGGCTGCGGCACCGGCGGCGAGCAGCGGGAGCGCTGCGCGGGCGGGGCGGCGGTGGCGGGTCAAGGTGCTCCTGTCGTACGGACGGCGGCACCGGAGCGGCACCGCCCCCGGGCTACTTCACCTTCACCAGGTCGGCGTAGAAGATGATGTTGGCCGAGCGGTGGCCGTTCTTGATCGGGCCGCCGCAGGTGATGAGGCGGAGTTCCGGACGGTCGGTCTTCCCATAGACCTTATTCGTAGGGAAGTCTGTTTTGTCCACTTGCTGGGTCTCGCGGATCCGGAAGACGGCCGTCGAGCCGTCCTTCCTGCCCACCTCGATGGCGTCCCCGACGTGCATCTTCTTCACGTCGCGCAGCAGGGCGGGCCCCTCGGCGGTGTCGTAGTGCGCCACGATCACGGACGCGCCCTTCTCGCCGGGCGTGACGCTGCCGGTGTACCAGCCCGCCAGCTCCGCCTTGTCGACGGGCGGCACCTCCAGCTCCTGCTTCTCGTCGAGACCGAGTCGGAGCACCGGGCTCGCGTCGACGCCGGCGGACGCGATGACCACCCGGGTCGGCTCGGCCGCCCTCAACGGGTCCGGCTGCCGGGCGGCCTGGGTGGTGGCGGCGTTCGGGACGGTGACGTCGGGCGCCTTGGCCTGGGCCCCGGACGACCCCGAGCCGCAGGCCGCCAGGCCGCCGCCCACCGCGAGGACGAGCGCGGCGGTGGCCGCGAGCCGGGCCGTGCGGCGGGTACGGGCGCGGGGCCCGGAGGGAGTGGACGTGGTCATGATCACCACGGTAGGCCGGAGGTGTCGCGGAGCCTTCCCGACTCTGTAACAGCTCTCCACGACCGCGGCGACGGCGGCATTACTGCTGGTAGGGGTTCTGCCCGGGGGCCTGGCCCTGCATCTGGCCCGCCTGCGCCTGCGGCTGCTGACCCGGCTGCTGCGGCTGCTGGCCCGGCTGCGGCCCGGCGGCCATCGCGAGCAGCTGCTCCGCCTGCTCCTTGACGATCTGCTGCTCCATGCCGCAGAAGGTGCACTGGGTGCGGTACTTGGTGGAGACCGGGAAGAGCGGGATGAAGAACAGCGTGAACTTGGTGACGTGCTTGCGCAGGCCGTGAGCGGCCGGGTTGCCGCAGTTCCCGCAGACGAGCGTCATCATGGCGAGCTGATACAGATATCCCTTGGTGCCCCAAATGAGCATCGGACTTCCCCTCCCGAGGTAAAGCGAGGCGTGTGACACGCGGTAGCGGCTCGCACTATACGAGCCGCGATATTGCCCTGTGCGGCCGGTGCTGTTCCCATGGGCGTGGGGGTGGTGCGGGATGTCGGGACTGCGGGTCACGCCGGTGCACCGGCACGGACGGGCACGGCTGTACGTCAGCCTCCCCGACGGCAGGAGCGCCGCCTGGTACGACAGGGACAGCGGGCGGGTGAGCCTGCTCCTGGAGGAGTGCCGCGACGCCGTCCTGGCCGCGCTCGCGCCCTTCGTGGTGGGCGAGGTGACGGTGGGTCCGCCGCCCCCGCCGACCTCCGCGGACCTGGCCCGTCTCTCCCTCCACCCCGACGACGACCTGGCGCCGAACCGCCCCGGCGAGGCGCTCCTCGCCGAGCTCGAACGCCACGCCTCGCCCCGCCGGCTGCGGGAGGACCCGCGCCGGGCGCTGCTCGCGGCGCAGGAGCGGGTGGGGGCGGGCCTGGACGCGCTGGAGGGGGCGGGGTGGCGGGTGCTGCACTCGGTGCCGCTGCCGGGGGAGGGGCTGCTGGACCACCTGGCGATCGGCCCGGCCGGGATCATGACCTTCCGCACGGTGGCCGCGCACCGCCGCCGGGTGCGGATCGCCGATCCCCTGGTGGGGGTCGGCCGCTCCGCCCCGTCGCCGCTGCTGCGGTGGGCCCGGCGGGACGCGGAACGGGCGTCGCTGGCGCTCGCGGCGCCGGTACGGGCGGCACTGGTCCTGTCCGAACCGTCCCGGGTCGACGTGGCGGCCCCGCCCGGGGGTGTGCGGGTGCTGCGGGATGTGGATCTGCCCGAACTGGGCCGGTGGGGCGGGGTGTTGAAGCCGGCGGATGTGGAGGGGCTGTACTGGACGGCACGGGACCGCCGCACATGGCTCCGCGTGTGAGCGGCCCCCACCCCGCCCCTTCCCTAAACCCTCCGGGGGTGGGAGGGGGCTGAGCCCCCGGCCCCTGGGCGGGGCTGCGCCCCTGCACCCCCTGACCGCTGCGCGTTTGTCCGCGGCCCGGTGGGGGCTGGTCGCGCAGTTCCCCGCGCCCCTAGGGGGCCCGCCCGCCCCGGGCCGAACAGGGGCCGCAGGCCCCGTTCTTCAGGGGCGCGGGGAACTGCGCGAGCAACCGACCACGGTCCGCAGATGAACGGGGTTTTTAGGGGCGCGGGGAACTGCGCGGCCAGCCCGCCACTGGGTCGCAGACGGAAATGGGGCCGGGGGCGTAGCCCCGGGGAAGTGGGCCTCCAACCACCCCCCACCCCCGGAGGGTTTAGGGAAGGGGCGGGGTGGGGGCAACACGCAAGCGCAGCACCGTCGTCACACCCAGCCGCGCAGACCCCCGCGACACCTCCGCCAACAACCCCCCTCCCTCCACCCCCGTATACCCCACCTCCCCCCACCCCGGCGCCACCGCCACCCCCGTCACCGGCCCGCTCGGCAACCCCGCCCGCCCCGCCTCCGCCCGCAGCCCGGACGACAGCGGCGTCGACACGGTCACCTCGTCGTCGCCCGGCAGCACCAGCACCAGCGCGCTCGGCCGCCGCGCCGGGCCGACGTACCCGACCACCACCCCCTCCCACGTCTCCGTGTGCCGCACCTTGCGCCACGCGCGCGTCCCACCCCGGTACGGGGAGTCGGCGCGCTTGGCCACCAGGCCCTCGATGCCGCTCGCGGGAAGCGTCTCGTACCAGGTCAGCGCCGTTTCGAGGTCGTCGGTCGCCGGGACCGGCTGGAGCGGGGGGCCCAGGGGGCCGAGCAGGGACACCAGCCGGGCCCGGCGCGCGCCGTACGGGAGGCGGCGCACGTCCTCGCCCCCGTCGGCGAGGACGTCGAACGCCGCGTACGAGGCCGGCAGCCGCGCGGCGAGCAGCGCGGCCCGCGCCGGCGTCGCCGCCGCCCGGCGCTGCACCGCCGCGAAGTCGGTGCGGCCCCCGCTCCACACCACCACCTCCCCGTCGAGCACACACCCCGCCGGCACCTCCAGCGCCGCCGCCACCAGATCCGGGAAAGCGGCCGTCACGATCCGGCCCGACCGGGCCTGGAGCACCACCCCGTCGGCGTCCCGGAACACCACCATCCGATGGCCGTCGAACTTCGGCTCGTACCACCAGCCCGGCCCACGCGGCAGCTCCCGTACGGCCCGCGCCAGCGCGACCCGTACCGGCGGCCGAGGCCCGCTCACGGCACCCGCCCCGCCCGGTTGAGGTTGATCAGGGGGCCCAGCAGATCCCCGTCCACCGCCAGCCGCGGCTCGATGTCCTGGAGGAGGAAGACCAGGTCGTCCGGCGTGCGGCAGGACTCCACCTCCTGCCAGGACACCGGCGCCGACACCGTCGGGCGCTCCCTCGCCCGCAGCGTGTACGGCGCCGCCGTCGTCTTCGCCGCCGCGTTCTGGCTGTGGTCGACGAACACCTTGCCGGGGCGCAGGGCCTTGGCCATCTTGTGCGTGACCAGGCCGGGGAGGGCTGCCTCCGCCTCCTGGGCGAGGCCCTTGGCGTAGCGGGAGACGTGGTCGGAGGAGGTCGGCTCCAGGGGGACGAGGAGGTGCAGACCCTTGGAGCCGGAGGTCTTCGCGTACGCGTGCAGCCCGTCCGCCGCCAGACGCTCGCGCAGCCACTGCGCCACCGCGCAGCACTCCACCACCGTCGCCGGGGCCCCGGGGTCCAGGTCGAAGACCATCCGGTCGGCCCGCGCGGGCGCGTCCGCCTGCCACTGCGGGGTGTGGAACTCCACCACCAGGTTGGCCGCCCACATCAGGGTCGACAGGTCCGGGACCGCCACCTGGCGCGCGCCGCTGTCCTCGGAGCGCGGGACGGACACCGTCGTCACCCAGGAGGGTGTGCCGGGCGGGGGATTCTTGGTGAAGAAGAGCTGCCCCCCGGGGCCGTCCGGGTAGCGCAGGAACGACACCGGCCGGTTGTGCAGATGGGCGAGGAGCGCACCCGCGACGGACGCGTAGTAGTGCAGCACCTCGCCCTTGGTGGTGCCGGTCGCCGGGTACAGCACCTTCTCCAGCCGGGAGAGGGCGACCCGCCGCCCCTCCACCCATGTGATCGGCGTCATACGATGAGAATCCCACTATTTCCGGCAAAGAGGATGAAGAGTGCGATCCATATGGAACGGCGCGATCTCATTTGGGCTGGTCAGCATCCCGATCAAGCTCTACAACGCGACCGAGAGCCACTCGATCTCGTTCCGCCAGATCCACACCGAGGACGGCGGACGCGTCCGCTACCGCAAGGTGTGCGAGCTGGACGGCGAGGAGCTGGACGCGTCCGAGATCGGCAAGGCGTACGAGGACGCGGACGGGTCGCTGGTGCCGATCACCGACGAGGACCTGGCCGCGCTGCCGCTGCCCACCGCCAAGACCATCGAGATCGTGGCCTTCGTGCCGGCCGACTCCATCGACCCGCTCCAGATCGACACGGCGTACTACCTGAGCGCCAGCGGCGTCCCGGCGGCCAAGCCGTACACCCTGCTCAGAGAGGCGCTCAAGCGCAGCCGCAAGGTGGCGGTCGCCAAGTTCGCGCTGCGCGGGCGGGAGCGGCTGGGGATGCTGCGGGTCGTGGACGACGTGATCGCCATGCACGGGCTGCTGTGGCCGGACGAGATCCGTACGCCCGAAGGGGTCGCCCCGGACAGTGACGTCAAGGTCCGCGACGCCGAGCTCGATCTGGCGGACGCCCTGATGGACACCCTCGGCGACGTCGACGTCGAGACCCTGCACGACGACTACCGGGAGGCCGTGGAGTCCCTCATCGCCTCCAAGGCGGGCGGCGCGCTGCCCCCGGCCGAGGCACCGGAGTCGCCCCGCGGCGGCAAGGTCATCGACCTGATGGCCGCGCTGGAGAACAGCGTGCGCGCGGCGAAGGAGGCGCGCGGCGAGGAGGCGGAGGGGTCGGCCGAGGTCACCGAGCTGAAGCCGCGCAAGACGGCCGCGCGCAAGAGCGCCCCGGCGAAGAAGACCGCGAAGAGCACGAGCAAGGCGGCCACGAAGACCACGGCCAGGTCCACCGCCAAGACCGCCACCAAGTCGACCTCGAAGACCGCCAAGAAGTCGGCGGCCTCACCCAAGGCGTCCGCGTCCGGCGCCAAGAAGTCCACCGCCACCACGGCCAAGAAGACGGCCGCGAAGAAGACGACGCCCCGCAAGCGCGCGTCGGCCTGAGCGACCGGCGTACGCCCGCGGGGAGTCGGGGCGCGTGAGGGCGGCGCGGGGTCAGACGCCCCGGGCGACCGGCTCGCCCAGGGCCTCCAGCTCCGCGTCCAGGTCGCGCGCGTGCACCTCACGGGGCAGCGCGAACATGCCGAGCGCCACCAGGATCAGGATCCCGACCCCGTACCAGAGGCTGAGGTCGAAGCTCTTGACGAAGTTGTGGCTGACGGCCTCCTGGCCCTGCTTGGTCAGGATCGGCTGGACCTTGTCGGCGCCCGGTACCGAGGAGGGCCGGCAGCTGGCCGGGACCTTGGTCGGATCCGACTCGGCCGACCGGTCGTGCACACACGCCCGGAAGCCCTTGACGATGCCGTCGACGCCGTCCGCCGGGACCCCGGCGGTCACCAGCTCCTGGCGCAGCGCCGGAGTGACCTTGTCCACGCCGTGGTCGGAGTCGCTGGCGAGGTGGCCGAAGAAGAGCACGCCGACCAGGGCGACACCGAGCGCCATACCGACCTGCTGGGTGGTGCCGAGCAGACCGGAGGCGGAGCCCGCGTCCTTGGCGGGCACCTTGGTGAGGATCGCGTCGATCATCGGCGCCACCACCAGACCGAAGCCGAAGCCGGTGACCACCAGCGGCGCGATCATCTGCCAGGACGGGATGCCCGGGCCGTAGTGGTGGGCGACCAGGATGTACGCGGCGAAGCCCAGCGCGTTCAGGAGCGCGCCGCCGATCAGGGTGAGGCGGCCTATGCGCGGGGTGAACACCTCGACCGCGAGGCCGGAGCCCGCGGCGGCGCCGACCGCGAAGGCGGCACCGGTCAGACCGGCGCGCATGGGCGACCAGCCGAGACCGAGCTGCATATAGAGCGTCCACACCAGGAAGAAGCCGCCGAGCGCGATCCAGAACAGCGTCCACACCAGCATGCCCGCGGTGAACGCGCGCTCCTTGAAGAGGCTGAGCACCACCAGCGGCGAGCCCACGGTCCGGGTGCGGTGGCGCTCGAAGACGACGAGCACGCCGAAGACCACGACCGAGCTGCCCATCAGGAGGAACGTCCAGGCCGGCCAGTCGAGGGCGCGGCCCTCGGCGAGCGGGTAGACCAGCATCAGGATGCCGGTCACCGCGATCACCACGCCGATCGGGTCCAGCTTGGGCGCGGCCGCCGACTTGGAGTCGCGCACGAAGAACCAGGCGGCGATCAACGCGCCCACGCCCACGGGGATGTTGACCAGGAAGATCGGACGCCACTCCAGGTCCGCGATGTTCGCGTCGACCAGCACACCGCCGACGATCAGACCGGCCACCGACGCGGAGCCGAGCACCCCGCCCCAGATGCCGAGCACCTTGCCGCGCTCCTCGGACGGGAACGTGACATGGATGATCGCCAGGATCTGCGGGACCATCAGGCCCGCCATGGCGCCCTGGAAGAAGCGCGCGCCGATCAGCATGCCCGGGCCGCTCGCCACACCGCAGAGCGTCGAGGCGATGGTGAAGCCCGCCACGCCGATCAGGAACATCTTCTTGCGGCCGTAGATGTCGCCGAGCCGGCCGCCGGTGATCAGCAGGGCCGCGAAGCCCAGCACATAGCCGGCCACGACCCATTCGATCTGGGTGTAGTCGGCGTGCAGGTCCTTCTGGATGCTCGGGATGACGACGTTGACGATCGTCACGTCGAGCATGTCCATGAACCCGGCCACGAGAACGATGATCAGGGCGAGCCAGCGGCGCGGGTCGAGCGTCTGCGCTTCGCCGGACGCGTCGGCTCCGGCGTGGGTGTCGTGAGTCATGGCGTTTCTACCTCTGGCCGATCGTGGTGACCGAGGCCGTCCGAGCCCGGTCGTGACGGATGGAGCGTGATGAGACGAGTGCCATTTGCGGATCTCCTTGCCACAGCGGCAGGAAAAAGTGCGTCACTCAGATGACGACACAGGATCTGGTCTTGTGACTCTTCGCAGGTCACAGCCGTGCGGTGGGCGCGCAGACAGCCGCCCCGCGGATCGCCTGGGCGATCGGACGGGGCGGGGGCCGCGCTGCGGGCGAAAGGGCGCGGGGAAGCGCCCTCCCGCCCGGGATGTCGGGCTCATGACAGGCCGACACCACCGCTCAGGAAGGCACTCACACGCTCCGACGGCCCGGGCCACTCGGCCCGGCCGACCCGCCGCGCCCGGCTAAGTCGCTGCGGCTTACTAAGCCGCTCAAGCGACCGGCTGCTTGGTGTGTTCGGCGAGCAGGCGCTGGGCCTTCGCGTCGGCCTCGCCCGCCGGGACGAGGACGCCGTCGGGGGTGAGGCGCCTGGGCTCGCTGCCCGCCATCCGCCAGTCGAACTTCGCGGCCAGCTCGAAGAGGTCGGACTGGATCAGCGGGCCGCCCTTCTCGTGCTCGGCGGCGAGCGCGGTCGGGTGGTACAGCTCGTAGCCGCCCGGCAGGTGCAGCGTCAGGAAGTGGCAGCCGCCCTCGACCGTGGTGGACCAGGTGTGCTCGGTGCCCTTGGAGATGTGCGCCATCCCGCCCGGACCCAGCGTGGTCACCTCGCCGTCGATGTACATGACCAGGGAGCCCTCCAGGACGAAGTACGTCTCGTCGGACTCGGCATGGGTGTGCAGCGGCGGCCCCGGGGTCGCGGCCGCTATCTCGCCTTCCACGAGGGCGGCGGCGCCATCCGTGGCACCGCTCGGCAGGACGATTTCAAACCCGCGGCGCCCGGCAGGACGGTCCTCGGGGTAGATGATGGTCGTCATGAATCCCTCTCTGGCTTGATTTCTATCAAGTGCGTATGGGTTTAGCACGGGGCGGCGGGTGCGGGTCAAGCAGCGCTCAACTTGCCCGTCAGGCGCGGCTCCAGTGGCACTCAGGCCCCTGGTGAACAGCTCTAGCACGGCTGTGTGCGACCGCGGGAATTCCGCAGTTGGACAGTTGCGGATAGCGGCTGGTTGTCCGGTCAACGAAATTGCCGGGAGTTCACGGAAGCCGGATCGCGGGAAATTCCGGAAATGCCGACGGGCGGGTACCGGCGCCCTTCGCGCCCGTACCCGCCCGTCGGCGGCCGTCCGGCTCAGACCCGCTCGGGAATCCGTACGTGCTCGGGCCGCGGCCCGTACCCGATCATCCGCGCGATCAGCTGCCGCATCGGCCGCACATGCTCCGCGACCGCCAGGAACCGCGGCGGCCTGGACTCCCGGGTGCCGTGCAGGGTCGGCGCGATCAGCTGGTTCTGGAGCAGGATCTGCATACTCTGGATGGCGATCACCGGGGGCAGCCGCCGCCGCTGGAGCGCCGCCAGGTGCTCGGTGCTCACCGCGCCCCGCCGCAGCGGCTCGGCCAGCAGGTTGGCGGTGGCCACCGCGTCCTGCACGGCCACGTTGATGCCGAACCCGCCGACCGGCGACATCGCGTGCGCGGCGTCGCCGATGAACAGCAGCCCCGGCCGGTACCAGCGCCTGAGCCGCTCGACCCGTACCTCCAGCATCCGCGCGTCGGAGAACTCGATCTTGTCCGGGCGGTCGCCCATCCACGGCAGCAGCGCCCGGATGCTGGCCCGCAGCGACTCGATGCCCTCGGCCTGGAGCTCCGCGTACCGGCCCTTGGGGATGACGTACGCGAACTGCCAGTACGTGTCCCGGCAGATGCCGATCAGCAGCCCCTGCCGGCCCATCCGGATGAAGGTGTCCGGCGGGTCGCTCTCCTCGCGCGGGATCCGGAACCACAGGTCGTCCATCGGCGCCCCGAAGCCCTGCGGGACCAGCCCGGCCGGGCGGCGCAGCACCGAGTCGCGGCCGTCGGCGGCCACGGTGAGCTCCGCGCGCAGCTCGTGCTCGCCCTCGCCGTCCCGGTAGCGCACGCCCCGGGCCCGGTCGCCCTCGCGGATCAGACCGTGCACCTCCGCGCCCATCTTCAGATGGAAGTGGGGGTACTTGGCGGCCTCGGCGGCCAGCAGGTTGAGGAAGTCCCACTGGGGGACGAAGGCGATGTACGGATAGGTGCCGGACAGCAGCCGCTGGTCGGCGACGAGCACGTCACGGGTGTCGGTGACCATGTTGATCCCCGGTGTGGTGCGGTGCGGCAGCTCCAAGAAGCGCTCGGCGAGGCCCAGCTCGGCGAGGACGTCCAGGGTGGAGGGGTGGATCGTGTCGCCGCGGAAGTCCCGCAGGAAGTCCTGGTGCTTCTCCAGGACGGTGACCTCGATGCCGGCCCGGGCGAGCAGCAGCCCCAGCATCGCGCCGGCCGGCCCGCCCCCGACAATGCAGCAGGCGGTTGTCTCGTTTGCCATTCGTGCCACCTCGGCGTCGCGCATGGATGTCGTACGAGTCGATCTCGGCGAGCATGCCCCACGCGGTCGCGGGTGCCAAGGTCGAACAGAGCGAACGGAGCGTCAGATCCCTTGTTCACCAGGGGAGTTGCACAAGATCACCAGGTCTGGCCGCCCTGCTGGCGGGTGGCCGCGTTGAGGCGGTTGTAGAAGTTGCTGACGCCGATCCACAGCACCAGCGCCGCCAGCGGCTTCTCCTCGTAGTGCCGGGCGGCCTCCGCCCAGACGTCGTCGGGCACCGGCTCCGCCCGGTCGTTGAGCCGGGTGACGGACTCGGTCAGGGCGAGCGCGGCCCGCTCGGCGTCCGTGAAGTACGGCATCTCGCGCCACGCGGCCACCGCGAAGAGCCGCTCCGCGCTCTCGCCGCCCTTCATCGCGTACCGGGTGCCGGAGTCCACACAGGCGCTGCATCCGTTGATCTGGCTGGCGCGCAGATGCACCAGGTGCATCGTGGTGGCGGGCACCCCGGCGCTGTGGGTGGCCTTCTGGAGTCCGCGGACGGCCTCCATCGCCCCCGGGACGAGCGTCGCCGGGCTCGGCATCCGTGCTTCCATGACTGTTCTCCTGGCTGCCACTCGCTGTGTGGCCTGGGCTCCGACTGTCATGGAACTGACGAAGCCGGACACGGAAGTGTGACGGGGCGGCGCGCCGGGCACACGGGCGCCCGGTCGGCCCGCGCCCCCCTCGGACCTGCCACGGGGCCGCACCGGCCGCCCGCCGCGGCGCCGCGTATGAAAGCCGTCAAGGACGCGCCGGTGGCCGTAAGGGGCCCGTCAACGAAACGTGCGCGGGCCGCCCGGGCGGGTTTGCTCAACAGGTCCGAACATTTCCCGCTCAATTCCGAGCCTCTTCGAGTTCTGGAGTTCGCGATGGCCGATCTGGCCTTCGTCGTCACCACGGTCGCGGTATTCGCGCTGGTGGCGCTCATCGCCAAGGGGGTGGCGAAGCTGTGACCGCCGAGAACGTCGTCGGCCTGATCGTGGCCGTCGCCCTGCTGGGATACCTCGTCCTCGCCCTTGTGTACCCGGAGAGGTTCTGAGCTCCGCCATGTCTCCTGTTCTTTCCGGGGTGCTCCAGTTCGCCGCGCTCGCGGCGGCCCTGGCCCTCTCGTACCGGCCGCTGGGCGACTACATGGCCCGCGTCTACTCCTCCGACAGGCATCTGCGCGTCGAGAAGTGGATCTACAAGGCCATCGGCGCCGACCCGTCCGCGCAGATGCGCTGGCCCGCGTATCTGCGCGGTGTCCTCGCCTTCTCCGCGGTGAGCGTCCTCTTCCTCTATCTGCTCCAGCGCCTCCAGGGGCATCTGCCGGGCTCGCTCGGCTTCGTGTCGATCCCGGCGGACCAGGCGTTCAACACCGCCGCGTCGTTCGTGGCGAACACCAACTGGCAGTCGTACTCGGGCGAGCAGTCCATGGGCCACGTCGTGCAGACCGGCGGCCTCGCGGTGCAGAACTTCGTCTCCGCCTCGGTGGGCATCGCGGTCGCCGTCGCCCTGGTACGCGGCTTCGCCCGCTCCCGTACCGGTGAGCTCGGCAACTTCTGGTCCGACCTGGTGCGCGGCACCGTCCGGATCCTGCTGCCGATCTCGGTGGCCGGCGCGCTGGTGCTGGTCGCCTGCGGCGCCATCCAGAACTTCGCCGGGATCCACGAGGTCGGCCAGTTCATGGGCGGCAGCCAGCAGTGGAACGGCGGCGCGGTCGCCTCCCAGGAGGCGATCAAGGAGCTGGGCACCAACGGAGGCGGCTACTTCAACGCCAACTCCGCCCACCCCTTCGAGAACCCCGACGGCTTCACCAACCTGTTCGAGGTCTTCCTGATCCTGGTCATCCCGTTCGCGCTGACCCGGACCTTCGGCCGGATGGTCGGCAGCCTCCGGCAGGGATACGCGATCCTGGCGACGATGGCCGCCATCTGGGTGGGGTTCACCGCCCTGATGATGTGGACCGAGTTCGCCCACCACGGACCGGCGTTCGACGTCGCCGGCGGGGCCATGGAGGGCAAGGAGACCCGCTTCGGCGTCGGCGGCACCTCGGTCTTCGCGGTCGCCACCACCCTCACCTCCACGGGCGCCGTGGACGGTTTCCACTCCTCGCTCACCGGCTTCGGCGGCGGCATCACCATGCTGGGCATGCAGCTCGGCGAGATCGCGCCCGGCGGCACCGGCTCCGGCCTCTACGGCATGCTGGTCATGGCGGTCATCGCGGTGTTCCTGGCGGGCCTGATGGTCGGCCGTACGCCGGAGTACCTGGGCAAGAAGATCGGCACCCGCGAGATCAAGTTCGCGGCCTGCTACATCCTGATCACGCCCGCGCTGGTGCTGGGCTTCACGGCGATCGCCATGGCACTGCCCTCGACCCGCGACTCGATGACCAACTCGGGCGCGCACGGCTTCTCCGAGGTGCTCTACGCGTACACCTCGGGCGCCAACAACAACGGCTCGGCCTTCGCGGGTCTGAACGCCAACACCGAGTGGTTCAACACCTCCCTGGGCCTGGCGATGCTGCTCGGCCGGTTCCTGCCGATGGTGTTCGTGCTGGCGCTGGCGGGCTCGCTCGCCGAGCAGCGGCCCGTCCCCGAGACCGCGGGCACCCTGCGCACCGACAAACCGCTGTTCACCGGCCTGCTGGTCGGCACCCTCCTGATCGTCACCGGTCTGACCTACTTCCCCGCGCTCGCGCTGGGGCCGCTCGCCGAGGGGCTGGCGGCATGACCACGAACCTGAAGTCCGAGGAGCCCGGCTCCATGCCCACCGCAACCGCCGCCCCCACCCGCGCCCCGCACGGCGACGTTCCCACCGGCCATCCGGACCAGGGGAGGGTCGGGGGAGGCCTGTTCGACCCGAAACAGCTGATCAGGTCCTTCCCGGAGGCGGTCAGGAAGCTGGACCCCCGGGTGATGGTCAAGTCCCCGGTGATGTTCGTCGTGGAGATCGGTTCCGTCCTCACGACCGTCCTGGCGGTCAAGGACCCCGGCGACTGGTTCGGCTGGGCGATCGCGGGCTGGCTCTGGCTCACGACGGTCTTCGCCAATCTGGCCGAGGCGGTCGCGGAGGGCCGGGGCAAGGCGCAGGCCGACACCCTGCGCAGGGCCAAGACCGACACGGTCGCCCGGCGGCTGAACGGCTCCGCCGAGGAGCTGGTGCCCGGCACCGAGCTGCGCGTCGGCGACCTGGTCGTCTGCGAGGCGGGCGACACCATCCCGGGCGACGGTGACGTCGTCGAGGGCGTCGCCTCGGTGGACGAGTCCGCGATCACGGGCGAGTCCGCGCCGGTGATCCGCGAGTCCGGCGGCGACCGCTCGGCCGTCACCGGCGGTACGAAGGTGCTCTCCGACCGGGTCGTCATCAAGATCACGACCAAGCCGGGCGAGACCTTCATCGACCGGATGATCAGCCTGGTCGAGGGCGCGGCCCGGCAGAAGACCCCCAACGAGATCGCCCTCAACATCCTGCTGGCCTCCCTCACCATCGTCTTCCTGCTGGCGGTGGTCACGCTCCAGCCCTTCGCGCAGTACGCGGGCGCCGAGCAGTCCATGATCGTGCTCGCGGCCCTGCTGGTCTGCCTCATCCCGACCACCATCGGCGCGCTGCTCTCCGCGATCGGCATCGCGGGCATGGACCGCCTGGTCCAGCGCAACGTCCTGGCCATGTCGGGCCGGGCCGTGGAGGCTGCGGGCGATGTGTCGACGCTGCTCCTGGACAAGACCGGCACCATCACCCTGGGCAACCGCCGGGCCGCGGAGTTCGTGCCCGTACGCGGTACCACCGAGGCCGAGCTGGCGGACGCGGCCCAGCTCTCCTCGCTCGCCGACGAGACCCCCGAGGGCCGCTCGGTCGTGGTCCTGGCCAAGGAGCGGTACGGGCTGCGCGAGCGCAACCAGGGCGAGCTGACGGGCGCGGAGTGGGTGGCGTTCACCGCCCAGACCCGGATGTCGGGTGTGGACGTGGACGGGCGCAAGGTGCGCAAGGGCGCGGCCGGTTCGGTCGTGGCGTGGGTGAAGGAGCGGGGCGGACATGTCGCCGAGGACGCCCAGCGGCTCACGGACGGGATTTCCCAGGCTGGTGGCACGCCGCTGCTGGTGGCTGTGGAGGACACGGACGGGGCCCGCGTCCTGGGTGTCGTCCACCTCAAGGACGTGGTCAAGGAGGGCATGCGGGAGCGGTTCGCGGAGCTGCGCCGGATGGGCATCAGGACGGTCATGATCACGGGCGACAACCCGCTGACCGCCAAGGCCATCGCCGAGGAGGCGGGCGTCGACGACTTCCTCGCCGAGGCCACCCCCGAGGACAAGATGGCGCTGATCAGGCGCGAGCAGGCGGGCGGCAAGCTGGTCGCGATGACCGGCGACGGCACCAACGACGCCCCCGCGCTCGCGCAGGCCGACGTGGGCGTGGCGATGAACACCGGCACGTCGGCCGCCAAGGAGGCCGGCAACATGGTCGACCTCGACTCCGACCCCACCAAGCTGATCGAGATCGTCGAGATCGGCAAGCAGCTCCTGATCACCCGGGGCGCGCTGACCACGTTCTCCATCGCCAACGACGTGGCGAAGTACTTCGCGATCATCCCCGCGATGTTCGCGGTGGTCTACCCGGGCCTGGACAAGCTCAACGTCATGGGCCTGCACAGCCCGCAGTCGGCGATCCTCTCGGCGGTCGTCTTCAACGCGCTGGTCATCGTGGCGCTCGTACCGCTCGCCCTCAAGGGCGTCCGGTACCGCCCGACCAGCGCCGACAAGCTGCTCCGCCGCAACCTAGGGATCTACGGCCTCGGCGGCCTGATCGCGCCCTTCGTCGGCATCAAGCTCATCGACCTGGTCATCTCCCTCATCCCCGGAATCGGTTGATCCGCCATGAACAACTCCCTCACCACCACGGCCCGGTTGCTCGGCGCGGGCCTGCGCGCCCTGCTCGTCCTCACGGTCATCTGCGGCGTCCTCTACCCGCTCGCCGTCACCGGCGTCGCCCAGGCGGCCTTCGGCGCCAAGGCGAACGGCTCCGAGGTCAAGTCCCAGGGCCGGGTGGTCGGTTCGGAGCTGATCGGCCAGCGCTACGACCTCCCCAAGAAGAACCCCTCCGACCCGGACGAGGCCGCCCGCCCGGACCCGCACTGGTTCCAGCCGCGCCCCTCGAAAGGCCAGGGCGTCAACTCCCTGAACACCCAGTACCAGTTGATCGTGTCCGGCGCGACCAACCTCTCCGGCGACAACGAGAAGCTGATCCAGCAGGTGAAGGACGCGAAGGCGGCGGTGGTACGGGACAACACCACGCCGGACTTCACGGTGCAGGCCTCGGACGTCCCCGCCGACGCGGTCACCTCCTCCGGCTCGGGCCTGGACCCCGATATCTCCCCGGCGTACGCGAAGCTCCAGGTCCACCGGGTGGCGCGGGTCAACGGGCTGCCGGTGGCCGAGGTGGCGAAGCTGGTCGCCGACCACACGAGGGGCCGCGTCCTCGGCTTCATCGGCGAGCCCCGGGTGAACGTCCTGAAGCTGAACATCGCGCTGAGGGAACTCGCGGGGAAGTGACGCGGCCGGGAGCCACCGGTCGGGAGCCACCGGCCGGGAGCCACCGGCCGGGAGCCAACGGCCGGGGGCGAGCGGCCGCGATGCGCGGCGAGGACCCCGCTCATAGACTGACCGTGGCGATATGTCCCTGTTAGCACGGAAAAGGGAGATGCGGTCCATGTCCAAGCGAGGCAACAAGCGACGCGCCCGGAAGAAGAAGAGCGCCAACCACGGAAAGCGCCCGAACACCTGAGCCCGTAGGGCGTACCCCTGGCCCCGGCCCGCCGCCACCGACGTGGCGGCGGG
>NZ_BAAACA010000062.1:0-15748 GCF_039521265.1 Streptomyces crystallinus | reverse complement strand
GTTCCCCGCGCCCCTAGGTGGCTAGGGGCGCGGGGAACTGCGCGAGCAACCCAGCACGGTCCGCAGACAAAAACCGGCGCAGCAGGCCCGAAAAAAGAAGGGGGTCCGGGGCCGCAGCCCCGCCCGGGGTCCGGGGCCGCAACCCCGCCCGGGGTCCGGGGCCGCAACCCCGCCCGGGGTCCGGGGCCGCAGGCCCGCCCGGGGTCCGGGGGCCGCAGCCCCCGGAGAACCCACCTCCCCCCCCCACCCACACCCCCGGAGGGTTTAGGGAAGGGGCGGGGAGGGGCGACTCACCGCGGACCCCCCTCGTCCCGCAGATAGGGATTCGTCTCCCGAGAAGGCCGGTACACCGGCGACGGCGCATAGGGCCCGGAACGCCCGTACACCTCCTCCGACGAAGGCCCAGCAGAACGCGCCGGCCCCGGCTCGAACGCCCGCCGCCCCGCCGCCCCCAGCCCGTACGCCAGCAGCGCCCCCACCCCACCGGCCAGCGCCCCCCACCCCAGCCCCAGCACAAGCGCCACCCCCGCGTTCCCGTGCAACGACACCCCCGCCCCGAACGCGTCGAACCCCAGCACCGACAGCGACGCGTCCGCGGACACCCCCGTCAGCCACACCAGAAGCGGCAGCGCCAGCCCCGTCGCCACGGCCAGAGAAAGCGCGCACCGCCCCGCGAACGCCCCCGCCGACCGCCCCCGCACCGGCGTGCGGGCCGCCGCGAGCACCCCCGCGTACAACATCACCACGCCTCCGGCGACGGCCAACAGCCAGACGCGCCCGTCCAGTTCGGCCAGCCGCCCCAGGCTCACGCGCTGTTCCTCCTTGAAGCCGAGCAGCTTGTCCAGCGGGTCCGGCAGCACCTTCACCAGCGCCCCCGTGGCATGCCCGCTCCACGGCACGAGCAGGCCGAGCGGCAGCGCCAGCCACACCCCGTTCGGCGCACCGAGCAGCGCCGCGCCCGCGATGCGCCCGGGGTGGCCGTCGCCCACCATCGCGTACGCCGCCGCCGCGAGCCCCGCCAGCACCGCGACCAGGGCCACCGCGACCAGCGCGGACGCGGCGGGCCGTACCACCCGGTTCACCCGTTCCCAGCCGCGCGGCAGCGGCGAGCGGCGCGAGGCGAGCAGGGCGATCAGCAGCACCCCGAGCACCCAGAACAATGCGCCCGCCAGCGAGTCCGCCGTGTTCACGGTGAAGCCGACCTGCGCCTTGGCGTCGGCGAGCTTGCCGAGCCGCTCCGGCAGCAGCCCGCCGAGGTCCCCGAGGCCCCCCAGGTCGCCGAGCCCCGGGATGGACACCTTCCCGGCGCCGGGAGACCCGCCCGGGTCGAGACCGAGCGAGGACCCGTCGATGGTGACCAGGTCGTGCCCGGCCCAGGCCAGCCCCGCCGCCACCGCGACGAACAGCACCACGACCCCGCCCGCCCGCGCGGCGAGCTCCGCCCCGGGCAGCACCGCGCCCGCCGCCCGCAGCGAGCGCAGGAAGAAGAAGGCGAGCAGCACCGCCCCGGCGAGCGACACCCCCAGTGGCGTGATCTCGACGGCCGTCCTCGCCTGGGCGCCGGTCAGACCGAAGGCCGAGACATCGCCCGAGGGGGTGACCGAGCCGCCCGCCCCGAGCACCACCACGGCCGCCGTCATCGGGCCCAGCGCCCCGGCCGCGTCGGCGCCGAGCAGATGCAGCCCGAGGGCCGCGACCCCCGCCATCCCGACCAGCGCCCAGCTGACCGAGGCGACGGAGGACAGCAGCACATCGGCCCAGGGAACGGCGCCGGACGCCTCCCGTGCCCCGGTCGCACCCGGCGCCCCGGAGCCCCCGGAGGCCTTCTTCCCGATCCTGCCGCCCATGCCCACCAGGCCCCCCGGGATTCGTCCAACTTGTCCCATTCGCGCATGATCCGTACGCAGTCATGGGTGCTTACTACTTTCCGGGCGCGTTTCGACTGAGTCAACGGCGCGCGCGTACACGTCTGTTGCTCGACTGCAACAGGTCTGTGCACGTTATTCACAAGGGCCGGGTTTCGGATACGAGCCCGGGCCTGAAATAGTTCCCCACGATGTTCGCCATCCCTAGACTCCCTGTATCGGGGGATTGCTCGGGGGACAACAAGTGGGGCATGGAGTGCCGGAACTCGTACTGGAATTGAATGGCAGGACCTGGACGCTGGACGCGTCCCGGTCGTACACCCTCGGACGTGATCCGCAGGGCGACATGGTGATCGACGACGCCAGGGTCTCGTGGCGGCACGCCACGATCAGCTGGGGCGGCCGGAGTTGGGTCATCGAGGACCACGGCAGCACCAACGGCACCTATGTGCAGGGTCAGCGGATCCACCAGATGGAAATCGGCCCCGGGTCCGCGGTGCACCTGGGCAACGCGACCGACGGCCCGCGGCTGAATCTCACCGCTGCCGCGGCCCCGGCGGGGGCGGCCGCGTACAGCGCGCCCGCCGCGGCCCAGCAGGCCCCGCAGCAGGCTCCGCCGCAGCAGCCCCAGCACGGCGGCGCGGGCTGGGCCCCGCAGCAGCCCCAGCAGCCGGCTCCGCAGCAGCACGCCCCTGGGCAGGTCCCGCAGCAGGCGCCCCAGCAGCCCTGGCAGCAGGCGCCGCAGCCGCAGGTCCCGCCGCAGGGCCCCGGCCAGGGCGCGGGCGCGCCCGCCTACGGCGACCGCAGCCCCACCACGTTCCACCAGCTGGCGCTGGGCCGGGTGATGCGGATCGGCCGTGCGCTGGAGAACGAGCTGGTCGTCTCCGACCTCCAGGTCTCGCGCCACCACGCCGAGTTCCACTCGACGCCCGACGGCCGCATGGAGATCCGCGACCTCGGCTCGCACAACGGCACGTACGTCAACGGCATGCCGATCGCCAAGGGCGGCTCCGCGCTGCTCGGGCCGAACGACATCGTGGGCGTCGGCCACTCGACCTTCCGTATCGTCGGCGACCGCCTCGAGGAGTTCGTCGACACCGGTGACGTCTCCTTCTCGGCCCGCCACCTCACGGTGACGGTCGACGGCGGCAAGCAGATCCTCAAGGACGTCTCCTTCGGCGTCCCGGAGAAGTCGCTGATCGCCGTCATCGGCCCCTCCGGCTCCGGCAAGTCCACTCTGCTCAAGGCGCTCACCGGCTACCGGCCCGCCAACCAGGGCGACGTCCTCTACGACAACCGCAACCTGTACAAGCAGTTCGCCGAGCTGCGCCAGCGCATCGGTCTGGTCCCGCAGGACGACATCCTGCACAAGGAGCTGACCGTCAAGAAGGCGCTGAAGTACGCAGCCAAGCTGCGCTTCCCCGCCGACACCAGCGAGGCCGAGCGCAACCAGCGGATCGACGAGGTCCTCGGCGAGCTCAAGCTGGACATCCACAAGGAGAAGAAGGTCACCTCCCTCTCCGGTGGCCAGCGCAAGCGCGTCTCGGTCGCCCTGGAGCTGCTGACCAAGCCGTCGCTGATCTTCCTGGACGAGCCGACCTCGGGCCTGGACCCGGGCATGGACCGCGATGTCATGCAGCTGCTGCGCGGCCTCGCCGACGACGGCCGCACCGTCCTCGTCGTCACCCACTCGGTGGCGGAGCTCGCGATCTGCGACAAGCTCCTGGTGATGGCCCCGGGCGGCTCGGTGGCGTACTTCGGTCCGCCCGAGGAGGCGCTGAACTTCTTCGGCTACGGCACCTGGGCCGATGTCTTCTCCGCCTTCGAGAACTACCGCGACTACGACTGGGCGGGCCGCTGGAAGGGCTCGCAGCACTACCAGATGTACGCCGCGGACATCGACGCGGTGGCCGCGCAGTCGGTCCAGATGCCGTCCCCCAACCAGATGCGCCCGCCCAAGCCGCAGAGCTGGGGCGCGCAGCTGTGGACGCTGATGCGGCGGTACTCGTCGGTCATCGCCTCCGACAAGGGCTTCCTGGGCCTGATGGTGATACTGCCCGCCGTCCTCGGCGCGGTCAGCGTGGTCATCCCGGCGAAGTTCGGGCTGGCCCCGCCGACGCCGCCGAGCAAGTTCAACAGCGACGCGGGCACGATCATGCTGATCCTCGCGGTCGGCATGTGCTTCTCGGGCGCGGCCAACTCCGTACGAGAGCTGATCAAGGAACGGGTCATCTACGAACGGGAACGGGCCACCGGCCTCTCCCGCTCGGCCTATCTGATGTCCAAGGTCATCGTGCTCGGCGTGATCACCGCGGTCCAGGGCGTCATCATCTGCGCCATCGGCTTCTCCACCCGGGACCTCCCCAAGGAGGGCCTGATCATGCCGCCGGCCGCCGAGATCTGCCTGGTGGTCATCGCCCTCGGCTTCACCTCGATGATGTTCGGCCTGGTCATCTCCTCGCTGGTGAAGACCGCCGAGAAGACCATGCCGCTGCTGGTCATGTTCGCGATCGTGCAGGTCGTCTTCACCGGCATCCTCTTCAAGGTCTACGGCTCGATCGGCCTGGAGCAGTTCGCCTGGCTGATGCCCTCGCGCTGGGCCATCGCGGGCGCCGGCTCCACGCTCGACCTCGCGCACCTGATGCCGCCGTGGGACCAGAACAAGCCCACCGACCTGGACCCGCTGTGGGAGCACTCGGCGAGCCAGTGGGGCATCAACATCACCGTGCTGATCGTCCTCGGTGTGATCTGCGGCTTCGCGGTGGCGCGTCTGCTGCGCCGCCACGAGCCCGAGGTCATGCGCAAGTAACGCGGCCCGGGAACACGGCGAAGGGCGGCACCCCGCACGGGGTGCCGCCCTTTCGTGTGCCGTCCGGCGATCGTCAGTAGGCGCCGTTGACGTTGTCCATGGAGCCGTACTTGTCGGCCGCGTAGTTGGCGGCGGCGGTGATGTTGGCGACCGGGTCGTAGATGTTCCACGACGTGCCGGCCACGTGGTACGCGTTGAAGGTCGGCTGGATGACCTGGAGCAGACCCTTCGACGGGACACCGTTGATGGCGTTGATGTCCCAGCCGTTGATGGCGTTCGGGTTGCCGGTCGACTCCCGCATGATGTTGCGGTACAGACCGTTGTACGAACCGGGGATGCCCTTGGACTTCATGATGTCCAGGGACTGGCGGATCCAGCCGTCCAGGTTGTTGGCGTAGACCGGCTTGCGGGCGGCGGCGCGGCTCGCGGCGGCGTCGGCCGCGCGCTTCTTCGCCTCGGCCTCGGCCTTGGCCTTCGCGTCGGCCGCGGCCTTCGCCTTGGCCTGCTTGACGGCGGTGACGTGCTGCTTGGCGATGTTCGCGCCGACGGCCTTGGCGTTGGTGTTGGCGGCCGTCACGGAGAAGGCCACGGGCTCGGCGGCCACGGCGGTACCCGACTCGCCGCTGCCCGGCAGGACAGAGATGGCGAGGGCGGCGGCGCCGAGAGCGGCGACACCGGCAATCGAGATCTTGTGCGTCTTGTTCAGACGACTGTGACCAGGGTTGCTGGACTCGGGCATGGTTGTGGGACCTCTTCCGAATGGCGGGGACGGCACACGAAAGCGCCGCGGCGGTGAGCCGCAGCGCTGTGCGACGGGAGCCATTCTTAGCGGCCGCAAAATCCTGTGGCAAAGGTGTGACGTACGAAGCGGGATAGTGGATCAGGGGCCGGGAAAAAGCAGCTCCCGCCCCTGCTCACCACGCTCACAGGGCCTTTATGAATCCACTACGCTGCTTCGTAAGTGATGTGCGTCCTATGCGCGGGCTCACATCGACCCCGTAACAGTCTCACCATGAGTTGCAGGAGCAATTCGGTGCGTAATGGCTCTCGTCCGGAAGGATGAGGCGGACGTCGCCGAACTCGTGCCAGAGGCAGAGAGCCCGTGCGGCCCGGTCAGCAGCCCGTCCACCACGCCTACCCCGCGCGCGGGCGTCACACATCGACCATCGACCTAGTCCCGGGGACCCAGCCCCGCGCCGTCCACAGGCGGATACGGACCGTCACACCCCGCGGGTACGGTGATCCCATGAGCCACCGACCGAGCTCCGGCCTCGCCGCCGTGAGCACCGCGCTCCTCGCGATGAGCAGGCATCTGGAGGTGCGCGACGTCCTCAAGACGATCGTCGCCTCGGCCCGCGACCTGCTCGACGCGGAGTACGCGGCCCTCGGCGTCCCCGACGACCACGGCGGCTTCGCACAGTTCGTGGTGGACGGCGTCAGCGACGAGCAGTGGAAGGCGATCGGCCCCCTGCCGCGCCAGCACGGCATCCTCGCGGCGATGCTCCACGACAAGCAGGCCGAGCGGCTCCCGGACGTGCGCAAGGACCCCCGCTTCGGCGGCTGGCCCGCCACCCACCCCGACATGTCCGACTTCCTGGGCGTGCCGATCCGCGACGGCGACGACACGCTGGGCACCCTCTTCCTCGCCAACAAGCGCTGCCCCAAGCCGGAGGGCGGCTGCGGCTTCACCGAGGACGACGCCGAACTGCTCGGCATCCTCGCCCAGCACGCGGCGATCGCCCTGACCAACGCCCGGCTGTACGAGCGCAGCCGCGAGCTCACCATCACCGAGGAGCGCACCCGCCTCGCCCACGAGCTGCACGACGCGGTCAGCCAGAAGCTCTTCTCGCTCCGGCTCACCGCCCAGGCGGCCGCCGCCCTGGTCGACCGCGACCCCGCGCGCGCCAAGGGCGAGCTCCAGCAGGTCGCCGCGCTCGCCGCGGAGGCCGCCGACGAGCTGCGCGCGGCCGTGGTGGAGCTGCGCCCGGCCGCGCTGGAGGAGGACGGCCTCATCAACACGCTGCGCACCCAGATCCAGGTCCTCGACCGCGCCCACAGCGCCGAGGTCACCTTCGAGAACTGCGGGGTGCGCGCCCTGCCGCCCGCCCAGGAGGAGGCGCTGCTGCGCGTCGCCCAGGAGGCGCTGCACAACGCCCTGCGCCACTCGGAGGCCGAACACGTCTCGGTCGTCCTCATCAGGCGCGGCCAGGGCGCCGCCCTGCGGGTCGTCGACGACGGCCGAGGATTCGAGCCCCGGGCGGTCCGCCGCGCCGGCCGTCACCTCGGCCTGGTGTCGATGCGGCACCGGGCGAGCGGCGTCGGGGGCCGGCTCATCGTGAAATCGGCGCCCGGCGAGGGCGCCACGATCGAGATGGAGGTGCCAGGTGGCTGACAGCATCAAAGTCCTCCTGGTCGACGACCACCAGGTGGTCCGCCGCGGGCTGCGGACGTTCCTGGAGATCCAGGACGACATAGAGGTCGTCGGCGAGGCCGCCGACGGCGCCGAGGGGGTCGCCCGCGCCGAGGAGCTCAAGCCGGACGTCGTCCTGATGGACGTGAAGATGCCCGGCATGGACGGCATCGAGGCGCTGCGCAAGCTGCGCTCGCTGGCCAACCCGGCGAAGGTGCTGATCGTCACCAGCTTCACCGAGCAGCGCACGGTGGTGCCCGCGCTGCGGGCGGGCGCGGCGGGCTATGTGTACAAGGACGTCGACCCGGAGGCGCTGGCCGGCGCGATCCGCTCGGTGCACGCCGGGCATGTGCTGCTCCAGCCGGAGGTCGCGGGCGCGCTGCTCTCCCAGGACGACGCGGGCGGCGGCCAGGGGCGCGGCACCTCCCTCACCGAGCGCGAGCGCGAGGTCCTCGGCCTCATCGCTGACGGCCGCTCCAACCGCGAGATCGCCCGGGCCCTGGTCCTCTCCGAGAAGACGGTCAAGACGCACGTCTCCAACATCCTCATGAAACTGGACCTCGCGGACCGCACCCAGGCGGCCCTGTGGGCGGTCCGGCACGGCCTGACGGACTGACCGGCGTCCATGAGCAAAGACGCCCATAAGTAAATACGGATCGTCATGGTCCGGTGAGAGATTCATACCGTCGGGTGGATGTCACCCGTCCGGCGCATCCCCGGCGACGGGTGGGCGTTCTCCATGGCGTGCCGCGGCGGACCGCCGCGGCGAGACCAGGAGGAACCTGAAGTGAAGAACCTGAAGAAGGCCGCCGCCGTCGCCATGGTCGCCGGAGGAATCGTCGCAGCCGGGGCGGGTGCGGCGGCCGCCCACGGCGGCGCGACGGCGGACGGGGTCGCCGAGAACTCCCCGGGCGTCGTCTCCGGCAACCTGGTGCAGGTCCCGGTCCAGGTCCCCGTCAACGCGACGGGCAACTCGGTCAACGTGATCGGCCTCCTGAACCCGGCGTTCGGCAACGAGTCCTCCAACGTGTGAGGTCCTGGGGGGCGCGCCCCTTCTCGGCCCGGCCTTTGTCCGCGGGTGAGTGGGCGGTTGCTCGCGCCGTTCCCCGCGCCCCTGGGTAGGACGGCCCGTTCGGGTGCGGCTCGTGGCCTCTTCTCGCGCAGTTCCCCGCGCCCCTGAAAGATCTCGGGGCTGAGCCGGTCTCTCCGGCTGCCGGCAACCCCCTGAGGGGCGCGGGGAACTGCGCGACCAGCCCACCACGGCCCGCAGACGAACAGGGGGTCCGGGGCGCAGCCCCGGGAAGACGGACCTCCACCCCCACCCACCCCCGGAGGGTTGAGGGAACGGGCGGGGTGGGGGAACTAACCCCGCGCGACCCCCTCCACATACGCGTTGTACGCCGCCACCCGAGCCCGCCGAGCCACCCGCTCCACCGGCCGCAACGCCTCCGCCCGAGCCCCCAGCTCCGACGCGCTCACCGCGCCCCCGACGTCCTGCGCCCCGTGCGCCACGTCCACCAGGAGCCCCACCCGCCGGGCCAGCTCCAGCACCCGTACCGCCCGTGGCGGATACCCGGGAGCCAGCACCGACTCGTCCGGCCCCTCCGCCCGCGCCCGGTACGCGTCGATCGCCGCCTGGGCCGCCGGCCCCGACCCGGCCACGTCGAGGCGGGTCAGGACGGCCGTCGCCTCCCGCAGCGCCTCCGCCAGCTCCCGCTCCGCCTCCCCGAGCGAGGGAACGTCCGCCGGCGGCGCCTCCCGTACCGCCATGCACCGCCACAGCACCTCGACCCGCACATCACCCGCGGGCCCCACCTCGCTCACCTCCGGCACCAGCCCGTGCGGCGCCCCGAACCCGACGACCGCCTCCTGCGCCTCCAGCGCCCGCGCGTTGAACTCCGGCGGCCCGCTGAGTCCCAGCGGGTGCCCCGGCGCGGGCAGCGCGACCCGGAAGCCCGTCACCCCGAGCCCGCGCAGCCGCCCGAGCGCCAGCGTGAGCCCCACCGGCGCCGCCTCACCCGGCAGCCCCGCCACCCGGTGCACCGTGTCGTCACCGACGATCGCCGAAGCGGCGTCGTCCGGCGATGCTTTCCCGGCCAACAGGGCGTTTCCCCATGCGGCCAGCCGACCTGAACGTGGTTCCGAGAACATGGACCCAGCCTAGGTACTGGCCCTCACGGCAGGTCCACTCCCTCAGTGGCGTAGGTTTTGTCTGGGAGATTTCAACCGGGACCCTGCCCACAGGCCCAGCCCGGACCTCAAGACGATTGCATGGGGAGACAACGCGCTCATGAGCGATGTACTGGAGCTGGTGGACGTATCCGTGGTCCGCGACGGACGCGCTCTGGTGGACGACGTCTCCTGGTCGGTCAAGGAGGGTGAGCGCTGGGTGATCCTCGGCCCCAACGGCGCCGGCAAGACCACCCTCCTCAACATCGCCTCCAGCTACCTCTTCCCGACCACCGGCACGGCGAAGATCCTCGGCGACCCGCTCGGCAAGGTCGACGTCTTCGAGCTGCGCCCGCGCATCGGCATGGCCGGCGTCGCCATGGCCGACAAGCTCCCCAAGCGCCAGACCGTGCTCCAGACGGTGCTCACCGCCGCGTACGGCATGACCGCCACCTGGCAGGAGCAGTACGACGCCGTCGACGAGGAGCGCGCCCGCGCCTTCCTCGACCGGCTCGGCATGACCGAGTACCTCGACCGCAAGTTCGGCACCCTCTCCGAGGGCGAGCGCAAGCGCACCCTGATCGCCCGCGCCATGATGACCGACCCCGAGCTGCTGCTCCTCGACGAGCCCGCCGCCGGTCTCGACCTCGGCGGCCGCGAGGACCTGGTCCGCCGCCTCGGCCGCCTCGCCCGCGACCCGTACGCGCCCTCGATGGTCATGGTCACGCACCACGTCGAGGAGATCGCCCCCGGCTTCACCCACGTCCTCATGATCCGTCAGGGCAAGGTGCTCGCCGCCGGCCCCATGGAGACCGAGCTCACCTCCCGCAACCTCTCCCTCTGCTTCGGGCTCCCGCTCGTCGTCGAGCACCGCGGCGACCGCTACTCCGCCACCGGCCTCCCGCTCGCCTGACGCCCGGCGGGATCGCGGGCGCACTGTCCGTGACGGGGTGCCCGGACCTACCATGACCTCGTGGACGCATGGGTTGGGTGGCTGATCGCGGCGGCAGGTCTGGGGATCCCCCTGGTGCTGACCGCCATGCCGGAGTTCGGCATGCTGTCCGTCGGCGCGGTCGCCGCCGCCGTGGCCGCGGGCCTGGGGCTGGGCACCGTCGCACAGGTCCTCGTCTTCGTCGTGGTCTCGGTGGCCCTCATCGCCGTCGTCCGGCCCATCGCGGCCCGGCACAGCGCCGAGCGGCCCCACCTCGCCACCGGCATCGACGCACTGAAGGGCCGTCAGGCCGTCGTCCTGGAGAGAGTCGACGGCAGCGGCGGCCGGATCAAGCTCGCGGGCGAGGTGTGGTCGGCCCGCACCCTCGACGACGGCCAGTCGTTCGAACCCGGACAGCAGGTCGATGTGGTCGAGATCGACGGAGCGACTGCCATCGTCATGTGAACCATGCCAGGATCGTCCGGGCCGGTAGCCGCAGAGCTGCCGGGCACTTCCTAGAGGCAAGAAAGGCACGGGGAACGCGATGTCAGCGATCATCATCGTCCTGATCATTCTGGTGGTGCTGGTCTTCATCGCCCTGATCAAGACCATCCAGGTGATCCCGCAGGCCAGCGCCGCCATCGTGGAACGCTTCGGCCGCTATACGAGGACGCTGAACGCGGGCCTGAACATCGTCGTCCCGTTCATCGACTCCATCCGCAACCGCATCGACCTGCGCGAGCAGGTCGTGCCGTTCCCGCCGCAGCCGGTGATCACCCAGGACAACCTGGTCGTCAACATCGACACCGTCATCTACTACCAGGTGACCGACGCCCGCGCCGCCACGTACGAGGTCGCCAGCTACATCCAGGCGATCGAACAGCTCACCGTCACCACGCTGCGCAACATCATCGGCGGCATGGACCTGGAGCGGACCCTCACCTCCCGCGAGGAGATCAACGCGGCCCTGCGCGGCGTCCTCGACGAAGCCACCGGCAAGTGGGGCATCCGCGTCAACCGCGTCGAGCTCAAGGCCATCGAGCCGCCGACCTCCATCCAGGACTCGATGGAGAAGCAGATGCGCGCCGACCGTGACAAGCGCGCCGCGATCCTCCAGGCCGAAGGTGTCCGGCAGTCCGAGATCCTGCGCGCCGAGGGCGAGAAGCAGTCCGCGATCCTGCGCGCCGAGGGCGAGGCCAAGGCCGCCGCCCTGCGCGCCGAGGGCGAGGCCCAGGCGATCCGTACGGTCTTCGAGTCCATCCACGCGGGCGACCCCGACCAGAAGCTCCTCTCCTACCAGTACCTCCAGATGCTCCCGAAGATCGCCGAGGGCGACGCCAACAAGCTCTGGATCGTGCCCAGCGAGATCGGCGACGCGCTCAAGGGTCTGTCCGGCGCGTTCGGCAACCTCGGCGGGGGAGTACCCGGCTTCAACACGGGCGCCGAGCGCCGCGAAGAACCGCCCGTCGACTGAACGCGGTTGCCTGCGTCCTCCCTCATCCGTGCATGATCAGTGCGGCCCCTCGACCTCCATGGCGGGGAGGCGTCTCACTGATCGTGTAAGGAGATGGCGTTGTCCATCTGGGAAGCACTCGCGGTCTTCGCGGCCGGTATCGGCGCCGGCACCATCAACACCATCGTCGGCTCAGGCACCCTGATCACCTTCCCCGTGCTGCTGGCCACCGGTCTCCCGCCGATCACGGCGAACGTGTCCAACACCCTCGGCCTGGTCTCCGGCTCCATCAGCGGAGCCATCGGCTACCGCCGCGAACTGAGCGGCCAGGGCCGCCGCATCCTGCGCCTCGCCTCCACCGGTCTGGTGGGCGGCCTGGTCGGCGCGATCCTGCTGCTCGCCCTGCCCTCCGACGCGTTCGACGCGATCGTCCCCGTACTGGTCGGCATCGCGCTGCTGCTCGTCCTCCTCCAGCCGCGCATCGCCGCCGCCGTCAAGCGCCGCCGCGAGGCCACCGGCACCCGGGCCCACCCCGACGGCGGCCCCGTCCTGCTCGTCGGCCTCTTCCTCGCCAGCGTGTACGGGGGCTACTTCGGCGCGGCGCAGGGCGTCCTCTACCTCTCCCTGATGGGCCTGCTGCTCCCCGAGAGCCTCCAGCGCGTCAACGCCGTCAAGAACATCCTCGCGGCGTTGGTCAACGGAGTCGCCGCGGTCTTCTTCCTCTTCGTCGCCGACTTCGACTGGACGGCGGTCCTGCTCATCGCGGTCGGCTCGACGATAGGCGGCCAGATCGGCGCCAAGGTGGGCCGCCGCCTGAAGCCCGCGGTGCTACGAGGGGTGATCATCGCGGTGGGAGTGGTGGCGATCGTGCAGCTAGTACTGCGCTGAGAAGCTGAGAACAAGTGGGGCCCGCCTCCAAGAGGAGGCGGGCCTTCGCTGGGTCACCCCAAGGGGCCCGGGGACCTGCGCGCCCAGCCACGCACGGTCCGCACCCGAAAGACACGCCCTAGCGCAGCACTACGCGGCCCCGCGAGCGAGCCACTCCGGCAGAGCGGACCGATCCCCGGCCGCCATGCCGAGCAGCATCGCGTCAGCGGGCGACGGCACGAACGGCTCCCGCAACAGCGGCATCCCCGCCTCCTCCGGCGTCCGGTCGGCCTTGCGGTGGTTGTCCTCCGCGCAGGACGCCACCGTGTTCAGCCAGCTGTCGCGGCCGCCCTGGGCCCGCGGCACCACATGGTCCACGGTCGTCGCGCGCCTGCCGCAGTACGCGCACCGGTGCTGGTCCCGGACCAACACCCCCCTCCTCGACCACGGAGCCTGTCTTCGGAAGGGCACCCGTACGTACCGGCAGAGCCTGATCACCCGCGGCACCGGTATCTCCACCGCCGCCGCACGCATCCGCAGCTCCGGATGCTCCTGCTCGACGACGGCCTTGTCCTGGAGGACCAGCACGACCGCACGGTTGAGAGTGACCGTCGACAGCGGCTCGAAGCTCGCGTTCAGTACCAGCGTGTCCCGCATTGTGCCCACCTCCGCGTAGTGCCGGCCCACCCCCTGGCGGGCTTGGATCAACTCTGGCCGGGCCGGCCACGACGGACAACGCATTAAAAATGCCCTGCTCTGATCTCTCCAAGACCAGAGCAGGGCAAACAATGAAGGAACGATCAGCTACCCGGAGTCAGCTGTTCGAGGGACCCGTGTACGTACCGATCAGCTGGGCGCGTGCCAGCGTATGGAAACGCAGATTGAATCCGACCACGGCGGGCGAGGCCTCCGCGTCCGGTCCCAGCTTCGCGGAATCCACCGCGTACACCGTGAAGACATAGCGGTGCGACTCGCCGGCCGGCGGGGCCGCGCCGCCGAATTCCTTCGCCCCGTAGTCATTGCGGACCTGCACCGCTCCGGCCGGCAGACCCTCGAACTTGCCGCTGCCCGCGCCGACCGGCAGCTCGGTCACCGACTTCGGGATGTCGAACACCACCCAGTGCCAGAACCCGCTGCCCGTCGGCGCGTCCGGGTCGAAGCACGTCACCGCGAAGCTCTCGGTCTCTGCCGGGAACCCTTCCCACCGCAGGTGAGGAGAGGTGTTCCCCTCCGCGTACACCTGGGCGTCCTGAAGCGGCGCACCCTCCTGGACGTCCTCGCTCACCACGGTGAACGAGGGCACCTCGGGGTGGAAGTCATGGGGGAGCGGCGGCCTCTTGAGCTCGCTCACGCGGGCACCTCCTGATCGGTATGCGGCTGATCGGTATCCGTGACTGGGGCCGAGCCTAGAACCAGTTGCGCCGGCCGCCGACCTCGGCGAGCCACTGGTGCAGATATGCCGCCCAGTCCGTCCCCTGGAAGTCGTTCAGACCCACCTGGAACGAGCGGTACGAGTCGCTGCCCTCGCTGAACAGGCCCGGCTTCTTGTCCATCTCCAGGACGACGTCCATCGCCCGGTCGTCCGCGACGAAGGTCAGCTCCACCTGGTTCAGGCCCCGGTACTCCGACGGCGCGTAGAACTCGATCTCCTGGTAGAACGGCAGCCGCTGGCGCGTGCCCCGGATGTGGCCGCGCTCCATGTCCGCGCTCTTGAAGCGGAAGCCCAGCTGGATGAAGGCGTCGAGGATCGCCTGCTGCGCCGGGAGCGGGTGCACGTTGACCGGGTCCAGGTCGCCCGAGTCCACGGCACGCGCGATCTCCAGCTCCGTCGTCACACCGATGTGCATCCCGCGCAGCGGCTGGCCGTCGACCGTGGTGACCGGCGTCTCCCACGGAATCTCCAGGCCGAACGGCACCACGTGCACCGCGCCGGCCTTCAGCTCGAACGCACCGCCAAGCCGGAGCTTGGTGAACTCGATGTCCTGCTTGGTCTCGTGGTCACCGCCCTCGACCTCGACACGCGCCTGGAGGCCGACCGAGAGTCCCTCGATCTGCTGGTCCACCGATCCGCCCTGGATCCGCACCTCGCCCTGGACGACACCGCCCGGCACCACGTTCGCCTCGGTCAGCTCCGTCTCGACCGACGCGCCACCGGCACCCAGACTCGCGAGCAGACGCTTGAACCCCATGCTGTTCCCTCCATAGATCCTGCCCCCACTAAACGCATCACCACGGCCTCCGGTTCCGTCTCCCCACCCGGTACCCTCGGACGCCATGATCGCGGCCCCCGAACGTACGCCACTTCCGCGCGGTTTCTTCGACCGCCCCGTCCTGGAGGTCGCCCCCGACCTCCTCGGCCGCACCCTGGTGCGCCAGACCGCCGACGGGCCGATCGAGCTGAGACTGACCGAGGTGGAGGCGTACGACGGCGCGAACGACCCCGGATCGCACGCCTTCCGCGGCCGCACAGCACGCAACGGCGTGATGTTCGGCCCGCCCGGCCATGCGTACGTCTACTTCACGTACGGGATGTGGCACTGCCTGAACATGGTGTGCGGGCCGGAGGGCAGGGCGAGCGGGGTCCTGCTGCGGGCCGGAGAGATCCAGGTAGGCGCGGAGCTGGCGCGCAAACGTCGGATCTCAGCCAAAAACGAGAGAGAACTGGCCAAAGGCCCGGCCCGGCTCGCCACGGCCCTGGACGTCGACCGCGCCCTGGACGGCGCGGACGTCTGTACCCCGGATGCCCCGCTCTCCGTACTTACGGGGACCCCGCCGCCCGCCGACCTGGTACGCAGCGGACCGCGTACCGGGGTGGGCGGCGAAGGCGCCCCGCATCCGTGGCGGTTCTGGATCGCTGACGACCCGACAGTCAGCCCGTATCGCGCGCATCAGCCACGCCGACGCGCAACTTGACTCGCCCCGGCCGGAGGCCTAACGTAGCCCGAGCCGCTTGAGACGGGCCCTGCTGTTCAGCACCCCGAAGCGGCCACCCACTACCTACGACTGACCCCAACGGGTCCTTGTTTCGGCATGCCGGAATTCGGATTCGTCGGCTCGATGCGGCCCGATTATGAGCCGCCCGGGAAATCAGCTAAAGTAGTGACCACGCCGAAAGGGAAACCGCGAAAGCGAAAACCCCGAAAGCAAATCCCGCCGACCGGGAATCGGACACGAAAGAGTCTGATAGAGTCGGAAACGAAGGAAGCGCCCGGAGGGCCCGGAAACGGGAACAAAGGAAGCGTCC